>NZ_VDEU01000002.1:0-710785 GCF_013393115.1 Pseudoalteromonas sp. Scap03 | reverse complement strand
CAGGTAAAACCGATTATATAAACCAATCTAAAAGTTTTTTTATTAAAAACGTTTTAGAGAGCGTTATTTTTCCTGAGCAAAACTTAGCAAGCACTAACAAACACCATGACAAACAAAATAAGTGGCTTCGAGTTGCTAGTGTGTCACTTGCATGTGTTGCTTTGTTCGGCTTTTCAATTTCTTGGTATTTTAGCTTTGCATGGAATAGCAACTTAATTGATGCCACAGATGAAGCAATTGCCACGTACCAAGAATTAGACGCATCATCTTTTGATAGAAATAATCTACTGGTACTAAATGACCGATTAAATGCATTGAGAAACTTGCCAGCAACCAATGCTCAGTTAATTGATCCTGAAGATGCATCTTCAGTTGGCTTTAATAAGCTTACTGAAATTAAAGAATCTTCTACTAATGCTTATAAACGTTCCTTACAAACCTATTTAGAGCCCTTTATTGCGAACACGTTAATAAAGGAAATGGAGGCTCATCCAGAACATCTGAGTTATTTATATGAAACGCTCAGATGCTACTTAATGTTATTTAAACCTGAATATTTTGAGAGTGAAGATATTTACGTTTGGTTTAGTGCATATTTAGATAGAAATTTGCCTGGTGATTTGAACATGCAGACGCGTAATGAGCTGATGAATCATATTGCTGCGTTGTTAAAAGAGGGCGTAACACAAACTGAAATAGATAATCAGGCGGTTCGAGTAGCTCGTGCAGAACTTACGAAACTACCGATTGCAGAAAGAGCATACCAACGACTTCAAGCTGATTTTCTTGATAGCAGTATTCCGCCTTTTAGATTAACCGATATTATTAGCTTTGAAAGTGCGCAAAAGTTTACATTTCGTAACAATGGTGATCTAACGCGCAGTATTCCAGGGTTATACACTTTTAACGGTTTCCATGGAATTTTTAATATTGAAAAAGGAAAAATGCTTGGCAACTTAATGGCCAGTAGCTGGGTGTATGGCCAAGAAGCCTCAGGCACGTATGATATTTCTAAAGCAGAGATAGAAAAGAAGCTAGAGCAACGTTATTTTCAAGATTATATTTATTATTGGCAGTCGTTTTTAGATGACTTGAGTCTTAATCAGTACAGCTCACCTGCTGAGGGTGTGAACATTACTGATGTATTAGCAGGCTCAGAAGCGCCAATAAAAAATATCATCAATGCAGTTAAAAAGAATGTTCAATTAACTAAGCTACCTATCTCTGAAAACCAAAAGGTCGCAGGAGATATTGCCGCTAATGCAGCTAAGGTTGCGATGCAAACTAAAGCAAATCGAATCAAACGCTTTTTACCTGACGAGGCGCCTAAGTTTGAGGTAGAGCTACCGGGCTATCAAGTCGAAGAGGCGTTTGAAGACATTATCGATATAGACATTCAGCAGCTTGATAATATTCAGAAAAACTTAAGAGAGTTGAATATTTATCTAACTAAACTTGATCGAGGCGACCAGCTTAAATACTCAATTAAAGATCAAATAAGTGGTAAGAGTAAACCGAGTTTTATTCGCCAATTAGAGTACCAAAGTAGTGATTTGCCATATCCGTTCAATAGTTGGTTACTTGATATAAGTAGAGATACTAGCAACATCACCAAAAATAGTGCCAACAGACATTTAAATGAAATTTGGAAAAGCAAAGTGTTGCGCGAGTATAACGCGGCAATTGTGGGGCGTTACCCATTTGCTCCGCAGGCTGAAAAAGAGGTCAGCATTAAAGACTTTACTCGCTTCTTTGGCCCTAATGGCACCATAGATAACTTTTTTAATAGCTATGTAGCTCCGAGTGTGGATATGAGCTCTAGCCCGTGGAAATTTGAAAAAGATATTGGTATTAGCAATAACACCTTAAAAATGTTTGAGCATGCTTTCAAAATTCAAACCGCATTTTTTGAACGTGGTAGTGATACCCCTCGAATTGAGTTTGGCTTACGTACTTTTAATTTAGATAAAACGGTATCTAGTTTAATGATTGAAATTGATGGCCAGTCAATGATTTACCGTCATGGTCCACTCAAAGTTACAAACTTTGTATGGCCTGGCGCTAGTGGTCAAAGTAAAACTCGCGTTGTGTTTACACCGCCAAACGGTGGGCGTTCAATTAATACAACTTATCAAGGTGAGTGGTCACTTTATCGAATGCTAGATGAGCTCAGCGAAAAGCGTAGCAAAACACGTCAAGATCTAGAGTTACATTTCTCCTTGATGGGTAACAATGCAAAAGTAGAATTACTGCCTAGCTCAATCAGGCATCCGTTTTGGAACAGCAGTGTAGAGAAGTTTTCATGTCCGACCCGATTGTAGATATTGGTTATCTTGGCAAGGTGCCTTGTTTAGGCGACTTTGTTCAAGATAATGTAACTAAAGAGTTTTCAGAGCATTGGGAGCAATGGCTGCAAGCTGCCATTGCTGTGAGTAAAGAGCAACTTGGTGATGTTTGGCAAGAAAGCTACCTTACTGGCCCTGTTTGGCACTTTGCATTAAGCCCAAACATTGTTGGTGATACTGGCATTATGGGTACGTTATTGCCCAGTATGGATGCAGTAGGAAGGCACTATCCACTCACTGTTACTCGTGCAACTCATATTGCTCCGGTTGATGTGCTTCATTCTGGTGTTTTTTCATTAGAATACGAAGATGCTGTTCTTAAAGTACTTGATGGCTCTGTGGATCTGTTTTCCTGGCGAAAAGAACTGGCTAGTACACTAAGTGACGTTGCTGCAAATAAAAAGCAAGTAAGTTATGCCAATTCAAAAGATAAAAACAAACAAGCAATCGCTCTAGAGTTCTCAGGCACTGAGTTAAGCGACCATATTTTACAAGATGCCATGCATGCGATTTTACATAAAAAGTATGGTGATTACAGTGTTTGGTGGACTCATGGTTCTTGCAATATTAAGCCTATGGTACTGATCACGTCAGCTTTGCCGCCGGTTAATCAAGTAGCCGCTATGCTAGATGGACGTTGGAAGCATTGGGAATGGAATTACACACAGGTAAAAAATAGTGATTAGTAATTTAAGTACAAGTTATGCCATTACTCATAGAGGTGCAGTGAGGCAGCTTAATGAAGATGCGCACGTGGAAATTAACAGCCATAACTTATGGGTCGTAGCTGACGGTATGGGCGGGCATGAAGCGGGTGAAGTTGCTAGTCAATTAGTGGTTGATGTGATTAGAACTACTGTTGAAAAGCTCAGGCTAGAGGACTTGACCGTAAGTCATATTGTTAGCGCTATAGAAGATGCAAATAAGCAACTAAATCAATATAGCGCGCAATACTTAAGCAATAAAACAGCAGGCAGTACGGTAACAGCTTTGTTTGTTAAGAATGAGCGCTATTACATATTATGGGCTGGTGACAGCAGAGCTTATTTATTACGCAATGGTAAACTAACTCAAGTTTCTCGAGATCATAGTCAAGTTAATGACTTAATCGACGAGGGAATGATTTCTGTTGAAGAAGCTAAAAACCACCCATTATCTAACGTTATTACTCGTGCTGTGGGCGTAATGGATGAAGTGAAGGTAGATGTAATTGAGGGTGAGATAAACAAGGGCGATATCTTTTTATTATGTTCAGATGGTCTTACAGGTGAATTATCAGATGAGGATATATGTTTGTCATTAGAGCCAAGTAGCATAATTGATTCAGGAATGGCTTTAATGCACTCCTCGTTAGTTAGAGGTGCTAAAGATAACGTAACTTGTATATTAGTAAAATATGATGATGTAGATGCCAATCAATCGATACAATCTTGTAATTTACAAGATGAGGCAACGATTCCATTGTTCACTAAGTAGCTGATTAAGCCTGTTTTAGTATATTTAAGAAAAAAAGTTGTAAATATATCAGGAACAAAAAACTGTTATTTCAATTATTTACAAAATAACATTAGCCAGCTTATCGGCACAATGGTGCTGAAGCTTGTAATTTAATTTAAAGAATGTAATATTATCTCCGCTCTAAGCTTTAGAGAATATGGATAATATTTAGGACAATGGAATGTTTTTATTTGAAGAGTATATTTCCCCTATTTCAGATACTGAGTTTGCAGGTATTGATCCGCGATCAGATGTCTCTCCAACGTCTACTTACTACGCCTTAAAAGATTTAAGAAACCAACTTCGTGCGGCTGAAAGAAATGCGCTAGTCGATGAAGAAGGAATTGCTTCGCTTTCTCGAGATTGGATTCCGCTACTTGAGCAATGTAGTGAGGCAATTAAAACCGAAAGTAAAGATATAGAATACCTAGCTTGGCTAATTGAAGGCTTGTGCCGCGTTCATGGCTTTAAAGGCATTGCGTTTGGTTTTAGTGTTGCTAAGCACCTTTTGGAACATCATTTTGAGTCACTTTATCCAACACTTGATGACGGTGATGAAATTTCAGACAAAGTGTCTGCATTAGTTGGCTTAAATGGCAGTGCTGGTGAAGGTACGTTAATTATTCCAATTAAAAGTATATACATGACAGACAGTGTCAGTATGGATCCTTTTTCTTTTTGGGAATATCAGCAAGGTTATGACATTTCACGTTTAAGTGATGAAAAACGCGAAAAGAAGATAACCCAAGGTGCCGTTGATTTTGAACAGCTTGAAAAAAGTGCAGCCGAAACCAGTACCGAGTTTTTTGTATCTTTAAAAAATGATATTGAAGATGCGATAGAAAAATTTGCCGCTTTGAGTGAGGTTATGGATAAGGTGACGGGTGAGCCACAACCTACATCTAATATTAAACAAGCATTAGAAGTGAGCTTAGCTGCGGTAAATCATGTTGCAGCAGATAAACTTGAAGCAGCACAAATTGCATTAGATAAGGCAAATGCTGAGCCTGAAGAGGAAGTGGTTGAGGATGAGATAGAAGCAGACTCAGCGCAACCTAAAAAGCGTGTCAGTGATGAGATTGATTCGAGAGAAAACGCAATAAAAAAACTTCAAGAAATTGCGACATTTTTCAGAAAGACTGAACCTCATTCACCAATGTCTTACACGATAGAACAAGTTATTCGATGGAGCGAATTATCGCTACCTGAGTTATTAAATGAGTTAATTACAGATAGTGATGCTAGGACTGGATACTTTAAGTTGTCTGGCATTAAGATCAGCGAAACTGAAACATAGTAAAAGGAGTTCTCAATGAGTATCCATGATAAGTTAAAACGAGTTCGTAAACCAAGAGTACATATCACTTATGATGTGGAAACTGAGGGCGCGGCAGTAAAAAAAGAATTACCCTTTGTAGTAGGTGTAATGGGTGATTTTTCTGGTGATAACACAGAAGCACTTAAACCACTAAAAGATAGACGTTTTATTCAAATTGATCGTGATAACTTTAATGATGTTTTAAAACGTATGAGTCCTTCTCTGCGTTTAAAAGTAGACAATACATTAACGGATGATGGTTCTCAGTTTGAAGTTAACTTGAACTTTAAGTCGATTGACGATTTCGAGCCTGCTGCGGTTGTAAATCAAGTAGAGCCTTTACGCAAATTGATGGAAACGCGCAACAAGCTGCGTGACTTGATGACCAAGATTGACCGCTCAGAAGAGCTTGAAAATGTACTCGAAGAAGTATTAAGTAATACAGCAAGCTTAGACTCGATGGCTAAAGAACTTAACTTAGAGGAGACTGATAAATGAGCACTGAACAATTAGCAACAGAATCAGAATCGGTATCAGAAGTAAGTTCTTCACTATTAGAGCAAGCAATTGGCGCGACTAAACAAACAGAGTCGAGCCGTGCTGAAGAATTACTAAAAACATTAACAGAAGAAGCGTTAAAAGGCACAGTTCAATGGAATAAAAACATGACTGTGACGTTTAATGAAGCTATTCAGTTAATCGATCAAAAAATTTCAAAACAGCTAAGTGTGGTAATGCACTCGGATGAGTTTCAAAAGCTTGAAGGCTCATGGCGCGGTCTGCATCACTTAGTGATGAACTCTGAAACAAGTTCTACATTAAAAATTCGTGTTTTAAACATGAAGAAAAAAGAGCTTCATAAAGATTTAAGTAAAGCCGTTGAGTTTGATCAAAGCCAAACCTTCAAGAAAATTTACGAGTCTGAATTTGGTACCCCAGGTGGTGAACCATATGGCACTATCGTAGGTGACTTTGAATTTACTAATCACCCTGAAGATGTTGAAACATTGAGCTTAATGTCTAATGTGGCTGCAGCTGGATTCTGTCCATTTATTGCTGCCTCTTCACCGTCTTTATTCGGTTTTGATAATTGGGAAGAGCTTACTAAGCCACGCGATTTAGAAAAAGTATTTGAATCATTAGAATACACTAAATGGCGCTCATTTAGAGACAGCGATGATTCACGCTTTGTATCACTTACTATGCCGCGTTTCCTTTCGCGTTTACCTTATGGTGCTGCTTCTAAACCTGTTGAAGAGTTCAACTACGAAGAGTTTGAAGTTGAGCCAAAAGACGGTCGTTCAGTGAGCACTGATAATGGTGATTACTGTTGGAGTAATGCAGCATACGCTATGGCAACTAACATGACCGCTGCGTTTTCTCAATACGGTTTCTGTACTGCTATTCGTGGTGCAGAGGGTGGCGGTAAAGTGGAAGGCTTACCGACTCACATATTCACTAGTGATGATGGTGATCCAGATCTTAAGTGTCCAACAGAAATTGGCATTACAGATCGTCGTGAGGCAGAGTTAAGTCAGTTAGGCTTCTTACCTCTATGTCACTATAAAAATACTGATTATGCTGTTTTCTTTGGCGGTCAAAGCTGTCAAAAACCAAAAATTTACTCAACGCCTGATGCCACGGCTAACGCTGCTATTTCAGCTCGTTTACCATACTTAATGGCAACTTCTCGCTTTGCGCATTACTTAAAAGTAATGGCACGTGACAAGATTGGTAGCTTTATGGAAGCTGAAGACGTTGAATCATGGTTAAACCGTTGGATCCTGTCATATGTAAATGCGACAGAGGGCGGTGGTCAAGACATCAGAGCACGTTACCCTCTTGCAGATGCAAAAGTATCTGTAAAAGAGATCCCAGGTCAACCTGGTGCCTACAACGCTGTTGCTTGGTTGAAACCTTGGTTACAAATGGAAGAACTAACGTCTTCTTTACGTCTTGTAGCTAAAATCCCAGAGATCGGTTAATAATACCGCTCTCTCGCATTAAGGATGATGCAATAGAATGAATCACGAAGAGTTTTCATTTATAAATCAAGACTTCACTTTTCAACAAAAGTCACAGTCTCGAATTAGTGATAATGACGCTTTGCTCGATAGGTTTTTAAATGAAAAAAACCTAGATAAAGCGTTATTGTTATGGCTTGAAGGCTCTTCTGATTCTCCCCTTTCTTGGAATAAGGAGTCTTTGAGTCCTTATTTACAACGTGTAATTATTGAACTCGATCAACTTATTTCATCGCAACTCAACCACATAATTCATGCAGATAGCTTTCAACGCTTAGAAGCTAGCTGGCGTAATCTATGGTGGTTATTGTTACAAACAGAGCAACAAGACAAAGAAAAAAAAGTAAAAGTTAAATTGCTCAATTGTGATTGGTCAACGCTCTCAAAAGACGTGAACAAAGCGATTGATTTTGATCAAAGTATGTTTTTTCAGTTACTTTATCAAAACGAGTTTGACAGTGCCGGAGGCGAGCCTTTTGGTATTGTAATTGGTGATTACGAAATCAGTAATGGTTGCTCAGCAGGCACTATTTACAATGATATTGATACTATAAAAGAGGTATCAAGAACGGCAGCGGCTGCATTTTCTCCTTTTATATGTTCGGCTTCGGCTAATTTATTTGGTGCTGATAGCTTTTCTGATTTAGGTTATTACTCTGATTTATTTAACCAGTTTGAACAACCTGAATATATAAAATGGCAAAGTTTTAGAAAAATGGAAGAAGCGCGCTTTATGGGTTTTACGTTGCCTCATGTGTTAGTTAGGCCGCCTTATGTTAATGATGGCAAACGCCATCAAGATTTTTACTTCAAAGAACAAATAAAAAATCCAGAAACAGATATGTTATGGGGCAGTGCAGCGTATCAGTTTGTATCAACAATAATTAGAGCTTACTGCGACAGCGGTTGGTTTGGTCACATTCGTGGTATAGAGCCAGGCAAAGTTTCTAAGGGATTAGTAACAGGGCTTGCTCGTGATAGCTTTGCAAACGATACCTATCAAAAAGAGGCAAAGCCGCCACTTGATTTATTAGTAACCAGTAAGTTTGAAAAGCAATTTTCTGAGCTCGGTTTTATCCCAGCTTCTTCGGTTACAAATACGGAGCATATTGTTTTTTACAGTAATGCATCGGTTCAAAAAACAAAAAATTACGACTCAAGTGCTGCCAATATCAATGCGCGCCTATCGTCTATGTTGCAATACATTTTGTGTGTATCGCGCTTTGCGCACTATTTAAAATTATTAGCCCGCGATCGTGTCGGGTCTTACAGCACAGCACAGGCCTGTGAAAGAGACTTACAAGCGTGGATAAATAACTACACAACTGCGTCAGACTCCGCGTCTGAGCATATCAGAAGCAAATATCCACTGAGTAATGCAAAAATAAAAGTAAGTGAAAATAAAGCAAACCCGGGGCATTACTTTTCGGTTTTGCAGTTACAGCCCCACTTTCAGTTAGACCAAATGGTCTCGAGTATTAAGTTAATAACAGAGCTCAGTCCTCATCATAAAATAAAGGAATAATCATGAAAAAAATACACAGTTTAATTCGCGAGGGAAAACTTGCTGATGCTTTATTATGTTGCGCTACCGAGTTGCAAGATGAGCCTTTAAATTTTGACATTAGAAGTATTTATTCTGAATTACTTTGCATTAATGGCGAGCTTGAAAAAGCAGACAAACAACTCGACTTTATGGTGCAAAAGAACCCAGAGTTTGCTGTAGGTGCAGTTAACCTTAGACATTTAATTCGTGCCCAGCAATCGCGCGTGGATTTTTATCAAGGTAAGGGTATTCCTAAACTTTTTCATGAAGCCAATGAGCTAGATACCTTGTTTTTAAAAATGCATGTTGCTTTGCTTGAAGGTGAAACATCTGAAGCAGCCAGTCTTGCTCAACAAATGGAAGCGCTTCGTTTGGAGAGTGTTGAAGACGAGCAATCAGCAATTCGAGATTTAGATGATAGCTTAAGTCCTTATTTAGAAGTGCTAGGTACAAATGGCGAGTTTTACCTTGCAAACTTTAATGAAATTGAAACATTAAAAGTAGAACCTGTAACGTCATTATTAGAGGGTATTTGGTTACGCGTTGAAATTACTATTAAAGACGGCCCATCGGGTACCGCT
Source organism: Pseudoalteromonas sp. Scap03 (assembly GCF_013393115.1). Taxonomy (GTDB): domain Bacteria; phylum Pseudomonadota; class Gammaproteobacteria; order Enterobacterales; family Alteromonadaceae; genus Pseudoalteromonas. The sequence goes on along the minus strand of NZ_VDEU01000002.1, from coordinate 701,474 downwards.
CACTTGCCACTAGTTTACGCAAACTCAAATACAGATCTAGAAAAGCTAGGCCAAGTATCTGATTGGGAAGAACTTCAAGACGAATTTATTATAGGTAAAGGAATGAAAATGTTGTTTGTCAACGATGAAGCCATCACTGTTCCAAACCTGAAAATAAATGTCTTAGAAACAGCTGAGTAAGCATAGTCAATAATTATGATAGAGCATAAGCAGCAGCTTCAAGCATCCATTTTAGATAGGCTCATTGACGATGAGCCAGACTTTCAGGATGCCCCATCTCGTACTGAGGGGATCAGCATTAGTGAGCTGAGAAAAAATGTGCGCAGAGACATAGAAGCGCTGCTAAATGCGCGAATTCAATGGCACACGTGGCCAGCACAATATGCAGAGTTAGCAACATCCTGCTTATCGTATGGTTTACCTGACTTTTCGAGTATGTCGGTGAGCTCTCACGAAGGGCGGGCACTGCTATGTGAAACCGTTAGAAATACAATTTTGAAATTTGAGCCTCGGTTCATTGAAGTTGAGGTATTTACTGACGATGAAGTACCCGTAAATAGAGTATTAAACTTGCGAATAAACGCTTTACTATATGCAGATCCAGAGCCAGAGTTTATTAGCTTTGACTCTGAAGTTGAGCCTGTGAACTTAGGGATGAAGATTATAGAGGCTTCTTTATGAACGATGAATTATTAAAATATTACAATCGTGAATTGGCGTTTGTTCGTCATATGGGTAAAGACTTCTCTGAAAAATACCCTAAAGTTGCAGGGCGATTAAAGCTAAGCGATGATCATATTGAAGACCCTCATGTATCTAGATTAATTGAATCGTTCGCATTTTTAACGGCTAATATTAGGCAAAAGTTAGATGATAGCTTTCCTGAGCTTACTGATGCTTTATTAGGGCAAATGTTACCTGACTATCAAGCGCCTATTCCTTCAATGTCGGTGGTTAAATTAGAGGCTGAAAACCTCTCAACCACGGGAGTAGTCATTCCAAGAGCGAGTGAAGTTGAAACAAATGTTGAGTCAATGAAGCAATGTAAGTTTCAAACCTGTTATGAAACTTACTTATGGCCTGTTGAAATTACCAGTGCTCAATTTGATAACAGTCCTTTTGTGGCACCAAAACCACGTTGGCATGAGAAAGCAAAGTCAATTTTCAAACTTGAGCTAACCGGTGAATACCCGGGTGTATCACTGGCTGAAACTGGGCTGGAAAAATTACGATTATTTATAAATGGCCAATGGCATCATACGCTTAAAGTGTATGAATTATTGTTTAAGCACGCTATTGGCATTGCTTTTGATAATGGTGATGAGGGAATAAAGTACCTTTCTAAAACTCAACTTAAAGCGGTTGGCTTTGATGCAAATGAAGCGGTTGTACCGTATTCGCAGCGATCAAGTGCCGGCTATCGCTTACTCGTCGAAAATTTTACCTTTCCTGAAAAGTTTCGTTTTTTTGAACTTGAAAATATTCACTCATCGTTGCCTAAAAATTCTAATAAATGCACAGTGTATATTTATCTTGATGCTGAATCTTCAGAGCTTGAAAAGCAAGTAGACAAAGACATGTTCTTGATGGGGTGTACGCCCATAATTAATATGTTTGAACAAGAATTAGAACCTATTCGCCCTGAGCTGAGCGAATACGAATACCAGTTAACGCCGCGTTATATGGACTCTGAGATTTCAGAAGTAATTGGTATTTCAGAAGTAATTGCCTTTGACCATAAGGGAAATAAACAAATAGTTTGTCCGTTTTATGGACAAACCCATCCACGATACCAAGGCCATGATGATTTGTTTTGGCATATCCGCAGAGAAACTGCCTCATGGGCAGGGGGTTATGTTGAGTCAGGCACCGAATCGTTTCTATCATTGGTAGATGCACGATTTGAAAATAGCGCTATGGATTATGCTGAAGGGAACACGGTCCTAACCGTACGTGCTAATTGCAGTAATCGAAACCTCCCTGCAAGCATGCCTTTTGGAGACGATGAGCTAGGCTTATTGATGCCAGAGCGCGGCGATGTAATTAAAAAAATTAGATGTTTAATTCCATTTACTCATGCAGTTAGACCGATATTAGCCGATGCAACTCGTTGGCAATTAGTTAATCATTTAACGCTCGACGCGTTTAGTGGAGATGATGCATGTAATAAGCTTAAAGAAGTGCTACGCCTTTATGACTTTAGAGCATCTCCGCAAACAAAAGGCCTTATTGATAATATTTACCGTGTGGTTGTAGAACCCGCAACGGCTCGTGTTGTGCAAAAAGGGCGAGTAAGCTTTGCAACGGGAAGTGAAATTGAAATTACCTTCGCCAATGATGACTTTTCAGGTAGTGGCATGTTTTTCTTTGCCTCTATCCTCGATCATTTCTTTGCGCAATTTGCAGCAATTAATAGCTTTACTCGCGTTAGTTTAAGGCTAAAAGAACAAGAGCAAGTGTATTACCAGTGGCCTGCGCGAGTTGGGGAAAGCCCGTTAATATGATCCAACATATTATTTCTCAAGCGTCACAAGTTGACTTTTATAAAGCAGTTTTCATTATTGAAAACCAGCTGAAAAAGCATGGCTTGGAGTATCGCTATGTAGGGTATGACAGTAGTCCAAAGCAAGAGTTAATTAAGTTTACCGCAACTCAAAAATTTGGTTACCCAGGTAACGCTATCACAAAATTAGAACAAGCAAGCTTTGAAGATGGCTTACATAAAGTCAACATGCAGATCTCTTTTATGGGATTAACGGGTTGTTCGGGGGCTTTGCCTCAATTTTATAGCGAACTGGTGATGCAGCGTCTTCGCTATAAAGATACAACCATGCGCGACTTTTACGACATGTTTAATCACCGTTTGGTGTCTTTATATTATCGAGCGTGGAAAAAATATAAACCGTCTTTAAATCATATAAATAAAGATAAAAACAAAGACCCATACACACAAATATTAGGGCTTTTAAGCGGCGGTTATGATGAACATCAGTTGCACTTTTCAGGCCTTTATAGCCGAAAAATTCGCAATGCTTTTGATTTAAAAAGTGTACTGAGCTCATATCTTGGCTGTGATGTTGTCATTAAACAAATGATAGGTAAGTGGCACGATTTGAAGCCACAAGAGCAAACATGTTTAGCAAGTGAACGCCTTTATGAGGGACAACATGCCCGCTTAGGTGTTGATACGGTAATTGGTAAAAAGATATGGGATATTTCTTCTAATATCGAGATCCATATCAGTACCCGCGATTTTGATAAAGCAAAATCCTTGTTACCTAAAGGCAAGTTATTTGAATTAGCTAAAAAAATTGTCAAAGACTATGCCGGCAATGCTATTTCATTTCGACTTGTTATTGAGTCAGATTTTCAACAACTTGATGCGGTGCAGCTGTCAAAAAGTGAATGCCAACTAGGCGCAAATAGCTTTTTAATGGCGAGTAAAGACACCCCTAAATTTAACCCTACTAAGTTATCGTTTAAAGGATAATTAAAATTAAAAGGAACAGTGTATGTCAACGATGACATTAAACAAATTAGTTGAGAAACTAAGCCCAGATTGTAGAAAGAGCTTAGAAGCAGCGGTCGCAATTTGTAATAGCCGCAGCCATTTTACGGTTGAATTAGAGCATTGGCTGTTAGCTATGATTGAGCAGCAACTAGACGATGTTAGACTCATATTCGGTGCTTTCGATATTGATATTGATCAGGTAAAGCAAGATTTAAATCAATCATTAGAGTCATTTAAAACGGGCAGTGATTCGTCGCCTAGTCTGTCGGTACATGTTACTACTTTACTTAGACAATCATGGTTAAGCACCAGTATAGAATTTACTGATGAGCAAATTCGAAGTGCTTACGTTATTTATACGCTTACAAAAGACGATACCTTGTCTAGTTTAGTAACGCGTTGTAGCAAGCTTTTCAATAATATAGAACCTGGACAACTACTACATGCATGGCCTGAAATTGTTGCCCAATCGCAAGAACGTAATACCACCACTGCAAGTGCTACAACACCTGCAAATGGTTCATCTAAAACACCAAGCTTAGATCAATTTACCGTCGATTTAACCGCTCAAGCAAAAGCGGGAAAAATAGACCCAATTTTAGGTCGTGATTTCGAAATACGTCAGATGGTAGATATTTTAACTAGACGTCGTCAAAACAATCCAATATTAACGGGTGAAGCGGGTGTAGGTAAAACCGCTGTGGTTGAAGGACTTGCCCTAAGAATCGCTCAAAAAGATGTACCTGCAGTATTACAAAACGTTAAGTTGCACAGTCTAGATTTGGCTTTGCTGCAAGCGGGGGCGGGCATGAAAGGTGAATTTGAAAATCGTTTAAAGTCGCTAATTAATGAAGTGAAAAACGCTGTTGATCCTGTGATTCTTTTCATAGATGAAGCTCACACTATGATTGGTAGTGGCGGACAAGCAGGTCAAAATGATGCTGCTAACTTACTTAAGCCTGCTCTAGCAAGAGGGGAGTTACGCACTATTGCAGCAACAACGTGGGCTGAATATAAAAAGTTTTTTGAAAAAGATGCTGCACTAACACGTCGCTTCCAAGTGGTTAAAGTTGAAGAGCCAACACCAGAAAAAGCGGTTGCTATGCTACGTGGTTTAGTTCCTGTGATGGAAAAACATCATAAAGTGTTTATTTCAGAGCAAGCACTTGAAAGTGCAGTGCATCTATCGCACAGATACATTACTGCCAGACAACTACCCGATAAAGCCGTTGCATTGTTAGATACGGCATGTGCTCGTGTTGCTATGAGTCAAGCATCGACACCTAATGCGATTGAGCAGTTAATTAACAGGCTTAGTGAAATTGAAGCGCAAGTTTTAATGTTAAATCGTGAGCAAAAAACCGGTTTAGATCACAGCGAACAATTATCAGCACTTAAATCTGAACTAGTTGAGATTGAACAGCAACTGGAACCATTAAATGAGCAGTTCAATGTTGAGAAGGATATAGTTGCCGAGTTAAACCAAGCGCTAGAATCGATTAACACCAACGATGCAGACTCTTCTGCTGAAGTACTTGAGCAGTTAAAAGAAAGCAAGCTTAAGCTAGCCTCGTACGAACATAATATGGTGCATTGGCAAGTTGATGAAGAATTGATTGCACAGGTTATTTCTGATTGGACTGGTATTCCTGTTGGTAAAATGCATGAAGATGAAATTCATGGCATTTTAAATTTAGCTGAGCAAATGAAACAACGCGTAGTTGGCCAAGATCATGCGCTTGAACTTATGGCTAAAGTGGTACAAACCTCCCGTGCTCAGCTAGCAGACGAAAGTCGCCCTAATGGTATATTTATGCTGGCAGGCCCAAGCGGTGTTGGTAAAACAGAGACCGCACTTTCACTTGCACAAGAAGTATATGGCAGTGAAGATAACGTAACAGTTATTAACATGTCTGAGTTTAAAGAAGAGCATAAAGTGTCATTACTACTTGGCTCACCTCCGGGTTATGTTGGTTATGGCGAAGGTGGTATTTTAACCGAAGCAGTAAGAAGAAAACCATACAGTGTGGTGCTACTTGATGAAATGGAAAAAGCCCATCCAGGCGTGCAAGATATTTTCTATCAAGTATTCGATAAAGGCACCATAAAAGATGGTGAAGGCCGAGACATCGACTTTAAAAACACCATCATTATTATGACCTCAAATGTGGGTACTGATACCACAATGAGCTTATTTGAAGATGAAGAAAGTAAGCCGAGTATTAAAGGTTTATTAAAAGCATTACAAGATGATTTATTAGGCGCATTTAAACCCGCATTTTTAGGGCGCATTAATGTTATTCCTTACATTCCGTTAAGTGATGAAATTCTGACCCAAATTGCAGCGCTGCAAATTAGCAAAATAACTAAGCGTGTTAAAAAGCATTATGATGCGCAATTAACTTATAACGATGACGTGATTGAGCACATTATTGCTAATTGTCAAAATGCTGGTTCGGGTGCAAGAAATATTCACACCATATTACAGAATAAAGTACTACCACTATTGTCTGAAATTTTGCTTTCGAGCATGGTTGATGGTGAAAAAGTGACATCTATTTCATTGTTAATTAAGGATAATGAGTTTGATGTTGAGCTAAATAAAGTTAATTTAAAATAACCTGTTTTTATGGTTGTTTCTTTAGTTTTAGAGCATTATAATTCGTGTGTCTTATATAGAAACATGGAATTTTTGAGACATTGTCTTCATCTAGGGAAAGGAATTCTGAAGACCTTTTCATTGCTGTTTTAGAGATAATGATTTCAAGGAATTTTGGGTAACCAAAGTAAACGAATCCACATAATGGATAATATTGTTTAATAAAAAGGAGCATTATCAAATGCAAGCAAATACATATTTAAAATACGGTTCAATCAAAGGCGAAACTACTGCCGAGTCTTTCAAAGATTTAATTACAGTTTTATCTTTAGATTGGAACGTTAGCCGTGAGATTAGTGCAGCGACTGGTACAGCAATGGACCGTGAATCTAGCTCTACTCGTCTAGGCGATGTGACTATTACTAAACTTCAAGATAAAGCATCTCCGGATCTTTTCAAAGAAGCAACTATTGGTAAAGGTCTACCTGCTATTTTCCATATCACTAAACAAGGTGATAAAGTTGAAGAAATCATGAAAATCGAACTTACAGATGCCATGATCTCTAGCTACTCAGTATCAGTTCAAAACGACCGTCCAATTGAAACAATCACTATCAGCTACACTGAAATGATGATGACTGTTACACCTACTGACGATCAAAACAACATCACTGCACCACTAGTATATGGTTACAGCGGTGTTAAAGGTCAACAAATGTAATATTTGTTACCCGATTGTAGCTCTGGGCTTATGCTCAGAGCTTTTTTTGATCTTCAGGATGGGAAAAGCAAGGAATGCAAAAAGCAACACAAGATAAAAACGTAATTCAAATTAGTACCCCTGTTGGTAAAGACGCCCTTTATTTAACACGCTTCGTTGCACAAGAAGCCATGTCAGATTTATTTGTTATGTCGGCCAATATGTACACCATAGGCCAACAAATCGCACATGAAGATCTGGTTGGCAAACCGGTATCGATAAAGGTAAAAAATGCCGAAGGTGGGGGAGAGCGTTATTATCACGGTATTGTGAGTCAGCTTGTTTCTAACGGCAGTCGTACTGCGGACGTTGATGAACAAAAAAATTACATTGATTATCAAGCTACCATTGTGCCTTTTGCCGCTTCTATGCGTAATCGCAAGAATAGCCGCATTTTCCAAAAGAAAACAATAAAAGATATATTTGCTGATTTGTTTGGCCAACACAATGTGGCTTTTTCAGACAAAACCAGTAAAACCTACCCCAAATACGAATACTGTGTGCAATATCAAGAGTCAGATTTTGACTTTATCCAACGCTTATTACAAAGCGAAGGTATTTTTTACTTCTTTGAGCATACAAAAAGCAACCATACATTAGTTTTGGCAGATGATATCACTGCCTATGAAACGTGTGGTGAGGCAAAAGTTGTTCATTCAACTGGCCATTTAAGCGAATCTCATGTTTCGCGTTGGCAAGGCGGATTAAGCTTAGCGCCAGGCAGCTTTAAGCGTTTAGGCTACGATTTTAAACAGCCGTCGCGTTACCCTGATGCAGAGCAAGCAAATGCCGAGTTACCTACGCAATCGGTATCAGAAATTTTTGAATATACAGCAGAAGCAGAGTGTCATCCTCGCGCGGCTAATTTGGCATCTGTACAATTAGAGTCGCTACAAAGAGATATGAAGCTCTCAAGCGGGCGTAGTGACTGCCGCTCATTTTCTGTTGGTAAACTGTTTAGTTTCAAAAAACATGAAGACCCACGCCTTGAAGGTAAAACCTTTGCTATTACCTCGATGATGACTTCGATTGTAGTACCAAACCAATCAGGCGCTTTACAATCATCAAGTGATGAAGTGTATTCTAACCACTTTGAATGTGTGCCAAAAGACATTCCATACAGAGCGCAAGTGAGCAAAAAGAAACCGGTTATTAATGGCGTACAAACAGCCATAGTAACGGGTGATAGCGCCGATGAAATTATGATTGACCAATATGGCCGCGTAAAGGTGCAATTTGATTGGGATCGTGAAGGTAAAAAAGATTCTAAAAGTTCATGTTGGATCCGAGTTGCACAAAACTGGGCCGGCAAAAAGTGGGGCGCATTTTTCTTCCCTCGCGTAGGACAAGAAGTTTTGGTTGATTTTATTAATGGCGACCCAGATCAACCTATTATAAGCGGTGCTGTTTATAACGCAGACTTAATGCCTCCGTACGCATTACCCGGCGAAAAAACGCAAAGTGGTATTAAAACTCGCTCAACTAAAGAAGGTGGAGCAGATAATTTCAATGAGCTGCGCTTTGAGGATAAAAAAGGCAGCGAGCTTGTGTATATGCAAGCCGAAAAAGATAAACAGCTTTACGTTAAAAACGATCAAAACGAAAAAATAGATAATGATCGTAATGTTGAAATTCTTAATAACGACAATCTTAACGTTACAAAAAACCGTATTGCGGAAATGGGTGAAAACGACACCTTAAAAGTAGGTAAAACACTTAATATTGAAGCGGGTGACGAAATAGTGATAAAAACAGGCTCTGCGCAAATTAAAATGAGCAGTAGTGGCAATATCACTATTGAAGGTACAAACATTGATATTAAAGGCAGTAATGTAAAAGTAGATGGCAGTGCCATTACCTTATCTGCTGGTGTAATTAAGTTAAATTAATGATGGAAATAGTCAATAACTTTCAATCAGGATTCAGAAACGGCATTGCAAATAACGGGCACGTTGTTTACTGCCGCTATGGTTTACCGCATTTAGTGTGTTTACCAATAAATAGGCCAGATGATCCATTATTAAGCCCTGCTTTAAGTCATTTAAAAGCTATGAATGGCTATTATGCACAGCAGTTTTTTATTCATTTAAGTGATTCACTTAATAGTGAAAATGTAATTTCAAATTTATATCAATATGCAACTCAAAGCACAGTGGCACTTGCTGATCACAGTAAAGATGAGCTAATTGAAGAAATTTCGCTATTAGTGACGACTAACAAGCTACTAGTTATTCCACTGTATGAATAGTATTTCATAAACCAGCAAAGATACGACAAGGAGTCAAAATGGGTAAACCCGCTGCTACAATTGGTCATATGCATGTATGCCCTAAAGTGACCGCTAAAGTGCCACATGTGGGTGGACCTATAGTTGCCGGCTCTGGCAATGTGTTAATAGGCGGCATGCCCGCGGCGCGCAAAGGCGACATGATAGTGTGTATTGGCCCGCCAGATAGCGTAAAAACAGGCTCGGGGAGCGTTAAAATTAATGGTAAACCCGCCGCCAGAATGGGCGATGATAGTGGCCACGGCGGAAAAATCGTTGTTGGCAACCCAACTGTTTTAATTGGTGGCTAACTTTGCTAGCGACCTATTTAAGTGATCATCAAGCACAATTACTACAAATTAGTAACGCTCAATTGTGCCCGTTTACGTGTGTAGGTCATGTTCGTTATTTAAGAAAAACCCTATTAGAAAGCTGCTGGGTAAACGCAAAAAACAATAATCAAAAAAATAATTTTGAATTGCCCACCACTGAGCAACTAGTCGAAATAATAACTAACACTAAAAACGATGAATTAGTTGCCCAAGCATGTATTGAAGTTATGGCTAACTTGCCACAAAATAAAAATATTATATTTATAAATGAATTGCTTAATCAGCCTACGCTGAGTGCTTTTTTTAAAATCATTATAAATAAAGTGGTTATTCAACAGCATAGCTTTAACTTAATTCGGCTATTAAATTTAAACACCCTGTTTTTTGCTTACAGTGCTGATGATGAAATTCCCCCGCAAACCCTGGTCACTATAAATCAAATTACCAGTCTTGCGCAGCACCACGATATAAAGATATTAACGGCTATTTTTGATGCATTAAGTGAGCAAGCCCATCTATCACCCTTAATGTCGTTATTTTTGTTGTCATTAAATTTTGAGCAAGTAAACAGCTTAAGCAATCATGCCAGTAATACCTTATCGGTTGATCAAACATTGCATATTTTATTACAAAGCGGTTTTGTAAAACTGATTGTTTTAGCTAATTCTTTGCTACCACAGGTAGAGCAACCCGCGTTAATTATTGCGCTAATAAGGCGCATGTTAGGTGATAAACTCGATCAGCTAGTTGAGTACGATATTCAACGACTTGCTTGGCAAGGCGATGAAAGCGCGTTAATAAATTTTCAGCAGCAGTTAAAACATAACTGGCCTAAATATGAAACCGCCATGTCGAGTTTACGATTGATTGCAGGACACCCTCTTGATGAAGTGCCTAATGCCATTTATTTATCAGCCATGGATAGCTATAGCCAAGGGGTGTTTAACTTATATCGCTATTATCAACACCTCGCTGCCAATAAAGCTCAGGACGAGGTGGCATCATGAGTGCATTTTCAATAGAGATGGTATGCTTTTCTGCCCCAAATATTAGCAGCGTAGATGCATTATTATTTGACGATAACAGTGCTGTTTTTAATGAACTGCAATGGCAGTCTTGGGATGCCTGTGTTTACGATTGCATAATTAAATCTAAAGAATTAATAGCAGAAGTCACAGACAGCACATTGCCGATGATTTGGTTACTACCAGCGTTATCATTTCAAGATGAGCTAAAACAGTTATTAACTCAGAGCTTACAACAGCTATACCCCGATCATAGTAATGAGCTTATTTTTCATGGTGCAACAGCCGCGCACTCTGCTATAGCTTTGGCCGGTGAAAAAAAATGGCAAAAATTCAATGTAATTGCTTTAGATGCAACCTTTAAAGCAAATAAACAGCAGCAGTTTGCTTATCAAGGTGTAGGTGGTGCGTTGGCTGTAGTTGAAATGGTGCCTTGTGGGTGGTCGCAGGTAAGCCATGAAATTGCAGCATCTATTGATTTTAGCAAACATAATCAGCTGGCAGGTATGCTTACGCGATTAGCTGAACAAACAGAGAATAAGATAGATCTAATTTTTGCACCAGGAAATGGGGTAGATGATGATAGTTGGCTAAACAATTTACAGCTACTTACTAGCTTAATTGATGAGCACACTTATTACGAACTACCCAATTATAAATTAGGGAAAATAGGCGCACTAGAAGGGTTGGTTAATTTGTACCAATTAACCACAAGCCCTGCAATTGTTGAGCATTTTAGTCATGCATTAATGCTTTCACAGGAGCAAGCTAAGCATCAAGGTGCAGCATCATACTTATGGATAAGTGAGGAAGTACACAGCTAATGCAAAGTAATACCGTTGTTTTACAGGGAATAAGTTACCCAATTTGCCTCGTCGTAGGTAAAGGTTCTGCGCCGTCGGGCTTTGTTGCTGTAGCAGCTAACACGCCGGAAAGTGCCAAAAATCAAATTGCGCAAGTAGGTAGTGCGCTTACTAGCGACGCAGCTAAACGTTTAGACGTTATTAACTTGCTTAACCTTGCAGGAGTAAGCTGTTCGCGCGGTGCGTCAGCCCGTGAAACCGCGAGTGTATTAACCCAAGCTTTGGTTGCAGATAAAATTAGTTGTTATCACCAAAAAGCTAAGTCGGCTATTCAAGTAAGCGATAACACCAATAGCGGCGCAGCAGGTAAAAAGCCAAATAGTAAGAGCAGTTCAACAGCCTCAGGTAAAAGTGCCTCTCAAGCGCCGGCTAAAAACAGTGGTGGTGCAAGTAATAATACCCCAAGTGAAGAACCAATCACCAAACAAGAGTGTCGCTCTGATCCAGTTTCTATGCTCTCAGGTGAAGAAATCTTGCCGCTTATTGATTTCACCTTAGCAGGCAGCAAACAATTAATTTGGCGACGCCTATACCGTTCATCGCATGCGGATGTATGTAGTGTAATGGGTAATGGTTGGCGACATGACTTTATGGTGCAGTTAACTGAGCACTATTTACCGCCACCTAAAGTAGGCCCAAAACAAAAGGGCACCTACTGGTTAGAATACCAAGATGAGCATGGCGCTAAACACCGCTTTGAAAAAGTAAAACCGGGGCAATCGAGCTATCAGTTAAGCAGTAATTTGGCGTTGCATTACCAAACTAATGGTAAGCAAGTATTGGTAACCCCAGATGATCAACACCTTACGTTTAAAGCCGGCGAGAACTCATGGTTGCTCGAAAAAGTTATTAATGAAAAAGGCCAAAGTATTGGTTTTTATTACGATGCGAAAGAGCGCTTGCATCGCGTTGAGGTAAATAAAGCGCGTGGCTGTATTTTAAAATATAACCCGCAAGGGTTGCTGGCAAACATTTCGGCTTACCGTACAGGTGATAATAACAAGCCAGTATTACTTACGCCGTTACTTGCGCAATATGATTATGATGAAAACAAAAACCTCGTTCGCGCGACCAATCAGCAGGGTGAAACAGAGCATTATGGCTATAACGCCGCTAACTTATTAACTAAGCGTACCCGTGCTAGTGGTTTTAGCCATCATTTTGAATGGGACAGTTACTCATCAAGTGCTAAATGTATAAAACAATGGGGCGATAACAACACCTATACGTATCAGTTTGAATATAATTTAGACGCTGGTGAAACAACCTGTATAGACTCGCGTGGGCATAAAGAACACTTTGTACATAACGCGCAAGGTAAGTTAGTTAAGCATACCGACCCTAATGGTAATGTGTGGCAATACGGCTATAACGCACAAGGTCAAAAAATAACGGAAATAAAGCCAGATAGCAGTGAAATAAAATACAGCTATACCCCTTATGGTCAGTTAGAATCAATAACCCAGCCAGATGGCAGTGTCACTAAATTTGCTTACAACCAATTGGGTCAGCGTGTATTAACCACCTTGCCTGATGGCCAAACCATTACCCGTAAATACAGCGTGGCGGGTTTGCTGCAAAGTGAAACCTTTGGCGACGGTCGTACCGTACTTTACAGCTATGACAAATTTGGCCAGCTAACCCAACACATAAATAAAGATGGTCAAGTCACTAAATTTGTATGGAACGAGCAAGGCGAGCTTTTAGCCAAGCACCATAACGATGAGCTTATTCGTTATAGCTACGACAGTTTAGGCCGTGTAAATGCCACCATTAATAACGCAGGTTTGTTGACTCAATATAAATACAATGAGCACGGCCAGCTTGCGCAAACTATTGCCTTTGACGAAAAAGACCCTGAAAACAAACAGCATCAACACTTTAGTTACGATGATGCAGGGCGGTTAATTAGCTCGCAAAACAGTAAGGGTGATACCACCGAGCAACATTTTGAAGGGCTAAGCCAGCCACATTGTGTTATTCAGCCCGATGGCAGTGCACTGCATTTAACTTACGATAAAGAGCGCAACCTAACCGCTATTGAGCGCAGCGACGGCCATGTATACCGCATAAGCTATGACGCTAACGAAAACCCAACGCAAGTAACTGGGTTTGACGGTACGCTACAGCAATATAAATACGATGCTTGCAACCGCTTAACCTCGGTTACACAAAGTGATAAACGCCATGTAAAAATAGAGCGTGATAAATTAGGCCGCGTGATTGCGCAGCATGCAAGTTTAGCAACCGATACTCACATCGTTAATAATGCCAATTACTACAACTATAACCTGCAAGGTAAAATTACCCGTGCGCATAATGCACAATCAACCTTAAAGCAGCAGTTTGATAAAGGCGGGCGGTTACTGCATGCTGAGCAAGTACATAATCAGCAACAAGCGCATACCTTAAAATACAGTTACGACGACTACGGCAGAAGGCAATCCCTTACTTTGCCAGATTCAAGTACGCTTAAATATAGCTACAATAAATTTGGTCAATTGAGTGGCATTCACTTACAGCAAGCCAATAGCACGGCTGTTGAACTTGCAGCGCTTAGCTTCGATAGCCAAGGCAATATTCAAACGCAAAAGTTTGGTAATGACATAACCCTTATCCAACAATTTGACGTATTTAACCGCTTAACTCAGCAGCAGTTAACCCATCCTGCGCAAGCACTATTTGATACCTGTAAGTACAATTACGACAGCATCAATCAGTTGATTGCGCGTAAAGAGGAAGGTGTTAGCAGCCACAATATTAATTTTGAGTACAACAGCCTTGGCCAGTTAATTCAGCAAAATCTAGCCTGTAGTGAAAACACAAAAACCACCCAATACCAGTGGGATAGCTTTGGTAACCCAGTTAGCCAGTCAACGGTTCAAAATAACGATTTAACAGAGCAACAAACGACTCAGCACAATGATAATAGCGATGCTAATGACGCCAGCAATACGGTTGAAAGTAATCAGTCAGAAAGCACACGTAATGTAATTAATAGTGAGTATAGTGACTCAAAGTCAGCAACGGTTGCTAGTGAGCTAAGCGAAGACGATGGGGTTATTACAGGCATCACTGATGCAGACCGTTTAACCCACTTTGGCGATAGCGACTTTCATTATGATGAGTTTGGTAACCAAATACGCGAAACCGGTAAAGGCATAAAAACCCGCCGTGAATATAACGCATTTAATCAGCTAAGTTGTTTTAATAACAACGGTACGCTTACTCAATACGACTACGACCCACTCGGGCGTCGTATCGCCAAGCACACCGAGCAGGGCAAAATTGACTACATTTGGGATAACGACCAGCTAATTGGCGAATACCAACAGGGTGAATATACCTGGTATATCAACCTACCAAATCAATTTCACCCAATAGCATTGATTAAAAAAGGCGAGGTGTACTACTACCACCTAGACCAACTGAATACTCCACGTTTTGTAACCAACAACAAAGCAGAAGTCGTGTGGGAAAACCAAGCCGATGTGTATGGTTACGTAGAGTCAGAGGTAAGCACTACAAATAGCTTTACTCAGCCAATTCGTTTTCAAGGGCAATATTTAGACGAAGAGAGCGGCTTACATTACAATCGCTACCGCTACTACAGCCCGAAACAACAGCGATTTATAAACCAAGATCCCATAGGGTTAGTGGGTGGCATCAATCATTACCAATATGCGCCTAATCCGGTTAATTGGGTGGACCCGTTTGGGTTGTTGTGTAAAGAGGGTGAAGAAAAGCTTGATAGAATGCTTTCTACTTTAGTTTCTTCAGATGGTATTGATAAAGCCACAAAAAATAAAATTCTAGAAATTGCGATTGCAAGTGCAGTTATTAACGATCCACAAAAATCGACTCTTAAATATACACCAGAGGGTGCAAAATATAGAAAAGAGTATGAATATGATATTGCAGGCCTTGATGAAGAGAATGGATTAATTAAACTCAATAAAGTGAGTAAGTCAGGTGAAGTTAGTACAGAGGTTATAAGTACAGCTCAATTTGCTGAACAGCATGTTATTAACAGCGAGCGCGTAAAGCTTAACCCTGATTCAAAACCAACTAAATATCACAAACGAACAGTAGGGGAAGTTGAGATAGCTAGGAAGGCCTTTCCACCAAAGAGGAAAGAATACATATCAAACTACGCTTCAGCAGCTTTGAGTGATGAAAACCATGAGGCTCATAGTCACTTTGACGAAGATGACTTAATTGATATGCAGATGACTGGTAAGGTTCCAGAAGGTTACAATGTGCATCATAAAGAACCTATATTTAGATGTGAAATAGACAAAGACCCTAATGAATCTGATAATTTACAATTATTACCAGATTATTATCATACGGATGAAAATAAAACCTTACATTGGTACGAAGAGGGTGAGTCACCCTATGACATCAATGGAAATGGTCCAAATTTATCAAGTGTTAAAAAAGGTAAGAAAAATGTTTGAAAAACTTGAAACTATAATGTCTCAAGCTGCAAGTAAGCAAAATTTTACTCAAAGAGGAAGTGTGGGTAATGAAGAGATAAAAAAGTTAGAAACTATACAAAGTATTACTCTACCCGATGATTATAAATACTTTCTCTCAAGTTATGGGTACTGCTTTTGGTTCGGTGAAGTTATTTGTGGTTTAGTTGGAGAAAATAAAAGGTATGAAAAGTTATGCAGTGCTGTAAGAAAAACTACTTACTACCATGATCTCTATAACAATAACCCAAAATACCAGTCTGTAACGAGCGATGGAATCGTTATAGGTACTTATGATGGTGGCGGCTATTATTTTTTATTTTCCCATGAGTCTGAGCGTGCTGGTGAAGTAGGTCTATTTTTAACTGAAACGTATGGCCAAGAAGTGTCTAAGTTTAAGAGCTTTACAGATTACCTATCTTTTCTTGTAACTGGCGCCCCTGATCCAGAACCTGTTGATGTGGATTACGATAGAATAATGGACATAATCGAAGATTAATTTGGGCTTCAATTATAAAAGTAGGGGGTTAAAACCACTATGTTTGGTTTAATAAAAAAATACAGTGTGCACATGTGCTCTGAAGTTAAAGGGATTATTACTTTAAACGGTAATCCCGTTGAAGGTGTTTTAATAAATCGCACCCTGGAATTTGCACATAAAGTTGAAAAAGAAGATCAGGTAATAACAGCTCCTGATGGTTCATTTTATTTACCTGAAGTCGTTATTGAATCAAAAATACCCGGAGATATGTTCTCGCATGAGGTTACTTATCAAACTATTACGGCTGTATATGCTGATAAAAAATACAAACTTTGGGGTTCAAAGCTAAGCGGAATAAGTGAGCCTAGTGAATACAAACAAAAGCTGAGCAGTTTAAATGCTGATTTAGATTCTACAGAAGTAAACTTTGTTTTTCCTAATCATGAAAATCCAAATTTGGAGTTTGATGGTTCAAGTATTTGTAGATGGGAACATGATTTTGAAATTTATGAGATAGAAGATAGCGAAGATTACTTTAAAGATTTTTAAATAGAAAAGGAATTTACATGAATATTTTATCGCCAAGTGTAGCGGCACAATTAGCTGAATTTGCATATGACAGTATTGCAGCAGTATCAAATAGCTCATCAACCATAGAGCCGAGTAGAATAATAAGTAAGCACTTTGTGTTTGATTCAAAAAAATCTGCTTTTACAGGAATTTCAGGTACTGTGGCTGAACACGTGCTAAATCATGCAACGGGTTTTGGCTTTTTTGGAATTGGTTCTAAAGAAGGCGCTCATAAAGGTGAAGTTGTACTAACTTTTCGTGGTACAGCAGGTATTGCTGATACTTTGACGGATTTACATTGTGGTTTAACTGTTGGGCCAAATTATAAAGCAGTTCATGCTGGGTTTAACCGTACTTTTGAGTCTATCAAGCCTCAGTTAAAAGCTATATTGAGTAAGGTAGGTGGTCGCCCCGTTCATTGTGTTGGCCATAGCCTTGGTGGGGCATTAGCAACGCTAGCAGCAAATTGGATTAAAGCGCAATATAAAGTGCCTGTAAAATTATACACTTTTGGTTCTCCAAGAGTTGGTCATAATCCTTTTGCTATTCAAAGTGAAACCAGCCTAAATGGAATTTATAGGGCAGTACACCGAAGTGACCCTGTACCTATGGTTCCTGTTTGGCCATTTGTTCATGCAGGGAATGAGTACAGAATAAGCACATGCGTATCACTTACGGGGGCTGCACATAAAATGGCGGGAAATGCGCCTGGGTATATCAATACTGCATCACGTTATCCTGATTATAAGAGCATGGAAAAGGGCTCTTTATCTAACTTAACGATGACACGTCTAAAATACAACAATCGCCACCATGCTTCTTTTAATGCTCATTGGGCTGAAAAAATAACGAGCGCTTTACTAACGTTACTAAGAGAAAGTGGAAAAATCACCAGTATTCTTGCTCAAGGTGTGGTTGCTGGAACGCTAACTATTTATGATGCTTTAGCTCGTAGCCTCGTTGAAATATCTAAAATGTCATCTAAATATGCTGAAGATTGTCAGGGGTTATTAGGGCATATACTTAACTTTGTTGGGAAGCCTGGTGTGATAGCTGTTGATTATACATACGCGCAAGCTAAGCGAATTTTGTATTGGATGTTAGAAAAACTAAATCAGGTAGTGATAGCAGCTGTAAAAGTATCTCCTTACATGGGTATTGGATACTAAAATTGTTTTAAAGGCTCAGATAACTTCTGAGCCACTTAAATAATAAATAAGATTAGCTATAAAGAATTGAAAGGAACCTATTTCAATTGGTTGAAATTTAAAAACCTCTAATTATTGTTTCTACTCACATCTAAAGTAGCTGTAATCACATAAATAAAAAACAAGGATAGGTAATGAATAAAATAAACACGGATGTAAATTACAGAACAATGGCCGGTAATGCGCGTTTAGTTATTATTGCCGAGTCGAGCCATAACCCAGTATCTTACAAATATGAGGCTATAAAGGCCTTAAAACAGCTTAAGGCGGCTGGCTTCACTCATTTTGCAATGGAAATGCTACCTACAAGAATAAAGGACAAAATAGATTTTTATCAGCGGACTGGTAAGGGATTTGACGTAATCAAACAGCATTTCAAATCAAAATGGAATTGGACTAATGCTTCAAGCACAGGATATGGGGAGTTAGTAAAAGCGGCTAATTCTCTAGGGATGAAAATTGTTCCTTTAGATATGCCTATTGAAATGATGGATGAGATTGACGGGCGTTGTAATTGGGAGCAAGCAGACACCGGTTCATGTACTGACTCTCATATCGAACGAAACCATATGTGGGCAGATATTTTAAATAAAAATTTAAAGTTAGAAGAAGGCTCCCGAATTGTTGCATTTATGCATAGGTACCATGCGTTTCATGCTGGCAATAAGCATATTGGAATTGACTCTATTATGTTAAATTCAAAAGTTAGTCGTATTAGTATCATAGAGTACATCGGTGGATCTACCTGTATTGACAATGGTGTTTGTAAGGGGGAGGGTGATGTCGATAAACCATTAAGGGAAACTTATTTTTATAGGAAAGGAACGTATATACCTTCGTCTTTACCTTCTTACACAGTTCATATTCCTGAAAAAGCCATTTTAAGGAAATGATAATATGGCTAAAATTTTATTAATATTGATTCTTATAGCGCCTTCCATTAATGCAGCAGGGCCTCGATGGGATAATTCAATAGATATAAACGCTCCTGATTTAACTGTATCAGCTGCCGCAGAGCAGTGCCATAAAAGCTTAATTAACGCGCCTGAGTATCTCGAAGAGTGGTGTGAAAAAGCTTATGAAATGGGATACTGGAAGGCACTGGTTACACTAAGCCTTCATAACGGAGATGGAACTCGATTATTAAAGGAGGCCAAAAAGCGGGTTGCGGCAAAAGAGCCAAAAGCTTATTCAACTTTAGCTTGGTTATATGGCAGTGGTATGTTTGTGGAGCAAGATATTAATTATGCTATTTCCCTTTACAAAGAATTTTTAGCATTAGATGCAGAATTGCCAAATTCGTTAGTTGCGGCTGCGCACTTTAAGTTAGCAAACTTATATGAATCGCAGCAGAATTGGCTTGCAGTAAATGAGCATGCACAATATGTTATTGACCACAGCCCTTTAGCTTATGATAAAGAACGAGCTGTTGATTTGTTAGAGTTAGCTAAAAAAGAAATTTTGATTAAGAATAAATCATTGAATGAATAGACTAGACACCCATTCTAATTTTGCAGTTTAGTAAACAAAGTACTACCACTTTATATAGCGTTTCGTTCGGCGTGCATTTTGTATAGTGATGAGCATTCTACAGGTCAACCCTCAATTTTCGCAGAGGCTGAGTTGAAGATAAGTTGCTTAAGCTCGAAAGGTGTTTTGTATTGATGTATGTGTTTACGCAGTTTTGAGTAACCACACTCAACACGCAGAGATAACTATAAGATTAAAGTTGTAATGAAATATGTAAGTCGATGCGCTTATCTAAGCGAGCTAATATAGAGGGAATGATTTGTTTTTTAGTGATAAGCAAAAAAATAAAGTGGAATTTTATGCACTTGTATATGTAATCTCGTTTTTATTGCCATTTCCTGCTTCGCTATATTCTGTTGCATTATCTCAATTAGGTGGTGTAGCACTTTGGCTGATTGGCTCAATAACATATATGATTGTTTACCTGCGAGTCGTGTCAGAATTACCAAAAGAGGATAGGTATTTTGTTACATGGGGTCAAGCAAGCTATTTTCCTCAACTGCTTTTTAAAGTAGCCCCTGTATTAATATTTATACTTTTATGCTTGTGTTGGGAAGTTTTTAGTGTTTAAAAACGAAGAGGTGTTTTTATTATTTCCCCCATGGAAGCTTTTACGTAGGTTCTTATTAGTAACGGTTATCTTACTTATAGGAACTGTTTATTCAGGCATGACATTGTTAACACAGTACTTTGATACAAGTCCTGAGTGGCTGTTGGGCATTTTGTTTTCCGTTGGAATTATGTTTTGCCTTTTAAACTTTAAAGTTAGTCAAGGCTCTTTTCTATGTGCAAAGTTATTGAAATACTATGCTCTATTTTTAGCTTTGATTTGCTTACCATCATTTATAATTTTAGAGGGAAATGGTTATCATATAGCTACAGTTACTAATATAGCCTTTATGCTGCTGTCTTTTTATTTGATTAAAGGAAATAAATACCAAGGCTTAATTAAATATCAATATAACTTTTTTAAGGATATAAAAGACGCTCGGGCCGCTGTTGAAAAAGAGATAGCTAAAGGAAATAAGAGAAAGAAAAAGTAAGTCTGCATAGCTTTGCTTATTGAATTAAAATACAAAGGAACATAGATAAAAGTAGGGCGATGAGTATGTTAGCCGCGCAATGAAATTATGGCGTGGAGTTAGGAATGTTATTCAAAAAGTGAAGTGTGTAACTTCACTGCAAAAGCGCTTTTATTTGCAATAAGCTATGAATATGCAGTTGCTCCTTACAGCTCTGAGAATAATGACGCTATTGAGTTTTATAAATGGTGTTTTGAAAATTTAAATAAAGAACAAGGATAGGTAATGAATAAAATAAACATGGATGTAAATTACAGAACAATGGCCGGTAATGCGCGTTTAGTTATGCTAGGCGAATCAAGCCACAATCCCGCAATCTACAAATATGAAGCTATAAAAGCACTTAGGCAACTTAAAACAGCTGGTTTTACCCATTTTGCAATTGAAATGTTACCTCGTTCTATGCAAGAAAAAATAGAGTTTTATCAACGAACAGGTAAAGGGTTTAATGTAATTCAGCAATATTTTAATGATAATTGGGCTTGGGGTTATTTAGTTCCTAAAGCATATGGCGAACTGGTTAAAGCCGCTCGGGAAGTAGGCTTAAAAATAATTGCACTTGATTTGACTTTGGATGAGATGGAGTCTATTGATAAATCGTGTGATTATGATAATTCATTAGCAGGTAATTGTTTTAATAGTCACACCATTAGAAATATGGTTTGGGCTCAAAATATAAGTAATATTTTAAATCAAACTAATCAAAATCGCGTTGTTGCTTTTATGCATCGTTGGCATGCTGTTAGATCAACTAAATATCAAGAAGGTCTTGATACACTTGTGAAAATGGAAGGCACGCTAAAACTTAGATTTATTGACTTTATTGGTGGTACTGCTTGTTACTCACAAAGAAGTTGTGAGGGTTATTCTGATGAAAAGGGTAATCTTAAAAAGCAATATTTTTCACGAGAAGGTTTTCCATTTCAAACTGCAGTAAAATCTTATCAAGTACACCTGCCTGAAAATACCTCGATAGTAAAAGGTATATAGTAGTGAAAAAGTTAATTTATACTTTTTTTGTACTTATATTATGTTTCGACTCATTTGCTGGAACTTTATTTCCAAAGCATGATATTAATGATCCTAAGTTATCCAAAAACACCGTGATACTTCAATGCCAAAAAAGCCTGATGTATGCGCCTAGACAGCTTGAAAAATGGTGCGAAAAAGCATACGAAATGGGATATTGGCAGGCGCTAGAAGTTATAGGTTTACATACAAGTGATGGAAGCCGTTATATCACGGAGGCTCAATTACATGCTGAAAATGGTGATCCTGATGGAATCTTAGCATTGGCTTTTGCATATGAGTCTGGGCGTTTTGTTACTAAAAACTTACATAAATCGATTGCTTTATATAATCAATACTTAAATGAAAACCAAGGTATTGAAGAAGAGAAAATGAGAGTAATCAGAACCCATGAAGCTCTATATTTGATATATACAAAGTTAGGTGATTTTGAAAACGCAGCTAAACAGAAACGCTTTTTAGATGAAAGTAATTATAAAGAAAATAAAGAAGCTATATTAAAAAAACAAATGCGAGAAGCGGGAATATCTATTGACTCAGAACAATAAAATGCAATTTTAGTAAAATTGATACTTTGATATTCGCATGACAGATTTAATTGAAATAAAAAGGAGCTATAAACGCCAAACTTAAGGCGCTATAGAATTATTATGGAACAACAACACCAACAAACACTAACCAACCTCGTATACGATATTTACGAGGATCCAACTAAAATTGAAGAGCATCAAGAGCTTATTCAACCACTATTGAGCGATTTAGTTGCAAGTGCCCCTGTGGGTTTTGAAGGCATGGCGACGATGATCAATACTCATATTTCAAACGGGTTTAAGTTTAAAAACCCTAAAATACAAAAGTTTGAGCTTGAGTCAGGCTTATTAAAGCTTAAAACCTACCTGCAAAAAATAAACCTTTAATTAGTTTCGTAATTGCCAATACTCTCGGCGCAGTGTATTGGCTGTAATCAAG
Organism: Pseudoalteromonas sp. Scap03; assembly: GCF_013393115.1. GTDB lineage: Bacteria > Pseudomonadota > Gammaproteobacteria > Enterobacterales > Alteromonadaceae > Pseudoalteromonas. The sequence continues at coordinate 678,771 of NZ_VDEU01000002.1, read as the reverse complement.
GATGATAAATGACTCTTATAAACACCTGCATTTTAATGCTGTTTTTACAGCCATTATTTGTTTATTTAGCACTATTTAAACAGTCAAAATACAGTGTTAAGCCCAAAAGCTCGTTAGATAATGAAGATTCAATGTTTTTATTTATTGCCCCTGGCTTATCGGTTTTTTATCTTGATCAGTTTTGGGTCGCGCTGCTTTATTTAGGTAGTGTGTGCTTATTGGGTGTATTGCTAGCTAAAATTGTAGAAAGCAAAGCAAACAAGCGATTGACCAGAGACGATTCAATAGGGTTTATGGTCGCCAGTTTTATCTTTTTTGGAATGATAAAGTTAATTATTGTTGCGGCTGCGTATTTTTTTACCGATGACGCTTCAAGCGCGATAACAGAAGATTTAAGCCCAGCTAAAGAGCCCTCATTGACGATTAGCCAAATGTTTAGTGTGGATTATTTGTATAGCCAGTTTAAACCTACGGTTTATTTTTTAGCATTAATGGTCGTGACCTTAGTGCTCAAAATTATTGAGTACAAGTTTTCTTTAAAGGAGGCGCTTTCAGGCATACTTATTATGCTAAGCGCTATATTAGTCGGTATTTCCCCACTATTTGGCGAAGCTTATATATTAGGCTTAATTGCTAACTTTTTTATCTTTTTTATAGTGTGTTCTACATGTATCGAAATAGACAAAATAGGGGATGCATCGGGTGGCGCTATTGCTATTTTATATGGCTATATATTAATGATGGGACTTGGGTTTAGCATTATATGTAAGCTGGTTTATGAATTGTTTTTTTAGGGAAGGATTGATTGTTTTTTGCTCTAAATGCTTGCAGAACACTTTGTACCCAATTAGAATAAATTTTAGTTGAAATGGCAATTTCATTAACGCTGATAGTTAAGAGTTTAAAACGTCATTAAATAGCAATACGACACGTGTATTTTGAGTTTAATAGTTTGGAGCTTGTATATTTTGTTATCGCGTTTTAAAGCTTACTTTTTGGTAGTTGTATCTATTACTATTATTTTTACTACAACACAGGCTTGTGCAGATATATTTGGTTTTTTTAATAAGCAAGATTTTGTTTTATCGGCTCCGATAAAAGGGCAATTATTAGATGAAGGGCAGCCTATTGCAAATACTAAGGTTGTACGTGCGCTTACTTATGGTGATGAATATAAAGATGAAGCAATAACCGATGATAATGGTTTTTTTACCTTCACAGAAAAATCTATAAAAACGAGTAAGCCTGCAAACATGTTTGATAATGAATCACTGGTTCAACATGTTTATTTAGAAAATGGTACGCCTGAGGGCGTTGTTCTTTGGTACATAACCGTGTCTATGCACGATGGGAGTGATACCCTAAAAAGCTTACTCGCTGACTTAGAGTGTGATATTGCCAAAGACCCACAAACATACGACATACCTATAGAAGAAGCGCCAGAGCACTTCTTTACGGTATATGGTGCATGCATTTGATTTATTGGAGATTATATTTTTGATGGAGCGGTTTAAGTTGCCATTACTCATTGTAGTTGTGGCTATTCTAATTTTATTTACTACAACACAGGTTTTTGCAAATATGTTTGGTTTTTTTAGTAAGGAAGATTTTGTGTTATCAGCTCCAGTTGAAGGGCGTTTGCTTTTTGATGAGCAACCTGTTGCTGGTAAAAAGGTATTTCGTAGACTAAATTATGGCGATGAATATATTGATGAAGTAACAACAAGTAGTGATGGTCGTTTTTCTTTCCCTAAAAAAGTTATCAAAACATCAAAGCCATCAAACATGTTCGACAACGAATCTGTTATACAACACATATACACATTAGATGAGAATGCAAAGGAAGTTACTATTTGGGCTGTTAGGCTATTTCCTTATGAGCATAAAGATACGCTAACCAAATACTTAAGTAATTTGGTTTGTGATATCGCAAATGAGCCAGAAACGTTTGATATAGCTGCTAAAGATAATAAGCAGCATACATTTGCAGTTTTTACCACCTGCAAGCTCTAACGTTTAAAACCAATAAAAGGATTTAAAATGAATACGTTAACACCTACTCAGGCAGTCCAATTAGCATCACTTGCTTATGATGCTAAAGAATTAAAAAATACAAAACTATTAAATGGGCTATTGCATGCATCCTTACGAGATCAGTTTGATTTTTCTATCAATAATAAATCCATACAAGGTGTGTCAGGCGGGTTTTTCTCTCATTTATTTGGTTTAAGTACTGGGTTTGGCCTTGTTGCACACGGTAAAAATTCATTTCAAGGTGATTCAGTAATCACTATTCGTGGCACGGCTTCTCTTAGAGATGGCCTAACAGATGCACATTTTGGGTTAAGCGGTGGCTCTAACGGCAGTATGGTACATGCTGGGTTTAATAAAACCTTTTATAGTATGAAACCTGCACTACAAGAGTTTGTAGCGGCTAACATTCGAGACAAAATAACCGGCTGTGTGCATATTGTTGGCCACAGTTTAGGCGGGGCATTGGCTACGCTTTCAGCCGATTGGATAAAAGCAGAGTATTCGTTGCCGGTTAAATTATATACGTTCGGCTCACCAAGAGTGGGGCTTGATAACTTTTCACGCGCTGCCACCTCACGTATTGATAAAATATACCGCTGTACACACGGTGCTGATCCGGTTACAAAAGTGCCTTTGTGGCCATTTTCACATACGCCCTACAATGGCCAAGAAATTCGTCTTGATAATGGTCAGGGCCTTAAAGGCGCAGCCCACAAGTTAAGCGGTACGCCAGGCTATGTTAATACCGCAAACAGTAATGACTGGGGCAATTTAACTGTAAAAGCAAACCACTTTTTAAGCACACCGGTACGCTTAAAGTTTGAAGACAGAAACCAAGCTTCATTTAGTTCACACTGGGCAGATAAGCTTGGCGCTGCGTTAGTTACCTTATTAAAAGATTCGGGCTACTACAGTGCTGTTGCAGCACAAGCAGCCATAGGTACAGGCTTAACTTTTTACGATATGCTCGCGCGAACGCTTGATAAAATAGCCAAAGCGTCAGCCTCATTTGCAACGCAAACCTTAGGTTTACTCGGCCACATGCTAGTGTTTGCTGGCAAAGTTATTAGCAAAGCTGTAGAGCTGACTTACAGTTTTATAAAATCGGTATTTGACTCAACTCTAGGGGCATTATATCGCGCTGCCCGAGAAGGCTTAAATGGTCTAGATTAAGGTTTTATAAGCCTTAATCTCGCTCTAACAAAATGGCACCACTTTGGGTTTCACCTAAGTGGTCGTCTTTGTTATAAATAGGGCACTTACTCATTGATAAACACCCACAGCCAATACAGCCATCAACCCGTTCACGTAAACGTCGCATATAAGCAATACGCTCATCAAGTTTCTTTTGCCATTGTTTTGAGAGTGCAGACCAGTCTTTTTGTGTTGGTGTACGCTGCTCTGGTAACGTTGCCAGAGTTTGTTTAATTTCTTCGAGCGTGATCCCCATCGCTTGTGCTGCTTTTATAACTGCTACTCGCCTTAGTACATCTGGTTTAAAGCGTCGTTGATTGCCACTGTTTCGCCAACTGCGTATTAGCCCTTTATTTTCGTAAAAGTGCAGTGTAGATACCTTAACGCCACTGCGTTTAGCGACAAACCCAACCGTTAAGTTGGCTTCAGTAAGCTTTTTTTGTACCGCCATCACTTTAATTCCTTTTAAAAATTAAATTATTTCTTATTGACCTGAACTTAACTTGAGGTTTTAAGCTTTGCTCCATCATAAGAAAAGGAGCTAACCCAATGCAAGAAAAATCAGCACACAATATCGCAATCATATATTCAAGTGGACGTAAAAATGGCAATACTACCGCGCAAGTTAATGCCTATAGTAAGCAACAAAGCGGCATTGTTTTTTGCTTAGATGATTATGTTATTTCACCTTATCGCTACGATAAGCAGTATCACAATGATGATTTTTATAATTTGTTTGAAGTGTTACTTCGTTACGAACATTGGGTGTTCGCATCGCCTGTGTACTGGTATAACACCACGCCAAAAATGAAAGCATTTATAGATAGGATCACAGATTACATGGATGATGAGGCGTTAAAACCGAAGCTTAGAACTTTACGTCAAAAACAGTTTTCACTGTTGTCTAATGCTGCATCTCCCTCTGCGCCAGACGCATTTATCGATATGTTTAAACATACCTTTAATTATTTAGGAATGACTTTCAAAGCACATTCACATGTTCAGGCTAGTTAATCACGTTAAATAGCGTTAGGCTAAACAAAAAGTAAAAAGGATGATGTATGAAAACGTTACTTATTGGCTCAAGCTTACTTTTGGCTAGCTTTAGTACTCTTGCTGCAGAGCCTTCGCCTGTTATTAAAGACTATGGTTATTTTTATAATGTGCCCGAGCATGTGTCTGATTTAAACCAAGCACAGTTCAAGATAGCTTTTGATGTAGGTAAAGGCGCTGAAAAGGGCGTGCAAAATAATCATATTAATTCGTTAGCGCGATTTATTAATATGCATGTGGCTCACGGCGTAAAACCAGAAAATATTCAGCTTGCGCTGGTGGTACACGGTGGAGCCAGCGTTGATGTACTGAAAAACAGTGATTATAAAGCTCGGTTTGACAAAGATAACAAAACCGAATCTTTAATTAAACAGCTGCTTGCTAATAACACGCAGGTATATGTATGCGGGCAGTCGGCAATGCATATGAAGGTAGCAGCAGATCAGCTTATACCTGGGGTGAAAATGGCGCTTTCAGCGATGACAGCCCACGCCCAGTTACAACAACAAGGCTATACATTGAATCCGTTTTAATGAATATTCTGTGTTTTGGTGATTCCAATACCTTTGGTATTTCTCCTGTTGATGGCAAACGGCTGAGCGAAATTGAACGCTGGCCTACTTTATTAAAGCAGCAGTTGGGCACCGGCTTTGAAGTGATTGAAGCCGGGGAGCCTAATCGTACTTTAGTCAATAACCCCCCGTTTATGGGAGATAAATCGGGCATTAAATATTTAAAACCGTATCTGGAAGCGCACACTGTTGATGTTGTTATTATTCAACTCGGTACTAATGACTTAAAAGCACGTTTTGCACTGTCTGCTATCGATATTGGCAAAGCGCTTGAGGAGTTAATTTTAGCCATTAAAGCCTTTTATCATTGTAAAACAATACCAAAGATTATCATTATAAGCCCGCCCACGGTTCATGAAGTGGGAAGTTATAAAAGCATTTACGCAGGTGCAGGTAAAAAAGTTGAACAATTATCTATTGAATTTAAAGCCGTCGCCTATCGTCACACGTGTGTATTTTTAGATTGTTATCCGCTGATAAAGCCATGTAATAAAGAGGGCATACACTTACCCGTTAGTGCGCATAGAGAGCTTGCTAATAGTTTGATATCTATAATAAAAAAAGCCGCCGTGTATTAAACACAGCGGCTTTAATTTATTGCTTAGGGAGTGTATTAAAATTCGTAACTAACACTTAAGCGTGTTGTACGCGGCATAATGTAACGGCCATTGGGGGCGTCGGCATTGCGTGGGTCGCCTTCAGTGATACCTTGCTCGTCGGTTAGGTTATCTACAGCTAATTGCAGTTTAATGCCTTCGACTGGTTCAACAATTAAACCTAAGTCTACTTTTTCGTAGCCATCAAGTGTCACGGTGTTTTCGTTATTACCAAAGCGGTCATCCACTGCTGACAAAGTACCATATAAAGTGGCATACATGCCGTCTACTTCAAAGTCATAGCTTGGTGTTACACGTACTTGCCATTTAGGTTGGCGCTGTGCGTCGTTACCTTTATTTTCAGGGCTTTCAGTGATTTCGGTCTGTTGTAATGTGGTATTTAAATTAACAGAAAAGCCAGATTCATGATTAAAGTTATAATCAAGTTCAACACCATACGCTTCGTTGGTTAAAATGTCAGCCGGTACACCCGGGCGACTTACAAAGGTATCGCCTTTTACTTCATTGACAAAAAAGGTGGCGTAGAAGTCGGTAGAGTCTGAAATAAGCTTGTAACCTAGTTCGCCCTGCGTTACTTCTTTAATTAGTTTTTCACCCCCTTGGTATGCGCCAAAGTTATCTCTAAAGTCATCAAAATATGGCATTTTATAACCACGGTTAACACGTGCAAACACGCCCATGTCGTCATTAATTGAATAGTTTAAACCGGTTGTCCATGAGGTTTTACTTTCATCGTAATCAACGGTTTTAGTGATAATACCGTCAAGGTCTTCATCAACACTGTACTGCACATCATGGTTTTCTTTACGTACACCTAAATCAAGCGTAAATGCATCTGCAAATTTGTATTGGCCTGTAAAGTAAAAAGCATTGGTGCGTGCATCACCTGTTGAGCTAATATCGTAATTAAAACCACACCCGTCAGTGCTTTGGTTACATTCAATGCCATTTAATGACTCACCACCGGCTTCCAGCACGTGATACGCCGTATTACCTAAGCTCCACCAATCGCTCGCAGATGTGCTTGCGGTGTAATAACCAAAAGTGGCCGATAAATCGCCAAATTGCTTTGAAAAGGCTAAGTCGTTAGTAAACGAGCTTATTTCTTTTAATACTACCCAGCGACCCAGTTGCTGAATCGCGGTGTCACTAGCATATTCGGTGTTAGTCACTGCACCGAATGCCGTTTGACCATTGTCAGCCACTTCACCAATTGTCGTTGCTGAACCATTAGGTACTAGGCCAAATGTATTGGCATCGCCTTTAGTAATATTAAAACGATCTATAAATTGCCAGCCATTATCAAATTCTAGTTTAATGCTACCGCCGGATACATGGCCATCCCATCCTCGGCCATCACCTAGGTCAATATCGTGTGCTTGCGCATCTGGGCCGGTAAAAATCGTCGCTTGACGGTTAAGTGTGCCTAATTGAGTATACTGGGCGTCAATACCGTCAACGTTTAATGGGGTGGGTAAGTACCAAGCACCGTGATCGTCTGTTTGACGGGTATAAAAGTTAAGCTCGCCATTGTCTAACTCTTTAGTAATGTTAATTGTAAATTGGCTTCCTTTTTCTGAGGTAAACCCTGCATCACGAATACCCGGTGAGCTTTTAACATAGCCGCCTACCATAAAATATAGATCGTCGGTGATTTCACCACTTAGCACAGCATCAACCCGTTGTAAGTCGTAATCTGAGGTGGTGTATTTAAATAAGCCTTGAGTATCTTCACTGCCACGCTTTAACCTAAAGTTGGTTGTTAAACCAGGCTGACCATTGGATAGCACAGGGTTAGGACCACCACGCAGTGCTTCCATCGTTTCAATCGTTTCATCGATTCTAAATAACGATGAGTTTTCTAAAAATGAAAGAGTAGGCGCAGGGTAAACTGGCGAGCCTTCAATACTGAGTGTTAAAAATGGCGCATCACCACCTCCTGGAAAACCACGTACAAATACGTTGGCACCAGACTCACCACCAGAGCTTTCTACCCACACACCGGGAACAGCTTTAAATAAGTCAGCAGTACTTTTAGGTGATAATTTTATAATTTGTGATGAATCAATATTTGTTACTGCGTAGCTGGCATCAATTTTTCTGATCCCAACACCTGCGGGGGTACCAGAAACGACAATTCGCTCAACTTTTTTTTCTTTTGCTTGTTCTGCTGCAACAGCAGCGTGTGTGCTTAGGGCTAAAGTAATTGCACAGGCTAGCATGCTTTTTGCTTTATTGAATTTCATGTGTGAGATCCCGTTTTTAGTGTGTTAAACAGTGTGTATTACAGCGAGATTGATTAAATTTTAATGTAAACAAGCTGTATAAATTGAAACTCTAGAGATAAATGCAAACGTTTGCAATATTTATTTGTAAATTATTTATTAATATGGGCTGTTGTTTTATTGAGCGTAATTACACAAGAGCGTAACTTTTAAGTTAATGGGCAAGCCAGTAAAAAATAATAATGCTATATTGTCAGTAAGTTAGATATAGCATCAGCCGAAGTGGAGCGTTTAGGGTTTTATGAATAATAAAAAAATTAAATTAGCTGATTTAGCAAAGCTTGCAGGGGTGTCTACCTCAACGGTTTCGCGCGCGCTGAATAATAACCCGCTTATAAAACAAGAAACCCGCGACAAGCTTCAGCAGCTTGCAAAAAAACATAATTTTAGCCTTAACACGGCAGCTAGCCGTTTACGTACGCAAAAAACCAATGTTGTTGCCGTCATTATTAATCTTGATGAGCAAACCGAGCAGTCAATTAGCGATCCATTTTTACTCAAGGTAGTGAGCGAAATTAACCTTGCGCTTAATCAGCAGGGTTTAGAGTTGTTGTTATCTAACTCTATTATGGCGCAAGATGACTGGGCTAATTACTTTATTAATGGCCGCCGAGCAGACGGTATTATTGTTGTGGGGCAAGGAAAAAGCCAAACTAATATAGAAGCGGCTGCCGATGCGGGTATTCCTTTAGTTGTATGGGGGGATCCAAAAACACAAAGCAATTATCCTATTGTCGGCAGCGATAACTACTTAGGAGGAATGCAAGCGACCGCTCATTTAATAGAACACGGTGCTAAAAGTATTTTATTTTTAGGCGATCCTGAGCATGGTGAAATTAGTGAAAGGCATCGTGGTTACGCTGCTGCACTTTCTACTCATAAACTTGAGCAGCATGTTATATCCATTGATATTACCAGTCGCTCAGCGTATCAAGCAATTAATCAGTTATTACGTGAAAAAGGTTTATATTTTGACGCGATAATGGCCTGTAGTGACATGGTTGCACTGGGGGCGATGAAAGCGCTGAAAGAGCGCTATGTAAGTATTCCCAACGATGTGGCACTGGTTGGATTTGATGACATTGCCATGGCTGATATTAGCCATCCCTCTCTTTCTACGATTAAACAAAACACCCAATTTGCTGCGACTTTGTTAGTTAAAAAGTTAATACAGCAGTTTTCAGGTGAAAAAGCCGAATCACAAGTTATTGATATAGAATTAATTACTCGCCAGTCAAGCAAACGTTAACTTAGTATGCATGTATATTAATTGTTAAATTTAAAATGCAAACGATTGCAATGATATTTGTTCTACACTAAACTCTGGATTTACTGACTAACACACACGGTAATTTACCAGCTATGGGTAATTTGCTTTATAAAAGTTATGGCGTATGTCGCTCTAAACGAGGCAAGCAATGAGTAAAATAAAAATCACACTGGCAATTGCTGCAAGCTATTTTATTTTCGCAATACTATTAAATAGCGTAGGCACTGTTATTTTGCAGGCTATAAACACACTAGGAGTAAGCAAAACAGAAGCGTCGGTTTTAGAGGGATTTAAAGACTTATCAATTGCAATAATGTCATTTGTTGTTGCTTCATTTATACCGCGTTTGGGCTACAAGCTTGCAATGCTGCTAGCACTGATAGTTGTCGCAATAGCGTGTTTTTTTACAGCTGTAATAAGTGAATTTTACATGTTTAAAGTGTTATTTGCTGCTGTGGGTTGTGGTTTTGCGGTCGTTAAGGTGTCGGTTTATTCAATTATTGGCCAAGTGACAGAGGGTGCAAATAGTCACTCATCATTACTAAACACGATAGAAGGCATTTTTATGGTGGGTGTATTAAGTGGCTATTGGGTATTCACCGCATTTATAGACCCTGTTGATAGCAATGCCTGGTTGAACGTTTATTACCTATTAGCAGCGCTTACGCTTTTGGTGATTATCAGTGTCGTAATAGCACCAATAAAACCTGCTATTAAAGGTCAAAAAAGCAACTCTGGTTGGAATGACTTTATTGCTATGCTCAAACTTACCTATCAACCGTTAGTGCTGATTTTTATTATTAGTGCATTTTTGTATGTGTTAATCGAGCAAGGGGTAGGGACTTGGTTGCCTACATTTAATAATCAAGTTTTGCAATTACCAGTAGCCATTAGTATTCAACTAGCGAGTATTTTTGCCGCAGCTCTTGCTTTAGGGCGCTTAGTGGCGGGCCAAGTATTAAAGCATATTCATTGGTTTGTTGTACTTAGCTGTTGTTTAGTTGCTATGGCTGCGTTGATTATTATTACCTTACCACTAACGGAAAACTTACCTAAAAACGAGGTGAACAGTTTATTTGATGCGCCTCTGGCGGCGTTTGTTTTGCCATTAATTGGCTTTTTTATGGCGCCCATTTATCCGGTACTCAACTCAGTCATGCTCAGTGCGCTTCAAAAGCATCAACATGCTGCAATGACAGGGTTAATCGTTGTGTTTTCAGCACTTGGTGGCACCACAGGGTCGGTGATAACCGGGTATGTATTTGAGCACTTTAGTGGCCAGCATGCTTTTTATCTTTCACTTGTGCCCATTAGTTTAATTTTTATTAGCGTGATTATTTTTAAAAAACGCACCCATGCCATTTCACAACACGCAGTCAATAGTTAATAGATTAGGACAGTTATGAGTTTTTTTAATAGCCAATTATTTAAAGATGTACAAACACAGCACATATTTAGCGACTGTAAAACGTTTGCTGATGCAACCGCGCGTGTTGATTGGCAAAGTGCCTGTATACAGTATGAGCAAATAGCACCCCTTGATAAAACTCAATTAAGAGACTTTGTTGATGCGCATTTTATAACAACGCCTTTATTAACAATGAAAGCAGCTGCAAATACCACCAGTGTAAAAGGCTACATAAACTCACTGTGGAGCGGCCTTCGACGTGAAGCCGATACACCCAAAGCTAATTCTTTACTCGCTTTAAAGCACAGCTATATTGTACCTGGTGGACGTTTTCAAGAAATTTATTATTGGGATAGTTATTTTACTGCGCTGGGTTTAATTGATGCAGATAAAAGTGATGTAGTAGAAGACATGCTGCAGAATTTTATAGATTTAATTAATGATTACGGCTGTATTCCCAATGGTAACCGCAGTTATTATTTATCGCGTTCACAACCGCCTATTTTAGCGCTGATGGTTGATCTTTTATGGCAGCACACTCACAGTAAAACACATAATTTAGCTTGGCTTAGATTGTGTGTTGAAGCTTTAAGAAAAGAGCACGCATTTTGGATGCAAGGAGCAGATACACTCGATGATGCGCAAACAAGTGTAAAACGCGTGGTAACAATGCCATGTGGTGGGGTATTAAATCGCTATTGGGATGATGAGGCGGCTCCTCGCGCAGAGTCATTAAGAGAAGACTTAGCGCTTGCATCAGGGTTTAGTGATGATAAAAAACCTGAGTTTTATCGTAATATTCGTGCCGCATGCGAGTCTGGCTGGGATTTTAGCTCGCGCTGGTTAGCCGAGTCAAACTTACTAAACTCAATTCAAACGACAGATATTGTACCTATAGATCTAAATTGCCTACTGTACAATTTAGAAAATCAGCTTAGTGAATATTTTAAATTGCTTGGCAATGAGCAACAATCACAAACGTACAGTAGCTATGCTGTAAAAAGAAAGTCGCTTATTAATCAATATCTTTGGAGTAATGAGAAGCGTTTTTTTGTTGATTATAATCATAAGTTATCTAAGCCGTCTGCTATTTTAAGTGCAGCGGCAAGTACCGCGCTTTTTGTTAATTTGGCCTCGCAACAGCAAGCTGAACTGGTTGCAAACGTATTGAGCGAGCAGTTTTTAAAAGCAGGCGGCATTGTAACCACTGTTGTTGATACCCCACAGCAATGGGACAGCCCGAATGGCTGGGCTCCATTACAATGGTTTGCGGTAAAAGGCTTGCGTAATTATGGTATAGAGCAATTAGCTACACGCATAATGAAAAACTGGCTAACAATGGTAGAACAAGATTTTATTGAAAATAAATGCTTGCTCGAAAAATATAACGTATGCACACCGCAAAAAAAAGCCAGCGGGGGGGAATATCAAGTACAACAAGGATTTGGTTGGACTAACGGTGTAACATTGCGCTTTTATATGCTCACTGAAAGTTAATTTGCCTTAACTGCTTTATAGGGATTCACCCTGATAATCTTATACCAAAAGAGCATTGTGTTTTGTAGTTGATTTAGGTAATGTAATGAAATTGTTTCAGGGATGGTAATTATGTTAAGTAAAAAATTTGCCTTTATTAAAACAACACCTAAATCGTCTTCTCACTCATTTTGCTATACAACGATTATAAGCACTTTAAAAGCGCTTTTTAATGAAATAAAAATGGATGACTCACTCCCTAAAGTCGAGTTACGTCAAACCTTTGAACTTTATCTCGTTGATGGTGCGGATAAGGATTGGCACTCATTAATCCCTGCCGAATTAATCTGTTTAGCTAAGCAAAATAAGGTGATTTTATTTAACGTTGAGCCAAATGCTGTGTGTGAGAAAAATTTATTATTAAATCACTTCAATGGTGTTTTTTATAGTTCAGATGCTGCAGAGGATATTTTTAAGGCGCTTGTAAGAATAACCGATGGCGAGCTATGGTTTACTCGTAAAGTGATTTCTGATGCATTCAAAGATATATTAAATGCAGCTTCATCTAACAATTTACTGCATGACGACATAGTGCTTAGTAAATCGGATTGCGAAAACTTAACCAAACGTGAAAAATCGGTGATTCAATTAATAGCGCAGGGTGCGAGTAACGATAAAATAGCGAACAAACTCAATATTAGTGATCACACAGTGAAAACTCATCTTTATAGTGCGTTTAAAAAGACTCAATCGCGTAATCGTATAGAGCTTGCAAATTGGGCACAGCGCTACATTTCGGTATTACTTCCATTAGATAATTAAATAAAAAGGCTATTTGCATAGCCTTTTATTTTTTAAGCTTGTTTTTTAGCCCAAAGTCCTCGATCTATGCCTTTAGTAATTAAATCAGTAAGCGCTTTTTCTATGGCTTGTGTCACACAAATACTCATAGGTTCGTTATCACTAAATCCAGCTTCGGCTTCGGCTAAACGTTTGTAACTAACATATCTAAAGAAGCCTGCTCGCATTTCTTGGCTCAATACTTTTTTGCTGGTGGCTACTGATAATAGTACTTGGCCAGTTCTTACATCGACTGCACGCAAATAAATTGAAATTGCATCTTCACGATATAGCTCTGAGGCACCAATCCCAAAGTATTCCATTCCTAATCCGCCAGTTTTTACATTGGTATCGTAGCTAATTATGCCACCTTCTAAAATAATTTTTGCGGTGGTTAATGGCGGAAGCTCGCTCTGATTAGGGTTAGTCGCTTGTGCCGCTCTAATAATTTTTCGCTCAGTCAAAATGTTTTGTAAACCCTCACGTTCAACCGGCGTAAACCAGTCAGACTCATGTAATGCTTGCACTAAAATAGAGTTTGCACCTTGAGTGACGGCCGTTGAAAACGAGCTAACATTAGTTTGTGGTTTATATTGACCGGTTTGATCGCGAAATGAATAAACCGAAACTGGAATGCTACCTGCAGGTTTAGGTAAGCTTTTTAAGTCAGAAAAAACATCTGTTGGCTCTAACGTTACCGCACTTTGTTTTGATGGGGGAATTAAATTACCCATAGTAGAGCAACCACTAAGAGAAAGAGCGATTGTTATTATAATTACTTTATACATTATCCAAACCTCGGTACTTCGATAACCACAACCGAGTCATCAATTATATTTGTTATTCTAACCGTGATAGTGTCGGTTGTACTGGTGATTACTTCTATTTGATAATCACCACTCATAAATATTGAATCTTGGTTAAAAACACTGTCTTCAATATTTTCGCCAAAAGCCATGTCGGTGATTTCTCTCACCATCCTATTTAAGTATGTTCGCTCTAATGAATCCTGAAATTGCTCTGCATACCCTTTTTCGATCACAGGCGCTTTATGCTTATTTTGTGCTTGTGCCTTACTAAGCAGCATATTGGCATTGAGAGGGTTGCCGCCAAAGCTCGGGTTAATAGGGGTGTAAATAATTTCAGTTGCGGAGACTGAAAAGCTTAAAGTCGTTATTATTGTTAATACTATTTTTTTCATTGTTACCATCCGTTCAATGCCATGTCAGGACTCGCTGTTTGCATATTCGATCGCGCCATTGCGTCCATTACAGAATGTACTGCTTGCTCTACCCGCTCGTCCAAAGGCTCTAGCTTTCGTCCCAAGTGGGTTGCATAAATTATCTTATTATTCATTATTAATACTAATTTGGTGCCAGCACGGGGTATAACCGTTTCTTTTATTTCTACATTGAAGCCTGCTGTTGAGGGGAATTCGCGCCAATAGTTTGAAAATTCACTATAAAATTGATACCCAAAGCGGCTAATACTTTTGTTTAGAAGTAATCCATCGATTTCTAAATCATCACTGGCATTACTACAAGGAATAAAAAGAGTTAAAAGTATAAAAAAATAGTTATATTTATTATTTTTCATAGTTAAATAAGGGAGAGGGTTACTCTCCCTTTCTCATCAATTACATTTGTGTAATTGTTGCAGTGTTACCATCACCGATTTGCGTGACAGAGAATGTACTGTTAAAGCCAATTACGTTACCTTCAACAGTATTGTAATTACCTGTTTGAGTAACAGAGAATGAAACGTTTTCACCACCTAGTAAAAGCGCTGAATCTCCCGTTCCACCTACCCAGTTTCCCTCACCTTGTTGTGCAATATCAATAGAGTGATTACTGCCCTCTACCATTAAGTCAATAACGTTGATATCACCATTTTGAGCGATATCAATTTGGTTTGCATTACTATCAAGAACACCCGCTAGTGTAACAATGGCTTCGTTTTGGTTACCGACTTGATTAACATCAATATCGTTATCGTTTGATGTAAGTGAGACATCAGGGTATGAAGACTGCACTAAAATTGCGTTTTCATCACCACCTGATTGGCTAAGGTCAACATCATTGCCATTACCATTAAAATTAGCTAAATGAACCGAGCTGGAATTACTAACTTGAGTTACTGTAAATTCATTATTTGATCCAATTACACCCATGTATACTTCATTAGTGTTACCAACTTGCATTGCTGTAAGCTCATTGTTATCGCCCATTAGCTCAGTTGTTGCAAGGTTCTCATCACCAACTTGATTAACTGTTACTTCGTTGAATGAACCGTCAAAAAGACCAGATTCAATAGCATTATCTGAACCTTCTTGGTCTAGTTTTATTTCATTATCATTGCCAGTAACGGCTGCAAAAGTAATCGTATTGTTATCACCGCTGCTTTGTTCAATAGCTATTTCGTTTGCATCACCAGCTATATCAGTGAATGTAACAATGTTGCGTGAGCCATCTTGGCTAACATCAATTTCATTTTCGTTGCCACGTAATGACTCTATTTTAAATTCATTCCACGTGTCTGTTTGTTCAATTTCAATGATGTTTTCATCACCAGATAAGCTAAGTATTTCAAACTCTTGCCACATACCTGACTGAGATGAAATAATTTCGTTGCCGTTACCTCTCATGTCCATGTTGTAAAACCAATGGCCGCCATCACCTTGTTCTACGTCAATATTATTGTCGCTACCGGTGATAATATTGATTGCTTCATTATTCTGGAATAATCCTTGGCCTAATTGAGAAACATAAACGCCGTTATGATCACCCGTAATACGAGTAATAAAACCATTAGCGATACCATCTTGCGCATAAGTCTGTTGGTTGTTATCACCCGTTGTTTCAACTTCGGCGTAATTACCATTTTGTAATTGAGCTATTTTAACATCGTTATTGTTACCGACTTCAGTAGCTAGTGCAGTATTGCCATCCCCATCTTGAGATACTAATGCTGTATTATCAGAAAATGATTGTTTAACTGTTACGGCATTTTCAATGCTACTTACAGATACTTTAGATGCAAGCTCAGAAGTTGAACCCGCTTTTGATTCTGTAGTTGCGTTTGCTGTAAAGCTTGCGCCCATTGCAATTGCAATAGCACAGCTTAAAAGTGATTTATTCAATTTCATTATTATTCTCCTTGAAATGCAAAATTAAACACCTTGGTTGTTTATTAAGTTTTAATAAGGTGTTTGTCGTTACAGCATGCCGTGCTGTTAAATGTGTGATTAACTTTTATTCTTAAACGTAAGGTGCGGTTTTAATCATGAATGTAGAATCTAGCTTTCAGTGCTTGAACAGTATGTTTACTGTTATCTACTTCATAACTGCTCAGTCACTGTATTCTTCAATGAACCTATTTTGAATCATCTTTTTTAATGGTATTTAAAGCTGTTTAGTTTCAATGGCTTGAAATTAAATTTTGGATTTATATTTATTTCTCACTAAAATCCAATAAAAAATAATGAGTTAATGGTATGTTAAAATTAATGAGTTTAGCTCATTAAAATGGATGTTTTTTATGTTTTTATCACTGTATTTCTAGTTAAAAGTAATGATTTTGTACCTTATTTTTTTTTTTTACTTGAGTTAGTCGCTGTTTAACCGTTTTCTTAGCACTTGCCACGTGATTGCTTAAATTCTTATACGTAAATTTTCCACTTAGTACAGCTAAGTTAACTTAATTACGGATAAAACGATGAAAACAAAATTATCTATTATTACACTTGCACTTTTACCTTGTTTAGCTGCGGCGAAATTGCCTGATGTAAACAGTACGACTCAAAAAGTTACTGCGAGTAGTGACTCAATTATTGTTAAATATAAAAAGAATGCTTCGCCGGAAATGCGTAAGCAAGCTCGTTCGTTAGTAAAAGCCAAAATATCTGATCTAAATAACGATGAAATTGATGATAACTTCACTTCGTTATTTTCAGGCCGCCTCGCTAAATTTAAAATATCAGGAATGAGCGCTAAAGAAGCAATTGAGCGCTTAAAATCACATCAAGCTATTGAGTATGTTGAGCCTGATTACCGAGTGAGCATAGCAAACGCAACTAATGATCCTCGCTTTGAAGATTTATGGGGCTTAAATAACGAAGGCCAAACTGGTGGTACGGTTGATGCAGATATTGATGCACCTGAGGCTTGGTCAATTTCAACTGGTAGCCGTGATATTGTTGTAGGTGTTATTGATACTGGTGTAGATTATAGCCATCCTGATTTAGCTGCGAATGCGTGGGTAAATAGCGGTGAGATTGCTGGAGATGGTATCGATAATGACGGCAACGGTTATATTGATGACGTACACGGTATTAACGCGATTACCGATGCTGGCGACCCAATGGATGACGAAGGCCACGGTACACATGTATCAGGTACAATTGGTGCCAGTGGTAACAATGGTGTTGGTATTGTTGGTGTAAACCATGATGTATCTATTGCAGGTTGTAAGTTTTTAGCTGCAGATGGTACAGGTTCTACATCTGGCGCTATTAAATGTATTGACTACATGGTAGGCCTTAAAAACTCAGGTGTTAACCTTCGTGTATTAAACAATAGCTGGGGCGGTGGTGGTTATAGCCAAGCACTTGCTGATGCGATTACTGCCAGTGAAGAAGCTGATATTTTATTTGTAGCTGCTGCTGGTAATGATGCGGTAGACAACGATGTAAATCCTCATTACCCATCTAATTATGAAAATGACAATGTATTATCTATTGCAAGTACTGATAGTCGCGACAATATGTCTGGCTTTTCACAATGGGGTTTAACCAGTGTTGATATGGGCGCGCCAGGTAGTGCTATTTTATCAACCATTCCAGGTGGCGGTTATGCAAGCTATTCTGGCACATCAATGGCAACACCACATGTAGCTGGTGCTGCTGCACTTGTATTGTCAGTAAATCCAGATCTAACATCACTAGAGCTTAAAGAGTTACTTATGTCTAGTGGTGATGCTAATGCGGCATTAAATGGTAAAACGGTTGCAGGTACACGTCTAAATGTTAACCAAGCAGTCATTGATGCTGATCCAACTCCTGGGTTTAAATTATCAGTATCACCTGTTTCTCAACAAGCAACAGTTGGTGATACGGTTACCTATACCTTTACAATTGGTTCAGTTGCACAATGGGATGGTGACGTTTCACTTGCTTTGGCTGCTGATCTTACTGACGCATCGCTAAGCGCAACTACAGCTCGTCCAGGTGATGAGGTTGTATTAACGGTAGCAACTAATAGCGATACTCAGTGGGGTAATTATGACTTTACTGTAACTGCTTCAACAGACGAGCAAGTTAAAGATCAAACAGTAAGCTTAATGCTGCAACCTGCTGGTTTGAACGACTTTACTTACAGTAGTAATGAACGCGTTGAGATTCCGGATAACTCACCTGAAGGTGCAAGCTCTGTTATTACTGTGGCCGATGATTTAACTATCTTTGGTACCACGGCTGATGTAGACATTACGCATACTTGGTCTGGTGACTTAGTGCTTACACTTATTTCAGCACAAGGTACAGAGGTTACTTTACAAAGCAATGAAGGTGGCAGTGACGACGACATTGTGAAGTCATTTACATCAACGGTATTTAATTCTGAGGTAGCGACTGGAGATTGGACACTTAATGTTGAAGATACAGCAGGCGCAGATACGGGTAATATCAATGGTTGGTCACTTACATTTAGTGCTATTGGTGAAGTAAGTCCACAACCACCAGAAGCCGGCTTTAATGTTTCAGCACAAGGTTTAACTGCTACATTTACAGATACAAGCCGTGATGTTAATGATGACATTTCACAGTGGAGCTGGAACTTTGGTGACGGTGCAACTTCAACTGATGCAAACCCTGTTCATGCCTACGCTGAATCAGGTAGTTATGAAGTTGAACTAACTGTAACAGATAGTGAAAACAACTCAGATACATTCACACAAACAGTTGTTGTAAGTGATGTTGAAATTGAGTTGACTCTAAAACGCGCTAATAAGTCACGTCTTGATACTATGCGTGTAGAGCTAAACTGGGAAGAAGTGGGTGCTGAGTCACTTAGCTTATACCGAAATGGCGAACTAGTAGATACCGTATCAGATAATGGCCGTTACCGTGACTACGTTCGTAACGCAAGATTATCAACGTATAACTATAAGTTATGTGTTTCTGAGAACGTATGTTCGAATATTGTTACGGTTTCATTTAATTAAGCAAAATATACATTCCTAATGTAAACCAAGCCCAGTTTCACTGGGCTTTTTAATGCCCAATTAATAAATGTTATTAATTGAACTTGGTATTTTAATAGTTTTTATAGTAGTTATAAATCACTAGCCTCATATTATTAATTAATCAATTTGTATCTATTTTGTTTATTAATTACACTTTATTTACTTGATATTTACTTTGTTCATGCTAGTTTCATAAATGGAAACTGACAATAGCATTTCTTAACACACTAAGCGGAGGAGCTAATGAGCTCACGGAAAATAATAAATAATGCCCTTAAATTAAGTGTCTTATCACTAAGTGCATTTAGTTTAAATGTATATGCATCAATAGACTGCAGTACATTGACGACATGGGAGTTAGGGCAAACTCATACAGCAGGAAGCCAAGTAAAGGCACAAAATAATGCGTATGAAGCCAAGTGGTGGACACAAGCAAACCCTTTGGAGAATACCGGTCAATATCAAGAATGGTTACTTTTAGGTGCGTGTGACAGCGCTGTCAATGATAATCAGTCGCCTATAATTACTGAGATCACACCTGGGAATGGTTCTTTATTTAACGATAAAGACAACGTTGTCATTTTGGCGCAAGCAACTGATTCAGATGGCTCGGTTGCAGGTGTAGAGTTTTTTGTCGACGGCATTTCCATAGCGGTTGATAACACTGCGCCGTTCAGTGTTAACTGGCAAGCTATCACGGGCGAACATCAAATTAGCGCGGTAGCAACAGACGATGAAGGAGCGAACTCTGCAGAAGTTGTTAATACGCTGAACGTTAGTGATTCAGTAGTTGTTGACCCTGTTAATCAAGTACCTGTTGCCGCTATTTCATTTAGCACGCTTCCGGATCAACTGGTTGTTGGTTCGCAGGTGGTGTTTGCACTTTCTGGAACTGATAGTGATGGCCAAGTAACGGCTCTGAGCTTTGCAGCAAACGGGGTGGATGTTCATCAATCAAGCTCACCAGCGAGCAGTTTTGCATGGCAAGCAACGGCACTTGGTCAGGCAACTTTCACCCTAACGGTGACCGATAACGACGGTGCAACAGCGCAAGTAACAAAAGTATTAACGGTTGTTGATGAAAATACAGGCCCAGTTACGGGCACTGACTGTCGTCCCCAAGGTTTATATCAAACTCCCGGTGTAAACACGCCTTACTGTACGATTTATGACGCAAATGGTCGCGAGATCATGGGCCCAGATCATCCACGCCGTGTAATTGGATACTTTACTAGCTGGCGTAATGGCGCTAATGGTCAACCCAGCTATTTAGTAAACGATATTCCTTGGGATAAAATTACCCATATCAACTATGCCTTTGCCCATGTTGATGCCAACAATAAAGTATCAATTGGCGACCCAGCATCAGTAAATAACCCAGCAACAAACATGCAGTGGCCAGGTGTTGTTGGTGCCGAAATGGACCCTGAGTTTAACTACAAAGGCCATTTTAATCTGTTAAACAAATACAAAAAACAACATCCAGATGTAAAAACATTAATATCAGTAGGCGGTTGGGCTGAAACCGGCGGTTACTTTGATGAAACAGGCCGTGTTGAAAGCGGTGGTTTTTATACTATGACCACTAATGCCGATGGTTCAATCAATCATGCTGGCATTAATGCATTCGCACAAAGTGCTGTTGAATTTATTGAAAAGTATGGTTTTGATGGTGTTGATATTGACTATGAATACCCATCATCAATGAATGATTCAGGTCATCCAGATGACTTTCCTATTTCTAACGCACGTCGTGCAGGGTTGAATGCTTCATATCAAGTGCTAATGAAAAAGGTACGAGAAGAGCTAGACCGTGCAGGTGAAGCCGCTGGTAAGCATTATTTACTCACTATTGCATCGCCTTCGTCGGGCTATTTACTTCGTGGAATGGAAACCTTCCAAGCGGTTCAATACCTCGATTATGTAAATATCATGTCTTATGACTTACATGGCGCATGGAACTCGCACGTAGGTCACAACGCTGCGTTGTTTGACACGGGTCTTGATTCAGAGCTTACGCAGTGGAATGTATATGGTACCAAAGAGTTTGAAGGCATTGGGTATTTAAATACTGATTGGGCCGTACGTTACTTCCGCGGAGCGATGTCAGCAGGTCGTATTAATATTGGTTTGCCTTATTACACCCGTGGCTTTAAAAATGTATCAGGTGGAACAAACGGTTTATGGGGCCAAGCGGCACTACCAAACCAAGCTGATTGCGCTAAAGGTACTGGCGTAGGTGAGAAAAACAAATGCGGTAATGGTGCACTAGGTATCGATAACCTTTGGCATGATAAGAACGATGCAGGCCAAGAAATGCCAGCAGGTTCAAACCCTTTATGGCATGTTAAAAACCTTGAAAACGGCATTGTTGGCTCGTATTTAGGCGTGTATGGCTTAACACCTGATACCGACGCCGATGACCGCTTAACAGGTACTTACACTCGTCACTATGACAGCGTTGCTGTAGCCCCTTGGTTATGGAACGCAGATAAAAAAGTATTCCTTTCAATGGAAGATGAAGAGTCAATGGCAACAAAAGTTGATTACGTTATCAACAATGGCCTTGGCGGTATTATGTTCTGGGAGCTGGCGGGTGACTTTGACTACGATACAGCGAAAGGCGAGTACTTCATGGGGTCAACGCTTACTTCACTTGCATACGATAAGTTTAATCAAAGCGGTGTTGCATATGATGTACATGGCGGAAATCCAAACTTTACAGTGCCTGCTGAAGCAGTAGATGTAACATTTACAGCAAAAGACTTCCCAATTGGTGATGATAATTACCCAATCAGCCCAACGTTTGCATTTACTAATAACTCAAGTCTTGATTTTAGTGGTGCAAAAATCTCATTTGATGTGCCGGTATCAACTTCAGCTATTTTTAAATCTAACTGGAATGCACAAGAAAAACTGGGCATGGCAGTAGAAGTAAATGGCTCGAACGCAGCGGGTAATAATATTGGCGGTTTTGAGAACGAGTTCCACCGTTTCTCAATCACACTGAACAATGAATGGGGCGGTCAACCAAAAGACTTTAGCGCTGGTGCAACTGTGAATGCACAAGTGATGTACTACATGCCAATCACTGGGCCTAGCAACTTTACCATTGAAAAAGATGGAAAAACTTATGCATTCAAAGCTGAATACCCAATGCTACCAGATGCAACACCGGGTGATGGCACGGGCAATCCAGATAACGGTGGCGGTGACCCTGTAGGTACGTGTGAAGGAGTTGATATAGCCACGATTCCTGTTTATCCAAACTTCCCTCAAACAGACTGGGCGGGCAACCCAAGTCATGCTGCTGGCGGCGATCTAATGGTGCATAACAACGCAGTTTATAAAGCCAAGTGGTGGACAACCTCTGAGCCGGGTGCAACAGCAGATTGGACCTTAAGTTGTAGCCTGTAATTTACAAAACAATGAGGGGTAGGCCTGAGCTTGCCCCATGTATTGAGTCTAATAAAGGATAAAATAATGGCATCAATTAAATTTAACACGATTACGCTATCTGCAATTACTAGTGGTTTACTACTCAGTGCACTAGCACCGCAAGTGCAAGCACATGGTTATATGGATAGCCCTAAAGCGCGCCAAGCAATTTGTCAAGTTGATGGCGGATACTGGTGGCCTGAAGACGGCACAAATATTCCTAACCTTGCGTGTCGAGCCGCATATTTAGAATCGGGCACGGTGCAGTTTGTACAAGCGATTGAATTTTCGGTTAATACTCCTGACTATTTAAATCAAACCGCAGTTGAGGCCAGTGTACCAAACGGCACTTTATGTGCTGGTGGCGATACAGCCAAACGGGGTATGGATTTACCATCACCACATTGGCAGCGCAGTGATGTAGTACCCAATGCCAATGGTGATATTCAAATACGTTATCTTGCATCAACCCCGCACAACCCAAGCTTTTGGCAGTTTTACATTACCAAGCCAAGCTTCAATAGCGCAACTGACGTACTAACTTGGCAAGACTTACAGCTAGTGCAAGAGCACGACAACATTGAGGTCGTTAAAGACCCCGATGGTAAACGCTACTATGAAATGAATGTTGCAATTCCGCAAGACCGCAGCGGCGAGGCCATTTTATATAGCCGTTGGCAACGTAATGATGTGGTTGGTGAAGGCTTTTATAACTGTAGCGACATCAACATAGTAAATGACGCAGGCCCAACTGATCCAAATTCGTTGACTAGCGTCGGTTACTTTGTTCGCCAAGGGCAAAATGCTATTGCAGGCGACATCGTATGGGCGCGATTATTTGACGAAACAGGCCAAGAGGTGATCAACCAACAGCTTAAAATCAATGCCGACAATCAAGCAAATTGGCAACAAGCATTGGCTGAGCAGCTTAACCTCGATTACGCGCATTTAGTGCAAATTGGTGTGCAAAACCAAGCGGGCGACATTACGTTTGATGCAACCGACGTACTCATAAATCAAGTGTATAGCAGCGATGCAAATTATACCTATGCCTTGAGTGTGCAAGGTGCGCCAACAAACACCGCACCCATTGTACACACCCCAGATAACCTAGTAGTTGATGAAAACACCACAACAGCAATTCATCTGCATGCCTTTGATGATGAGCAAAGTGAGCTAACTTACAGCTGGACAGTACCTACACCGCTAAGCTTTACAGGCTCTGGTGCCAACATCAACTTAACCACTGCAGAGGTATCAGCAAACACCGATTACACCATTGCAGTATCTGTATCGGATGGTCAATTAAGTACCCAAACCAGTTTTAGTGTCACGGTTAACGATGTACCTGTGGTCGATCCGGTTGACCCAGCAGTACCTGAATGGGAAAGCACTCAGACCTATCAAGCCAGCGATAAAGCCCGTTTTGCTAACGTTATTTACACCGCTAAATGGTGGAACAAAGGCCAACAACCAGATACCTCAGCGGCATGGGAATCAGCCTCGAAAGCTGACACAGCAGCCACTTGGAATACTAGCAAAGCCTACCAAGCCGGCGCAGAAGTAACGTATCAAGGACAGCGCTATCGCGCTAAATGGTGGACTCAGGGCGATACGCCAGGGCAAGCCAATGTATGGACCAAACTTTAATAAAGCCTAAGTTTTGCAGTTCAAACTTATTAAATAATTACATAAATAATGGATAAGAGAGACCTATGAATATCAAACAACTAAGCGCAGCCATCGGTGTTGCTTTATTTGCAAGCACAGCATCTGCTGCACCGTCTACACCAAGCATTAATTGGGAACCACAGCAATATTCGTTTGTTGAGGTAGATCTTGAGGGAAACGGCTCTTATAAGCAGCTAGTTACCCGTGTTGAACAAGTTAATATCAACATTCAGTGGAGTGCATGGAGTGGTGATGGTGGCGATAGCTACAAAGTATATTTTGATGACATGCTAGTTAATGAGGGCACGCTTGCTGCTGGTTCTAAAAGTGGCACTATTTCATTCCCTTATGATAAAGCAGGCCGCCATACAATGTATGTTGAGCTATGTGAAGGTGGCACGACCTGTGCGCGTAGTGCAGGCAAACCTATTGTAATTGCTGATACTGACGGTGGCCACTTAGCGCCATTGCCGATGGATGTAGATCCAAATAACCGTGACATTGGTATCAAACAAGGTTTAGTTACAGGCGCTTACTTTGTTGAGTGGGGAATTTATGGCCGTGATTATGATGTAACGAATATGCCAGCACAAAATCTGAGTCATATTTTGTATGGCTTTATTCCAATTTGTGGTGAAAACGCATCGTTATCGGGTGGTCCTAAACGTGCACTTGAAACCGCTTGTGCCGGCTCTGCAGATTACGAAGTGGTTATTCACGACCCATGGGCAGCAGTACAAAAAGCACTGCCAGGGGTTGATGCAAAAGACCCTATCCGTGGTACTTACTCTCAGCTAATGGCGCTTAAACAGCGTTACCCAGATATTAAAATTTTACCATCTGTAGGTGGTTGGACGTTATCAGACCCATTCGGTGGCTTTACCAATAAAGCTAACCGCGACACCTTTGTTGCCTCAATGGAAGAGTTTTTAAGAACATGGAAATTCTATGACGGTGTCGATATTGATTGGGAATTCCCAGGTGGTGACGGTCCCAATCCTGACATTGGCGATCCAATCAACGATGGCCCAGCCTATGTTGCATTAATGCAAGAACTACGCGCTATGCTTGATAAGCTTGAAGCAGAAACGGGTCGTACATACGAGTTAACCTCAGCTATAGGTGCAGGTTACGATAAAATTGAAGATGTAGATTACCAAGCGGCTAGTCAGTATATGGATTACATTTTTGCCATGACCTATGACTTTTATGGCGCATGGAGTAATGTAACCGGTCACCAAACTGCACTTTACTGTGGTGAACACATGAGTGTTGGCCAATGTAACGGTACCGGGCTTGATGAAAATGGCGAACCTCGTAAAGGCCCTGCTTATACCACCGATAATGCAGTGCAGCTGTTACTTGCGCAAAATGTACCATCGAAAAAAATCGTCGTGGGCACAGCTATGTATGGTCGTGGTTGGGAAGGTGTTTACCCGCAAAATGCAGCGATTGATGGTAACCCAATGACCGCCCCTGGTAATGGCCCATTAAAAGGCTCTACGGCACAAGGCGTATGGGAAGATGGGGTTATTGATTACAAGGGCGTTAAAGCCAATATGATTGGTGCTGCGGGCACAGGTATTAATGGTTTTGAAGTGGGTTATGATGAGCAAGCACAGGCCGCTTATGTATGGAATCGTTCAACCGGTAAACTAATTACTTATGATAGCCGTAAGTCAGTACTGGCTAAAGGAGCGTATGTTAATCAGTATAATTTAGGTGGTTTATTTGCTTGGGAAATAGATGCGGATAATGGTGATATTCTTAATGCTATGCATGATGGTTTAGGAGGAGTAGTTGCTCCGCCAACAAATAAAAAGCCAGTTGTTTCAGTATCTGCATCTGTATCTGTTAATTCAGGCGAGAGTATTACAGTAACAGCTTCTGCAACTGATGCAGATAACGATCCACTTAGCTTTAGCTGGAATGTTGATAGCGCACTGGTGGTATCTGGACAAAATAGTGCATCATTAGTCATTACAGCGCCAACAGTGACTGCAGATACGCAGTATGTGGCAACCGTTGCGGTATCAGATGGTAAAGCAACCGTTAATCGTGATGTTGTTGTTAATGTTATTGCGCCAACATCAGGGGGTGAAAACACAGCACCGAGTGTTGATGCTATCGCTAATATCAGCGTTGAAGAGGGCGCATCAGCAAGTGTAGCTGTAGTGGCTGATGATGCTCAAAACGACACCCTTACGTATTCGTGGACAGTACCTGCTGGTTTAACGTTAGTGGGTAGCGGTTCAAATATAAGTCTTGAGGCAGGCGCTGTAGATACCGATACAGATTTCACCGTGTCTGTTGCAGTTAGTGATGGTGCATTAACCACAACGCAAAGCTTTAGCGTAACAGTTACAAACGTTGATACTACAAATCCACCTACAGGAAGCTGGGATGCGAGTGTTGCATACGTTGGTGGTGATGTCGTTACTTATAACGGCGTTGAATATAAAGCAAAGTGGTGGACTCAAGGCGAGCGTCCTGATTTAGGTGGTGCATGGGAAGCAACAACACAACCTACAGATGGTACGGGTGTCGCAGTTTGGCAGCCAACGGCTATCTATAACAGTGGTGATGAAGTTTCTTATCAAGGTAATAAGTACCAAGCTAAATGGTGGACTCAAGGGAACGAACCTGGTTCAACCGATGTATGGTTAGCACTTTAATTTTAACCTGAGAATTTGGGTTTTAAAAAACCATATAAATTAAAAAAGCAGCTTTCGAGCTGCTTTTTTTGTTAACGACTATTACGAGGGGTTAAAACAACGCTTTAGAGCTAATTATTAAGCCGTTTACATCAGCATATGCCCAATCACCAGTATTAATTGTGGTGTTTAACATATTAACCGGGTGATCTTTAGCGCCTAAGCCGCGCTTAGTGGTGCAGCGCGGGGTTGCGCCTAGCGCCATTACAGGTAAATCAAGTGTGGCAAGAATTTCAATATCGCGACAGCAACCATTAATAACTATGCCGTGCCAGCCATTTTTTAGTGCGCGCTCTGCAATCATATCGCCAATAAAGGCAAAACGTTTACTGGCAAAACCATCAACAACCAATACTTTTCCCTCACCGTTTTCATGCAGTATGTTACCAGCAAACGAGTTGTCGTTAGGGCAGGTGACGGTCACTACTTGACCATAAAAGTAAGTTTTATTACCAAAGTGTTGCAAGCCACTGTCAGCAACTTGCACATGGTCGCGATGTTCATCGTATAAATCGGGCGTAGTAAACTGTGTCATTGAGGGCATCCTTGTTTTTTGGCAAAGCCATGTACGGCAAAGGCAAGTAAATTTAAAGTAGTAATAATGTTTATCGTAGGCTAATTAATCACTCAGGTGTAGCTATTGTTGCAAATTGGCTTATAGATTTTAGTCGCAATATAAGTACTTTTAGTGCTTTCCATCTGTTTCCATGAGTAACGAATGCTGTTAATTAGTTTTATTTTTTCGAATAAAATTGATTTTGTGAGCGCATTAGCCAAACGTCTCATTGTTGGCTACTTTTTCATATGCTACGTTCAATTGTTATTTAAAAAGTGGGGCGCAAAATAGCGTTCTATAAACACATACAAAAAGAGAAGCGTGCTTTATGATCATCTTTTTTATTTGCCTGACTATTTTAATATTAGGCTATAAGTTTTATAGCCCGTTTGTTGCAAAACAAGCGGGTTTAGATTCAACCGTAGACACTCCGCAAAAGCATTTTAGCGAAGGTGTTGACTATGTTGCTATTCACCCTGTTCGTGCATTTTTAATTCAGTTTTTGAATATTGCAGGAGTAGGCCCCATATTTGGTCCTATACTTGGCGCCTTGTATGGTCCAGTAGCGCTGGTTTGGATTGTACTTGGTAACGTTTTAGGTGGAGCTGTACACGACTTTTTCTCTGGCGTAATGAGTATTAAAGAAGACGGTAAAAGTTTACCTGAAATTGCAGGCCATTATTACAACGTAGTATTTAAAGGCTTTATGCTTATATTTACTGCTATGTTGTTATTTTTTGTTGGTGTAGTGTTTATTATGAGCCCAGCAGGATTATTGAGTAACTTAGATGCATTTGAAGGCACCATTTTTGCTAGTAATACATTTTGGGTTCTCGCTATTTTAGCTTACTACTTTTTAGCCACGTTATTACCAATCGATAAAATCATCACTAAGTTTTACCCTATTTTTGGCTTGTTAATGATTGTAATGACAGTTGCTATCGCAGTCTCACTGTTAATCAACGCACCCCATTTACCAGTAGCTGGCGACTTTTTAGCGTATTTTGAAGCCGATCATGCTCACGACTTTTTAGCCCCAAATCCTGATGGACTGCCTACTTGGCCGTTGCTATTTATCACCATTACTTGTGGTGCTATTAGTGGTTTTCACTCAACGCAAGCACCTATTATTGCTCGTTGTTTAACTAACGAAAAATATGTACGCCCGGTTTATTATGGAGCGATGATGTGCGAAGGTATTGTAGGTTGTGTTTGGGCGCTTGCTGGTATTGCTGCCTTCCCAGAAGGGTACGCTGGTTTAAAATCGATGCTTGATTTAGGCGGTCCAGGCTTAGTGGTTAACCATATTGCAAACAGCTACTTAGGTGTATTTGGTGGTATAATGGCTATTATTGCTGTTGCTGTTTTCCCTATCACCTCAGGTGATACGGCGTTCCGTTCACTGCGCTTAACGGTGGTTGATGCGTTTAGTATTCCGCAAAGTTTACGTAATCGTTTGTTGTTAGCACTGCCAATTTTAACCATTGCTTACTTTATGACTAAGCTCGACTTCTCTGTTATTTGGCGTTATTTTGCGTTTTCAAATATGCTGCTTTCTACCAGTGTGTTGTGGCTTGCGACCAAGTACCTATTTGACCGTGGTACATTCCATTGGATCACTAGTATACCCGCCGTGATCGCAACCGCAGTGACCTTATCTTACATTATGACTGCGGCAATTGGGTTAAACTTATCAAGTGACTTAGGTAAGCCTATTGGTGTAGTGGTAGCGGTAATAGGCTTTATTGCATTAGCTTTTGTGCACTCAAAACATAAAGTGCATCCAGCTTAAAACTACATAGTTATTAATGTAAAAAGCGAGCTTTATTGAAGCTCGCTTTTTTATATAAGCATTTAAAAAGTAGCTTGTTCGAAGTAGCTAATATCATCTAGGGTTTTACTAATAATCATTGCCCCTTCTAATAAGCTCACTGTTTGTATTGCCGCCCGAGCAGGATTAAGCTCTCCATTTATTTGATGTGCTTGAGTTAACCAGGCTAAGTTTTTATTAAAAAACCGCTGAACTTCAACGCGAACTTTATCGGGTAGGCTGTCGCTTTCTGCACCGAGTAAGCCACATAAACACATCTTTTTGTCTATCACGAGCGCATTTCTAAATAACTGAGTGTAAATATCGATGGGATTTTTACCGTTTGCTTTATGTGCATTCGGATCGCCAAGTACTGCAATAAAGGCATCGGTGTATTGATGCGCGAGTTCAGCGCCTAAATCAGCTTTGGTTGGAAAGTGATAATGTACACTGGCACTTTTTATACCTATTTCAGTAGCAAGTTCTCTAAAGCTAAAGTTGCTATAACCACCCAGTCGCACTTTATTTTCTGCGGCTTGTAGCAGGGCTGCTTTTTTACTCATTTTGATATTTCCTTGCTGTTATCTGAAAAAATTATCAACCAGTAGGTAGTTATTTTCAAGCTCTTTTATTTTTAGTTTGCAAACACTAAGCGCTTGCTATAAATTACCTATCAGTAGGTAGGTTTGGTTTGCTAATATTAACTTAGGGTCTGTCGACCTTTCAAGGTTAAATTTGCAGCAGTCTGTTTGGCATTTAGGCAAGGCAGTGCCTATGTGGTGTGGTTGTTCCCCATAAATAGGCGATAACGCAGCATCAATACCAAACAGGCGCTGCCCGAAGGGTTCTGCCTAAGGGCGATTTACTCTTTGTTGCTCGGTTTTTACTTAGCCCACTAGGTTACAAATCTCGCGCCGCGATTAAACCGCCCCTAGTTTGAACAAATTATAATCCGCAAAGGTCAACAGACCCTAGGTTGTTGTTAAAAATATAAGAGATAATTATGAAAATTTATGACGTAGAAAATTTCCCTAACCCGTTACGGGTTCGTATTGCACTTGCTGAAAAAAATGCGACTGATAAAGTAGAGTTTGTTGCTGTTGATTTATTAAATGGGGAGCACCGCAGTGAGGCTTTCTTGGCAAAGAATCCGTTGGCAGGTGTACCTGTACTAGAGCTTGATGATGGTACTTTTATTGCCGAGTGCACTGCAATTACACAATACATTGATACCGCTTTTGCAGGCCCTTCATTAACTGGTGTTGAGGCAAAAGAACGCGCAGTAATTAATATGATGC
Source organism: Pseudoalteromonas sp. Scap03 (assembly GCF_013393115.1). Taxonomy (GTDB): domain Bacteria; phylum Pseudomonadota; class Gammaproteobacteria; order Enterobacterales; family Alteromonadaceae; genus Pseudoalteromonas. The sequence continues at coordinate 648,295 of NZ_VDEU01000002.1, read as the reverse complement.
AAAAACGTGCTGAGTCGATGGTACTTGATGCAATTGCCACTTACTTTCATCATGCTACTGATGGATTAGGACCTAAACTTGAAACCTATCAAAATGTTGCATGGGGTGAAAAGCAAGCTGAAAAAGCACAGCAAGGCTTGGTTTATTTTAATAGCGTATTAGCAAACTCAACTTATGTGGCAGGTGAACAATTTAGTTTTGCAGATATTACCTTATACGCAGGACTTGTGTTTGCAGGCTTTGCACAAATTGCTATTCCTACTGAACTCACGCACTTAATTGCATGGCAACAAAAGGTCGCTCAGCGTCAAAGTATTGCTGCTATAAATTAATAATTTGGAGCCAACTATGAAAATTGCTGCCGACTTTAGTCAACGTGTCGTAGTACATAGCGAGTCACTTGAATGGATAGCTTCGCCCATGCTGGGTGTTGATAGACGTCCACTTGACAGAGTGGGTGAGGAAATTGCTCGAGCCACTAGTATTGTACGCTATGCGCCAAACAGCCACTTTAGCCCACATACTCATACTGGGGGCGAGGAGTTTTTAGTGCTCGATGGGGTATTTCAAGATGAGCATGGCGATTTCCCAAAAGGTACCTATATTCGTAATCCTCCGCAATCAAAACATACCCCAGGCTCAAAAGATGGTTGCATTATATTTGTAAAACTGTGGCAGTTTCAGCCAGAAGATCGCCAGCATGTTCGTATTCTCACACAGCATATGCAAGGGCAGAAAACCCCCGATTTTAATGACCTAAATGCCATTTTGTTATATCAAGATACGTATGAAACAGTGAGTATTGTACAGTTTAATGCTAATCAATCTTTAACGCTCACGGTAAGTGGTGGTGCTGAGTTGTTGGTTTTGGATGGCACTTTACAAGAGCATAACGACACACTTGAAAAACACAGTTGGCTTAGAGTGCCTGTTAATAGTGAAATTAACGCCACAGCGGGTAACAATGGCGCAAGAGTATGGATAAAAACCGGCTATTTAAACGATGTAAAAAACCAAGTTAATCGGTTAAAGAAACATAATTAGCTCAAAGGATAAATCGGCATTAACTGGCTGTTTTTTGACCTGCTTCATATGATAATTTTTAACTGTTGCCTATAATCAAAGCTCTTTTCATTCAAGGGTTGAGTTATGGTTAATTTAACACATGGTTTATCGATTGGTATTGAGCGCTCAGGCTGTGAGTTTTTCTTAACACTTAAGGCAATTGGTACCTTAACTCACAAAGATTATGAAGTGATCACCCCAATGATCGATTCAGCGCTAGGCGAAGTTAAGCATCCTATTGTTAACGTATTGATAGATGGCACTGAGTTAGATGGTTGGGAGCTTCGTGCTGCTTGGGACGATTTAAAGCTTGGCTTGAAACACAACAAAGAATTTAAAAAAATAGCGATTTACGGTAACAAAGAGTGGCAATCAACCATAGCTAAGTTAGGCAGTTGGTTTATGTCGGGTGAAATACAATACTTTGAAAATGCTACTGCCGCTTTAGAATGGCTAAAAACCAATAATTTAGACGCTTAGCAAAAAAGGCCAACAGTGGCCTTTTTTGTAAGTATCTTGGTTTATTGCGAAAGTGTTTGCTGCGTGGGAAGCGCAGGAAAAGCGCCTTTAGATAAGCAAGCTTTTGAGCCACAGCGAAGACCAAAGTGAAGCGCTTTTTTTACTATTGACTCATCATTTAGCTTATCAGTAAGTGGCACTGCATTATCGCTATGGTTTAAGTAGTATAGTACGCCAGCAATAAAAGCATCACCAGCGCTGGTGGTATCTACAGCGGTAATTGTTGGGGCTGCTTCACTGAGAGTAAAAGCGCTATGGTAAACAGTCGCTGGTGCCGGACCATCGGTTAAAAACACCAGCTTGACGCCTAAATCAAGCAGTGATTGTAAGTAGGCATCAGCTGATTGTTGGCGTTGTGTTGCTAAAAAATTTAACTCATCACGTGAGAGCTTAACAATATCGCAATACGCGTAGCATGCATGCACGTTTTGCTCAATGTCATTGCTATTTTGCCATAAACTGTAGCGTAAATTTACATCAAAGCTAACGATTTTTTGGTTGTTTTTAGCTTGCTTTAAAGCACACACAGTGGTTTTTGCTATAGCTGTATTGGTTAAGGTGTTTGAACAAAAGTGTAGGGTACTCAATTCATCCCAATTAATAAGCTTTAAGTGCTCACTCGTTAACAGTAAATCGGCTGTTTGATGACGATAAAAGTTAAAGCTGCGTTCGCCGTTTTCATCTAAGCTGACAATAACCATAGCTGTTTGCGCGCCTTCTATGGTAAATAAATACTCAGTATCTACGTTATATTGCTCAAGCGCATTAGTTAATTGTTTAGCAAAATAGTCATCTCCCATACCGCCACAAAACGCAGCTTTGCCGCCGAGCTTTGCGTAACCTACTGCCACATTAGCTGGAGCACCTCCTGGAATGGGCAAATAAGCACTGTTTTGAGAGTCTTGAGGCAGCATATCAATAAGCAGTTCACCAAGGCTAAGTAATTTGGTCATAGTGTAAATCCTAAAAAACCTAGCATGGCTAGGTCAAAATTCAAGGGAGAATTATTAAAACTAGTGTAACAATCGCTGAACAAACATAGCTTCAGCAATTGTTACACTAAAGTTGGTTAGTTAAACGCGTATTTAAACGTCAATGACGTTGTACGGCCATTAATAGCACGTGCGCGTATAATGTTGTTATCAGGTATTGAGCCTTCTTCTGCTTCAGTAATACCTACCGTATCGAATAGGTTATTTACGTTTAACGCAATATTAAGGTTTTCTGATAAATCGTAGCTTACAAAGCCATTTACTTGAGTGTAACCATCAAACTTAAGATCGTTATTATCTTGAGCATAGGCATCGGTAGTACCAATAAAGCTTAGGCCTGCAGAGCCTTTTTCATAAGTGTAACGTGCCATTAATGAGTAAATTAAATCAGCTTGGCGACGAGGCGTATTACCAACCACTTCTGGGGTAAGTGCATCTTTTGCAATCTCAGCGTCTGTCCACGTTAAATTACCACGAAAATCCCATGCATCAATAAAGTAGGTTGATTCAACCTCAATTCCTTTTGCTTCATATTCGCGGTCAAAAAAGGTTTGTGATGTCGCTTCAAAGTTTTGCTCTTCAGTTTGTGCATAAAATGCCGTGGCAAAAACTGACAGTGAATCAAAGCGCTTTTTAATACCAAACTCATACTGGTTTACTTCATCAACGGCATCTTCATCGGCTACTGAGCCATCGGCGCGAACTTTACCAAATAAAAGTCGGTCAGCATTGGCGCGACCGCCTTTGCTCAATCGTGCAAACGTTGCAAGGCTTGAGTCAATTTGGTAATTGGCACCAATTGAATATGATGCGTAATCCCAGTCGTAATTAACAGGGCTGGCATTTGCAAGGTCAATACCTGCAACATTTTGTTCAGGAACAGAAATCACACCGTCGCGATTCATATCAACGGTTGAGGTAACCGCGCCTGCATAGTTACCACGCGCTTCACCGCTGTCATAACGGGCACTAGCATCAATACTTACGTCACCCACCTTAGTTGAAAATGCAATATAGGGTGCACGAGTGTCGTATTCTGTGTCGTAATCGCGTTGGCAACAGTTACCCCAAAAAGGCGTGCCATAAGCGTATAAGCCATTTTCAGAGAATTCAGTCCCATCGGCGGCTGTTACATTTAACAGCGCTGCGTTATCACCTTTGAGCTCCATTAGGTAGGAATTCCATAACCACGACATGGCAATATTTTGGGTTGACGCATAATAGCCAAAAGTAACGCTAGTATCATCGCTTAGCGATTTAGTCAGTTTGAAGTCGTTAACAATTGAGTCAAAGTCGTTCATAGTTACATCAAACGTATGAATACGCATTGCTAAATCATCGTTAAATGCAGCACCTGTGGTCGCATTACTAAGCGTTGCACCCACACCACCAATACTTTGCGCTATAGCTGATGCATCGCCAACTTCAGCGGGGATCAACGAATTAAAATTACCGCTTACAGATGATTTACGAAAACGGTTTTCAATACGCCAATCGTTGTCTAAATCAAATACAGCCTCAAAACCAATTGAGTCAACTTGCGGATTCATACCATCGCGAATATCGCCGTTACTTATTTGATTTTCGCCGTTTAAGCGCACTGTTTTAGTAAATAATGCTGAATGCGGGGTATCTGATTGTGCGTCAAACCCAGGAATTGAGTCTCCATTTGCATACATTGGCATAGGTAAGTAGCCAACACTTTTATCATCTAAATGTTTGTAATAAAGACGCACGTATCCATTTTCAAAATCTTTGGTCAGGTTGGCTTTAATTTGCCCACCTTTATTTGATGTGTAACCTGTTTCACGTGGGCCTTCACCTTGACGTACAAAACCACCAACATGAAAGCGTACAGTGTCATTTAAATATGTGCCATATTCAAAGTCAGTTCGAATAGTATCGTAATCTAGGCCAAGTGTAGTTGATACGCTGCCCGATTCGTTTTCGCCATTTTTTGAAATGAAATTAATTATGCCACCCGGTGCATTACTTGCTGCGGTAGAGGCTGAGCCACCGCGAATAGATTCAATGGTTTGCACTGTGTTATCTAAGCGCATAAAAATGTCAGCGTTACCAAATGCAATATCGCCATATTGTAAAACAGGTAAGCCATCTTCTTGAAGCTGTAAAAATTTAGCACCACCAGAGGCAACCGGTAAACCACGTACTGCAATGTTGGCATTACCTTCACCGCCGGTTGATTCTGAGCGCACCCCAGGAATGATTCTAAATGCCTCTGCGGTAGAGCGAGGCGTAGACACCTCAACTTGCTCAAGTGAAACACTGCTCACAGAAGAACTTGACGCCATTATTGTTGTACGGCGGGGAACACCGGTAACAACAATTGTTTCTAGCCCTTTGTTAGCTTGCGCTTGTGTATTTTGCTCTTGTTTTTGTGCATTAACGCCTTGGCTAACGGCGAGCGCTAAAGCACTGATCAAATATAAAGGTGTGTTGTGTGTTGTCATGTGAACGCCTCGTTTTAAACCCAAAGGGAAGTTGTTATTTTTACTTAATCGATTAAGTAAAAATAACAAAGTTTTTACAATAAGCAAATTATTTTGTTAATTATTTGCTGTTTTTTTATTCAAACATTGATTTTTAAAATGTTTTTATAGCATTAAAGTTGTTTATTTACTCAGCGACTAGGTTGTTTTGCTCTAATGCAGTTGCTGATGGGTCACGAATATAATTAAACAGCATAGCTAAAAATAATATAACTGCAAAACCCGTGGCTAAATAAAATCCGTAGCGCACGTGTCCAAAGTAATCACTGATCATACCCATAAATAAAGGTGCTAAAGCGGCTGACAGTGCGGTAAAAAATAATATAACACCGGCTACTGCGCCGTGTTGATGAACAGGAAAACACGATATTCCCTTAGAATTTAAAGTAGGGTAAACCATCGACATAAATAAACCTGAAAGAGGTAATAAAGCCACAGCCCAATCAACGCCGCCATATAGAGTGCCAACGTAACACAGCGCAATGCCAAAGCTTAAGTAAGCCATAACTCCTTGCCAACTAAACCTATTCAGTAACCATACCGCAATAAAACGCCCTGCAGCACGTAACACAAAAAAGATTGTGAGTGCGTAAGTGGCCAGCAGCGGCCATGAGCCAGTGTAATCTTTTAGTAGAGTAGGCATCCACACGTATATGGCAACTTCGGTGGCAACATATAAAGCAATTGCAAGTGAAAAACCCAGTGCATAAGGGTTTTTAACCATTTTCATAGTCGTTTTTAGTGAGGCTGGCTTATCTGTATTTTTTACCACAGCAGGGTAATCGGCACGCCAAGCAAGCAATGCCAAAATCAAACACATAATGCCAGCAATGATGTAAAGGTAAGTCCAACTTACATTTTGAACCAGCAGCACGCCAACTAAAGCAGGGCCAACAATGGCACCAATGCCAAAAAAGCCTTCTACTTTATTCATGGTTTTGGTGTGCTCTTCGTTGCTATTAGAAATATCACCTAAAAGCGCCAATGCACCGGTTTTAAATAAACCAATGGCGAGGCCAATACAGCACAGTAAAAAAACAAAAAATATAAAGCTGCTACTAATCGCAAACAAAAAACAACTTGCAGAGAATATTAATAATCCAAGCATAATCGTTTTTTTACGGCCAAGACTATCGGCTAAAAAGCCTAGAAATAATCCACTTATTGCAATCATGGCCATAGGCGCATAATGAAACGCACTGGCTTGGGTCATACTTAAACCAAAATCGCTTATGAGTTCGGGAATGATCATGCCAACGGCGTCAGAGGTCATGGCAAACATAAAAAACATCATGTATGTGAGCCAACGAATTTGTTGCAACGGATCGCTGCTTACGTGTGTGTGTGATTTTGTCATTTGCTTTTCCTCGTTAAATGCTTGGTAACACACATTAAGTTGTCAGTAACTTATTGTAGTATTAATCGAGCCACGATATTTGTATGTAAAATATTTAAAAATTACTTGTAAATTCTTACTTGCTAGTTAAAGATATATCTTAATCGATTAAGTTTCAACTTGGTAATCACACATGATGAAGAATAAAGTTCAATTGATCACATATGCTGATCGAATCACCGGTAAAGATATAAACGCATTAACAGCACTTCTAAAGGGTCCACTTAAAGACGTTTTTGCAGGGGTACACTTATTACCATTTTATAACCCAATAGATGGTAGCGATGCAGGTTTTGACCCAATTGATCACAGTGAAGTTGATGCCCGAATAGGAACTTGGTCAGATATTCAAGCACTTGGAAAAGACCATGATTTAATGGCCGACTTAATAGTAAACCATGTATCGGCGCAATCGTTTCAATTTCAGGATGTGCTGGCCAAAGGCAAAGCCTCTGAATTTTGGGATTTATTTTTAACTAAAGAAGACGTATTCCCTAATGGCATGAGCAACCAAGAACAACAAGCCATTTACCGTCCACGGCCTGGAAGCTGTTTTACACCAATGAAATGCGGTGATGGTCAAACGTATGATTTTTGGACCACCTTTACCGACAACCAAATTGATATAAATGTAAAAGTAGAAGCGGGCATTGCCTATTTAAATAACGTACTTACTAAATTTTCTGCTAACAACGTAAACATTATTCGTTTAGATGCAGCGGGTTACGCCATTAAGCAAGCAGGTACTAACTGTTTTATGCTCGATGAAACATTTGCCTATTTAGATAAACTCTCAAAGCAGGCAAATGATTTAGGCATGGAAACCATTGCTGAAATTCATAGCCATTATCAAACTCAAGTTGACGTGGCTAAGCGCGTAAACATGGTATACGACTTTGCTTTACCCCCGCTTATTTTACACAGCTTATTTAATAATGATGTAGACGCACTGCTTAAGTGGTTACAAATTTCACCGCGCAACTGTTTAACGGTGCTAGACACCCATGATGGTATTGGCATTATTGACGCGGGTCCAATGGGCGATAAACCAGGGCTGTTAAACGCATCTCAAATAGATAATTTAGTAGAAACCATGCATGCCAACAGCAATAACCAGAGCCGTAAAGCAACAGGTGCAGCTGCAAGTAATGTCGACCTATATCAAGTTAACTGTACGTATTACGATGCACTGGGCGCAAATGATTTTGATTACTTATTATCTCGCGCCATTCAATTTTTTGCACCGGGTGTACCACAAGTATATTACGGTGGTTTATTTGCTTGTAAAAATGATATGGAGCTTCTGGCGAAAACGAACGTTGGTCGTGATATTAATCGCCCTTATCTAGATGCCGCTAAAATAGATGAAGCGCTAAATAAGCCGGTAGTAAAAGGATTAATAGCATTAATTAAAATACGTAATGAGCATCCTGCATTTGCTGGTGAATTTACTGCTCAAGGTGGCGCAAGTGTATGTTGTTTAATGTGGAAGCTTGAGCAACAATCAATTTCTTTGAGTATTGATTTTGCTAGTCGTACTGCACTTATTACGCAGGTTAATGGTTCTCAAGAAAACACTTTAAACTTACAAAGTTTATTAGTTTAAATAGCTTTATTTGTTGAAAACCAAAAAGCCAAGCAACTTAAGCTTGGCTTTTTTATCTGCGCTACTAACAGCGCTCAGCTACTTGCACCAATATTTAGTGCGTAACCTACTTCGTGTTGTTTTTCTTCTTTAGAAATAAATAAGTTAGCAGCTATTACACCTTTTTCTTGGCTATTTTGATGAATAGTCGTAAGGCGAGGCACAAAACGGGCTGCTTCTTCTATGCCATCAAATCCAACAATACGTAGCTCACTCCCTATTTTTATCCCTTGTTTTATTGCTTCTCGCATGGTGGCGAGGGCAATTAAATCACTCATACATATGATCACATCAGGGCGTGGTGAGGCGTTTAATACTTCTTTTGCAGCTATGCTGGCAAAACGCTCGCTACTTTCAGGAATATTCCAAATGCGGTCGTCGGCTACCGTTACATTCGCTTTATTTAACGCACGCTGATAACCTCGTAAGCGTTGGTGAGAAATAGATTGACCCGTTTCAAACTCATGATGTTCGTAAACTCGGCACAATACATTTTCATCGAGTAATCTCAAGCCTAATATTGCCACGTTATCAGTTGCACTGTGCAAAACATGTTTGGCTATTTCGTAACTGGCTTGTTCGTTATTTATATTAATTGATGCGTTGCGGGCAATATCAAAATCCACAGTAACCACATGTTTTTGTACTGTTTTTAGTTGCTCTACCAGTGCTTTGTTTCGCGGGCGCCCATAACAAATAAACCCATCAACAAAATCAACAACGTTATTAAGGTTTTCGTTATTGCCTGAAAACAATAAAACATTAATGCCGTTTTTTTCAAGCACTGAGGTTACACCACGCATAAAGCTACTGGCGACAGGGTCTGACACCATATATTCCACGCTATCTGGTAGCACTAAAGCAACAATATTAAACGTGCCACTTCGCAGAGATTGCGCCGCTTTATTAGGGCCATAATAACCGAGCTCTTTGCAAGCTTTAAGTATGGCTTCGCGTCGTTTAGCCGAGAGTTGATCAGGGCGATTAAACGCATTTGAAACCGTAGCATTAGACACACCTAACTCTTTGGCAATACTTTTTAATGTCCAACGGTTTTTTGTATTCATATAACCTACTCAAGGGAGGATGCTGGTTGAAAGAGTAAATTACCATATCTGGCTTTAAATCAAAGTGCTAATTATTTAAAAGAGTCGTTGTAAGACGCTCTTTTAAATATTGCGAGAGTTTAGTGTACCAAACTGACCCACCCCTATGGGGTAACCTTTGAGGGAGTGATATTCAGCTTCACTAAATTAAATAGAGTTTGAAGTAAGTAAAAATCAATACAAAAGAATTGGTTGAAACCGTTTTCTCAAAACTAATATATCAATATTCGTTAATGTTATATAAAATATATTGTATACAATGATAATGAGGTGTTACAAATTGTATCTCAATAACCAGTTCTGGATTAAGAACATACTAATCATCGAAGGTATAATATGAAAATTAACACACTGATTTTGACGTTACCGATATTAGGTATGAGTTCAATGGCATTGGCTGACAAGGTGGAGGAGCGAACATTTATACCTCAGACAGCCGTTGTAGAGCGTTTACATCATCATGGCGTTGAACAAAATCATAATGAAAAAGCACCGATTGCAAAAATGCAAAGCCAGCAAAAACTTTTTAATGCGCGTGTGATGACGATGCAAGCAGTCGCCGTTACGTGTGATTTGAATGCATTAGCAAACGCGAGCACATCAAGTATTATTACAGAAATTCAAAACCAAGGTACACAATGTATTAATGAGTTGTTTAGTGCCTCTGCTTTAACACAAAGTCAGGTGTTTACGTCTGATAAAATGTTTGCTGTTGCAAATCATGCTAAGGCACTTTCACTGACTTATGCTGGCGGCGGAAATGTAGAGTTGGAAGCGTTATTTTTATACCTACGAACTGGTTTTTACGCTGAGTTTTATAACGACAATGTTAGTTTTGCAACGTGGGTCACCACCGCAGTTGTGGGGGCGGTTGATGCATTTGTTGCCAATAGTCATTTTTACGACGATAACGACGGTCATGCTAAAACGTTAAACGAAGTAATCATCACAATGGACAGCTCAGAGCAACAGCATCGTTACCTTGAAGTGGTAAAACAATGGTTGAGCCGTTTTAATGAAAGCTACGGCGCTAAGTGGAATGTACGAAGTGCAGTGAATGGTATTTTTACCTTGTTATATCGTGGTCAATGGAATGATGAATTTGTTACGGCAGTGGGCAAAGACACTGATTTAGTAACAAGGCTCAGTGCGTTTACTCAAAAACAATGGATGATTGGATCAGACGCACAGTACCTTATTGTTAATGCAGCAAGTGAACTTGCTCGGTTAAAGCAATACTCAGATACACCGATTCAAAGTGCTGTAGATACTGGTCTAAATGCTATTTTTTCAACGTATACTAGCTTTGGTTATGGTGATGCGGTTTGGCTTGCGGCAGCTGACTCGGTTAGTTATTACGCAGATTGTAATGATTATGGTATTTGTGGGTTTGTAGATAACCTGATAGGTCAAGCACTGCCACAAAGCTATAGTTGCAGTAGCACGATTAAAATTCGTTCGCAAAATATGACTGTTGCGCAACATGCCGCCGCGTGTGATGCAATGGGTGCTGAGGAAGGGCTATTCCATACTAAACTTGCCACTAATAACACCCCCGTAGCTGATGATAATAATAGCTTTTTACAAGTGAATATTTTCGATAGTAGCGACGATTACGGTAAATATGCGGGGGTCATTTTTGGTATTAATACCAATAATGGTGGCATGTATTTAGAAGGTGATCCATCCGTTGTTGGCAACCAAGCAAACTTTATTGCTTATGAAGCAAATTATGCAAATGCAGAGCATTTCGTTTGGAATTTAGAGCACGAATATGTGCACTATCTCGATGGGCGATTTGATCTGTATGGCGACTTTAACTCTCCTACAGAAGATGTTGTTTGGTGGTCGGAAGGGGTTGCTGAATACATTGCTAATTTAAATGATAATGACGCAGCAAAAGAAACCATTAGTGATGGCTCACGTTTTACCCTAGCACAAATCTTTTCCACTACTTATGATGGTTTTGATCAAGACCGAATCTATCGTTGGGGTTACCTAGCTGTTAGGTTTATGTTTGAACGCCATTATGATGAAATTAATACTATGCTTGCCCATACCAGAGTGGGTGATTGGATTGCCTACAAAGCAAAAACAGAACAGTGGAAAAGTAGTTACGAAAGTGAATTTGTACAATGGTGCGATGATTTAGTTGCTGGCGCGCCTTCAAATATTCCGCCGACAGTTCAAATCAACGGCCCATATTATGGCGTGCAAAATAATGACGTCAGTTTTACCAGCAATGGCAGTATTGATAGCGATGGCTCAATTGTAAGTTATCAATGGAACTTTGGTGATGGCAGTAGCTCGAATCAGGCTAATCCACTTCACAGGTATATCAGTGAAGGGGAGTACAACGTAAGTTTGATAGTTACTGACAATCAAGGAGCAAGTCAATCAGCTATCACGACAGCGACCATCGAAAAAGATAGTAGTGTCGGTGATAACATATTGCAAAATAATCAAACAGTTCAGACTAACGGCGCGCAAAATGAGCAGCAATACTTTACTTTTGCCGTTCCGCAAGGTGCCAGTGAACTAGTATTTACAATTACTGGAGGAGAAGGAGATGCTGACCTGTATGTAAGCTATGAAGCGGCACCAACAGAGACCGTTTACGATTGTCGTCCTTATATTGGTGGTAACGAAGAGCAGTGCGCCATTGACCCAGTACAAGTTGGTACTTATCAGGTTATGTTATATGGATATAATGCATTTGAAAATGTGCAATTAACAGCGTCTTATATGCCAGCCACTTCCAATGTGCCCGATGTATGTGCCACACAAGGCAGTCGTAGCAACGGTCGTTTAAATGATGGCGAAGCGGTTTGTTTAGGTAACAGCGGTCCGATGTGGTTTAGTCTTGCTGATGTGCAAAGTCAAAGTGGGATTACAATCACCACGGCCAATGGCAGTGGCGATATAAGCCTTAGCTATGCCGAGAGCTCGTGGCCTAATGGCAATAACGAATTGGCTGAGTCAAATAATAGTGGTAACGACGAGTGTATTTATATTGCTAATTCAAGCCAATATTGGGGTTACTTAAAGGTATCAGGCTCAAGTAATGGTGTTAGTTTAGTCGTTGACTATAACAGTAGTGGATGTCGTTAATTACTCGCCCTATTAATGATTACTTTTATTGGAAAAGTTTATTCACACTATCTATGGAATAACACTTAAACTGAAAAATGCCGATCAGCTTGCTCACTGGTCGGCATTGATTTTTTTGAAAGGTTTTTACACTACTTTTGTCTTCAAAAGGTTATATTGGTTGCTTTTTGATGATGCGAATTTCTTCTCCGTCTACATCTAATCGTGCCGTGATCGTGATTAACATTGCTTCAGAGGTAGGGGTTAACCCAAACTCGTATTTCTTATCTTCATAAGGCGTGATTGCAACGTCCTGTTGTTGTGTATTTATTGGCGCAGCTTGGTCGTAAGGTGTCGCAGTAAAAGAAATAGTACCCGTAGTAAGACCTGAATAAGGGCCAAACAAATGAGCATTAATTTACCAAGTCTCTAGCGCGGAAAATGGTTAACCAGCTGACCTACGCTTACCTTATAAAATACATCCCACGTTTTGCCTAAGTGGGAGGTTTATGCCAGAAGCATAATGCTTCGCTTTGGTAAAGTACGTGATTTCATACACTTATTTACCTCAAGCAGTTCACTGTAATAGCAGTACAAAACACTACCTATATGGTGAACAGCAAGAGGCGCCTAATCTCTGATGGAATGTTGCAAATTTATTATTAATTACTCAAAAACAAGCTAAGTGAAGTGAGTAGTGCCAGTGGCTGCATGGTTTTCGTATACATGCAGCAGAGAGTGTTATAAGTTAACTGGTTGATTTAAATGGGTCGTCGATACTATGGGATGGCTCAGTAAACCACTTTGGCCCGTTGTCGGTCATATAAAAGTGATCTTCTAATCTTATACCAAACTCATTTGGTACAACGAGCATGGGTTCGTTACTGAAGCACATACCGGTGGCCAGAGGGGTTTTATCGCCGCCGACTAAATAAGGCCACTCGTGAATGTCTAAGCCAATGCCGTGGCCGGTACGGTGTGGGCACCCTGGCGTTTGATATTCAGGACCAAGGCCTTGCTCAGCTAAATAATTACGAGCTCCAGCATCTACGTCTTGACATGTTTGGCCTATTTTTGCTGCATTAAATCCAGCTATTTGTGCCGCTTTTTCATAATCCCAAAATTGGCGCTGGCGATCACTTGCTTCGCCAAACACATAAGTGCGGGTGATATCAGATAAGTAATCGTGCACTTTACAGCCAGTATCAATTAATACCACATCGTCTTTTTTAAGAATTTGCGCGTCTTTTACGCCATGGGGAAAAGAGGTAGCAACACCAAATAACACAATGCAAAAATAGTTACCTGGCGCACCTACTTTTTGGTGCGCTTGTTTAATAAAAGCTTCTACTTCAGTGGTGCTAATGCCTTCATACAGCATACTGGCTGTGGCTTTATGTACCACTAAGGTCATATCCATTGCGCGTTGCATTAATGCAAGTTCATTGGTTGATTTGTGCATACGACAATGTGCTGTTACGGGTTGTGCGTTAACCAGTTTTAAGCCGCTTTGTGCTTTTTTAATGCCATCAAAAATAAAAAACTGTGCACTTTCATCAATGCCAATAGTGCCATCTTTTGCAATGCCCATTTCGGTTATTACATCTACAAATAGCTGATATGGGCTTTCATGTTCTTGCCAACCATGAATTGGGCCATCAATCACTTTAAAGCCATTGAGTGAACCAATTTCAAAAAAAGGAGCAATATATTGTACATCGCCCTGTGCAGGTAAAATTGCTCCCACCAGTCTTTCACTGGCATACCAACGCATTCCCGTAAAATAAGTAAGATTTGTACCAGCGTTTAGATATATGGCGTCAATACCATTTTGTTGCATGTATACTTGAGCTTTTTTAATTCGTTCTAGGTGCTCTTGCGGTTGGATCGGGGTTAAATCGTCAGTCATATTAGATAAACTGGCAAGTGCTTGTTCTTTGGTATGGGTACCAATACCTTGGGCTATCATAGTGCTTTCCTCGTAAGTGTGACTATTGTGCAAGTGGGGCGTGTGAACTGCAAGCAGCTTGAGATGAAAAGCGGCTGATACAATATGGTTTTATATCTACGCTAGGTACTTGTTGTAAACACAAACTAGTTATTAGCTCACCTGTAATAGCACCTTGAGTTAATCCAAGGTGCTGGTGGCCAAATGCAAAAAATAAATTAGTGTGGTTAGGTGCTTCGCCTATGACCGGTAATGAATCGGGCAGTGATGGTCTGCAGCCCATCCACACGCTACTAGGTTGAAGTGTTACCGCTGAATGATTGAGCATTGCTTTGGCATTGGGTAATAATGCCAAAGCGCGTTTATTATTCATTTTACGTTCTGTACCTGCGAACTCTACTGTTCCAGCAATTCGTAAACCTTGGCTCATGGGTGTCATAATAAAACTGCGCTCTGCAGAGGCGACAGGACGAGATAGACCATAATTACTCGATAACATGCAATGATAGCCTCGCTCTGTATCAAGAGGTACATTGTAACCTAAGGGCTTGAGCAGTAATTTGCTCCACGCACCAGCTGCGATGATGACTTTATCGGCTTGAAATTTTTGGTCAGGGCAATTAATTTCATAGCCACTATAAACAGGTGAAACCTCAATCACTTTTTGTTGGCAAAACTGCCCACCTAAAGCTCTAAATTGCTCAGCTAAACTTAAGCAAAATAAATGAGGATCAACGCTGTGTGCTACCTCTTTAAAAAATAATGCATGCGTTATGGTTTTTGCTAAATTAGGTTCCAGTCGTTGTAGTTGTTCAGCATTGAGCAGCTCTACAGCGATACCGTGTGATAAATATTTTTCAAACATAGCCTGTATTTGTGTAACTGGCGTTGTTTCGAAAGTGAGCAAGCTCCCTTTCTTTGTTATTAAATGATTTAATTTGAATTCATCTAGCAGGGTCTCGTAGGCTGTAATTGCACGGTGGTTGAGCGCCTGTAAAGCGTGGGTATTTGCTTTATAGGTTGAGCTAGCCATGTTATTAACAAACCGCCAAAACCAAGGTAGTGCTTTGATCACATAGCGCCAATCTATTCTAAGAGGGCCGAGTGGGTTTAATAGCATCATAGGCAGCTTTTTTAATAACGATGAGTGCGCTAAAGGAAATACTTGCTCTGTTGCAAAGTGCCCAGCATTCCCTTTCGAGCAGCCTTGAGCTAAGCCATTTTCATCATACAAAGTAACTGTAAAGCCAGCGCGTTGTAATTTTAACGCACAACAAATACCGATTATACCTGCTCCAACCACGCCAATATGT
Organism: Pseudoalteromonas sp. Scap03; assembly: GCF_013393115.1. Classification (GTDB taxonomy): domain Bacteria; phylum Pseudomonadota; class Gammaproteobacteria; order Enterobacterales; family Alteromonadaceae; genus Pseudoalteromonas. The sequence goes on along the minus strand of NZ_VDEU01000002.1, from coordinate 632,711 downwards.
TGTGTTTTATTATCAGACAAAATGCTTACCTCTTTATGCAATATGTTTGTTGTGACGGATGTATTGTGTCTATCTCAAAATTGCATTTATTTTTTAAGTTACGAGATATGATTTTTCAATACTTGTTATTTTGCTTCATTGTTGTTTAGATTCAATGGTTTAATGTTTTTGCTGCTGTTTTATAGATGCCCTTCAATGCCACTAAAGAAAGGAATGCTGAAATAGGATATTGATTATTGTATACAATATACCTACTATATCAAGCATAAACATCAATCAGGTAATTAAAATGACAGTAAATTGGCAACAGGCCTTTGGATCGTTTTCGGCTCAGTTTAATGAAGATGGCGCTATTCATTTTGCAAGTAGCGCAAACATGATCGATGAGCTAAATAATCAAACTGCTCACAGCGTTATTAAGCTAAACGCATCAGATGAAAATGCAGCTGTTACCACGCTTTACACTAAAGCAATGGCAAGCGGTATTGACGTAACAAAATTAAAGTTGGATTAAGTTATGCTCAAAGGGACCTTTTTTTGTATTGACGGCCATACCTGTGGCAATCCCGTAAGGCTAATTACCAGTGGTCACCCGCAATTGAGCGGACAGAGCATGAGTGAGAAACGCCAAGACTTTTTTCAAAATCACGATTGGATACGCCAAGCGCTAATGTTTGAGCCTCGTGGTCACGATATGATGTCGGGCGGATTTTTATATCCGCCTACCACAGAAGACGGCGATGCCGCTATCTTATTTGTTGAAACATCAGGGTGCTTGCCCATGTGCGGCCACGGCACAATGGGTATTGTTACGTTTGCTTTAGAGCATGGTTTATTACATGCAAAAGTGCCCGGGACCTTGCTATTAGATACGCCAGCTGGACGTGTACGAATCAATTATGAAATGACCGATGGTAAAGTTCAGTGGGTAAAAATTTATAATGTTCCCGCGTACTTAGCATATCAGTCAATTGTAATTGAAGTACCTGAACTGGGCGAGCTTAAAGTAGATATTGCCTACGGAGGTAACTTCTACATTATTGTTGAACCGCAAGCCAATTACAAAGGCATTGAGCATTTAACCGCTGGGCAAATTTTAAAGTACAGCCCGCAGGTGCGTGATGCCATAAACGCAAAAATAAAATGTGTTCACCCCCTTGACCCAACCGTTCAAGGTGCAAGCCATGTGTTATGGGCAGGCACACCTAAAAATGCCAATTCACATGCCGCAAATGCTGTTTTTTATGGTGACAAAGCCATTGATCGCTCACCATGTGGAACAGGCACTAGCGCCCGTATGGCACAGCTTTTTGCGAAAGGGCAGTTGGCCCAAGGGCAAGAATTTATCCACGAAAGTTATATCGGTAGCCAATTTATCGGCCGTATTGAACAGGTAACAGAAATCGCAGGCGTAACAGCTATTCTGCCAAGTATTCAAGGTTGGTCTAGAGTAACAGGCACAAGTGCTATCACAGTCGATGACGATGACCCATATGCATTTGGGTTTCAAGTAATATAATCAGGAGCAAAACATGACATTAACAGGACAAAGTTTAGTAGCAGGACAATGGGTTGGTGATTCAGCGAATGGTGAATTTAATGCATTTTCTCCCGCTGGTAATGAACCACTACCTACATGCTTTTTTAATCTCAGCGCCACTGAATTAAACGTTGCAATCGAAGCCGCACAATCGGCTTTTTATGAGTATCGTAAAACTAGCTATGCACAACGTGCTGATTTTTTAATGTGTATTGCAGATCAAATATTAGCGCTTGGTGATGATCTACTTGAGCAAACTCAGCAAGAAACCAACTTACCGCTTGCGCGATTGCAGGGGGAGCGCATGCGCACCGTAAATCAACTTAAAGCGTTTGCCAGTGCATTGCGCGAAAACCCTGAATCACCTTTGGGTTTAAAAATAGTGGATGAGGCCGATGCAACAAGATCACCGTTACCAAAACCACACACTGAACTTAACTATTTACCATTGGGGCCGGCTGCTGTGTTTGGTGCATCTAATTTTCCTTATGCCTTTTCAACATTGGGTGGCGATACAGCAGCGGCACTTGCTGCTGGGTGCCCGGTCATTGTTAAAAATCACACAGCGCATCCAGGAACTGGCGAGTTGATGGCACGTGCGGCGCTTGCAGCCATAAAAGAATGTGCGATGCCATTAGGCGTGTTTGCAATGGTGCAAAGTAAGGAGCATGACATATCGCATCAATTAGTTGCAGCGCCGGCAATTAAAGCGGTTGGCTTTACAGGCTCATTTAACGTGGCTAGTAAACTGCAAGAAACGATTGCTAAACGTGAAGAGCCCATCCCATTTTATGGTGAGCTGGGTAGTATTAACCCTCAAGTTATTTTACCCAATAAAGCCATTGAACAGAGTAAAGAAATGGCGCAGTCACTTTGCCAGTCAATGCTTATGGGTAACGGCCAGTTTTGCACCAGCCCTGGGCTTTGGTTAGTGCCAACCGGGTGTGATGAGCTTGAAGCACATATTACTGCGAGCATTAATGATGCACCATCAGACACTTTGCTCACGCCAGACATTGTTAAAACGTTTAAACATCAAGTAGAAGAGCGAGGCCAACTTGCTCAAGTAAGCGTGTTAGGGAAAGGTAAGCTTGAGCAAACGTTCCATGCTAATGCACATGTATTCGTTTGTAATGCCGACGATTATTTAACAACCCCAGCGTTGAATGAAGAAATGTTTGGCCCTGCTGCATTAGTTGTGCGTTACGACAGTGAACAGCAACTTATGACATTAATAAATAAACTGCAAGGGCAGCTTACAGCCAGCGTTCATGGCACGAAAGCGGATTTAAGCAAAGCAGATAGCCTCATCGAAGCACTGCAATATAAAGTGGGTCGTTTGATAAAAAATCAGATGCCAACAGGTGTTGAAGTGTGTGGTTCAATGAACCACGGTGGGCCATTTCCAAGCTCAACGGATGTACGTAGTACCTCTGTAGGCACAAATGCAATGTTACGTTTTATGCGACCAATTTGCTATCAAGCATAAGATTCATTGGGCGGGATATGCAAATTGTATATTCCCGCTTTTCCTTTATAAACGCTAACTGAGGACGGAATCTAACTTGGCATCTCATGTTACTTGAGTATAATGTATGCTAAATGCAATACTTAAGGATCACCATGGCTATCGAACACAAAACACGCACCCAATTAGTAGCAGAAGCAATTCGTGAAAAAATATTAACCGGTGAAATCAAAGCTGGTGATCCACTGCGTCAAGCTGCACTTGCTGCTGAGCTTAATGTAAGCCGAATACCTGTTCGTGAGGCACTGCTTCAGCTCGAAGCTGAAGGGCTTGTAAATTTTGAAGCGCATAAAGGAGCCACGGCAACAGAGCTTTCAGCATCACAAATTGATGAAATCTTTGATTTAAGGGCATTACTTGAGGCTGAGCTGCTAAGTCACTCAATAGAAGGTTTAACAGATCAAGATTTAATTGATGCTGAGCTTATCTTAACTGAGCTAGAAAGCGCCATGGATGCAGGTGATACCCACCTAGCAACGGGCGATTTAAACAGCCGTTTTCATGGTAAGTTGTATTCACGCGCACAACGCCCACAAACTCGTGAACTAGTTGATATGTATAGTAAAAATTCAGAGCGTTATGTGCGCATGCATATTTTACTAGCGGGTGGTTTAACCACAGCACCAGAAGAGCACCGTATATTGTTAAATCACTGTCGTGCAAAGAACACTAAAAAAGCGTGTGACTTTTTGAAAAAGCATATCTTAGGCGCCAAAAACGACATTAAAAAGCTATTACTTAAAATAGAAGACGAAAAAAGGTAGTGTTAAATAAGCCACATTTTTTATCATGTGCTCAGCTTGCTGCCCGTAGGCAAATAAGAATGCTATATTTATGTTGTCTTTAACTTACCTCGATTAGTTTGCTTAATGCGATGTTAGCTAACTGAACAAGGTCCCATCAACTTTTCTGTATTATTAAGTGGGTATGTAAAAAATACTTTAGCTAGATAGGGTAAAAAACTCAGAAGTGCAAAGCTTAGTCTTACGCTATATTTGAATAAACGATATATCTGATTTTCTTTTATGCTCAAGTATGATTATTTAATAAGGTCAGCGCAATCACCGCAAGAGCAGCTTATCTATAGCTACAAAAACGCTCCGTAAAAACGGAGCTTTTGCTTGTCAATTTTTGAAAATTCAGTCTATTAAACCCAGACCCTCGAGTCGTTCTTTTGCTAAGGCATACCTTGTGTGTACATCATCAATTTGCTGTTGATTTAACTTTTTACCAAAAGTACGAAGCCCGCCAGTTACATCATTATGATGAATGCCAAATGCAAACTTAAGGTATTCTAAAAGTAACGGTTGTGCATCAAGGTAAGATATAGAATTCATAGCTTGAGAAATTTTGTTTGCCTCGGCCCACTCACCTTTATTCACGTATTCCTGCATAGTGACACTCGCTTTTGGAAATATACAGCCAACGCCTGTAATTCCACCGCATGCGCCAGCGAGTCCTGCATGTATAGTTACCGTATCTACACCTGCGAGTACTTTTATGTCCTTATTTTCTAGCACCATCGTTTCAATGACAGATACATCTATGGTGGATATTTTAAGCGCCGTAACTTCAGGTAAAGCGGCAAGCTTTGTTAGAAGGTCAGTTGAAAGTGGATGATAGCCAGCGGCGTCCGGGTTGTTATAAGGCATTATTGTAATACCGGCCTCTTTTGCAGCTGTGGCAGAAAGGGAATAATACGCATACATTTCCTCATCAGAAGGCGTGTATTTGGTTTTTGGTGGCATCACCATTACGGTGTCCACGCCAACAGTTGCTAGCTCTGTAACAATTTTGGCCAGCTCTTCTTTGGTTTCTGCGGCTGCGCCACTAATCAATGGAACATTGTATTCTTTAGCAACACTTGAGAGAGCTTTTAGTAAAGAAAGACGCTGTTCGGAGCTTAGGTAGCTGTTCTCACCAAGAGTACCAGAGCCAACAAGGCCTCCCATACGAGTTCCACCTTTGCCTTGCACCTTTAAAATATCTGCAGCGTATTTTTTCGTTGCATCAAGGTCAATTGCAACGGTTCCAGACTCTGTTTCTTTGAGCCATGTAAATACGGCTGGCATAACTGTGTATCGCCAATCTTTACAGTTTGTTTCCATTATATTTCCTCTAATAAGTAATATTGTATACATTATACATTTCGATTGTATCAGTAAAATTAACTTCGGCAAGTCTAAGAACTAAATTAAAAGGGTATCGTATATGTAAATTATACAGGGGCATGCAAAGGCGAGTAACGCTAACTATATAAAGTGGGGTTAATCATTTAACTATCTTCACGAACTATAGTTTGCTTCTTAATAACCTGAACTCTGGATTATAAACCTACCCCAAGTAGCTATTCTTAGCGTTAACTGAGTTTAATCTACTTGCAATAGGCTAACTATTGCAAGTAATTTCGCTTAGTACCCACTGAAAATCTCTGGCTAGAGAAAATAAACATAAATATCACTTTGATTCAAAATATTAGTATATCTCTTAACCAGAGTTCAGGTTAAATACTTCAGCTCATGTATTAAATTACGATACTTAATAAAGCTTCCTTTAGTTACAAACTTGCAGAGCAATTGACTTTGTTTAATTTGTATTTAAATTTTAACTAAAAATTATCATATATTTAATATTGTATACAATATGTAATTTATGTATATTTTACGTCGAGGTTAGTCTCACAATAAAAATCTACAGGACCAAGGAATTCTTACATGATTACAAATAATAAAAAACAAACTCGAGGCGTGGGTGCTAGAACTCTGCTGGCAACTGCGGTAACAGCAGCATTATTAATTGCACCAGCGGCACACGCTGTTGATGGCAGTAGTATTGTTAAAGGTCATATTGTTGCGCAATCGGGGAATGATTTAACCGGCGCAACTATTACACTTAAGCACAAAAGCAAAGGGTTGGTTTACACCATTACCAGTAACGCCGAGGGTGATTACTTATTAAGAAACGTACCTGTAGGTACATACGATGTAACTATTGTAAAAGACGGTTATCAAGCAATGACTGAAGAAAATGTTGCGGTAACTATTGGCCAATCAATAATACTTGATGTACAACTTTATAAAGCTGGTATTGATATAGAGCGTATCGCGGTAGCAGGTTCGGCAATTCGTCGTGTAGATATGGCATCTTCCACCTCTGGCTTAACGTTTAGTGATGCTGAACTTAAAGCAATGCCGGTAAATACTGGTTTTGAGAGTATTGCGTTACTAGCGCCAGGTACTGCAGCTCCTGGTGGTTCTAATTTCAAAGGAGCCTCTAGTTTTGGTGGCTCATCAGCCGCTGAGAATGGCTACTATTTTAATGGCTTGAATGTAACCAGTATTCGCACAGGGTTAGGTTCAATTCGTCTTCCATGGGAGGCTATTTCGCAAACTCAAGTTAAAACGGGTGGTGTTAGCCCTGAATTTGGAGGGGCATTAGGCGGTATTGTAAACGCTGTATCTAAATCAGGCGATAATGATTTTAAACTTGGTGCAGAGGTGCGCTGGGATCCTGATAGTCTTCGTAATCAGCATGATTCAATATTTCAAGATAGTGGCACCATCAGTACCAACACTAAGCAAAGTAGTTACGATTTTAAAGAAGTACAGTTATGGGCGAGCGGTGCGCTTATTGAAGATACGCTGTTCTTCTATGGCTTATTTGCTCCACGCAGAGAAGAGTCTAGCAGCGCTGGGCAAACCACGTTCTCTGATTTTGAGCGTGATGAAGATCGTTGGTTCACGAAAGTGGATTGGTTTATTAATGAAGATCACTCTATTGGTTTCTCTGCAATGAACAATAAACGTACTTGGACTGACAAAACGTTTGCTTATAATTGGAAAGATAATGTTGTGGGTGATCAGCAAGGGGTAGATGCACCAGGTGAAGATGGCGGTAATGTTTATAGTATTAACTACAATGGCTATCTGACAGATACTTTTTCAGTGTCAGCCGTTGTTGGCCGTGTTACTGAGAATGTTGAGAACGTGGTAGCGTCTCCAAACCCAGGTGTATGGGATGAAAGAAATGGTTTTGTTACGTTAAGCCAGCACACTAATTCAGGAATAACAGAAGAAGAGTACATCCGAGACCAAGCTCGCATTGATTTTAACTGGGATTTGGATATGCATTCAATCCAATTTGGTATTGATTACACTAACGTGAAGGTCGATTTTTTTGAAGGTCAAAATGGTATTGGGGATGCTAAAGGCTGGTGGACAGTAAAAACGGCCGGTGAAAACGATGTATCGGGCGCTACACTAGGTACTGACTTTATCGAAAGAAGGATTCGTAGCCGTGAGGTCGATTCTGCTACCACTTCATTAGCGTTTTACATTAATGATTCATGGCAAGCTACTGATAATTTAGTGCTTAATATGGGTTTGCGTTATAGCCAGTTCGAAAACACTGTTTCAGATGGTCGGGCTTTTGTTGATATAGATAATCAAATCGCGCCACGTATACAAGCAATTTATGACGTTAATGGTGATGGTAGTGCAAAAGTATTTGCAACCTTTGGGCGTTATTTTCAACCTGTCTCTGCGAACATGAATATCACCCAAGGTTCTGCATCTATTGAATGGTTTGAGTATTTCGAACTGGATCAATTAGAAGGTAGCGGTTCACCTTCTTTATTAGCTGATGGCTCACCTAGCAGAGGGGATATGTTACGTGATAGACGCTGGCGTCAGCGGGGTATTACTGAACCAGGGCTAATTGCCTCTGCTTCTTTAAAACCAATGTACAGCGATGAATTTACAATTGGTTATCAGCAAGAAGTGTTTGATACGATGTCTGCAGGTGTACGTGCTATTTACCGTGATTTAGGTCGCAGTGTTGAAGACACTGATGTAGGCCCTGTGCTTGCCAAAAAGCTTGCTGAAATGGGTATAACCGATAACGTAGGGCAAGGTTCATATTACGTACTCAATAACCCTGGTGAAGCGATTCAAATGTCGTATGACTTTGATGGTGATGGAGAAATTGATAACGTAAATTTAAGTGCTGATGAACTTGCACTTGCCGAAGCACAACGCAAATATTTGGCGCTTGAGTTTACCTTAGATGGCAATATAACTGATGACTTGCGTATCAATACTTCATATACATGGTCACATAGCTATGGTAATACCGAAGGTTTAGTTAAAACGGATAATAACCAAGCCGATCCTGGTTGGACGACCTCCTACGACTATGGTGATTTGATGGATCATGGCTATGGTAATTTACCAAATGACCACCGCCACGCTATTAAGTTTAGTGGCGCCTATAATATTACCGATTCATTGACCCTAGGTTTAGTTGCGCGAACTACATCAGGTCGTCCAAAGAGCTACTTCTCAGTTCACCCTGAAGGTGTCGATAGCTGCGAACAAGGAAGCCCATGGGATGCATGTGTTAGTAAATATTACGATCAAGCATCTCATTATGATGAAAATGGCAACCCTGCGCCACGTGGCAGTAAAGGTAATTTACCTTGGCTCACTAATATAGACATGTCATTGACGTACTACACTGACTTTTTTGGCTCAAACGTGATTTTAAAAGGCACTGTTTATAATTTGCTTAATAGCGATAGTGCGATAAATATCAACGAAGAGCGTGCTCAGTACGGTGAAAATGGCTTAAAGCTTAATCCTGATTATGGCTTAGTGACAGGACGTCAAGGTGCTCGCTATGTGTCATTGACCGCACGAATAGAGTTTTAATTTTCCCTGGTAAGAAGCTGTAAGAGCTCAACTTTAGTATCTCATGACTATGTTGGTGAATGCTAAAGTTGAGTTAATGTTTAAGCACATTCTCATCAAGAGCAACACAGCCTCGATGCTGGGCAGGCAGCTGTTTGGCATTTTTGTAGTGAGTTATTGGCACTTTTATTACAAGAAATGAAGGCACATTGCATGCAAAAATAACAAGGGATAATTATGACTCAGCTTTGTTTTCTCATTGGCAGTAGTCACAACCCGATTGGTTACACATCTATACCCTTGATATGCATATGGACGGTGAGTCATTATATATTATTTTAAATGGCTTGCATCAGACACACATATTGATTTAATTGAAAATCATCATAAAGATAGTCGTGAATATGATACTTCCGCAATCACTCGTAGCAGTTTATTTGTAGATAGTAATTAATATATTAAATGAAACTGGTAAGTTATTGTTATCAATGCAAGAAGGTATATTTACAGAGCTTGCCGTGTGTTGAACTGGCTTATTTAGCCAAACAAAATATACCTGTTCGAAAAAGTAGATAAAAAATAACAGTATTTAAATCAGTAGATACAACGTTGAGTGATTTATTTACTCATTTTGTTTACCAAAAAATTAATTAAAATGAAGGTGAATGTATGGTACTTCTAGGGTTAGGGGTTGTATTTATACTAATAGGCTTGTTGCCACTTGTTCGTTGGTTAAAATGTAAAGTTAATAAACGCCATTGGCGAGTGTGTAACATAGAACAAATAACAGCAGCGACAAATAATCAAATAACAGCGCCAGAGCTTTTACATCAGCCAACGATGCTAGTGAGTTTTCGTTTTGATGATCAAGTGTGCAGTATACTAATTGATTATAACGAAAATATGATGTGGCGTTTTAAGCAGGGTAAGCAATGCACGCTATTGGTGGATAAGCACAACCCTCATAAAGTTTACAATAACGCTTTCTTATGGCATAACTACGGCGTAGTGTGGTTGCTGGCAGGTGTAAGTTTATGTATTTCAAGCTATTATAGTGTGGTTGTTAAAATATGACTGCGCTTTTAACCACTTAGTAAAGCATTAGCTATTAATGCCGACACTGTTTAGGTGCAATCCCAAAGGTTTGCTTAAATAAACGGCTAAAATGACTGGCGTTATTAAAACCAAGGTCGTAGCACACTTTACTTATAGCTTGGCCTTCTAATAAAAGCGTGCGGGCTTTTTTAAGTCTAAGTTGTTGCTGCCAAAGTGCAGGGCTTGTGCCAAAAGCGAGTTTAAATTGCTGGTAAAACTTACTACGACTCATACAAGTTATTTTGCACAAGGTGTCTATGTCGAGTGTGTCGCTTAAATGCTCTTCAATATAATGTAGTGCATCACTCACGTTACTTTTTAGGCGTAGCTTGTCACAGTTTGCCAGCAATAAATCACGGCTTTGTTGTTGTAATAAACGGGTGATCAATTCGTTTAACGATAAATCAATTAAGTAGTGTCGCTCGGCGCCTTGCTCACTAAATAAATGCACCATTCGCTCTAATAACTGCTGAGTTTGCGTATTATGTTGGGTATGCACTAAATTAGGGCTGTATTCAAACAAGGCATCACTAGCAAAGTTTTGCTGCATATTAAGTGCATTAGCCACATTGGTTATTTTATCGGTGCTGATTTCAATCGCTAAACAGGTGGTAGGTGAGTTGATAGTTGCCTGAGGAAAATCAATCAGCACCCCTTGCTCGGGCGCTAATACAAACGATTCGTGTGGTAAAAACGCTTTATGATACTGACTATTCTCAACATGCATAATTTTTTTGCCACTGAGCATGGCACAAAATAATAATTCGTTTGAATGCAGCGCCACTTTTTGCGCACTTTTATAAGTATCATAAATACTCAGTTCGCTGTTGTCGGCAGCAAAGCTCACTTTGTTTTCAATAAGTACATCAAGTTGTTGGCGTTTTTTATTTAACTGCGACGAATACATAATCAGCCTTTTTAATGATTAAATCGTTTGGACTCACAGACAATTTTTTTGGACTGCTAATCAAGTTTTTAAGCGCTTAATAGTCTAATGTCAATCAATACCGATTAAATATAAAGCAACTAGCTACATTACTCTAACAAGTTGCTGGTATTTCGGCTTAGACTTTTAGCTAACAACAACAAGAGAACACACATATGATTTACGCAAATCCAGGCACAGCAGACGCACTCATCACATTTAAACAGCAGTATGGTAACTATATTGGCGGCGAGTGGGTTGAACCCGTTAATGGTCAATACTTTGAGAATATTAGCCCTGTAAATGGCAAAGTGTTTTGTAAAATTCCCCGCTCTGACAAAGACGATATTAATTTGGCGCTTGATAAAGCGCATGCCGTAAAAACGCAGTGGGGCACAACCTCAGTGACCGAGCGCAGTAATATTTTATTAAAAATTGCCGATCGCATTGAACAAAATCTAGAGCTACTTGCAGTGGCCGAAACATGGGATAACGGTAAAGCCATTCGCGAAACCCTCGCCGCTGATATTCCACTTGCTGCGGACCACTTTCGTTACTTTGCCGGTTGCTTGCGTGCTCAAGATGGCAGTATTGGTGAAATAGACGAAACCACGGTGGCGTATCATTTTCATGAACCATTAGGTGTTGTAGGGCAAATTATTCCGTGGAACTTTCCAATTTTAATGGCTGCATGGAAGCTAGCGCCGGCACTAGCAGCTGGTAACTGTGTGGTACTTAAACCTGCTGAGCAAACACCTGCATCAATATTAGTGTTAATGGAAATTATTGGTGATTTACTACCCGGCGGCGTGCTAAACGTAGTAAATGGTTTTGGTAAAGAAGCCGGTGAAGCACTGGCAACTAATACGCGTATAGCTAAAATTGCCTTTACAGGCTCAACCCCTGTGGGTTCACATATTTTAAAATGCGCAGCTGAAAATATTATTCCTTCAACGGTAGAACTTGGGGGAAAATCACCTAATATTTTCTTTAGCGATGTTATGGAAAAAGACGACTCATACCTAGATAAAGCAATTGAGGGCGCCATTCTTGCCTACTTTAACCAAGGTGAAGTATGTACTTGTCCATCACGCTTGTTTATCCAAGAAGATATTTATGAGCAATTTATAGAGCGCATTTTAAAACGTACCAAGCAAATTAAACGCGGTAACCCGCTAGACAGCGAAACCATGGTAGGTGCGCAAGCCTCTAAAGCACAGTTTGATAAAATTTTAAGTTACATAGATATTGGCAAACAAGAAGGTGCTGAAGTACTCAGTGGCGGTCATGTTGAGCAACTTAGCGATGAGCTAAATGGTGGCTATTACATTCAACCTACTTTATTAAAAGGAACTAACGATATGCGCGTGTTCCAAGAAGAAATTTTTGGCCCCGTTATTTCAATGTCGACCTTTAAAGACGAAGCCGAAGCGCTCGAATTGGCTAATGGCTCAGAATTTGGTTTAGGCGCAGGTGTATGGAGCCGTAATATGAACCGCGCTTATCACTTTGGTCGCAAAATAGAAGCCGGTCGCGTATGGACCAACTGTTACCATATGTACCCAGCACACGCTGCGTTTGGCGGTTATAAAAAGTCTGGTATAGGCCGCGAAACACACAAACTCGCGCTCGATCATTACCAACAAACTAAAAACTTATTAGTAAGTTACAGCGAAGATCCCCTTGGCTTCTTTTAATAACGCGTTTTAGTTTAAATAAACAACCTATAAGTAATGAAAGCGCTGCATTGTTGTAGCGCTTTGTTTTTTTAAAACTAATACTGATAGCATTTGATTAGTGGTTAATTATAATGATAAAGAAATGATTTATTAATGAGGCGAAATAAAACCTCAGTGAATCATGCACAAAGAGGGTAAATAGACGCTGCGTTGAAAGAGTAGGTTAAAGGTCACAGGTTCTACTGTTAAGACTAGGTTTCAGGCTGTTTGTACAAGCTCACAGCTCGTCACTCGAAGCCGGCTCATTTTCTCCTCTGTGTTTAAAAAGGCTTTAGTGAATTAATCACAAAAAGGATTATGGTGATGTTTGAAACGATTGCGATTTATTCAGGGTTAATAGCCACATTATGGATATTCATTGGTGTTTATGTAGCAAGTCGGTTTTATGAAGGTTACAGTCATTCTAAACAATTTTGTAGTGAATTAGGTGCAACAGGAAGCCCAACTGAAAAACTGTCACCACTAATTAATAATTATCCTTTAGGTTTTCTATTTTGCTTTTTTGGCTGGTATTTGGCGCGATTGGCTAATGTTTCTATATTGGTTAATATTGCTGGTTGGCTAGTTATAGTGCATGGTATTGGTACCTGGGTTGCGGGTTATTTTCCTATGGATGCTGACCCATTTACTAAACATCCAACTTTTAACTGCAAGGTACATTCTTGGGCTGGTTTTATTATGTTACTTTCGCTGGTTGTAGCACCAATATTAATAGCTATTAGTCCAACCACAGAAGTTATCTCTCTATACTTTCGTGTTTTTTCAATTGTTTCTGTTATCGCCACAGTTTATTATCTGTTTGCTATGGCTAAAGCAATAAAACTACAAAGCAACCCTGGTACCTACCAACGTATCTCTTATGGTATTCAATTAAGTTGGTTAAGTGTTTTTTCAATAACATTAATTTAAAACAATCACTAGTGCCTATCATTTGTTTAAACGTTAGGCTTGTCAATCTAAGAAATACATCAGCATTGTGTTGATTTTAGCTCATTATTTGGGCTTTTAAATCAAGGGAAACTTATGAATATAAACGTTATTAAATTCCGTTTTATTTTGCTAAGAGGCCCATTAGGCTGGGGAATTCCTACAGCTATTTTATTTCAATTAATCATGCACCTTACAGGTGAGCAAGGTTTTTTTGATGGAATCATTTCATCTTTAATAATATTTCCTTTAGTAGGCATATTATTTGGATACCTTATGTGGCATTCGGAACATAAAAAGAACTAAATAACTGAGAGACCTACCTTAATTACTTGGTTTTTTGAAAGTTTTTAGCTGTAATTACAAGGAGGTTTGAGTGAAAATTTGCGAAACCCAAAGGTTGCTTATTCGGCAGTTTTCAATTGATGATGTGCCGGCATTAAGTAAAATTCTTAGTGACGAAGAAGTGATGAAATACTCAATTCGTGGTGTGTGCGATGAAGCTGCAACTCGTGATTTTATAAAGTGGTGTTTACAATGCTACGATTCATATGGTTTGGGCCCATGGGCACTAATAGATAAAAACAGCGATTTATTGATTGGATTTTGTGGTATTTCCCCACAAAGCGTCGCGGGTAACGAAGAGCCTAATTTAGGGTATCGATTAGCGGTCGATTTTTGGAATAAAGGCTTAGCCTGCGAAGCAGCTAAAGGTGTTTTAAAGTATGTGTTTACGCAAACTACTCATCAATCGGTCGTTGTTATTATTGAACCTGAGCATATTGCGTCATTGAAAGTAGCAAAGAAAATTGGCTTTACAGACTATAGCAATCATGAATTTCATGGTCGTGCCGTACAGTTATACCGATTAACTAAGACGCAATGGAATGAATGGACTTCTTTAGATGTTGCTTATGTAGCTACCTAAAGCTCAAGATAGTTAACGTTGGTTTGTTAAAAGGAAATTTTTAATGGATATAGATTCTCACATAGTTCAGCTTGAAAAAAATAACCGAAAGTTATTTAGCGTATCTCATTATTTGGGACTTACGTTAGTGATGGTGGCTATTGTTTTGTTGTTAATGTTCTATTTCAGCCCATTGATAGGGCTTGCTTGTTCAGGTTTTGCTGCTTTCTTTTTAAACTTTTGCTATTCACAGTATAGCTTTAGAAAACTCAACGCCCGCATAACACTATTACAAACCAAAATTGAACAAATCGCTAAGTAAGCTGTTGCTCTTAATTTAAAGCCAGTTCATTTTAAATGTTAATCATTGCTAGCTGCTTTCAATGTTGCTAAGTTATTGCTGTAAAAAATTGCTGAAACTTATTGGATTTAAGATATTTTTAGTTCCACCAAATGAGTTTACAGTAATTATATAACTTAATTTAAAATGGATTTTCATGAACAGAAAAACAAAAATGGTTAGCCGTACTTTATTGAGCGCTTTATTAATTACGCCTACCTTGAGCATGGCCGAATTATCGCTTACTCCTACAACCCCAGAGCAATGGCGCAGTGTTACTGAGCGTGATATTGAAGCTGCTTACAGCATATCGGCAAAAAATCACCCTGGCATGTTTGATGTTAACAACCCAGCCTTTCCTGAGTTATTAAAGCAAGCTAAAGCAGAGGCGCTTACTCTGTCTAAGCAAGCGATTGGGCCGCAGGCGCATGCAGCGGCAATTGCACGTTTTAGCACGGTGTTACAAGATGGTCATGCTGGTGCGTTTTCAAGCATCGACAGGCCTGCGCGTCGCTGGCCCGGCTTTAGTGCTTTATGGCGAGGTGATGCGCTAAAAGTGTATTACAGTGAAATTAGCACTATTAAAAAAGGGGATATTGTAAGCCAATGTGATGGGCAAAGTACTGAAGCTTTGATGCGCAAAAGAGTGTTTACATTTCATGGGCAAGTTGCTCAACCAGGGCATTGGTGGCAGCAAGGTTGGCGGTTACTAACGGATGTAGGGAATCCATTTTTAGTCCCCCTAAAAGAATGCGAGTTTGTTAAACCCAATGGCAATACCCATAAACAGGTTTTAAATTGGTCTGTAAGGCCTAAATCAGTCAGTAAGCATTTAGAAAATGCCTACAATGGTGATGAACTTCCCATTGATTTAATCTGGCCTGAAAAAAACATTGCGTGGATTGCTATGCCTAGCTTTTCAGTAAATGATAAACAAACAGCTGACTACAAAAAAGTGTTTGAAAAAATAAAACAGCAACGTAGCAAGCTACTTACAGCAAAAGCCGTGGTATTAGACTTGCGCCATAACCAAGGTGGTTCATCTTATTGGAGCTCACAAATAGCCAAAGAATTATGGGGCAAAAAAGTAGTAGAACAAAAAACAGCTGGTACTACTCAAAACGAACAAGTGTGGTGGAGAGCGTCAAAAGACAATACCAACTATGTTAAATCGTTAATTGACGTGGTAAAAGATCAACCTGAATTTCATGAACTGATTAAAGAAATAGCAGCAGGTATGGCTTTATCACTTAAAAGTGGTGATCCATTTTATGTAGAACGAGAGACTAATACGCTAAATAACCTACCAGAAGAGCCGTTAGTGAGTGACTTTAAAACTAAGGTGTTTGTTATAGTGCCGCCGCAATGCGCTAGTGCTTGTTTAGATGCGCTAGATAAGTTTAAGCTTTTTGAAAATACCACGTTGTTTGGTGCACCCAGTAGCGCAGACTCGCTGTATATGGAGGTACGTTTAGCCGATTTACCTTCAGGCTTAGGTAAAGTGATAGTTCCTAATAAAGTGTATGTTAATAGAGCAAGAGGAAAGGGCGATTACTACAAACCTGATATTGCCTATAACGATATTGATTGGACAACCGATAAGCTATTAGAAAAAATTAAACTGTTATAAAAAAAGCCGCTTGTTGTAACAAGCGGCTTAACTTTCTAACTAGGGGTTAGTTTAAAACGAATAACGGGCGCCAATTGCGTAGCGTGGACCATACTGGCGAGCAAATAAGAACTGCTCTTCGTAACGACCATACCCTTGCTCGGTTTCATTATTAAGGTTAATACCTTCAAAGAATACCGTCACATTTTCATTAACGTCATAATTTACGCTCATATCCCATTGACCATATGATTTGGCGTATTGTGGTGGTGCATCAGCAGAGCCTTGCGCTTGGCCTACACCAAT
Source organism: Pseudoalteromonas sp. Scap03 (assembly GCF_013393115.1). Lineage (GTDB taxonomy): Bacteria > Pseudomonadota > Gammaproteobacteria > Enterobacterales > Alteromonadaceae > Pseudoalteromonas. Next base: position 616,108 of record NZ_VDEU01000002.1, on the reverse strand, counting down.
TAAATATGCATCACGCCAAGCGTAAGTTACTTTTACAGATAAACCTTCTTTTTCGTAAAACGCTTGGAAGTTAGCTGAATCACTCAACCCTGTTAATGGAGCTTGTTGGTCTAGGCTGTCTGTATCAAATTCAACATCGCCGTCAACAAACGTTGCATTTACACCGACCCCAAAGCCTGTCTCACCAATTAAGTGTTGTACTGCTACTTCAAAACCATCGACTGATTTACTATCGGTATTTTGTGGTTGGCTAATATTCCAAGTAATAAGTGGATCATTACTATTTGGTTCAATTTGGCCGTTTGCATTGCCATCACCATTAGCAAGCATTTGTGCAAAAATAGCATCGCTTGTTGCTTGATCACCACGAGCTTCAATATCACTAACCGCTTGTAAATAGCGTGGGCCATTTAAAATATCATGTAAGCCTTCAATGGTGGTTGGAGTAATGGTGGTTTGAATAAAGTTATCAACGTCCTTTTTAAAGTAACCTACTGATGCATAGCTGCCTTCTGAATAGTAATACTCTAATGATAGGTCAAGGTTTGTTGATTCAAATGGCAATAATCCTGTATTACCTTGGCTACCTACTCGTGCCCCCGGTTTTGGGCTGCCTGTAAGGCTACGACCACCGGCTAAATCGCCCAATGGCGCGCGCGACATAGTTTTACCCCATGATACGCGAGCAACTAAGTCATCGGTTACGTCAACACTTAGGTCGATTGATGGTAGTAAAATATCGTAACTTCCTTCTTGAACTAAGAAGTTGTCATCGCCGCCAGCTTCATATTGAGTGATCCACTCTGAAGCACTTATCCAATTTACTTGTTGCTCAACGCGTTGACGAACAGAGCTACTTACATCGGTTTCTTCATAACGAAGGCCGGCATTTACTTTTATGTAGTAATTGCTAACTTCAAATTCCCAACGTGATTGAACATAAATACTGTTGGTAATTTCTTCAACAGCGCTTTGACTGTCAATACCATCAAGATAGGCATTAGGCGCATAGGCATCGCCACCGGTTACATCAGCAGTAAGGTATGCCATTTGTCTTGCTACAGCTTCATCAAAATCAAAGCTATAATAATAGTTAGGTTGTAAATTGTTACCACCACCAGCAAATTGGTCTAATAGTCCTGAAGTGTTATTAAGGGTAAACATACCATCAGGGAATATCTCGGTGTAAGAAGGGTTAAAACCAGGGCCGCCAACTAAGCCACTCCATGCTTCATAACCACCGGTATTTTGTTCTGTACGCGAACCACCAAACTTCACTTCAATTAAACCAATGTCAAAACTATCGTTTATCCATGTTGTGTGTAATTGCAGCTGCTCAATATCTGATTCTCCAGGTGAATGAATAAACTGGCTAAAGTTTGAATCAATTTCACCAGGGCTTAATACGCTAGTACCGTTTTTCCAGTTAACTTGCGCATGTGGAATTTCACCAGTGCGGTAATCATAAATTTTATTTACAAGCTGATCAGAACCTAAAATAACTTGCCCATCACTACCCAGACCTTTGTCTGCGCCGTTATCTGTCTCGTTTTTAGAGTCGTGGTAGTCAAGCTCAACTTGCCATGTTTCATTAATTTGCCAATCTAAATTTAAGCCAATAGAACGAGCCTTAACTTCAGTGGTATTTTTACTAGAGGTAAATGATGCATCGTTACCACTAATATCTGCATAAATAGCTGTGCCATTTTCATCTAACTCGTAGCCATTAATGTTGCTACCAAAGTCGTTCCAAATACCCCAGCCGAGGGTTTCTGAGCCTGTTGTTGCCTCACTTGCTGTATAATCAAGGGTTGCTACAAAATTATCTGTGGGTGCAAATTGCAGTGTGATTTGCCCATTAGTACGCTCGCGTTGTAAATCTTCAATTGCGTAGTTCATGTCTTTTGCAAAAAAGTGATTACCTACACGATTTCCTTGCGCATCTACTGCGCGTGGATCAATAAAATCACCTTCAGCAAGAGTAGGTAGGTCTACATTTGCTTGCCAACCTTGAATATTGGCGCTTTGCTTTTGAAAGTCGCGTTCTTGATGCGAAAAAGAAAAACCAATACCAAACATTTCATCGCTAAAGGTATTACTATAAATAGCCGATACTTCCGGAGTTACATCGCTACCCGCTTCATTTGATGAATCATGAATAGCTTTAGCTGTTGCCGAAAAATGCTGGCCAGGTCTTTGTAAAGGTCGAGTTGTTGAAATGTTAACCGTCGCACCTAAGCCACCACTGGGCACATCAGCACGAGCAGTTTTAAATACTTCTAAGGCACTAACACCTTCTGAGGCAATGTTTTCCAGATTATACGAACGTGAGTTACCCGTTCCAGGCATTTGGCGACCATTAAGTGTTACCAAATTAAATGAAGGGCCAAAACCACGTACGGTAATTTGGCTTCCTTCGCCGTTTGCACGACTCACCGACACACCCGTAATACGTTGCAGTGACTCTGCTAAGTTAGTATCAGGAAATTTACCCATTTCTTCAGCAGAAATAGCATCGACTACCCCTGATGCATCGCGTTTCATATCCATAGAGCGGATAAGTGAACCGCGAATACCTTTAACTTGTATTACTTCAATTTCAGGTTCCACAGTATTTTGTTCTGCTGCATGGGCGATATTCAGCGTGCTTGCAGCGATGATAAGTGACACAGAAGCCGCTAGTGGGCTTTTTTTAAACTTATTTGTGTTCATAATTGCTCTGCTTTTACTTAATTTATTACGGTAAGTAGGTACTTGTAATTCACTACCTACCACTGAATTAGGGATTACGGGTTAGCGATAATCACGTTGTCTATACGGTAAACAGCGCCTTCACCTGTCCCCCACGCTGGAAACATCATAAGTACATTGATATCGCTAATGTCTAAACCGGCAGCAAACAGTGACTGTAATGTAAATGTGTAGGTTTGCCATTGGCCATTAACGGGTACTTCCCCCTCAACGCTTTGTGAAAGAGGAAGCTCTACCGCTGTTGCTGCGCCTGTTGACTCAATTTTAAATGTCCATACAGCGTCAGGATTATTTGGCGGGGTTACCACTTTCATTTCAAACTGCACAACGCCATTAGCTAGTATTGCTGATGCATCGAAAGAGATACCGTCGTCGGCTAAAAAGCCCATTACCGTTGGCGCAGAGCCAATAACAAATTCAGCTACAGTACCGTGATCAGCATCGTCAATTTCTTCTGTTGGGGTAGAGCCGCCACAACAGTCCCAAATGCTCCACATATCTGCGGCAGTATTTTGGAAAATAGTGATTTCATCGCCTGCTGATGCACTAGGATCGTACATCTTAGCGTTATCAACACGGTAAACCGCACCTTCACCTGTGCCCCATGCTGGGAATATCATTACTACGTCAATGGCACTTACATCTAAACCTGCGCCCGCTAAGTCAGCGAATGTAAAGGTGTAAGTTTTCCACTCACCTACAATAGGTGCATCGCCAGCATCTGTTAATGGTAATTCTACCGCGGTATCACCCTCATTAGATTCTATTTTCATTAACCAAGTGGCATCTGGGTTATTTGGGTTTGACATCACTTTCACATCAAACTGTAGTAAACCATTTTCTAAAATGCTGGTTGCATCAAATGGAGTACCGCTACCACCAGCAGATGAACGAGTATTAAAGCCCATTACAGTGGGGGCTTCGCCAATAGTGAATTCTGCGGTTAAGCCGTGTTCTGCATCGTCCATAACTTCTGTTGGAGTAGAGCCGCCACAACAATCCCACATCGGCCAATCTAAGTTTTGTCCATCTGTAAATAAGTCTACTGATGGTGATTCACCTACATCGCCCTCAATAGCCACGTTGGTAATTAAATATTCAGCGCCTTCGCCAGTTTGCCATGCTGGGAATACCATTAATACATCAATGGCACTTAAATCTAAGCCTCTTTCTTGTAGTAGAGAAAGCGGAAATGTATAGGTTTGCCATTGGCCTGTAACCGGTGTTACGCCTTCAACACTATCGCTAAGCGCTACATCGCCTGTATTAGGTCCGCCATCACCCGCTTCGGCTTTTAATAGCCAAGTTGTCGAAGATGTTGGCGGCGTTACTACTTTCATATCAAAAGTTAATCGACCATTTAGATCAAGAAGGAGTGATGCGTCAAATGGAGATGAGGTGCCGGTAAAATCATCTGGGAAGTGACCACCACGAGTTGAAAAACCTAAAACAGTACCGTTATTATCGTTAATGTTAAACTTAATAGCGTCACCTTTTTCAGCATCGGTTATAGTTTCTGGTGTGGTTCCACCACAACAATCCCATGCGATCCAGTTGGCGTTTAATGTGCCATTGAATATATCAAGGTTTCTTGCAATGCCATCACTTGGTGGAGTAGGTACAGGGGCTTTACCTTCAACAAGTGCATCATCTAGGCTATCGTAACCTGGGCGCACAGTTTCACAACCTTTACCTGTGTCAGTATTTGCAGCGCATTGATAAACCCGTACGTAATCAACCTCAAAGCTTTGACCTTCTGCAAATGCTGCAGCGTCAACACCTAAGTTGTTTACATTTTCAGGCCAGTCACCACCAACGGCGTTATTTAAAATAAGGTAAAAATCTTTATCAAATGGGGCATTATCCCAGTGAGTGGTAAGTTCGCCATTACCTTGTTCAAAGTATTCAGCAAACCAGCCTTTATGTTTAAGGCCAACAGCCTCATCTTTAGAGTTGTAACGAACTTCAGAGCGACGTTGTGTGGCATATAAGTAGCCATCTACGTACCAGCGAATTTCGCCTTCTTGCCATTCAATAGCGTAGGTGTGGAAGTCATCTGCGGGATTCATTCCCTCAGGCAGAGTATAAGCTTTGCCTGAGCTTGAGTTATTTGGCCACTCGCGACCATAGTGAAGTGTGCCATGAATATTTGCTTCAACGGTGCCATCTTCAGCGATTGTTTTTAAATTTACCGCTTCTAAAATATCAATTTCGCCAGAGCGCGGCCAAGTGCCATATACTTCGTCGGTTGGCATCATCCAAAATGCAGGCCAGCTACCTTGACCTGACGGTAGTTTTGCACGCATTTCAAAGCGACCATAAGTAAAGTCAGCGTTGTAACGGGTATTTAAACGGGCTGACGTGTATGGTTTTTCTGCACCTTCTTCAGCAGGTAGGGCGACTATATTTAGTGCACCGTCTTTAATAAAGGCATTTTGTTCACTGTCGGTGTAACATTGTTTTTCGTTATTACCACCGCCGGCGCAGTTTAATTCAAAGTTCCACTTATTTGTATCAATGCTTGTGCCATCAAATTCATCACTCCAAACCATTTGCCAATCTGAAACTGGCTGGGCAGGATCTACTTTTTCAAAATTGGATGTTGTCGCAGCATCGCCGCCACAGCCAGCCAAAGACGCTAATGATATAGCAGCCAAAAGGCGAGTAATGCGTGTTGTTTCAATGTTCATAACTGAACCCCGTTCAACTGATTATTGTCAGAATATAGTGTATTTGTTGATTTTGTCATTTTGTAAGCGCTTACATTTTTGTGTGTGATAAATGTAAGCGCTTACAAATGATATGGGGGATTTCAAACTTGGTCAAGAATTTGTTTATTTAATTTACAATTGGTTTACTTTAAATAAGCTGCTTTTGTTAATGTAGCAGCTCAAAAGCTTAGATAATGTAACAAACTAAGCTGAAATAGGCCCATTTCTCTGCTTAGTTTAGGCTAGTTGCTACTTTTTAAATGGTAACGTTAACAAATACCACAAGGACGCGTTTTGTTTTGGGTCGGGATATTGGGCTAAGCCGATGTTTAGTTTATTATCTGATAATGTGGCGCTGGTTTTGTAGCTGCCAAAAAGTCTATCCCACCAAGTTACGCTAAAGCCAAAGTTACTATTTGTTTCTTCGGGATTTTGGCTATGATGAATACGATGCAGTATTTGAGTCATTAAGATAAGCCGAAGTGGTTTTTCTATTGCATTGTGTAAACGTATATTGGCGTGGTTAAATAGCGCTAATCCATTAAGTGCAATTTCAAATATTAATACTGCAATAGCAGGTACACCCAAAGCGGTAACGGCAATCAATTTTATAAGTATGCTGAGTACAATTTCGATAGGGTGAAAACGCAAACCTGTGCTGGTATCTACATGCGCATCGGCGTGGTGCACACGATGCAAACGCCACAAAATTGGCACGTTATGAAATAACCTATGCTGCCAATATATAAGTATATCAAGCAGTAGCATGCTTAAAATAATAGCAACACTACTTGGTGTGGCTATTTGATTAAATAAACCGATACCGTGCTCTTGGTTATAAAGCGCTACGGCAGTTAAGCCTATGGGTACACTTAAGCGAGCAATTAGTGATGAAGCAAACACCAGTCCAAAATTAGCGAACCATCGGGTGTTACTTTTTATAGGCGATTTACGCGCAGGCATACGCGATTCTAGCAGCATCATAATAACCAAAATGCTAAAAAAGAACCCTAAACGCCACCAAATTTCATTACTCATTGGCTTGTGTAACCTCATCAGCTTCTTGGAGTTTTAACGTGTTATATCCTCCATGTATACGTGTAAAAATAGTAATAGCGCACGCAGTGGCAAAAATACTCGCCATTATGGCAAAGTGCTGCGGCCAAATACAAAAGGCAATAAATAGCGCTATGGTTTCTGTGCCTTCGGTTAAACCATTTAAATAGTAAAAACTTTTGTATTTAAACTGGGGTTTTTCGAGCTTAAATTTTTCGGCGGCTATGGCAAAGGCTAAAAAGCTTGAGCCTGTGCCTATAAAGGTGGCCAGTAATACGGCCCCGGCAATGGCGTTTTGCTCGGGGTTTGCCAAAATAAAGCCAAGCGGAATTGCCGCGTAAAATAAAAAATCGAGGGTAATATCTAAAAAACCGCCAGCGCTTGAACTTAAATTTGCATGGCGTGCCAATGCGCCATCTAGCCCATCTAAAATACGATTTAAAGCAATAGCCGTTAACGCTGCGTACCACATTTCATACGCAATTAATGGCACTGCTAATAGCCCTATTAAAAAGCCTGCCACAGTAAGTTGGTCGGGCGTTATGCCGCGCTTGTGCATTAACGCTACAACGGGGGTTAACAGTGGCTTTATTATTGGGGTGATGTATTTGTCTAACATGCTTGGTGCCTTGTACTTTTTGTGCGTTTATTTGGCTAAATTTAAGGTGATCAGTTTGCCGTTTGCGGCCTCTGCATCGCTATGATCGTGGGTTACCATAATAGCGGGCAATTTATGCTCGCGTATTTGGCTAAATACTAGCTCGCGCGTATCTACTCTTAATTGGGTGTCGAGCTTGCTAAAGGGCTCATCAAGTAAAATAGCTTTTGGCTCGCTTAATAGCATACGCAATAAAGCAACGCGGGCTTGTTGTCCACCAGAGAGGTTGTCGGGGTGGCGATTAGCCATGCCTTTTAATCCTACCTGTTCAAGGGCGTGCTCTATTTTTTCAAGGCGCCGTTTTTTATTGCCTTTAGGCATAGCAAAGGCAATGTTACCGCTTACCGATAAATGCGAAAATAATAACGCATCTTGATAAAGCACGCCTATGTGGCGTAAATGTGCGGGTAAGTTATTAATGTTTTTACCGTTAAGCCACACTTCGCCGTTTGCGCTAAAACCACTGGGTAATGTACCCGTAAGCCAATTTAAAAAGCTTGATTTACCACTGCCTGATGGCCCCATAATAGTGAGTATTTCGCCGCCTTTTACCTGCTCGTTTAAGCTTAGTAATTGCTCGTGTTGACGATAAAGCTCACAATTTTTAATCTCTAAAGATGACTGCATTAAAAACCTTTTAATTTATGGGTTAGCGATGTGCGCTTTTAAAAAAGTACTTAGGTAAAACCCACGCCAGTATAAAGCCAATGAGTGGTAATGCCATTTGCATAATGGCATACACTGCACTGGTGCGCCTACTTGCGCCATTAGCAAGGGTGACCGCTTCGGTTGTTATGGTTGCTATGCGCCCGCCACCGGCTAAAAGTGTAGGCAAATATTGGCCAAAGCTAATGGCCAAACCAAGTGCCGCCGCAATTAAAATAGGGGCAAATAACTGGGGTAATTTTACTTGTAAAAACACTTTGCAGGGTGTTGCGCCAAGGCTTGCTGCTACATGAGCAAAACGAGGGTCTAATCGCCTATAACTGCTCGCAAGCGATAAAAACACATACGGCAGTACAAACAATAAATGGGTAAATACCACATTAAAAAACGCGGCCTGGTTATTTACTAATTGTTGCAGCCACACTAGGCCAAATAAAAACGCAATACTTGGTACAAGCAACGGTAAATAAATAATTAAGCTGGTAAAGCGCGACATGGGTTTTGCACTTAACTGCTCTGACTCTAAGCACAAAAGGGTAATAATAATGGCAAATAACGTAGTAACTAGCCCTATAGCAAGGGTATTATAAAGCGGGCTTTGCATTTGCATTAGCGCACTTTTAAAGTGAAGTAGCGTGAGCTGATCGGGCAATGCCGCCGGAAAACGCCAAAATCCGGCAACCGACCACATAATTAAGCCAATTAACGAGAGCAAAATAAAGCCAATTATAAATACTGTTAATGCGGTCGTTATTTTTTGCCAATAAACACCGCCATATTCTCGCTCGCCATTGGTTAGTAAATCACTAAATAATGCTTTTATAGTTTTTTCGCCGCCAAGCCAAAGAGCTAGTAAACCCCCAGTAAGTACAAGCTGCAATAATGCCCCCGCAGAAGCTTTAATACGCAGGTTTAAATCTACGTCGTTAAACCAATGCATAATGGCTACAGCCAATGTGGGTGGAGTATTTGGCCCCAAAATAAGTGGCATTTCTACACTTGCGCTGGCATAAGCCAATACGGCTAAAATCGGTAGGCGCAGCAATGGGTAAAGGCTTGGCAGAATCACTTTAAAAAAAGCAGTCATAGGGCAGTAGCCTAAATTAAGCGCTACTTTATGTTGTTGGCGCAGTTTTTTGCCAAGCTCAGGTTGGGCAAGCACACCTAGCGCCATTAACAGTAAAAAAGGTAGCTCTTTAAGGGTTAAGCCTAAAATTATACTTATACCAAACGCGTCATGCGGAAACATGCCGTTAGGGGCAAGTTCCCATCCACTAAACCAAGGCGATACTAAACGCGAGATCATACCCGAAGGAGCAATTAAAAAACCAACGGCTATAGCGGCTGCTGCGTGGGGGATTACGAGTATGGGACTTAGTAAACGCTGAATACGGTTAAGCCACGGGCTATTAAAAAATGCCGCTAAAATCATTAACGTAATGATAAAGGCAAGTAAGGTGCTTATTAATCCGCTGCTAACACTTAGCATAACCATGTGTGTTAGGCCGGGTGTTTGCACAAGCATAGTAAAGCCATGTAGGCCAAGTGTTGTATGCTCAAGTACTGGTGCATAACCAAAAGCGGGCAATAGCACGCTGATTAGGCCACCTATTACCGGTAAAATTAGCAATGCCAGTAAAAAATGTGGGCTTAATTTAACTAATTTACTAAACATATCGGCGCTTTTGTGTGGTTTAAGTGTTGAGCTCGCTGCTAACTTATTAGAAACAACACTCATTGGCTTACTCCAAAACGCGCTTGCCAACCTTGCATAATAGCGTTTACCCAGCTTGGGTGTGGCTCGCTAAGCGTGCGTTTAATGCTATTTAAGGGTAATGCGCTTGGATGCGGTTCCACCGTTTTAAACAAGGCTTGCTGCTTTTGGCTCAATGTAGATTGAATCAATACACTTTTATCCCCCCAAACTGAAGGTTTTTGCTTATGTGCTTGCGCCTTTGGACTTAATAAAAAATTAGCCACTAATTGCGCACTTTGTGCATGGCTTGCATTATAAGGTATGGCTACAAAGTGGGTGTTACTTAAACTGCCATCTTGCATAGCATAACTGCGAATACTTTTTGGTAAATCATAACGTTTAACGGCGGCGGGTACTTCGGGCGCTGAAAACGTAAACGCTATGCTTAGCTCGGTGTCGCCTACTAAGCGGCGCATTTGTGCACCACTTTGCATAAAGTGTTTACCGCCGCGCCAAAGTGTTGGGTGCAGCTTATTTAAAAAGTTCCATAACGGGTTTAATATTTGAGCTGTGTTTTGTGCAGTAGCTAGCTGATTTAACTGCGCTTTAAGTGAGTCATCGCTTTGTTGATGTAGCATAACAAGCGCGTATTTTAAAAAGCTCATTCCTAAAAAATCAGGTGGCTTTGGGTAACTAAAGCGCCCTGGGTTTTGTGCGCTCCAGCTAAGTAATTGGTTTAGGGTTGTTGGTAGTGTGTTATTTGCAGTGCCATCTATTGCTAAGCTGTCGTAGTAAAAGGTGAGCGATGCTTGACCCCAAGGGGCTTCCATTCCATTAGTGGGTATTCCAAAATCAAAATTAACCGCAGGGTTATTGCTAGGGTCGGTATAGCTAAAGTTAGGCAGCTTATTAGCCCATTGTTTAAGTAATAATGAGTGCTCGCTCATGGTGGCAAAGTTAGCACCGTTTATCCAAATTAAATCTACGCTGCCTTTATCGTTATTGTTTGCTGATTTTTCAGCGAGTACGCGGCTAACGGCCTCGCTGGTGTCGCTAAGCTTTACATGCACTAACTCAATGTTATATTTAGCTTTTACTTGCTCAGCCGCCCACTGAATATAGGCATTTATTTGCGCATCGCCGCCCCATGCATAAAAATATACGCTTTGGTCTTTACCTAACTTTTCAACTTGCTGCCAACGGCTTTGTAATTGTGTACTTGCTAGGCTTTTAAAACTAATAACAAGGCAAATGCAAAAGGCGACACAGAATAAGCTGTATCGCGATAATGTTTGCCAAAATTTATTGGCGAGCATTTAAATCCCAGTTGTAGTCTAAAAACTTAACTTTCATGTTGTTATTTTTAAGTGCTTTTTGCTGAGCGGGTGTCAGCTTGAGTGCTTTAGGGTATTGCATAAAAAACTGCTGTAGCGTATTGGCGCCTTTAAAGCCTTGTTCAAAATCATCGCCGTACCACTTAAATATTGAAGACACACTTAGCGTGTTATCTTGCGCTATATTACGAGTCATATCTGATAAAAAACGCACCGTTTGCTCTTGCAGTTGGCTTTCTAAGTCAGTGGCATTGTATGCTTCTTCACGAAGTGCAGGGCAGCCAATACTTGCGCAATTTACTGCAAAGTGAATACGTGGGTCGTTATATTTACCATTACCACGTATTAAACCATGCTCTATATCATCAAGGCTGCGCGTTTTACCAAGTAATGGCACAAACTCTTTGCTCCACGGTGAGCTAAAAAAGCTGCCTAAATCTTTAATCGATTTAAGTTCTGGGTACTTAGTTAATATAAGCTCAACAGTAAAGGCATTATACGCATTGATTAAAAACGCAAGTTGCTTTGGTTTTTCCCACATATCAAACTCGTTTTGCGTAACCGCCGATAACGAATCTAAATAGCTTTTAAGCTCACTGTGCTTAGCTTTAATTGCTGCATAATCAACCTCAGTGCTGTGACCATGGTTAATAGCTACAACATGATTGTTTAATAACGCATCCCAGCTATCGTGCATGTTTTCAGCTTTGCTTGCAAACGATGTTGCAAGCAAAGCTGACCCTAACAATAGCGCTTTTAAAGGTGTTTTAAACATATTAGCCTCTGCGCCATGCGTGGTATTTTTCAAGCATGTTAAGTACTTTTTCTGGTGCATGAGCGCGTTTCCACTCGCCTGCTGCGTACTTGTTACCTTCAGCCCACGTAGGGTAGCTATGAATTGTACCTAGTATTTTGTTAAGGCCTAAACCGTGTTTCATTGCCAGTACAAACTCAGCTATTAAATCGCCAGCGTGCTCAGATACCACTGTAACACCGAGTATTTTGTCTTTGCCTTTAGGGGTAATTACTTTTATAAAGCCTTTGGTTGCGCTGTCGGTAATGGCGCGGTCTAGCTCTTCAAATTCAAAGCGAGTGATTTCATAATCTATGCCTTTATCAATAGCGTCTTGCTCGTTTAAGCCAACACGTGCTACTTCAGGGTCAATAAATGTGGTCCACGGAATGACACGGTAATCTACTTTAAACTTTTTAAGATTACCAAATAAGCCATTTACTGCTGCGTACCAACCCTGGTGAGCAGCTACGTGTGTAAACTGATACGGGCCTACAATATCGCCCGCGGCAAAAATGTTAGGGTAAAGCGTTTCAAGGTATTCGTTAGTAACTACAGTGCGGTTAGTTTCTATGCCAAGTTCTTCAAGGCCGTAACCTTTAAGGCGAGCGCTTCGGCCAACAGCACATAGTAGTTCATCGTATTCAATATCGATTTCGGTATCGTTATGTTTTACCACAATGAATTTTTTACCGTCGCGCGCTTCACAGCGTAGTGCCTGATGCGAGGTTAAAATGTTTACGCCACTTTCTGTCAGCGCTTCGTGAGCAAAGGTAGACACTTCTAAGTCTTCTTTGATCATAATGCGTTCAGCCATTTCAATTTGCGAAACATTTGAGCCTAAGCGTGCAAAACTTTGTGCAAGTTCACACCCAATTGGACCACCGCCAAGTACAACAAGCTTTTTAGGGGCTTCTTCAAGCTCAGCAAATTTAGTCCATAATGTATCGCTTGTTACATAGCCTGTTTCTTCAATACCAGGTAATGGCGGTACAAATGGGCGTGCACCAGTGGCAATAACAATAGTACGGGCTGTGAGTGTTTGCGTGCCGCCATCGTTAAGTTTAATTTCTACAGTCCACGGGTCTAATAATTTACCGTAGCCTTTTACAACATCTACACCAAGGTTTGTGTAGCGCTCAACGCTATCGTGCGGGGCGATGTCGGCAATTACTTTATGTACACGTGCCATTACTTTTTTAAACGAAAACTGCGGTGCCATGTTTTCTAAGCCGTAGTGTTCACCGTGGCGAATTTGCTCAGCAATTTTAGCGCTTTTAATAACGGCTTTACTTGGCACACACCCGTAGTTTAAACAGTCGCCACCCATTTCGCCGGCTTCAATTAGGGTTACTTTGGCTTTAACTGCTGCTGCAATGTAGCTTGTCACTAAGCCGCCAGCACCTGCGCCAATAACAATCATGTTACGGTCAAACTTTTTAGGTTTAGTGTAATTTTTGTATACGCGACGTTTTTTTATTGCATTTATTAGGCTTTTTGCAATTAACGGGAATACCCCTAATAACGCAAACGATAAAATTAAATCCAGCGATAAAATGCCAGATAAGCTCTCTATTTGCGCAAGTTGCGTACCTGCGTTTACAAATACAAAGGTACCCGCCAGCATGCCTACTTGGCTTACCCAGTAAAAAGTCCATGACTTAATAGCGGTTAAACCCATTAATAAATTAATTAAAAAGAACGGAAAAACAGGCACTAAGCGCAGCGTAAATAAGTAAAATGCGCCTTCTTTTTCAACCCCAGTATCTATAGCGGCTAAACGTTCAGGAAAGCGTTTTTTTATGGTATCGCGCAATAAATAACGTGACACTAAAAATGCCAACGTAGCACCAATGCTTGAGGCAAACGAGGCAACTAATAGACCTTGCGCCAAACCAAATAATGCACCTGCGGCTAGCGTTAAAATAGCTGCACCGGGCAGTGATAGCGCGGTCACTAATATATAAAGTAAAAAGAACCCTCCGATCACCAAAAACGGTGATTGGGCTTTGTACTGATCAAATTGCGCCATTGACCCTTTTAGCCCGTCAAGGGTAAGAAGCTGGTTTAGGTCATAAAAAAAGAATAAGCCGACACCTATCGCCGCCAGTAATAACAAACTTAATTTTTTTAACATGCTATCTCTCAAACGGTTTAAAAGTTATGGGTAAGCGTGAGCTTAGCGTTAATTGGTAATTCTGGGAACGCGAGTGTCGCGCCAAAATAACCGCCTTCAAATACAGGGCGCCAGTTTTGCTGATCGGTAATATTATTTACATCAAGCCTCAATTTAGTTGCTGAGGTAAACGCATAGCTGGTATTAACATTTAAGGTGTGCTGATCGCGAATGTATACGGTAGCCAAAAAATCCAATGGGTAGCTTTTAGTATACAGGGCAGAAAATCCAGCTTGCCACTGAGAAGTAATTGTATAGTTAGCGTTTAAGCTTAACGATTGCTCTGGGATCCCTTGTACTTGACGGTTTGAGGGAGCAAAAGCTGTATAACTTGGTGCACCAATGCTGTTACCCGCAATAATATCGGGACGCGAATTATCAAACGCATCGGCTATTTGAGCTGAGTCTTGGCCTGTCGCAGAGTTATCATAACGGGCATCAATGTAACTGTAGCCTGCGCTTACCCAGTAAGGGTAAGCGTCGTAAAATACTTGGCTTTCGAATCCGGTTGTACGAATGCCAGTATTGCTACCATCGCGATTACGTAAGCTGCGGCGTTGGCTAAATACAGCAGCATCTGCATACCAGTCGCTTTGTGTTGGCGCATATTTCACGCCAAACTCGACTAAAGTATTTTCCGTAGCAAAATTTTGTGCGCTAATTGTATTGTCACCACCTAACGTATTGCCGCCGGCCATGCTGTTAGAGGTGGCTTCGTTATAACTTGCTGCCGCATAAGTGGTTAAATCGTCATTAACTGAGTAATTAACGCTCAGCTGCGCTGATTGCAGTGTATCATTTATGCTATCACTAGCCGCTATTTGACCTTGAGGCGCAATGGGGTCGCGTGCTTCTACATCATAGTAATCAACACGATAGCCAGCACTGGTGCGTAAGCTGTCAGTCCATTGTGAGTCTTGTTGAATGGCAATGCCGGTTTGCCATGAGCGTGAGTCTGTCGTATCTGATAAATTAAAATCACCACTGCCATCATTGTTAATATCGTACTGACCACCAGGGGATACATATACACCAGAACGTAGCTCTACCAAACGTGCTTTTTGAGTATCAGTTAATGGAATGCGGCGGTTTGAAAGTGGGCCAGTTAAATCAATAGGTGTGTCGGCTTCAGTAGTAAACTGGCTGTAACCCAATACTTTATTATAACGAACATCAACAGCAAATAAGGTTTGCTGCTCATCGCTCCATTGATACGTAAGTTCAGTGCGGTTTTGTGCGGTATCGGCACCATCAATTATTTCAACAAAACTATTTTGTGCTATTTCTTCGCGCTGCAAATGTTGAAAGTAACTAATGTTCTTAATCGACATTACATCAGACAGTGCGCGCTTATAAATACTGTGAACTAAATAAGTGGTTGCTTGATTGAGATTATCAGGATCGGTAAGCACACGGCTGGTATCTATTTTGACTTGTCCTGTAGGCGATATAATAGAGCCTGCGCTAGGCACTGTGCTGCCATTCGCTTGTAACCCTTGACCAGTAATGTAAAGATTATGATCGATAAGCGCTTGGGTAGGGCGGTTTATACCGGCGTTATCGGTAAATTCTGTTTGGTACAGTTCAAAGTTAATGTCCCAACTGCTTTTATCATCCGGTAAAATTTTTAATGCCGCAAACAAGCTATCACTTTGTGTGGCTGAATAGTCATAATAACTACCCTGATCAATATGTTCATAGCTAACACGTAAGCCAATTTTATCCTCAACAATCGGTGCGTTGTAATCTACTTGGGCACTATACTTATCCCAACTGCCTGCAGACAACTTCACATTGCCTTTGCGCTGATCAGTTGACGCTGTTTTAGAGTGTAAGTTTACAAAGCCACCGTTACGTTGGCTTGAACCAAACAATACAGGTGGTGCGCCTTTAACCACATCGATTTGTTCTATCGCATTAAACGACAACGGCACACCAAAACCATTATTACCTGCTTGACGTCGAGTACCATCTTGAAATAACTCACCTAACTGGCCGCGGATCGTCGGTAAGCTTGGTGCACCAAAACCACTGGCCGCGTATGTATTAGGACTTACAGCGAGCACATCGTGCAATGTTGTTATATTTAATTGCTCAATTAAGTCTTTAGAGATAGGCGTCACAGAGCGAGCTATGTCTTGTAAAGCCAGGTTGTCGCCAAAAGGGCCGTTTACTGTGGTGTTTTTAATAGAGAGGTTTTTAGATTTAAGCGCTTGACCTGCCACCTCAATTCGCTCAATGGGGTCAGAGCTAGTTGTTTCATTAGCCTGAGCAGCTAATGCTACATTTAACAGGGGGGCGAGGGTTAAAGCTAAATACGTGTATTTCAAATCGTGTTTCTCTATTTTTATATGTTGATGTACACAAAAGACCAAGACAGGTAAAAATATCTTTCAATCAATTGCTAAAAATTTTTATTTTTTATCTTAGCGCTTAGATAATAGTGCCTTTAAACAAATCAACTTAAGATTAGTTTAGGTTTAATTTTAATTATTTGAAAATAAAAAAACGATTATACGGTCTTACTTGCCAATTAGTTTATTTATATCTTTTTTAAGGAAATTCTATGACAGATTCGATCAATACAGATGTACAAACTCGTTTGCAATGGTCGCTTTTATCGCTGCGCTTAGGGGTGTTTATTGTGATGGTAATGTGGACACTAGATAAATTTGTAAATCCGGGGCATAGCGCCCGTATTTTTGAACATTTTTATGGGATCAGTGGCTCTACCGATACTATTGCTTATATTTTAGGTGCACTGCAATTATTATTAGTAATAGCATTTTTAGTCGGTTTTAAAAAACGTATTACTTACGGTGTTATTTTTATAATGCATGGACTATCAACGCTGTCTTCTTACAACCAGTACATTGATGGCTTTAATAATTTACTGTTTTTTGCAGCATGGCCGATGTGGGCTGCGTGTTTTGCGCTTTATTTATTACGCGATCAAGACGTAAAATTTACCGTTAAATAATAAGCAAAAAAAATGGTTATAAGCGTTAGCCTATAACCAATAAAGTACACAGGGAGTGTAGGAAGTTCTGTTGAGCACAGTAAGCGGTTAGCAAGCCATTTACTGTGTGTGACTAAAAGCACTTATTGATGCTTTAAGTTGCTTTAATAAATACGTACAATAATAAAAGCAAAGCTAATGCCAATTTTTAACAGTATGAATTTTATAGATATTTATATTGTTTGGATTGTGGCTTTGCATAATGCAGGTAATTTTTTCTATATTGCAACGGTAAAAGTTACCTACTTTGCAATATGAAAAAATGGCACTGTTTTAGAATCCGATACAACTAAAAGCAGCGAAGATTTAAAAATCAGCGGCTACTTCAAATTCTAATCGTTCATGACTAATAGGATGGGTAAAAGCTAAATACTCGGCATGCAAATGTAGTCGGTCTGATTTTTCACCGTAGTGGGTGTCGCCCACAATGGGTGTATTTAACCCCAAGTGGTGGGCACAGTGAACACGCAATTGATGAGTACGTCCTGTTTTTGGATAGAGTTGTAAGCGGGTAGTATTATTTTTACGTTCCAGTACCTGCCATGTTGTTAATGACGGCTTCCCCGTTTTGTAACACACCATTTGCCGTGGCTTGTCATCAAAATCAAGCACTAAAGGTAGCTCTATAGTGCCACTTTCAGCAGCAATATTACCCGCCACTAAAGCAACATAACGTTTTTCTACACTACGCTCTATAAACTGTTTTTGCAGTGCTTTATGCACCCGTTTATTTAACGCAATCATTAACAGCCCTGAAGTCGACATGTCTAATCGGTGCACAATAAGTGGCCCCGAAGCGTGTGGGAACTGAGTTTTGATTCGCATATATACCGAATCGTCAATATTAATGCCTGGCACAGATAAAAATTCAGCAGGTTTATTTACCACCAACAAATCATCATCTTGATAAACAATTGTTAGGTCTTTACCCTGTGCAGGGTTGACCAAGAGCGGGTTGTCTTCAACATTTAACCCCTCTAGCATATGTCCTAAAATAGGCTGGCATTTGCTGTAGCACGAAGGGTAATAATGTAAATGATGTCTTATTGCCGATTTTGGCGGTGCGCCCCACCAAAATTCGGCCATAGCCAGAGGCTTTAAATTATGTTTATAAGCATATTGTAATAATTTTGGCGCTGCACAATCTCCCGCACCTGAAGGCGGTGTGTGTTCGGGCAGTTTGGCAAAAATGGCATTCAAATCGGTCACTTCGCCGTTTGCATTTAAAAACTGGTATTGAGCGAATAGCTTTTTTTGTAAATTTTTAGAGAGTACTTTACGGCGTTTTTTTAATCCGTTAATTTCATCATCTATTGTTAGTTGTGCTTGTTCAAGCGCTGCAATGCGTGTTTGCCACTGTTGCTTTAATGCTTGTAGTTGTTTTTTCTCAACAATGCTCTGCCCAGCTAATTGGTTCTTCAGTTTTTCAAACTCATCATTATTGAGTTGTTCGCCGGCGGCTTGCCGTTGCTGTTTTCGCTGTTTTCGAGTTACTTGCATTGCTTGCTGCTTGGCTACAAGTTGTTGCTCATAGTGTTGGCGAGTAGTCACTAACTGTTGCTCAATTTGTTGATAATTATCACTGTTTTGCAAGGCTGTAATTTGCGCATTAATATCGTTAATCACTTGGCTCTGCTGACTAAATTCTGCATCGTCTATATGTTTAAGTGCCACATTTGGCGCAAAATGCAGTTGCTCATCTATCCCCGCTATTTGCCCCGAATAGGCGCTAATAAAGCCTAGCTGTTGCGACTCATCTTGAACAACCAATACGCCAAACATTTTACCGGCATCAATATCATCTGTATCTAAAATAGCCTTATCTAGCTTTTTTAATTGTTGTTGTAATTGTTTTGCAGCGGCAACGGCCTGCGGATGAGGTTTATAATAAAAGGGAAACGTAAACTGCTCAGGCAGTGCAAGGTTATCTATGTTTTCATTAAAAGTGGTAAAGCAGCTAGCAGGGTTTGACATGGCAATAGTGTGATTAGCAGTTATCAGAATAATTAGTCAGAGTGTAACATAAGCAGCGCTGTGCCACTAAGCATGCCTGGCATTACTAACAAAAAGGCCAACATATTATGTTGGCCTTTGGTATTAAGCTAAGACTTATTTGTTAGCGTCTTTCACTGCTTTTAATTTAGCCGCATGGTCAATTTCAAATGCAGGCATGTCTTTTTTGCCTTCCATTAAGTAGTTGTCCATCCAACGCATTAAACGCAAGCTGTAATCGTACTGTGCCGCTACTTTACGGTTACCATGGCCTTCGCCTGGGTAGTAAACAAGGCGAACATCTTTACCTTGCACTTTCATGTAACGGTAAAGTTCCATAGATTGTGCAGGGTGAACACGAGGATCGTCTTTACCATGCATAATAAGCAGTGGTGTTTCAGATTGACCCGCCCAGTAAATTGGGCTGCGCTCTAGGTACCATTGCCATTTATCCCATGGGTATGAACGCGCATGAACTAGGTTCATTTCGTTTGAAATATCAGTAGTACCAAATTTAGATAGCTGGTTAGTGACACCCACAAACATAACGCTGGCAGCAAAGTGCTCAGTTAGCTTTGTTGCGCCCCACGCTGATGCATAACCGCCGTAAGAACCACCGGTAATACCCACGCGTTTAGTATCAACTAATCCCATATCAACAAGGTGATTTTTAAAATCAACTAAGTCGTCAAACTCTTTACCTGCGTAATCGTTTTGACCTAGTTTAGAGTAATCTACGCCTTTACCTGTTGAGCCACGGTAGTTAGGGTAAAATACCGCGTAACCACGTGCAGCGCCCATTTGACCAGGACGCGAGTAGTTAGTTACCCAGCCATTTTTATCATGACTTTCAGGGCCACCGTGTACCGACATAATTAGTGGGTAGCGTGTGCCTTTTTCATAATCGAGAGGGTAAACTAATACACCATCAAGTTCTACACCGTCACGTGCTTTGAGCGTAATTGTTTCTTGTTTAGCAAAGCGTTTGTCGTTTAACCAGCTGTTTGAATCAGTTAAACGCTTTGCCTTGTTACTGCGCACAATAAAGACTTCGTTAGGGTGTTTTGCCGTGTTACCACGAAGTGCTAGTGTTTTATCTGAATCAGAAACACTTAGCTGTGAGGCAATAAATTTGCCCTCTTTTACTAGCTTCTTGTATTTGTTAGAGCCGGTTTTAATGCTCGCAACAAAACTTTCTGTGCCCACATTGGCAATAAAGTTAAGCGTGTTACGTTTATGCGACCATTCAAAGTCAACAACGTGGCCCATAAAGTTAGGTAACCATTCAGTGATTTCGGCGGTTTTAGTATCGGCAATAAATAAGCGGCCAGTTGCAGGGTCGTGCTTATCTTCTGCACCTAAAATAGCAATGTATTTCCCGTCATGAGAAAGCTCGGCATCGCCTAACTTACCTTCAGTTTTAAACGATAAGGTGACTTTGTTGCTGGCAATATCAAACAAGTGCCACATCGATTTTGTGTATTTATCATCAATTAGTGCAGTAGGTTGAGTTTTAACCAGAAGCTTTTCACCATTCGCAGCCCAATTAACGTCACTCACGTAGTTATCAACATTGAGTGCGGTAGGGGTAAGTGGCTTGTCGGCTTTAGCTAAATCTACAATAAAAAGCTGCTTGTTTTTAAGGCCTTGCTCGTACACTTCTGCTTTAAAGCCAAGTTTTTTAAGTTCTTTTTCTGACTTATCAGCAGCTGGCATTGCTAAAATAGCGACTTGCTTGTTATCAGGGCTTAACTGATAGCTTGAAATAGATGTGTCTTTTAATGACATAACCGCTTGTGCTTGGCCGCCATCAACAGGTATTTGGTAAAGCGAAGTATATTTGTCGTCTTTTAATTTCGCTAAAAAGTAAATTGTTTTGCTGTCGTTTGACCATTGTAGGCTTTTAATATTAACTGAACCGGTAATAAAAGGGCGTTCAACACCTTTATCGTCAACAACATAAAGCTCACTGTAATTGCTGCCATTTTCGTCAACGTAAAGCGTGCGAGGTAACGAACGGGTAAATGCAACACTGTCGCCATCTGGGCTAACGGTTGTTTGTATTACTGATTTTACTTTTGGAATGTCTTCAACAGTAATTGCTGATTGCGCAAATGCAAGTGAGCTTGAAAGCCCAATTGCTATCGCTAAGCTAGTTTTTAGCATTGTTATTTCCTTTGCTTTATTAGATTTCAGCCATTATAGCAAGGTGTTCTCAATATACTAAAAAATGCGATTAATCCTCAAAAGAGGAGGTTTAATGTTGTAGTTATGCAAAAGCGCGGCTTAAAACCGCGCATAAATCTATAGACTCTTTTTAGGAGGAAGTGCCACGTTTGCAAAAATAAGTCCTGCCACCAGCGACATAAAGATTAAAAACGTTTGCTGACCAATATGATCTGCATAAACAAAGTCTTGGCCTTCAATTAGTGAGTTTAAACCAATATACGTTTTGCTCCCAGGCACTAATACAATTAATCCCTGCATAGCTACAATAGAGGCCGGAGCATTGGCAACACGGTTAAATAAGTTGCTAAATACACCGACTGAAAATGCACCAATAAAGGTGCCTAACGTGTAATTTAAATCTAAATATATAGCAGGCCCAATACTGGTGCCATAAGCTATAAAGCCTGAGGCAATAGACCAGATTGCATGTTTAAGCTTTGTTCTAAAGATAACGATTAAGCTAC
Organism: Pseudoalteromonas sp. Scap03; assembly: GCF_013393115.1. GTDB lineage: Bacteria > Pseudomonadota > Gammaproteobacteria > Enterobacterales > Alteromonadaceae > Pseudoalteromonas. The sequence goes on along the minus strand of NZ_VDEU01000002.1, from coordinate 594,563 downwards.
TACATAAAAGTAAAATAGCGAGCCATGCAGTCCACTTTGGTAACGGCTCTGGTTGTACGAAATCGGCTTGCCCAAAGACCGCAAAGCCAATAGCAAGACCAATAAAAGCCCCAAAATAAAGCTTAAACAGCAACATAAATGAGTCCATAACGCGAGCTGTGCCCGATACTAAATGTCTGGCTGCAAGTTCAGCAAGGCCAAGTGCAAGGGCTAAACCGGGTATAAACACAATAATGGCAGAAAGCACAATTAATCGAATGTTGATGTGTGCATCTAAATGAACGCTAATAGCACAAGCAAGAATAGCCGACACTATTGCCACTAATGGCTCAAGCATGTGAGCCACACGTTTCGAACGGGCCGACCACAATACAAATAAGTATACAATAAAGGTTAATAACCCAGACCACAGAACATCATTCCAACTGGTGCCCATAAGCATTGCAAATGCGCCGCCAGAGGTGGCAAAGGCAACGCCTGTCAGCACTCTGTTATATGGATTTGGGGCATCAAAAATAATATCAAGTTGCTGATCAACCTCTTGCAACGTGAGCTCACCATTAAGCATTTTATTAACTAGGTCATCGGTATCGGCAAGTGAACCTAAATCATGATCGCCTGGGTCAACGCGGGCAACATGGGTATATTCATCTTCATGGCCATCGGTCCAAATAACAAAGGTAACCGACGTGGGCGACATAACAAACGATGATTTAAGATCTAAATAAGTCGCCACTTCCATTAAGTGGGCTTCTAAGCGATAGGCAGGTGTACCGTATTTATGGAGCATTTTGCCCAATTTAACGATAAATTTGCGTTTTTCAGTAAACGTTGCGGTTTTCAAATTTGTTTTGAACCAACTATTAAATAACTAAGCTAAAAATATAGGCAATAATGCTAAAATTGCCCAAGTTTATTTGCGGCGATTTTAAACACAAATCGCCGCCTGTCTAGTGATTTTTAATGTTATTTTTTATTTTTTTCTGCTATCCACTGCGACATATATTGTGTGCTGCGCATGGTATGGTGTTTGAGCATTTGACCCGTGAAATTTTTCATCCGGTGAGCATCTAAATTACTGCTTATTGAGTCGATTTTTTCAATTAATTGAGCACTTAACTGTACTTTGTCATACAGAGTATTAAGCAGAAGGCCGCCAGCGGCTTGTGCTTCGCTAAATTTAGCCTCGTTGTTGTATAAAGAGACTGCGGCATCTGCAAAAGCTTGCACATCTGCTGTTACCACACCTGGCCAAGGTAGCGTGCTGTGCATACCTTCGCTGCCAATAGGCGTGGTGATGCTTGGAGTTTGCATGATCATGGCTTCTAAAAGTTTACCTTTAATACCTGCCCCAAAACGCAAAGGAGCTAAGCAAATCCGCGCACTTTGCATTACTTCATACGCATCATCGGCCCAACCTTTAATTAAAAAGCCGGTTTTAGGATTATTAAGCGCGGTGGCTTTTGGCGGTGGGTAGGAACCATAAATATGCAATTCTGCCTGCGGTAGTTGTTTGCGGATAAGCGGCCAAATTTTTTGTAAATAGAGTACCGCATCCCAGTTTGGGGCATGTCGGAAATTGCCAATGGTCATAAAGTGTTGGCGTTGTTCATACGATTTAGTTTGCTCAGGTAAGGCACTTAAATCAACCATAAAAGGTAGATGATGTAACACACTAGGCTCAACTTTAAACACTTCATTGAGTAGTTCCATCTCATAGCTTGAGATAATTAAGCTGAGATCACAGCGTAAAATAGCGGCTATTTCACGTTTAGCTATGTCTGATAGTAAATCGTTATGGTTGAATTCACGCTCAGCTTTATGCGCCTCATGGCGAGCATTACGCAGGCACTGCAAATCTTCGGTATCTAAAATCTTAAGTGCATTAGGACAATGCTTATCTACGCGCCAACCAAATTGTTCTTCCATCATAAAACGATCGAACATCACTAAATCGGGGTTGTAAGCTTTAACATAGTCATCAAAACTATCGCAGTTAAGAGCGATGCTTTGGCTGGTTATACCAAAGTCGGCAAGGTCAACCATGTGTTCGGTAGGCAGTGCGGGCGTGGCGAACTCAACATCCCAGTTTTGCGCCCTAAACGCATTTAGTAACGACATCATGTGCGTACCTGCAGCAGATGAATTGGGCTCTGGCCATACATAGCCAATTACCAGCACTTTTTTCATTGGCTAGATTCTCTAATTATTTGATGGAAAAACAGACTCAAACACAGTGGTATATTTTTAAAAGCTGTAACGGTATTTAAAAAGCAGAGTATGATTTCGAAAAACTAAAATGCTGCAAATTAATGGACATAAACAACCAATTTTAGCGTTGAGTAAATAGGCGTGTATTTTAGCGTATTCAGGCTACTTAAGTCATTACTTAGCTTAACACTTTATGAATGGTGCAAAACGTGTTTATATATCCGGTAATATTCAAAAATAAAAAGGATAAAAACATGAATGCTTTTAGGCTGTTAATTGCCTTGGTAGGCTGCATTGTTTTATTGCCTGCAAGTTATGCAGAGCAAGGATATCAAACCCCTTCACCTGCGCTTGCTACACTCGTAGATGCTAAGTTAGCCCCTACTAGCTCTTTATCAAATGATGGCCAGTGGCTTGCTTTGTTTGAACGAAAGCGTGTTGTGTCGCTTGATGAGCTGGCAAAAGAAGAATTTAAGCTTGCGGGAATAAAGCTCAACCCAGCTAACTTTTCACGCTCACGGGTTAGTGCTAAATACAGTGCGTTAGAACTTAAGCATGTAGAAAGTGGTACTGTGGTTAACGTAAATAATTTGCCGCAGGGGATTATTCGCTCCCCTCGCTGGTCAGCAAATAGCGAGTATTTAGCGTTTATTGTTGAACAATCGGATAACGCACGGCTTTGGGTTTATAGCGTTAAAACCAAGCAAGCAAAGCAGTTAAATGAGCTTGCACTTAATTCAGTATTAACTGCTACACCTTATCAGTGGTTACCCGATAGCACAGCGATTGTGGCTAATTTAGCGGTTAACTTAGACAAACCCAGATTAACCAATGATACCCAAAGTACGGTACCAGTTATTCAACAAAGTAGCGGTGAAAAAGCGCCAGCGCGTACTTATCAAAATTTATTAACCAGCCCATTTGATGAAGCACAGTTTAAGTTTTATGGCCAAGGGCAATTAGCATATATAACGCTTGATGGTAAGGCTCAGCAAATTGGTCGTGCTGGCTTATTTAAATCGTTTTCAATTTCGCCTGATTCAACCAATATTTTAGTCGCGACCATCGACGAGCCATTTTCGTATCAAGTGCCTTACAGCCGTTTTGCAACTACATGGCAAATATGGGGAATGCGTGGGTATGCTTTAGTCGAACTGGCTAAGCAACCCCTTGCCGACAACATTCCTCAAGGGTATGACAGTGTACGCACTGGTCGTCGTAATTTTGAGTGGCGTGCTGATCAGGGCGCAGAGGTTATTTGGGCCGAAGCGCAAGATGGCGGCGATATGAAAACTGAGGTTGAGCATCATGATTACCTTTATAGTTTACGTGCACCGTTTAAACGCGAACCAAAGTTGTTTGCAAAAGTAGAGCGCCGTTATGCAGGTATAGAGTGGGGTAATGACAGCATTGCCATGCTAAGTGATTGGCGCTTTAGTGACAGACAAGTGCGTACTTATGTTATTCAGCCACGTAATGCTGATAGCAATCGTGTGCTATTTTCAGAGCGCAGTTACAATGATGCTTACAAAGACCCTGGTAGTGCCATATATGAGCGTAACGACTTAGGAACACGTGTTATAAAAGTCGTTGGTGGACGTTACATTTACCTTCGTGGTAATGGAGCATCTGAGCAAGGAAATATTCCATTTTTAGATCAATACGATGTAAAAACAAACAGCTCTAAACGAATTTGGCAATCTGCTGCACCTTACTACGAGCGAGTGCGTGCTTTATTAGACGATGAAGGTAAGCGTATTATTACTATTCGTGAATCTAAAACGCAGCAGCCTAACTTTTTTATTCGTGATTTAGATAAAGATAGCTTAACGCAACTGACTCAGTTTGAGCATCCGTATCCTGCATTTAAAGGGGTGACTAAAGAGCAATTACGTTATACCCGCGATGACGGCGTTGAGCTATCTGGTACGCTTTATTTACCGCCTGGGTATGACAAAACACAAGGGCCTTTACCTGTATTGATGTGGGCATATCCACTTGAATATAAAGATAAAGCGGTTGCTTCACAAGTGCGCGAATCAGAATATGAATTTACCTATATAGGTTATTGGGGCCCGATGCCTTATTTAGCTAAAGGGATTGCAGTATTTGATGATCCTAAAATGCCGATTGTAGGTGTTGATGGCAGTGAGCCAAATGATCACTTTAGAAAACAGTTGGTTTCTAGCGCCAAAGCAGCGGTTGATGTACTGGTTGAAAAGGGCATTGCTGATAAAGACAATATTGCCATTGCAGGGCATTCTTACGGTGCATTTATGGTGGCTAACTTATTAGCGCATAGCGACTTGTTTAAGGCTGGTATTGCCCGAAGTGGTGCGTATAACCGCACATTAACACCGTTTGGTTTTCAAGGTGAAGAACGTGACTTTTGGCAAGCACAAAGTGTGTACGCAAACATGTCGCCGTTTTTCCATGCTGAGAAGATTAACGAACCTATGTTAATGATCCACGGTCAAGAGGATCCTAATTCGGGAACTTTCCCAATGCAAAGTGAACGTATGTATGCTGCACTTAAAGGCTTGGGTAAAGAAGCGCGTTTAGTGATGCTTCCTTACGAAGCCCACGGCTATCGTGCCCGTAAAAGCTTATTACATGTACTGTGGGAGCAAGAGCAGTGGCTTGATAAGTATTTATTAAGTGATAACGTTGAACCAGTTGATATGGTAGAACAACCGATTCAATAGTGTATTGTGCCGTGAGATCAAGAAGATCCACTCTTAATCTCACGGCACTTTCCCAATGCAAAGTGAGCGTATGTATGCTGCACTTAAAGGCTTGGGTAAAGAAGCGCGTTTAGTGATGCTTCCTTATGAGGCTCATGGCTACCGTGCCCGTAAAAGCTTATTACATGTACTGTGGGAGCAAGAGCAGTGGCTTGATAAGTACTTGCTAAGTGATAACGAAGTAGACACTGAAACAACAGTAAATTAATTTGCTAAGAGTTTCGAGCTACGTGTCTCGGGCCTCGGGCTAAGCTCGGTGCTCTTAGCCCGACTCTCGATGCTGTTATTTCTAATTTACCGATAGCTATTTTTCCTTTACCCTTTCATTCAAAATTAACACTACTTTTTTAACCTATTGCGAGCTTTAAATGATTGATGTAGCTGCACTTGCGGTATTTGTTCCTACGTTCTTTTTTGTGTCTATTACTCCTGGTATGTGCATGACACTGGCCATGACTTTAGGCATGAGTATAGGCGTGCGCCGAACTTTATGGATGATGATTGGCGAGCTATTAGGTGTCGCTAGCGTTGCGGTAGCCGCGGTGCTTGGTGTAGCCAGCGTTATGCTTAATTACCCCAGTGCATTTGATATTTTAAAATGGCTAGGTGGCGCTTATTTAATCTACATTGGCATTAATATGTGGCGTGCGAAAGGAAAGATGTCGGTTGATACGCATAACACAACAGCCGTGAGCCGATATTCATTATTTTCACAGGGGTTTGTAACCGCCATTGCCAACCCTAAGGGATGGGCGTTTATGATTTCCTTATTACCTCCTTTTATTAACGTACAATACAATGTTGCGCCACAGTTAGCGGTGCTGGTGGCCATTATTTTGCTCTCAGAGCTTATCTGTATGATGATTTACGCAACAGGTGGCAAAAGCCTGCGGCTATTTTTAACCAAAGGCAATAATATTAAGTGGATGAATCGTATTGCGGGGAGTTTAATGGTGCTAGTGGGAGTTTGGTTAGCTTTGGGTTAAAAAAGAGCCCGAGGCTCTTTTTTTATTTGGCGCATACAAAACTGCTAACCTTTTAATCTGAGTATGCTTGACTTTACTGCGCTTTTAAAAACGGCGCAGTACGGCTTTTTGTAGATTGCGCAACCTCGTTTGGTTTACCTTGTGCAACTATTATCCCGCCTTCGTCGCCGGCTCCTGGGCCAATATCAATAACCCAATCACTGTTACTGGCAACTTGCATATCGTGCTCAACCATAATGACGGTGTTCCCAGCATCAACTAAGCCATTTAACTGCGCCATTAGCATATCTACATCTTTAGGGTGTAGGCCTGTGGTTGGTTCATCTAAAATATAAAGTGTGTCGCCGCGCTGAGTACGCTGTAGTTCAGTGGCAAGTTTAATACGTTGGGCTTCGCCACCCGAAAGCTCGGTAGCAGGTTGGCCTAGACGTAAATAGCCAAGACCTACTTGTATCAGCGCATTTAGCGCACGTAAAATAGCGGGTTCATCGGCAAAAAATGTATGCGCTGATTCAACGGTTAAATTAAGCACATCGGCAATAGTTTTATCTTTATAGGTAATGTCGAGTGTTTTTTGGTTGTAGCGCTTGGCGTTACACACAGGGCAGGGCGAATACACGCTAGGCAAAAATAACAGCTCCACGCTTACAAAGCCTACGCCTTCGCAATTTTCGCAGCGACCCTTTTTAACGTTAAACGAAAAGCGACCGGCATCGTACTTACGCGCTTTTGCCTCTTTGGTATTGGCAAACAGTTTACGTACGTGATCGAATAAGCCCGTGTAAGTTGCAAGGTTTGAACGAGGTGTGCGGCCAATGGCTTTTTGATCAACCGTTACCAGGCGCTTTATGTGTTCAATGCCGTGAGTTATTTGCCCGCCAGTTGTTATATCGAGCTCTTGCTCGAGTAGCTCGGCTTCATCTGTAGGTATTTGTGGCTGCGATTTTTGCCCTAGTGCATCATAAACCAATTCAACAAGCGCTTGGCTTACTAAGCTTGATTTACCTGAGCCTGATACCCCTGTAACACTTGTAATAACCCCAAGCGGAAATTCTACATTAAGTTTTTGTAAGTTATTACGCTCAACATTTTTAAGCGTTAGCCATGCTTTTGCTGGGCGTTGTTTACTTTGTATTTGAGCTTGCTGAGATTCGTCATTTTTAAATAAATACTGGCTCGTGTGTGAGTTACTAATTTGCTTTAAGCCTGCAACAGGGCCGCTATAAACAATATTACCGCCACGGGAGCCCGCATTTGGTCCTACATCAACCACCCAATCGGCATGGCGAATAACACTTACGTCGTGCTCAACCACAAACACTGAGTTACCAGCGGCAATTAGCTCATCTAGTGCGGCTAATAAGGCTTGTGTATCGGCAGGGTGTAAACCTGCTGAGGGTTCATCTAACACATACACTACACCAAATAATTTTGATCGAATTTGCGTTGCAAGCCGCAAGCGCTGTAATTCACCAGGCGATAACGATGGGGTGGTGCGTTCAAGCGATAAATACCCTAAACCAAGTTTGGTGAGTGCTTCAACGCGTTTAAGAATGTCGCCTGCTATACGCTTTGCAACTATGGCTTTTTCGGGATTTGCAGCATTACTTTTAGCGGGGTTACTAGCAGCAAACCTTAGCTTATCTGCCAGCTCATTGAGTGTTAGCTGCGAAATTTCGCCTATATCAAGACCAGCTACTTTAACCGATAACGACTCTTTTTTGAGTTTTTTTCCTTCGCACTGCGGGCACTGTGATATTTGCATATACTGCGATACACGCTTTTTAGTACGTGGGCTTTGAGTGCTCGCAAACGACTGTAAAACAAAACGTTTAGCACTTGTAAATGTACCCATGTAGCTAGGGCTTTCTTCATTTTTAATTGCCGCTTGTGTTTGCTCAAGTGTGTACTCAGGAAACACGGGCACTGTAGGTGTTTCGTCGGTAAATAAAATCCAATCACGGGCTTTTTTAGGCAGGGTATTCCACGGTTTATTAATATCGTAGCCTAAAGAAGTAAGAATACGGCTTAGGTTTTTACCTTGCCAAGCCGGCGGCCATGCTGCAATGGCTCGCTCTTTAATTGATATAGTGGGATCGGGCACTAGTAGCTCTTCGGTGACGTTAAAAACGCGGCCAATACCATGGCACTCTGGGCAGGCGCCTTGTGGCGTATTGGGCGAAAACGCATCGGCGTAAAGTATGCCTTGCCCTTTGGGGTATTCGCCTGCGCGTGAGTAGAGCATTCGCAGCGCGTTAGATATAGTGGTTACACTACCCACCGATGAACGTACCGAGGGTGCACCACGCTGTTGTTGTAATGCTACCGCTGGTGGCAGCCCTTCAATCGAATCTACATCAGGCTCGTCTACCTGATCGATTAACCTGCGTGCATAAGGCGAAACTGAGTCAAGATAACGATGTTGCGATTCGGCAAATAATGTCCCAAAGGCGAGCGATGATTTACCCGAGCCCGATATACCGGTAAACACCACAAGTGAATTACGAGGCAGGTTTACATCCACATCTTTTAAGTTATGAACACGTGCGCCTCTTACTTGAATGCTGTGTTCTGGGTTTAATAAGGCCGATTGTACATTATTAACCTCATGTGACTTTTTAGGTGTGGTTGCCATGTAATATATACTCCTGTGTAATAATCCTGTGTTTATTAATGTTCTATAAAGTATTAATAATAATGCAGTCTTACTGAATGAACGCTTAGCTATATGCTAGTTTTGCGTTTACATAACAGAAAAACTGCTAGTATAAACTTTAACCAAAGACAATAATGTTAATTGACTGAAGCGTATTGCGGGGAGTTAAATGATGTAGGTAGAAGTTTGGTTAGGTTGGAATAAGTTAACATTTTAGTTATGTATTTATTGTTTTTTTTATTTGTTAGCATTTTTATGCTGTTTTAATTAAATATGGGCTCAATAATACTTAAAAAGCAAAAAAGGCGGTTGGCTTTTTCTGTGTAGTCGCTTATTCTAGCTGCGTAATTTAGTCATTAAATGTAACTTTAAAGTTTACTAATAATTTATAATTTTCTTCAATCCCCAAAGGTATGCCTCGTTTGAACCACATAGCAAAACAAAAAGCCAACTCTGTATTTTTAGAAGGTGTCGTTTGAAAATACCTAAACGCCTACAGCCATTAGTTGATGATGGTTTTATTGATGAAGTGATCAGCCGTTTAATGAGTGGTAAAGAGGCCGATGTATTTGTCGTCGTCTGTGGCGATGACATTCGCTGCGCTAAAGTATACAAAGATGCCAGTAAGCGCAGTTTTAAAAAAGCTGCACAGTACCAAGAAGGGCGAAAAGTGCGAGGCGGGCGCCAAGCCCGTGCTATGGGTAAACGTTCAAGTTACGGCCGTCAATTAGAAGAAGAAATTTGGCAAAATGCCGAGGTTGACGCGCTGTCGCGTTTATCTTCAGCGGGTGTTCGGGTACCGCAAACTTACGGCTGCATTGACGGTGTATTGCTAATGGAACTTGTAAGCGATGATGAAGGCGATGTTGCACCACAACTTGGCGCGGTTGATTTAACTGAGCAACAAGCCATTGAACAACATACATTAATGATGCATTACATCAAACTAATGCTATGCGCTGGGATTATTCACGGTGACTTATCGGAGTTTAACGTACTTGTAGATAGCAACGGCCCAGTAATTATTGATTTACCCCAAGCGGTTAATGCCTCTGCTAATAATAGCGCCGAGGCGATGTTTGCCCGCGATGTAAATAACATGCGCCGCTATTATGGCCAATTTGCACCTGCGTTATTACACACGCAATATGCCAAAGAAATGTGGGCACTGTTTGCAGATGCTAACTTAACCCCGCACTCAAAACTCAGTGGCGAATTTGAAGACGACAGCGAAGCTGCAGATGTAGATTCAGTACTTGACGAAATTCAAGCCGCCTTTGATGAAGAGCAAGAACGTAAAGAACGAATTCGCGACGCCGATGAGCAATAATCTTTAATTTACGTGCTGAGTTTTATATAGTTTTAACTATTAGATCAAAACTTAGCATGTAGGTATGAGCCATAAGGGATGAGTTTAGCTCGTCACTGCAAAATCTAAGTTAGTTCTGTCATTACTATCAACGGGAACCGACAGGTGTGCATTTAACTAAAAGCAGCTTGATACTATCCATTAATTAAATGCCATTGAGTCTGCAAACACATTTTCATTATCAGTGTAATAGCTGATAAATTCTTCCTCATTAAAATCACATGTATAAAAAAAAGACGTTGTGACGGTCTTTTTATTATTTATAGTTATTTCGAATTCAGCCTGTGATGCTTTATTAAATAAAACACGACACTTAGTATTTAAGCCTAACGAATAAACTTTCCCATCAATTTCGATACTGTTGTTGCCTAAAGTAATTTCATTGGGAGTTGTTAATAAATGCAAAAAGTAATAGAGCCCTGTTAAATAGAAAAAAGGAGAAACAAACAAAGCAGCCTTTATCTTTACAGACTCAGAGTCATGTAAGTAATAGGTAGAGATCATGGATATTATTGAGAACAAAACAACCATAACAAAATTTGGAGAGAGCCAGTTTTTGGTAAATTTAAATATCATCTTCGATCGCAGAGGTAAGAGTTACGGTCGACTCAATAATTTAAGCTAACAGAAACTAAGGTTCTAAATTTGTGGCCTATCTTATTAAATTAACAATGGTATTTCTACATTTAAGCGCCTGAAAAAAATATGCACTTCGCCCATTCCCTTGTGTTTACCTGCCAATCTTTTTGACCAGGTTATTGTGATATCGTACAAAGCCCACCTTGTCGTATTTTCGACAACTTTTTAAGCATAAACGAGAGAGTCCTGAATAACTAAAGTTGACACTTTTGCGAAGTTAGACAAAGAGCGAGAAGCTGTTAGTCAGAGTTTTTCTGTGTGACGTGAAGTTTTACTCACTTGATTATCAGCTTGTTGGCGGTTTTTTCAATCTATTCTTAAAAGTTTTTTTGTTGTTATTTTTGAGTAGTTATCGTTTAATAACATGATGTTTTTTAAAGATAACTATTAGCGAATCTTCACCTCTTTAGTGAAAGCTAATGTCGGACCACACATAAGGAAATAGGTATAAAATGGACACTACAATACGAAAAGCTGAATCAACCGATATCGCTGCAATAAAAATGCTGTGGCAGTTTTACCAATATCATCAGAGTATATTTGACTTAGAAGATGTTGGTTTAGATGGTTGCTATGATATTGATGAAGAATATTTAGAATGTGTAGTTCGTGGTGAGGAAGACTGCATTATTTATCTTGTACTCGTTTCTAACCAAATTGCTGGTTTTGCTACCGTAGAACCAACTGAGATCGTTGGCAAAGAAATACCTGAGTTGGCTGATATTTTTATTCTACCCAAATATCGAAAACAAGGCATTGCTAAATTCGTTATTCAAAATTTGATGTCTGTTGAAACAAATCAGTGGCATGTAGCAGTTCATTTAAACGATAGTTTAGCGTTAAAATTTTGGAATAGTTTGTTTGCTAAATTAAATGTTATGCGTGTTGATAAAGTTGATCCTCCTGAAACAGAAGGCTACCACGAGTTTGTTATCACAAATAACTAGCAAGATTACAACGTCTTCTGCGCTTAAGTAAAATTTGGTAAAGAGCGAAAACCAGCCATTGAGATTGGCTAAATATCGTCGTTAATTGATTAGTTAAACTGCTTTTTGCGCATATATTCATGAAAATGAGCGCTGCGCGCATATTGGTTCATTTAACTCTACCTAAAAATTTTAGAAAACGTAGTGATAGTAATGTCTTAGGTTATTTGCTAAAACTATATAAAGTAGGTAAATGAGCGTTAAGTCGGCAGAAATATGCGCGATGAGCGCACTATTAAATTGTTATATTTTTTAGGAGGCATAAGTATGTTCGGTTGGTTGTTCAGCATATTCAGCTGGCTAACGGAGTTATGGGGAAAAGTCCCCGATCCAGTTAAAGAAAAAATTATTAATATGATCGTCGAAACCTTTGAAGCGATGTTTAGAGAGTTTTTCCGTTCAAAGAAAAAAGAGCAGGAAGCAAAAAATGAGCAATTTTAAAGATTTTGTGAAATCTAGGGTTGGACAAAAAATGATTAGCTCTTCTTCAGCTCAAGGCTTGGCTACTCAAATAAGCGGAACTATAGCCACTACAGGTTTAAGTATATCTAGTAATGATAGAGAAAAATTCTCATCTGAAGTTGTACAAGTCGCGAATAGTGATGAAGTTCTAGCTGAGTTAAGCGAATCAATTGGTGATCCAAAAAAAAATGAAAGCGAAGATGAGTTCGTTGAGCGTGCCAAATCTACTCTCGCTAAGATACTGAAAAATAAGTTAATGAAATAAATATAACAAGCCACTGCACTCGGAAATTTTACTCGCTTCGCTCCCAAAATTCCGGTGAGTGGGGCGTTATGTTGACTTTATTACACTCCACTTGATGAGCAGCTAGGAATTTGTATATTCCTGCTGGGAAGTTGCGGTTGAATTTTGGTGTTTCGTGTGGCATTCTACGATCTTGTTTCAACAACTGGATGATTGATATGATTGGCAAGACAAATGAAAATAATGTAACAACGTTTTCAAGTATTACGCTGTTAATACTTAAAGAGTTACGCCTAGAACGTAATATACATCAAGCTCAAATTGCAGATATGTGTGATAAAACACCTAGTGCATGGACAAAGATAGAGACTGGTCGTAGTCCTCTTTCTATGGAGATGTTTTTTAGAGTTTGCAATGGGTTGCAAGTATCACCCTCTGCAATTCTGTCAACAATGGAAAGGTATGCTACTTTGTTAAGTCAAAATGGTTGGGCTGTTATTTCAAAGCTCCTTGAATTCAATGAAGATATGCTGTTAACCGAAGCTCAAGAATACTACTCTAGTCCAGGGTTTAAGGCTGCCCAACATCAATTTACGTTTAACTCAATATTAAATGGTCCAATTTATAATCTGGACGGTACTGTGACACCTATACCAGTGTTTTTATTTGCTTTAAATCCAGAATTTAAAGAGTTACAAAAATCAGATATCAAATCAGTTATTTAACAATCAACATAACAAGTTGCTTAAACGGAAAATGCTCCTCACCCGTTTTAGTGGACACCTCCTCATTACTTTGAGGAGGCTAAAATGCCTAGATATACCCAACCTAGAAAGACATGGTTTTACCCAGTTAATTTTAAAATCAAAGCAGTCGAACTAAGCTTACGAGACGATGTCATGTCAAAGGACGTTGCCGAGGCGCTAAATATTCATCCGTTAATGCTGAGTCGTTGGCGAAAAGAGTATCGAGAAGGTAAGTTTAAAAACGTACCGCGCTATCAAAGCAACAATGAAACAATGAGTAAATTCCCAACAAAAAAAGAGCTGGATAACATTCAAAAGCTTAAGAAAGAAAATGAGCGTCTTAAGCAGGAGAATGACCTGCTAAAAAAGTGGCAACGGTATCTGGCGGAAGTACATCAGAACGATTTGGATTCATCCAAAAATTCGGACAAGCCTTAGGTGTAAAATACTTGTGTTCTTGGCTTAATGTTTCGCGTAGTGGGTTTTATGCTTGGCGTGACAGAACAGTGTCAGCTAGAGCGCTGTCAGATGCTAATATGTTGTTGAAGATAAAGCACGTTTTCAATGTAAATCATCAAACCTATGGTAGCCCACGCGTATTTCATGCGCTAAAAAAAGAAGGTATAAACACAAGCCAAAAACGTGTTGCCCGCTTAATGCGAGAAAACGGTTTAAGAGCCAGAGCCCTTAAGACTTACAGCAAACCGGCGAAGGTGAAGTTCTTTTATAAAGAGATAGAAAACAAACGCAAAGATAGTGAAAAGGCCACGGGGATCAATCAGCAATGGTCTGGCGATATTACGTATTTAAAAGTCGGCGCTCGTTGGCATTACCTTGCTGTGGTTATCGACTTATATTCACGTCGAGTAATCGGCTGGGCGTTTGGTAAAAACAAAACAACAGACCTTACGTTAAAGGCGCTAAGGCTTGCGATAAAGAAACGACAGCCAACAGAGAGTGTATTATTTCACACTGACCGAGGCGCAGAATACCGTGCTCACGTTGTACAAAAGTATTTGGCTAGCAAAAACATCAAAGCCAGTATGAATAGGCCTGGGTGCTGTACTGACAACGCAGAAGTCGAGTCGTTCTTTCATTCGCTTAAAGCAGATTTAATTCGAGGAAATAAATTTGAGAGCAGCGGTAAACTATTATCAAAATTAAAGGTTTACCTAAATTATTTTTACAATAGACAGAGATTGCATTCGAGTTTAGGATATAAATCACCTGCCGAGTTTGAATTGGCAGTTAATTGAAACGTGGACGGTGTCCACTTTATCGGGTGAAGATCAAAATTAACAGTTGGCCATCGCTTCGCGATTATAGCCAACCATTAATTTCCGCTTAGCAAAGCGTTATATAGCAAAGGAAAGTCAGTGCAAATTGAAACCCAAAGGTTGACTTTAAAACCAATTAGTAAAGATGACTGGGAATTTTTTGAGGAACTTCATCAATCAAGCGGTGTACTCAAATATGTCAGCGATCCATTTACCGAATCTGAAATAAGTGAACGCTTTAATTCTCGCTTAGGTGAATGGAAAAAGACTTCAAATCAATGGTTAACTTTAACAATCATTGAACACGCAACTGGGAATAAAATTGGCGTAACTGGCTTTTTTCCTGAGTGGGAACCATATCAACAGGCTGAACTTGGTTTCTTGCTAAGTCCAAAATTTCAAGGCAAAGGGTATGGCAAAGAGTCAACTAAAGCCGTTATTGAATATGCATTTAATCAATGTAACTTCCATAAAGTGATCGCAACTGTCACTGAAGGTAATTCCCCTTCATTTAATTTACTAAAAGCTTTGGGCTTTACTCATGAAGGTACAATTCGAGATAACTTTAAATTAGGTGGCAATTGGTGCAACGATTTAAAGTTAGGGTTACTTAATCATGAGTACAATGCTATATAACAAGCGCATTAAGTAATGGGACACATAATAGTTGGCTTGTCGCTCGTTCCTCGCTAAATTATAGCCAACTATTATTTTAGTCCGCTTAAGCTGGCGTTATGTTGAAAAGAGTATGTCGAGAGTAAAGTCAGCCAAAAATTTTAATGTTAAAGCCGAGGGGCATATAGCTAGTCATTTCATTCTAGGTATTTTTCTTGCTTTTGTTGGCCTTAAAATAGTTGAATACTTAGATTTCAAAAATGAAACTTTTACAATCATTGGTGTTGGTATTTCTATCGCTCTAGTTTTTGCTAGTTTAATTCGAGGCTTTATTCTTTATAAAGCCTCATCAGAACCGTTTCGCTGTAATGAGTGTAACTCTGAGATTAAAGCACCGCTCAAAAACAGTATGGCTGACGGTGAGGCAATAATTTACGAATGTTCTACTTGTGATATCTTATGGCATGTAGGAAATACAAGCAGTAACTAGCAGTTTCAACATAACACATATGAGCCTTAACTCTGTCAATAGGCATTAATGTTCTTTTTGACCGTTTTTATAAATTGACGGTCAATTCTAAACCAATAAACAAATTCGTTTACTTTGTCTGTCGATACGGCTGTTAAGCAAGTAGCTTACGGCAAACACATATAGGGTGCGTTACGCAGTAATATCTTATTGCGATCTCATCGCTGTCAGGTTTTTCCCATATCCTTTTGGGGTTGCTGGGGCACTAGACATTCATCGGTTAACCTCATCATGGCACTATTAAAGGCGGCTGGTTTTGATGATCCAGTTAGATTAAGGTGCGTAACGCAGTTATCAAGTCAGGTGTAAGCGACTTTGTTTATTGTATTAATGCACGCGTACTGAGCGTCTAATCAAGACAAGTGGCTTAGGTCTGTAGGCATATAATCAGGTAAAACCTTGTTGGTTATTAACTCACCCAATTGATTGATGCTCAGCCTTAAATCCAGTTAGATGTTCAGCTCACTCAGTACCGTGACTAACTCTTTAAGAATTTTGCTTCATCGAATACCGTCTCTTTTTTAAGCATGTAATAAACACAGCGACCAAGCTTATGCGCAAGCGCTGACAGTGCTTTGGCTTTGCTCATTCGCTTTTGTAGTTTTTCAAGGTATTTGTTAGCGTTATGATTGTGGCGCAGCAGTAATACGGCAGCTTCCGAGAAAGCCCATTTGAGATGTGCATTGCCAATTTTATTACCTTGGGTGCCATAGGTTTTGCCAGCAGACTCCGCTTTGCATTTGACCAACCGACTGTATGAAGCGAACTTTTGTACGCTTGAAAAGCGATTGATATCACCAATTTCGTAAATAATGGTGTTTGCAAGAATACGGCCTATACCATTAATTGTTTGCAAAATATTAAGGTGAACAGGGTTGTGTTGCTTGGCCATTTGTTCAATATAATGCTCTAAAGGCTTAAGCTCATTGTGATAGCAATCGAGTATGGCCATATTTAAATTAATAGATCGTTGCACAACGGGATCAGGGAAGTAATAGCGCATCTTTTCTCTGTCGCAAACGTTCTTTAAGTTAACATTGTGGGCAGGTAAATTGTACTGGCTGGCAGTATTGGCTACATGGGCTTTTAAATCAGCGCCATGACGAACAATTTTGGTTCTTCGCCGTAATAAGTCGCGCGTAGCACGAATATATTTGTCATACACATAAGCGAGTGGAAAGTTACCACCACGGATAAGTTTGGCTATTTTATACGAATCTATTTTATCGTTTTTAGCTTTACCGCCATGAATTGCCTTCATGTATAGGGCATGACCTAGAATAAAGTCGATAGTGTGCTCTTTGCAAAAATCAGCGACCCAATACCAGCAATGCATGCACTCCACGCCAACAACAATATCGCCAATGTAGGGTTTAAGTAGCTTTAGTAGTGCTTCTGGGTCATCTTTAATTTTCTTGTGAACAAGGATAAGTTCTGTATTATCAATGATACAGACGTAAAGCAATCGGGCATGTAAATCGATTCCACAATAATATGGATGCATGTTATTGTAAAAGTTCATTGAGCTTTCTCCTGTAAGGTTGGTTGCCTTTTCAGCGTAGCGAATAAACGCGATGCTGGGGAGGAGGCTCAATGAGTATCAAGTTGCTTAAACGGACAAAAAACAGTTGGCTTTTGTTCACTTCGTTCACTATTTTAGCCAACAATTTTTTGCCTCTGAATGAGGCGTTTTAGCAATACAACAAACGGGGTTTCGCCAAATGAAGGGTCTACAAAAACTAGCTGGTATCGCAGCAATTTTCCAAGGGCTTATTTACATAGCAGCCTTTGTGTATTTTGGGGCTTTTTGGTCATATCCGGTTGATGGTAGTCCAGTCGAAAAAATGACTTACATGGCAGAAAATCAACTTCTATTTTCAATGATCTATTTTCTAATGTACGTGGTGTTTGGCATTTTTCTGGCCATACTCGTTATTGGTATGTATAAGAGGCTTAAATATAAAGTTAATCCCTTAATTACTATTGGATCTCTATTCGGGGGCATTTGGGTCGGTCTGGTGATCGCAAGTGGAATGATTTCGAATATCGGGCTTGATCATGCAATCGATCTGATGGATGCAAATCCAGAAAAAGCCCTTGATATGTGGATAATCGTTTCAGTGATAACAGAAAGTATAGGTGGTGGAAATGAATTAGTTGGCGGACTTTGGGTTCTATTGATTAGCGTAGCAGCAATACAAGAGGGCAGATTACCCCGGTCATTTAACTATCTCGGATATTTTGTAGGCATAGCGGGCATTGCAACGGTTTATCCTGACAAACTATTTACTGAAATATTTGGCGTATCACAAATTGTTTGGTTTATTTGGTTGGGTATATGTTTACTAACCGAGGAAAATGCTAACAAATCAATCCAGCAGACCGCTAACGCGTCGGCTGATTGAGGCGTTAAGTGTTCAAGGAGGAAACATGGTCAAAGCTACTTGTCATTGCGGTAATATCGTTATAACAGCAGACATGCTACTAGAATCCATTACCAGTTGTAATTGTTCAATGTGTTACCGGCTGGGTGCTCTTTGGGCTTATTACACAGTCGATCAAGTTGATATTAAAGTAAAATCAGAGGCTACTGTTCATTTGTGGGGTAGCAAAGTTCGCTCATATCATTCTTGCACTTTTTGTGGTTGCACGACTCACTACACACAAAAAAGAGATGACGGTACAAATAGGGTCGCAATCAACACCAGAATGGCTACTCCTGAGCTATTTAAGTCTGTTAATGTTAGGTTTTTCGATGGTGCTGATACCTTTAAATATGTTGAGCAATAGGGCACTTAACAAGAGTCGTAAGGTTACGACAGTCCGCTCATGGCTGTGAGTTCAACTGGTGAATGCAACGCTATCCTTGTATTAATTGAGGCGCTCATCTTCAACTTAACTTATAGTCGAAATTAGAGTGTTGATTTAACGCGCTTAATTCGGTTTAATATCAGGCAATAAATATGCTGAGTAATGCAGGGACGACTTAGGGCAGCGCATTTTATTAACGTGGCCTAATTAGGGCATTAAAACCTTCCCTTTATAAACTAAAGCCCATTGTATGAATAGTTCCCACGCAGACACACTAACAGGGAGTGTTTCAGTTAATATGTGCCAAGGATAGCTCATTGAAAAAATTAAGATTTATACTCGTTCTACTTACCGCAGTGTTCTTTATAGGTATGATCATACCAGATGACATTGTTATTCCTGTTGAGGGTGCAACACCCAATGATTGGAACCATAATACTTTTTGGTATGAGCCATGGGGAAGCTCTGTGGTCCATAAAGGGATTGATATATTTGGTAAAAAAGGGACTGCCACACTTTCTTCTAGCAAAGGCTTAGTCATTTATACGGGCACAACACGAAAAGGCGGGAATGTAGTGGCAGTATTAGGGCCTAAATGGCGTATTCACTATTACGCGCATATGGACAGTTACTCTGTTACAACGGGTACTGTTGTTAAGACTGGCTCAGTTATTGGTGTTTTGGGAGATTCAGGTAATGCCCAGGGAAAACAACCGCATATTCATTATTCAATCTTATCAATAATTCCAATTCCTTGGTTAGCTACAACACAGACTCAGGGTTGGAAAAGAATGTTTTTTTTAAACCCTCACGAAATGTTTATATAAGTTGTATTAAATAAATATTTACATTAGCGATTAATATCAAGGAGAGTATATGCCTCATTTTATAATGGACTGTTCTGAAAGTGTTTTTGGGGAACATGATGAGGAATACATTATTGAACAAATTCATTTTGTAGCTCACGCTACAGGTTTATTCGACGAAGGTGATATAAAAGTCAGAATAAATCCATTTAATACTTTCTCTGTGGGGAATAAGCGTGAAGACTTTATTCATGTGTTTGCCCATATAATGCAAGGAAGAACAACAGAGCAAAAAGCGAACCTCTCACGAGCAATTGTTAGTAAGCTTGTTGCTTTATTTCCTGAAATTTCTAACATTGCAATGAATATTAGTGATTTTGAAAAAGCGACATATTGCAATCGCACGATGCTTTAGCCAGCTATTATCTGTTATTTAATACAGTTTTGGATGTTTATAAGACGTATGAGTAATTCTCAATTACAAAAAATAATATCTCTTTATACTGCTTTTGTTTTTATACCTACGTTATTGCTTTATTTGATTTATAGTATATTTGGTTGGGTTGTATTTTCACTTACATTAAACCCTATTTTGGGCTATTTTTTGCTGGGTGGTGCATATGGTTTATGGTCACTACATTCATTAATAAAAACGATGAAAAATTTAACGGTATTAAAGCATCCTATCATTGTGAAACTTGGATTGTTATTAGGTTGTAGTTTTTGTCCTGTTGTTTTAACAACGGCTGAATTTAGTACGATGAAACCACAAGAGTTTATTTTTATATATATTATTATTGCACCCTTTATAGCGACTTTTCATTTATTTTATTTATATAATAAACAGTCGACTAGCGCCTCTTGAGCGATACTTTAACGAAACTATTCTTCAGTGGGCTTTATTAAACAAGGAAAAAAAAGGTATGGAACCAGATTACTCAGAATATTCAATTTCAGAGCTAGAAGAGTCATTACGTGCTATCGATCAAGAAGCGTATCCTGAAAGAACAAATGAACTAAAGAAAGAGTTAAATAATCGCCTTGAAAACCCAACAACGAGTCATGAAGTAGAGGATGGTTTTGAGGCGAATGCACAATTTTATAAATGTCCTCATTGTGAAGAAAAAATTGGATTTTTTTCTAAAGCCTTACAAAGTTGGAGCAAGATAAGAGAGTGCCCGCAATGCAAAAAACCATTTGCAGTAACCTTTAATATAAAAGTGTTTTTCATTGCGCTTTTACCTATGGTTATTTTTAATTATTTTATGATAAAACCTGTTTTAGGAACACTGGGATTAAGTAAGTCTATTGGTTTGGGGATAGTGTGTGGTGTGTTAATTATTATATCAACCCGCTTGATCAGAGTTCGTGATGAAAGTGACGCTACAAAAGAGGTTTAAGATAAATTTTGAAATGTTTTGTCTAGGCTTATACGCTTTATAGAAAAGCGTTTTTTGTTGGGAGTATTTTAGTTGGTTCGCTTCGCTCAGCCCACCCTAGGTGAAAATTAAACACTAATCTCAAACTTTAAAATTCCCCGTATTTAGTGGTTGAGAAAATGATCGTTACTTCCTGCACCTCAACTCTTTACTCAATAGTTATACTTTGCTTTAAAAGGTACTCCTTGGCTTCATTGGTATAAGGCTTAAAATTTTTCCAGCGGCCTATGGCCTTGTTGTTAAGCGGCTGACGCACTTGCATTTTGCTGGCGGTTAATACCGGTGCAGTGTTTAAATGAAAATCAAGGCACTGTGGTTGCCAATCTAAGTCGCAATAGCTCACTAGTGTTTAATTGGCAAAGTTAGATCAAACTTGGCGCCACCATATTTACTGTCGCTGACAACAACACTTCCCCCATGCAACTGCGCAATTTCTTTCACAATAGCTAATCCAAGCCCAAAACCAGCTTTCTGATTACCATCATTGATTTGATAAAAAGGTTCAAAAATATTGGCTTGCTGCTGAGGTGGAATGCCTTTGCCATTATCTTCAACAGAAACGACTATTGAGTCAACAATTTTAACCATACAAACATAAACTTCAGATTCACCATATTTGTCTGCATTTTTTACAAGGTTAGTAATCGCGCGTTCGGTTAACGACTTATCAAGTAAAACGCTAATTTCATTACAAATATGATTATTCCATTGAAGACTTGCCTTACATTCAATCAATAACTTTTCCTGTAAATATTGTGAAAGATCAGCAATATTAACTTCTTCAAGTTGTAGATTAAGCTCTGCTCGTTCCATTTTCGCATAACTTAACAGTTCCTTCACTAAATCCTCTAAACAGAAGATTTCATCCTCCAGTCCTTTTACATGAGCCATCATATTGTCGTTTTTGGCAGTTACTAGCATTTCCAAGATCATTTGCATACGAAATAAAGGAGAACGAAATTCATGAGCAATAACATGGGTAAGCTGTTTGTGGCTACCTAAAATGCCTTCCATCTGCTTTGCCATATCATTTAAACAGGTATTAAGTCTCCCAACCTGAAAACGTTTTTTGGTCGACGCGCGTGCAGTCAAGTTACCTTGGCTAATATCAACAAGGGTAGACTCAACACGTTTTAATTTCCGGTGTAGACCAAATAACCAAATAAAACACCCCGAAGCAACAAAACAAATTAGTGCGATGAAAATAGCATCGCCAACAGCTTCGTCAACTTCTAACAAATGATGTGTTTCATCTTCTTCAATTTGGTAATACTGCGCAGGTGAAAAGACTTTGAAGTAATCATACTCTTCGTCATCAAACCATGTTGGCTGGTTTTCTAATGCCTTTTGAATATGAGTGGGAATATTAGCAAATGGAACCGGGCTGATTATGATTTGGTTTTTATCAGCAATAACATCAATAAGCTCTTGTCTGTGTTGCAAAGTTATATGACTATCAAGTTCTTCAAGTAATGTTATTTCTGCAGCAAAGTTTTCAGCTTTTATAATGTTTTCTATGTCAACATAGAGATAGGTATTAATTAAATGGGCAGCAATCATAAAAATATAGAGTGTCGCTAATAGCCCTAAATACAAAGAAATAAATAATCTGGTCATAAAGTTCGCACAATTAAATGTTATGCAAGTAGTTTAGCCTGAAATATGCTCTTATTCTGTATGTGTTTGTATGAATATCAATTACCAATAATCAGGTACAAACATATAACCTTTACCCCTAACCGTTATTACACCTTGTGGGCGATTAGCATCATCTTTAAGCTTTTTTCTTATTTGGGCTATTTTGTTATCAACCGAGCGATCTAAACCGTCATATTCAATATTTCTCAACGATTGCAACAGTTCCTCACGACTTAACACTTGTTCTGCATGCTTAACTAAGTGCCATAGCAGTAAAAATTCAGATGGGGTAAGGGGTACTAATTCATCATTTAATTTGCAGCGTTGCAATGATTCATTCAACCACAAAGAGCCAAAAGCTTTTTCTTTATCTGAACGACTTGCTTGATTTAATTCAGCTGATGTAGTTGCTTCTGTAGAGCCTTGATCTCGTCGTAATAAATTTTTTATTCGTGCTAGCAGTACCCGTGGCTGAATTGGCTTCTGAACAAAATCATCGGCTCCGATTTCAAGTGCCGCCACCTGATCCATATCATCACCACTAGCAGTCAGCATCAATATTCGACCAGAAAATTGACTTCTAACCTTACGACAAACAGATAAACCATCAAGGCCTGGTAGCATTAAATCAAGCACGACCAGTGAGGGCTGAATAGAAAGTATTTTTTCGACAGCGTCAATGCCCGAGTGAACCACTACAACATCGAATCCAAAATTTGAGAGGTAGTCGTGCAGTAAAGATGCTAATTTATCATCATCTTCAACCAGCATAATAGTTTGGATATTCGACATTTAAGATAGATAGCTCACTTAGTAGGTTACTAGTAAAAATATAGCAAAAAAATAAAAAAGAGGCACTAATAATGCCTCTTTTCAGTCACTTCAAATACCATAAATTATGGTAACAAGTATTTATCTAATTCAGCTTTTGTCATCACATGCACCGTATTATGAGGCGCCGCTTCAATGGTAAAATAGTAAAACTCTGGACCCAACTCATTGCCTAACATTTCTCGAAAGAAAGTAAGTTGTGCACCATGACCTTCATGATCTCTACCAAGTTCATTAGCTGGTTTACCGTCTGTACAACACCAAGAATGAACACCAAGCTTTGCACCTTCAGTATATACTCTTCTAAAACCAGCAGCGTATAAATCAACACCACCAGAGTTAATATCAGAAGTTGCTTCAACCATTGTGGTTAACATGGCATTGCGTACCAATCTACCTGTGTGCATATTAATAGCATCATTTACCGAGCCACTAATTTCCTGAAGCAACAAGGTATCAACTTCAGGATGGTCATTAATTAAATCACTGATCTGTACATATGTTAGACTGCCAAGGTCACCATTTATCAGAGCTTGAGTACCAGATACTTCAACTGTACTAGTGCCACCTTCTATCAAAGACTCATTAATAGTCATTCTTATTGGAAAATCACCTTTTTCAGGGTGGCTAATACTACCCTCATATATTGCATTCTCGTTATCATCTTGTGATACCGAAATGTCCTTGCCAAAGAAATAATTATTAGCATCGGCAAGTGCCTCGTTAATATCTTCCAGTTCACTCTCTACTACCCTGATAAATGCAATAGGATCATTTTCTTCAAAATCAAAGCCAAAAAACAAAAAGCCTTTATCATATTGAGCAAAAATCAGATTATCATCTTGATCTATATCAACGAATGAGATGTCATAATTTACACCGTCAATTTGCAGTTCTAATGCGTCAAATTGACGTTTAAAGGTATCAATATATTCAGCAACATTTTCTGGTTGAATATGATGTATTGCTTCTGGGGTTACAGGTGTTGTTGGACCCGTTGTCGTTGTCGGTTCAGTTTTTTTTTTTGAACTGCTACCGCAAGCTTGCAATGCAAGTGCAGTAATAAGTATCGAGATTATAAGTGCTAAATTTTTCATAATGCGATTCCACGTCTTGGTTAATTGAGGCCATTATGAAGATAAGACATCAAGTACAATAGCATGAAATTGTCGCGCTAATGTATGCAAAGCACTTACAATTGATAATAATTGGTAAGGTATTTTACTTTGTCGGGCGACGCATTGCTTATTCGAGCTATTCTGGCACAAAGCAAGCTATTTCTAAGTTCATACATTTAACTTTCAAACCACAAACCCTTACTCAAAACTGATATTTTGCTTTAAAAGATAAGTCTGCGCTTCATCTGTATGTGGCTTAAAATTCTTCCAGCGGCCTATGGCCTTGTTGTTAAGCGGTTGGCGCACTTGCATTTTGCTAGCGGTTGATACCGGTGCGGTGTTTAAATGAAAATCAAGGCACTGTGGTTGCCAGTCTAAATCGCAATAGCTCACTAACTCTTTTATTTTTTGCTCTGGTGCGGCGATGAGTTCTTCGTATTTTACTAGTTTAATATTGCTGTGCAGGGCGCTAAAGTGCTGCATCAGTTTATAAAAACGGCTGTAAAATTTAGCGGTGTCGAGTAAGTCTAACGAGTACGCGTAGTAGGGGTTGTTAATGGTAAATAGCTGGCGATAGTTACCAATACAGGTGTCCATGGGGTCGCGAAGTAGGCAAATTATTTTCGCGTTTGGCAGTGCTTTGGTAATTAAATCAATATAAAAAAAGTTAAACGGTAGTTTATCAATAAAGTGTTTATGACTGCCGGTTACAACACGGGTTGCTTCAAGGTAAGTGCTGCCAAGTTTTGTAAAATCAAGCTGGTAAGCTTGGCTTAAGGTGTCTTTATCGAGTACTTGAGGCGTGTGCGTTTGGCTAAGTTTTTTTACACTTAGGCCAAAGTCTTGCAGCTCGCCCGCCGATTGTACGTCGCTGTGGCTTGATAAAATGCGCTCAATTAATGTGGTGCCTGAGCGCGGCATACCTAACACAAAAATTGGCTCACTGCTTTGGTTGCCAGCTGTTTGTTGGTTTTTGTATTTATCACTGAGCTGGTTTATATGTGCAAATAAAGCCTCAGACGCTTGATTATCAAACGCCTTATTAGCGAGTTTAGCTGCTTTACCTTGTTGTAATGCATTAAAGGCCGCTGAAAACTCTCCTAAGTCTTGATATTCTTTTGCTAGCGCATGACCTATATGTAGTTTAGCGTCGGGGTGATTGACCTGTGTAAATACATTTTTTAATCGCGTGATGTGGTTATTATGTTCGGTGACTTTAGTTAAATCGGCTAAGGCAAAATGACTTTGATGATGAAGCGGGTTCAGTGCAATGGCATTTTCAAACGCGTGCTGTGCTTTATCAAACTGGCCTAAAAACTTAGCGCATACTCCATAGTTATAATAAAACTGCGGTTGGCTGCTGTTACTCGCCTCAGCTAAATTTAACGCGCATGTAAAGTAGTCAGCAGCATGCTGATGTAAACCCGCTTGGGTGAGCGCGACGCCTAATGTATCGGCATCAAGTGCTTTACTAATATGTTCAATCTTAACGCTGAGGGCGGTGTTTTTTGCTTTTTGTAAGTCGCCCGTAAGAGCGTAACACTTGGCAAGTTGCGCTGTATATTCAATAGACTGGGTAAAGCTTAATGCTTTTTCAATTAGCTTTATCGCTTTGTAAATTTGGCCAACCTGTAAATTAACCATAGCGAGCAAAAAGTAGCCATCAGCAAAGTCTGGTTTTTGTGTTACCAGCTCAACCAGTGCTTTATGCGCTTGCTGAATATTGCCTTGGTTTAAGTTGTTGATAGCGCTTTGGTGTAGTTGCTTTAAGTTTGGCTGCATGAATACTCTTATAAATAATATACTTACAAAATCAAGAGGCTCAAATTAATTTGAGCCTCTTGATTGTACTTAAACTTATCGTTTAATTATATTTCAAACTGATAGTTAAATTTAATGCCAATAGTAAGCGGGCGATTAATAAAGTAACCATAGTTACGTTGTATGTCTGCGCCATTGGCTGTTGTAATATCCGCATCTGAACGACGAACAGAAGTAACCGCATATTTATTAAATAGGTTATCTACATATAAAGTAGTCGACCACGCATCGGCGGTTAATTTAGCTGAAATATTACTTAAGCTATAACCCGGGAGTGCTTCACCGTTGTCACGTAGGCCTACTTTTGAAATTACATCACTTTGTGCGGTTAAACCATAGTTAATATCAAGGGTTTTGTCGTTAAACACTTCTGTTTGGTAGTTAATACCCATAGAGAACTGGTGCTCAGGTGAGCCCGGTAAACGGTCGCCATCTTTTGCGCCATCAGTGCCATCGGCATTAAATAAATACGGAGCGTCTGAGGTTAGTTCTGCTTTTGTATAGGCATAAGTTGCATAGGCTGTAAATGAGTCTGATAAAATTGCACGCGTGGCAATTTCAATCCCTTTCGCATTTGCGCTACCAGCATTTGATAAGTAAGGTAATTGGCCTACTATTGTCGCACCGGCAATTTGTGCGTTATCCCAATCTACATTGAATAGGGCGGCGTTAAAGTGTAATTGGCTTCTCATCCAGGTACTTTTAAAACCTAGCTCATAGTTAGTGGTTGTATCGGCATCGTATAGCATTTCATCTGGTTTACCACAGCCTGTTTGTTGGTCTTCAGGTAGAGGTGTAGGGCAAGGCACTAAGCCATTTGAGCCACCAATTCTAAATCCTTCACTTATAGTTGCATACGCCATCACTGAATCTGTAAATTGGTATTTAGCATTAAATTTGAACAGATTACCGTTGTCACCGGCTTCGTTCTCTTCAAAGTTAACTGAAATTGCATCAGGTGCAGTACCTTCATACAAGGTATTTGCTAATGGGAAATCAAAAGCCGCTTTTGATTCTACGTCGTATTCGTAAAAACGCGCGCCAATGGTAATGTCGAGTTTATCGGTTACCTGGTAACCCACTTCACCAAAAAGTGCAGACTCAGTGACTTTGCTGCCAGTAATTTCTAAATACTCTAAAGAGTCTGGTCTTAGCTGTGCGCCACCAAAATTATCAACTGCGAACTGATCAAAGCCTGGCGTAAACTCTCTGCTTGATGCGTCGGTATCGGTTTTATTGTAAAAACCACCAACAATCCAGCTTAGGTCGCTATCGCTTTGTGAGACCAAACGTAGCTCTTGAGTGAAGGTATCGACTTCGTCTAATTCACGGGTAAATGCCGAAAACGAAGGAAACTCTTCGTAGCCATAGTCTAAACGAATTAAAAGGTCAGTTTGGTCGCGTTGACCATCGGCTTCAAAGTGTGAAATACCGGTAGCTGATACCAGCTCAGCAAAACCTAAGTCGGCTTTAAGTTCAAGGCTGAGTAATTGATCTTCTTTTTCCCGTGGCTCTTCAAAACGGTACGCTGACTCGTATTTGCCGATGCGATCATTTAAACCATTATTTTCGTTTAGGCTATTGTGATGAACAATTGAGCGACCTTCGGTGTCTTGCTTTTGATAGAAGTAGTTTAATGTGCCTTCGAATGACTCGTTTGCCTTGTAACGTAATGAAATACGCCCAGTTGTGGTGGTTTCACCGTTGGCGTCTTTTACATTTTTAAGATTGCTGTTTACTGCATCAAGGTTTGTCCAATCAGGGTCGGTGATCGACACACCTGGTTCACGAACGGTGTAGGCGTAGTCAATAAACCCTGGGTCTTCATAAATATTTAAGCTGGTACGTACCGCCAGTTTGTCTTCAATTAATGGTAAGTTGAAGATAAAACCGGCTTCGCCGCCGATTGAATCACTTTCTTTAGTTTGAAAAACATCACCAAATACTTCACCTGATATAAAATCAAGCTCTGGCTCTTTAAGCATGTAGCGAATAGCGCCACCTAATGTACCAGCCCCGTATAGTGTGCCTTGTGGCCCAATAAGTACTTCCACTCGTTCTACATCAACAAGGCGCATATCTACCGATACTGGAATTTCGTTAATGTAAGTGGCTACCGTGCCGCCATCTGATGAAGGGCCTGATGAATTTGTATTTAAACCGCGAACTATAATAGGTGAGCCAGAGCGACCACCTTGATCAGTAATTGTTAAACCTGGCACCCAACGCGCTACATCGGCTAATTCGCTGATATTTTGGTCTTTCATTACATCGGCATCAAGCGCAGTAATGTTAAGAGGCGCAGCCTGAATAGAGCCACTTCGGCGTGTTGCTGTAACCTCAATAACTTCAAGCGATTTATTTTTTTCAATAATTTGCTCTTGTGCTGTTGCATTACCGCTAAATAATACACCGCTCAGTGCGCTTGATACAGCCAAGGTTAACAGGCTTGGTTTAAACATAAAAATTGATCCCAGTTAGATTTAGTACGTTAATAAATGAGCACTAATAGTATCAGGGAGTTTTGTTGATGGAAATAAAAATATGAATTTTAATTCACTTTTTTAGAATAAAAATTAAACCGTGGGTTTTTACTTAAATTTAAAGTTTAAATATAACAAGGTGTTTGTATAAATAATGCACACACAGTAGATGGTATATATTGTTTTAAGTGCAACAATGAATGGTGTGAAAGGAGAGATAAAACGCAGGCTTAGTTATACTAAGAGGGAGTTGTAAAATAGGAGATGAGAAGTTGCGCCATGATAGTTCATGACGCAATTAAATTATTAAACTCTAAGCAGCAGGCTGCTTTTTACCATTAGACATTGAACTACCTACCGAGGCAATAATCACCAGTAAAATAGCCAGCCACTGCCAAATGCTTAACAGTTCACCTAAAATAACTAAGCCAGCGAGTGCTGCAATTGCAGGCTCTAGGCTCATTACAATACTAAAACCTTGTGGCGACATATTACGTAAAGTAATCATTTCAAGAGTATAAGGCAGGGCGCTTGAAAGCACGGCGATAGCAATACCTAATGGAATAATATCCCAAGTAAATGCAGCACTTTGTGAAATGCCGCCATAAGGCACCAGCACGATGGCTGAAATGGTCATGCCCATCGCAACCGTTGCGCCACCAGAGCTTTGGCTGCCTGTTTTCTTACCAAATAAAATATAGCCAGCCCAACAGGCACCCGCTGCAAGTGCGAGCACTACACCGACTGGATCAAGGCTGTCTTGACCTTTCATATCAGGTAAAAGTAATAATATACCGGCCACTGCACAGGCAACCCAAAATAAGTCACGTTTTCTGCGAGAAGAAAACAACGCGACAGCTAATGGGCCTGTAAATTCAAGCGCAACCCCAATACCTAATGGGATACGTTCTATCGCGTAATAAAATAGAATATTCATGCCGCCTAAACTTAAGCCATAAATTAATATGGGTAAGCGTTGGCTTGCAACAGGGAAGTGTTTCCATGGTTTAAAAATCAAACACAAAATAGCGGCCGAAAACCCTAAACGTAAGGCTGTTGTGCCCTCAGGTCCAACAATAGGAAAAAGCTGTTTAGCCAGTGACGCGCCTGACTGAATCGTCATCATTGCTAGCAATATGCATAAAATAGCCAGTAATAGATCTTTGGTTGATTTTTGCATGGATCTCCTTAAAGATTGCGATGAATTTTGGCGGCATGTTACCTGCTTTTGATCTCAGAGGTAAGTCAAATTTTGTGATCTTTTTAAGCTTAATTCAAAATAGCAGTGTTTAGTAAAGTGAGCTCAAAGGCCAAGCGATAAAATACGCTTATCGCTTAGCCGGTAGTTTTTGTTTTATTCAGAGGATAAATCTGCTGGGTAAACAACACCAAGTTGTGCGCGTGCGGTGTCAAGTACTTGCATTACATCGACAGAAAGCTGATGAGTATTAACGCTAGACTCCCCCTGATTTTGCTCAATGGTATTGATAAAGTTCTCGAGTTCGTACTTCATAAAGTGCTCGTTAAATTCCGTGCTGATAAGCTCTTTATGACCATTGTTAGCAATAAACTCTATTTTTTTAAGCTGCGACACGGCTTCAATTCTAATTCGACCTAATTCCCCCTGAATTTCAGTGATATTTTCGCCTTGTGAAATTTTCGAATAGCTGATCACTGCTTGTCTGTCGGGATAATTTAAAAGCACATCGCCTGCACCATCTACACCACTTTCAAGTAATACGCCGCTGGCGTGAACAGAGCGTGGTGCTCCCCATAATGCAATAACGAGATAAAGTGGGTAAATACCCAAATCTAGTAAGGCACCATTAGCAAATTCAGGTAAAAAAGTATTAGGGCGCTCACCATTTTTATACTTGTCGTAACGTGATGAATACTGACTAAATTGACCAATAAACTTACGTGGTGTGCCTATTTTTTTTAGGGCAGCTTGTAAGTGCGCAAAATTAGGTAAGTGCGTTGTCATCATCGCTTCCATGTAAAGGCGCTGATGTTGCTTTGCCGCAGTTAAAATAGCCGCAAGTTGCTTGCTATTAGCCGCTGAGGGCTTTTCGCCTAATACGTGTTTGCCCGCTTTTAAACACTGTATTGCATATGCACTGTGCAGGCTATTTGGCGCCGCTATATAAACTACGTCTACTTGTTCATCTTGGCACACAGCATCAATAGAGGTAAAAATTTTAGCATCGGTATTTGTTGGATGATTAGCTAAAAAGCGCTCGCCGCTGCTTATTTGGCGAGAGCAAATACCGTATAAATTAAAATTGCTTAGTGTATTAGCCGCTGCCAATAAGGTGTCGCTAATAAAATTAGTACCTACAATTACAAAATTCATGTTTAGCCTTTTGCTGTTTTTAAACAAGGGCGCAGTTTAACAATGTTTGGCTCTAAATGCGCGGGCAGAGCAATTAAACCAACGTTTAATGCTAGTACATAATGTGGCTTGCTCCTGATAACCTAAAAGCTCTGAAATTTGAGTCACCGACAATTGGTTTTGTAATAAATAGTGCTCACATAAGGCGCGGCGAGTGGCGTCTTTGAGCTTTACAAAACTGGTATCGTGCTTTTTAAGTTCTCGGTGCAAGGTGCGAGGGTGAATATTAAGCGCAGCGGCAATAGTATTATTAGCGCTTTGAAATATCGGCAGCATAATGCGAATAAGCGCGCTTACCTGAGCGGGTAAAGATTGGCTATAAGCATTATTTTCAGCTAAAAAGTTAAGTGCTGCTTGGGTTTTATGTTGCTTAGTTACGTTAAGTGTTAAATCTAAGTCTTGTTTGGCAATTAATACACCGGCGCTATTTCTATGAGTAATAACCTTACAGCCAAAATGCTGGTGGTAGGTCTGCTTATTTGCGCCTAGGGTATGAGGTAAAAATACACTTTGTGGCTTACAACGGCCATTACTTATATTTTTTAAAGTGGCAATGGCCAATGCAATGGTGAGCTCTATTACTTGGTTTATTGCCGGTAATGGCCTGAGATTTATAGCGAATGATAAAAACACGTGCTCATTATCATCAAGTGGGTGAGTGGTTAAATTAAGCGCTGGCGTATGTAAGTGCAAATATTTTATCACCCAATCTAGCGCCTCGGCTAAATTAGTGCCTGTTTGAGCGGCTATTGCAATATGGCCTAAAATATCAAAGCTTTGCAGGCTTGCTAGTTTTAAACCAAAATTTGGACAATTCAGTGTATTGGCGCAATGCTCTAATAGCTGTGCATACGCGCGGTAAGTAAGGGTCTCTTGCTCTAGTTTATTAAAGTCCACATTAATGGCGCACTGCTGCATTATGGCAGCGAAACCTCCCCCAAGTTCTGCAATTAAATGGTCTATTCCTTGTAAAGAAGTGGCTCTAATTAAACGGCTCATAAAATATACTTTTGGTGAGGGTGTCTAAAAATAACAAGTTTTTATTCGATGTTCCATGCAAACTGGTTTTTTAATTGGAGAATAATTATGCATACCACTACATTTGATTACATTGTTGTTGGCGCAGGCAGTGCAGGCTGCGTTATTGCATCGCGATTATCTGAAAATAAAAATGTGAGTGTGTGCTTAATTGAAGCGGGCGGCAGTGATAAAGGTGCAATGGTTCAAATGCCTGCAGGGGTTGCTGCTAGTGTGCCTTATGGCATTAATAGCTGGCATTACAATACGGTACCTCAAAAAGAACTTAATAACCGCTGCGGATTTATGCCTCGTGGCAAAGTGCTTGGCGGTTCAAGCTCCATTAATGCTATGGTTTATATTCGGGGTAATAAGCACGACTATAATAGTTGGGCTGCACTGTGCAATGAGGGCTGGGATTATGAGAGTTTATTGCCTTATTTCATTAAGGCTGAAAATAATAAAACCTTTACTGAAAGTGATGTACACGGGGTTAATGGCCCTTTACATGTGCAGGATTTAAGCCTGCCAAGCCCTGTAAATCAGCTGTTTTTAAACGCCTGCGAACAACAAGGTGTACCGCACAATGGCGATATAAACGCAGGGCAGCAAGTGGGAGCCAGGTTATCGCAAGTGACTCAATATCAAGGGGAGCGTTGTAGCGCGGCAAAAGCGTATATAACCCCCCATTTAAATCGAAAAAACCTAACTGTGCTTAGCAAAGTACACGTTAATAAAGTACTTTTTTGCGATAAAACCGCAACCGGAGTCTCTGTTTCTATAAACAATAAGGCCGTTGTATTGCATGCAAAAAAAGAGGTGGTTTTAAGCGCTGGCGCAATTAACTCACCGCAAATTTTAATGCTATCGGGAGTTGGCCCTAAAGAGCAACTAAAGCAGCATAATATTGAAATAGTAAACGAGCTTTCTGGTGTTGGAGAGAACCTTCATGACCACTTAACCGTTGTGCCATTGTATAAAGCTAAATACAGTAAAGGCACATTTGGTATAAGTGCGGGTGGGGCGTTTAATATTGCAAAAGGATGCGTTGATTGGTTTGTAAAACGTGAAGGGCAGCTTACTAGTAATTTTGCAGAATCACATGCCTTTATAAAGCTATTTTCCGATTCAAAAGTACCCGACGTACAGCTTGAATTTGTAATTGGGCTGGTGGATGACCATAGCCGTAAACTGCACCTAGGCCATGGTTATAGTATTCACTGTAGTATTATGCAACCTAAAAGCCGTGGCATGATTCGATTAGCCGATGCTAACCCCTTGAGTGCTCCACTTATTGATCCTAATTATTTAAGCCACCCCGATGATTTAAACGTGATGTTAGCGGGGCTTAAAAAAACACTGCAGATTATGCAAAGTGAAGCATTTGATGTAATTAGAGGTAATATGGTTTACCCGCTAGATATTAACAATAATGAGCAGCTTATTGAGTATATTAGGCAAACGGCCGAGACTGAATATCACCCTGTAGGCACTTGTAAAATGGGGCAAGATGCCATGGCGGTAGTGAATAGCCAACTACAAGTACATGGCGTGAAAAATTTGCGTGTGGTTGATGCCTCAATTATGCCGCATATAATTACCGGCAACACCAATGCCGGTGTGATAGCCATTGCCGAAAAAGCAGCTGACTTAATTAAGCTAGCTTGACTTATAAAACGCTGTTAACCATTGCTGCCAGTCTTGCTCTAGTTTGATCATTTGCAGGTGTTTTTTAGCAGCAAAATGCTTGCTTTTATCCTCGTCAGCTAAAAACGGCCCTACACGACATAGCGAGCAATAATTATCGGATAAGTAAGCAGGCAAAGTTAACAAGCTAGCTAGTTCAGGTAAGGGTTTTTCACTAAATACATAGGTAATGCCGCTGGTGTCTTTAACGTGTTTATCACGGTCAACATTGCGAATTTTATAACCATTAAAGAGACTAATATCAAATGGCATTTGTCCCTGATATTGTGCGTTTAAATGGGTATTTAAACTGCCTTCAATATTCCATTCTCGATAAGGTTTAACATCTTTTGAAGTGATGAAACATAGCCCTGCACCTTGTGTATTTAAAGCAAACTCATTGGCGTATTTTATAAATTGATGCAGTAATGCGCGGTTAAGTACGTTCATGCTGGTATGGCGTGTATTGTGTTCAAATGCATCGCGACCAACAAACGCAGGAATAAGCGGAAATTGAAAAATAACCACATCAAAACTATGTAAATGCTGGCCGAGCGTTTGCCAACATTGTGGGTTGGTTACATCAAAGCTATTAAGTACTTCTACCTTTTGCGACTTTAAAGCATTGAGCGCATTGTCTGGGTACTTTTGCTCAATAGTTGATTGGTCGTCGTAAGTGGATGCCACTAACTTTTTTGGCTTAATATGACGATAAAGCGCATTTGAAAACGATAAATCGCCATCACCTACCGTAAGTATGTTCCAGTTTGGATTTAAATACATATTAGCGTGAAGATGTGTTTGGTTTTTCGGGCTCATCATTTTGCTGAGGTGCTTGATGCAACCTGTACATAGCTAAACGTGTTTTTAAACCCTCAATAGCAACCTGTTTTAAAATTAGGTTAAAGGTAATCAAAATAGCAAAAACAATGTGGATAGGACCATGGGTAAATCCTGCGTCAGGATCAAATATAGATAAGCCAAACAATACAAACAACACAACCATTAGTATTTCAATGAGTTGATTTGAATAAAAAGAAAGACGACCTTCGCTTTTATGATCTTTTTTTATGCTAATGGCACAAAAAAAAGGGATCACTTTTATTTTAAAAGCGGCGTTTTTTTCTACAAAATTCTCACCAAGGTCAGTAAGCTGTTGGCGCAATTGGTCTATCATGGGGTGTCCTCTCAATACAGTGCGCGGATGTTACCCTATTACAGACCAATGGTTAAGTAATGGCGTGTTATTTAGGGTAAATACTCATACCAATAATTAAGATATGACACACAAACACCACAGATGTAAGCACAAAGCGCATTTTTTGGTAATCTTTGTGGTAACTCTGCCAATGAATCGACGCTTTTTCGAAAATCAGTACTAACCAAAAGCTCGCGCCTAACCAAGCAAGCATCCACTCAATCGGCAAAAATGATAAAAACGGTATAGGAATTACCGGCAGCACAGCTTTAATGGCATCGGCAAAGCTTTGTTGCCCTGCATGCCATAAATTACCTGCCATAAACGCTAAAATAGCGATGCTGTAAAAACTAAAAAACTCTAAATTAACACTGTTACTGCCAAACATAAGTGGCCAACCCACACAGCCTAAAAACGGCAGCAAGCCCAAATAGCCTAGTTGAATGTGATTAACAAATTTTTCCATGGGTAAGCGCCTTAATCGAGTAGGTATTTCAACACTGCTAGTGTAACAAGGATAGATAGAGTTATCTTATAAAATTTATACAATGATTAAACGACCATGTTATTTATGACGATCACTCATTTTAATTAAAATAGTGTTTTTGGAAGCGCTAAGTTAGTGATTATTCGATTATTACCTATACTGATTGTGGGAATCACTAAATGGATGATTAGTATGGCTAACAATGTCACTCGACGTAAATTTTTAAGTACGCTAGCGGTCGGTGCTGCGACCTCTGCTGTCGCATTTAAAGCGCCGTATGTGTTTGCAAAAAAACCGGTTACGCTTAGAGTCATGGGAACGCATGTAACTTTACAAGAAGAGCTTAGAGTCCGCGCCATGCAAGAGCTCGGTATTAATATTGAATTTACCCCTATGGGGAGTGCGGCCGTTTTACAAAAAGCAGCAGCTGATCCCTCTTCATTTGATTTATATGAACAATGGTCTGACTCAATTAATATATTGTGGCAAGCCAATGCTATTCAACCAATTGAAGTAGAAAGACTAAAATATTGGCAGGAAATAAACCCACTAACCAAAACCGGTAAGTTAGTTCCCACAGCAAAATTGGGCGCAGGTGATGCGCCCAACAAAATTTTATATGTTCAACAAGATGGCTCACTTGGAAGCCAAGCAACTGATAAAATAAGTTTTATGCCTTATGTTCACAATGTGGATTCATTTGGCTATAACACTAATTTTATACCTAAGGGTGTGGCTTACGAGACTGAGTCATGGGGCTGGTTGCTTGAAGAGAGTAACAAAGGTCATGTAGGTTTGGTGAATGCCCCCACCATAGGTATTTTCGATGCCGCATTGGCAGCCCAGGCTCAAGGGCTGATGACATTTAATAATATTGCCAATATGAGTGTTGCAGAAATAGACAAACTGTTTGCAATTTTAATTAATAAAAAGCAAGCAGGGCATTTTTCTGGGTTTTGGACGTCGGTGCCACAATCGGTTGAGTTTATGCTTAAAAAGCGTGTGCACATACAAAGTATATTTTCTCCGGGGGTGACTGCATGTAGAGCCCAAGGTTTACCCGTTGTTAATGCATCTCCTAAAGAAGGGTATCGAGCATGGCATGGAGTGATGTGTCTCTCTGCTAATACGGTAGGGCATGTAAAAGACGCCGCTTATGAATACATGAACTGGTGGTTATCGGGCTGGCCTGGTGCATTTATTTCCAAGCAAGGTTATTACATTTCTAATCCAGAACGTAGTAAAGAAATAATTACCACCCCCGAATGGGATTATTGGTACGATGGCAAAGAAGCGACTCAACCACTAGCGGGTACCGATGGCAAAAATATAATTATGCCAGGGCAAATTCGCGATGGCGGCAGCTATGAAAAGCGCTTTTCTAATATTGCGGTGTGGAATACAGTGATGGATAACTACGATTACAGTTTAGATAAATGGTTTGAACTACTAAACGCATAAGGGAATTGAATGCTGAAACAGTTAATTGGTTCTTTATCTATTAAAGTATTATCTTCGTTGGCTATTTTTATTTTAATACAAATAATAGTTTACGTTGTTATTAATGAGCGAACCGACAAAATAGAGCAAGCCAGTAAAAATGTATTGAATATTAATGGGCTGTCAGTTGTTGTATTCGAAATTAACAAAGATATTTTACAGATTCAACGAGATATTTCGGTTTATGGTGTGTCGGGTAGCGAGGTTATTTTTGATAAAATAAAAAGCACTCAGCAAAGTATTCAAGCGCGGTTAATTGAAGCACAACAGCGAATTCAGCAACACAAGATTAAAAACTCATTAAACGCCATGCAATCATTGGTTTTAAATTATGGCAAAAGTATCGATAGTCTTAAAAAACGATATGATGAAAAGTCTAAAATTATTGAGCAACAGTTACCAAATACCTACGAATTAGCATTAACTACCTTAGCAAGCAGGGATGGAGAAACGGCCAGGCTGGGCAAGGACTTATTATTGTTTCAGCTAAAGGATCATTGGCATCATCTGTATCGCAATTCAGTCCTGTTTTTAACTCAACGCGATTACGCCAAACGTAGTCAAGTAAAACAGCGGCTACAATTAATTAAACAATTAACCAACAGTGGCGCTACAAACAAAATGATTGGCCACAACAAGGTCGAGCAACTAAATAGTTTAACAACTAAATTCGAGTCTTTATTTGCTGAGGCCATTCTAGCTAATAGAAACTATTTAACCTTAAGTAATATTGTTATTGCCGGTGATTCGGTTGAGTTTTCAGCACTTGCCAAAAAATTGCAAGAAGATGCATTGTTGTTGCTTAGTGATATTTCGAAAACCAGTCAAGAGAGCATTGATGCTGCGCAAACTGTTATTCAAGTGTCGTTATTTTTGTCTGTTACCTTATTTATTCTTTTCGCTTTATTTTTTCACTTTCATATTATTAAAGCGATTAACAGGCTCACAGTTAGTTTTAGATCATTTCTAAATGGTGATTTCTCAGCAAACATAGCTGATATTAACCGTGAAGACGAAATAGGGTTTTTAGCCCAAGCAGCAAATAAATTTAGAGTGCTAAACGAGCGCCTAGTTGAAGCAAAAAAAGCGGCCGAAGAAACATCCCGAATCAAATCTGAGTTTTTAGCTAATATGAGCCATGAAATACGCACTCCCATGAACGGTATTTTAGGCATGGTACAGCTAGTGAGTAATACAGAGCTTGATGCTAAACAAAAACGCATGATTGAGGTTATTAGCTCTTCAGGTAACAGTTTATTGGTTATTCTTAATGACATTCTTGATTTAAGTAAGCTTGATGCCGATAAAATGCTACTAGAAAATAGAGAGTTTAAATTAAGTGCTTTATTGTATGAGCTGGAACAAATTTTTAAATCGCAAGCCGACCATAAAAATATAGAGTTTAAAATAGTAAAAGAAAAAGTAGATTCTGTTGATTTGGTACAAGGCGACGAAACCCGTTTAAAACAAGTGCTAATGAACTTATTGGGGAATGCATTTAAGTTTACAGAGTGTGGAACAGTAACATTATCTGTTGCTCTAAAAGAGAAAAATTGCAGTGAAGTGATGTTACTATTTAGCGTTATCGATAGTGGTATAGGTATTTCACAACATAGTATAAAAACGTTATTTGATGCTTTTACCCAAGCTGACACTTCAACAACACGTCGTTTTGGTGGTACAGGGCTTGGATTAACTATCTCTAGTAAAATATTAAACTTAATGGGCAGTAATTTACAAGTAGAAAGTGAATTGGATAAGGGTTC
Organism: Pseudoalteromonas sp. Scap03; assembly: GCF_013393115.1. Lineage (GTDB taxonomy): Bacteria > Pseudomonadota > Gammaproteobacteria > Enterobacterales > Alteromonadaceae > Pseudoalteromonas. Next base: position 556,106 of record NZ_VDEU01000002.1, on the reverse strand, counting down.
GAGATTTTATTTTCAGTTAACGCTTAGTACTCCATCATCAAATGTGGCTGAAAAACAGCAAGCACAATTACCCGATGTAAATATTAAAAATAAAGATATACAAGTATTAATTGCCGAAGATAATCCGGTAAATCAAATCGTGCTAGAAAGCTTTTTAAAAGCAATGGGTATTAAACATATAACCATGGCAGATAATGGTGAAATAGCGCTTGAGCTATGTACTAAACAACAATTTGATTTAATTATGATAGATATTCAAATGCCGGTAATGGGCGGGCTTTTGGCAACTAAATATATTAGGGAACTAGCCAATTACCACGATGTGCCCATTATTGCCGTTACTGCAAACATCACTGAAAAAGACGAGCCTGAGTACGTGGCAGCGGGTATAACTAACACTATAAACAAGCCTATAGAATTCAATAGTTTAAAAGTTATAATTGACCAGTATAGCGAGTAAGAATAAATATCCTATGTGCTTTTATATTTTTTGGTGGTATTGGTTAGCAATACACTCAAAAATTAAAAGCGCCTTTAGGCGCTTTTAACTTTAATTAGCAATACATATTTTCAGTGGTTTATTCATTATTACCCACAAAATGCTAACTACTGGGTTGTATCTCTAAGTAGCTGTTAATGGTTGATTCGAGTTTTTTGTAGCTAGTTTGAATGAGCTCTAATTTATTCTTCATACTGCCCATGGCATTTTCACTGGCCATTACTTCTAATTCATCAAATAATTTATGCAAGTTAGCCGCACCTACATCACCCGATGAGCCTTTCAAGCCATGACTTAATTTTGATATTTGCGATAAATTATTGTTATTTATTGCATCCTCAAGTTCTTCTAGCTTAATTGGTGTACTCTGAAGGTATAATTCACATACTTTTATAAGAAGCTCTTCATTATTTAATAACCGAGATAGCGCGTTATCTTTATCCCAATCAGGTAAACTTTGACTATCCAAAGTATCAGAAACTGGTTTATTAATTTCGTTAAGCTGATTATTTTCCAATGGAGCTTCTTTTATAAAAGTTGAAGACAACCACTTTGTAGCCGTTGCAACTAATACCTCTGCAGAGATTGGTTTAGTGATGTAATCATTCATTCCTGCATCTAGGCATTTTTGTCTTTCACCCATCATTGCATTAGCAGTCATAGCGACTATGGGAATATCAATATTTTGAGGCGCTGCTTCACCAGCTCTTATTTGTTTTGCTGCATCATAACCATTCAATATAGGCATTTGGCAGTCCATAAATACACAGTGGTATTGATGATTATTGGCCACCGAGTTAACAAGTTTTTCTACTGCTTGTTGGCCATTTGACGCGGTATCTATCTCTAAAGATAAACATGACAATATACCCGCGGCTACTTCTATATTTATTTCGTTATCATCAACGATAAGAACATGTGCCCCTTTAAAGTCAGAATTATCAGTTTTAACTGAGTCTGATTCACGGCGTTTGTTAATATTAATATTACTGCTACCAGCACTTATTTTATCTTCAAGGCTGCGTTCATCGGCGACTGTTTTTAAAAACTCTGAAATAAGTATTGGTTTAGAAAGTAAGCTGGCTTGCACGTGTCTTGTTTTAATTTGAGGATAACCGCGATTTGCTAATAAAATAACTTTAATTACATGATTATTAGCAATAGTTGGCCACATTTCATCTAAACGTTTTAACAATGTGTCGTCTTGTTCAATAAGTATAAAGTCAGGTAAAGACACGTTTTTTATATCATCTGAAACAAGAGATTGTTGTAATTGTTCAGCTGAAAAACTATTTCCAGAAAAAGCAGCTATTAAATTATTTATGCTGTCGGCTAACTCGTTATTTTTAGTCACAATAGCGAAGCTTTTGTTTTTTAATCGTGGGGCAAAACTATAATGAGTTGTATCAGCGTTGCTCAGTGTTAGTTTTATGTGAAAACTACTACCTAGAGACTTTTCTGACTCAAAGCTAATTTCTCCGCCTAGAAGGCTACAAAGCTGTCTGCATATAGAAAGCCCCAGCCCTGTTCCACCAAATTTAGATGCCACGCTTTTGTCTTCTTGGGAAAAGGCGGTAAATAATTTGTTCTGGTTTTCTTGTGCAATGCCCACACCGCTATCGGTAACTTTTACGTGAACGGTCACAGTATCATTGCTTGTTTGCTCGCAATAAGCGGTGACCTTTATAAACCCAGTTTCAGTAAATTTAATCGCATTATTTACTAAGTTAGTCAGGATTTGTGAAAAACGATGGGGGTCAGTTGTAATCGTTTTACATTTTAAATTCACAACATCTAAAACAAATTCGAGGCCTTTCTCCTGAGCTTTAACAGCCATACTGCCACAAACGCTTTCGATTAATTTTATTAAATTAAACTCTTTAAAGTTCAACTCAAGTTTACCGGCTTCTATTTTAGATAAATCCAAAATATCATTTATTAATACAGATAAAGCACTCACACTTACTTCGGTCATTTCTAAATAGTTTTTTTGTGTTTCACTTAATGGCTCTTTTTTTATTAAGTTTAAAGTACCCACTATGCCATTAAGTGGAGTACGCATTTCATGGCTTATATTAGAAATAAACGCGCTTTTTACTTCACTGGCTTGTTTGAGCTCTTTAGTGCGAATAGCTACTTTATTTTCAAGCTCATGATTTACTTTTATTATTTCATTCTCAATGGTGCGCTCTTTGGTTACATCTCTGGCTATTATTGCTATACCAATAAACATTCCAAATTGATCGATAATGGCTGATAAAGAGAGTGAAAAGTAGCGTTTAGTAGAGCCGTTACTGATACTAGCGTCTTGCTTAAATTGACGAGTACCACCAGTGAACTTTTCAATTATCTCGTTAAAATTTAGCTGATCTATTATTTTTAAATCATTAATTGATTTTCCAATAGCTTCTAATTCTCCAAGTTTAAACATCAGAGTTGCGGCGTTATTCCAACTAGAGACAATACCGTTATTGGTAATGCCAATTACCGCATCAGATGATCCGGTTATAATCGCCTCAGATTGTGCGCGCGCATTTGCAAGCTCTTGGCTTTTGCGAAGACTACGATTGAAAAATGCGAGAATGATAGTTAATACAATAACCAAAATAAGTAAAAAGGCGTAGAGCTTTGTTCTACGTTCCATTTCAATATTTTTTATATACTCAACAGGCGCTAAAACGTGGCTAGATAAAAAGTTTTGTTTTTCACCCAGCGCTAAAGTGATTTTTTTTCTTGCGGTGTAATAACTTGTTTGCGCATTGCTTTTTGGTTTTATAAGCGACAATGAGCTATTAGCAACGGGGTTAAAAGTGTAATTATTATTGATGCTAATATCACTATTTAGGTCTTTACCAAAGGTGAAATCTTTATTTGGGTGTGATAAAAAATAGCCGTTACTGTCAGTTAAAGCGAGTTGAAATGGTGTATTAATACTGTTTTTTAAAAGGGTTAATAAGTTGTTAGCATTCACGTTAATTATGATAAAGCCAAATCTATTTTGATTTTCATCAAAAATTGGCATAGACAGCCTCAACATCGGGCGATAAGGAAACTCTATTTTACCGTACTCTCTATTCAACGAAATTTCAGACATATATATTTCGCCATCAGAGAGGTTACTACTGGCCGTAAAGTACTCTTGCGCTCCTTTATTTTGGAGCCTATTTAAATCTATAACCTCTACTGCACCCTGAACGCGATCAACCCTTACCAGTTCTTGTCCTTTTTTGTTGGTACTGATGATTCTTAGCTGCTCGTAATCGGGGTTATTTTTTAAAAACGCTGCAAATATAATTTCAAGCCTAGTTTTCCATTGAGCATAGGTGGTGTTTTCTAGTGGGTCTACTCCTTTGTTATTTGATGCCCTAGCTAAACCTTTGATTGGAGGGGTTGCGTGTAAAAAACGAATATCTCGACGGTAGTTTTCAATAACCTCTTGCGTTTGTGAATTAATAGATTGGTTTTTGTCTATGATTTCATGCTCTACAAAGCTAAGTACTGAGCGCGATAAACTTGCTTCATTAATAATAATGGCTACAACAATTAAGGTCATTATGGCGGATAAAGAAATTGGGAATAAAAGGGTGTAATTACTTACCTGACGAATTATCCTTTTCTTAAGATTTATTGGCATCCACTACTCCAATTAAAGACCAGCCATTATTTAGCTACCCTAAACTTAGAGAGCTATAGGTAATTGATCAAGTTTTACTTTTAATAAAGAGTTTTGTTTTGTATTTATTTATCTCAAATTTAGAACTCTACAAACCCTTTTTGATTGACGCTAATAATATAATACTTAAGTATATATTTTAGGTAATTGGTGGAGGTTTGGGTTAACTAAGCTAGGCTTTATGTGCATTTGTTTAATTTTTTATGGGAAGTGATTGTGTTAACCACTGTAGATCAAAGCTTTGCGCAACGAGTACTTATTGTTGATGATGAACCCACTAGTTTAATGATTTTAGAGGGAGCTTTATCAGATATTGCAGAAGTTATATGTAGCGATACTGGTTTTGGCGCCATTGAAAAAGCACAGCAGTTCTTACCAGAAATTATTTTATTAGATATTGAATTACCTGATATTAGCGGGTTAGAAGTGTGTAAACGCTTAAAAAACGATCCCAAAACTAGTGGTGTAACAGTAATATTTATTACCTCCCATAATGAGAGTAAGTTTGAGCATTTGTCTTTAGAGTTGGGTGGGATTGACTATATACAAAAGCCCGTTGATCTTAAGGTATGCCGCTTGCGCGTTGGCAATCATCTAAAACTAAAAACACAAGAGCAACAACTAAAACATTCACAGCGTTTACTTGCTATTGAATCAGAAAGATTGCGCGTAACGCTCAACTCGATTGGCGACGCAGTTATAGCAACAGACAAAGACGAAAAAATAACGTTTATGAACCCGATTGCAGAAATGATGACCGGTTGGGTAATGCATGAAGCAGTTGGTAATCATATTTCAGAGGTTATGCAACTACGGGATGCAACCACAAAGCACAAAAGCCTTAATCCAATTTCTATTGCTTTAAAAGAGCAGCGAAGAGTAGCTATGGCGCTTAATTGCCAATTAACGAGCTTAAATGGCAGAATTCATCGGGTTGAGGATTCTGCTTCCCCCATCAGAGATGAAAAGGGGAATATTATTGGCGCGATTATAGTTTTTCATGATGTGAGCGAGTCGATTGCGATGGCTGTTAAGATGAGCCATTTAGCAAACCATGACCAATTAACCGATTTACCCAATCGAATTTTATTACATGATCGCGTTGCGCATGCTTGTCAGGTATCTGTGCGTAATGGTTTTTTAGTGGCGTTAATGTTAATTGATATTGATCATTTTAAATATTTAAATGATACAGAGGGACACCATATTGGCGACCAAATCATAAAACTGGTTGCTAAACGACTTGAATCTATTGTTGATTTAAATACGACCTTGGCCCGTGTTGGCGGGGATGAATTTGTATTGTTGCTCCCAGGTATTAAATCGCCGTGTCATGTTGATGCTGTTGCATCTGATATTTTGTATGCAATGCATCAACCTTTTCGTGTTGATGGAAGAGAGTTTAATTTAACTATAAGCGTGGGAATTAGTATTAATCCAACGGATTCTGATTCTGCCGAATTAATGATGTCGCATGCTGATGCAGCAATGTATAAAGCCAAAGAGCATGGTAGAGATAGATTTTGTTATTTTTCAGATGACTTAGAACATGAGTTTCATCAACGTCAAAATATAGATAAGCTTTTGAGAAATGCACTTGAAAAAGACACGTTGGAAGTTCACTTTCAGCCCAAGCTTAGTTTAAAAAATAAATTAATCATAGGTGCTGAGGCGTTAGTGAGGTTAAGAGATGAGGAAGACGGTTTTATATCGCCGTTACACTTTATTCCATTAGCTGAAGAGACTGGTTTAATTAATAAGTTGGGTCATAGCGTTTTAAAACAAAGCTGCAGAGCGGCTAAACGCTGGCTAGATAAAGGCCATCCAATTAAAGTTGCTGTTAATGTTGCTGCTAAACAATTTACAGATCCTAAATTTATAGAAAGCGTAGCACAAGTACTTGAGGATACTGAGCTTCCTAGTGGTTATCTTGAATTAGAAGTGACAGAAAGCGCTTTAATGAGTGATTTTGATGAAACAAGTAGGATATTAAACGGGCTTTCAAACCTTGGTTTGAGCATAGCGATAGATGACTTTGGAACGGGCTATTCGAGTTTATCGTATTTAAAGTTATTTCCTGTTGATGTATTAAAGATTGACCAGTCATTTGTTAAAGATATGGTTGATGATAAGCAAAGCCTAGATATTGTGAAAGCAATCACCCATTTAGCACACTCACTTAATTTAAAGATTGTTGGTGAAGGCATTGAAACTCAAGCACAGCTCGATACACTTATTTCGCTTGAGTGTGAAGAAGGGCAAGGATTTTTGTTTAGCAAAGCTTTACCTGAAAATGAATTTGAAAATCTCATTTTCTGATGGCTACCTTTAGTGCTCAGTGTAACTAGTATTTTTAATTTTAAGATAGCTTGCATTCAATTATTGTGGCTTATTAGCTTGAGTAATCTTAAAAAGCGATTATTTCAATCTAAACAATCAATTTTATTTAATTTCTCAATGGCCTTATTGTATTAATCAAGCCAACGCACAAGGCGTTAACTTTTTTAAATACACTAAACATAAATGAGGAATACTATGAGCACTTCATTGATTAACACAAAATTACAACCTTTCAATGCAACAGCTTACCACAATGGTGACTTTGTAGAACTCACTGAAAAAGACGTATTAGGTAAGTGGTCTATCTTTTTCTTTTACCCAGCAGATTTCACATTTGTATGCCCAACTGAATTAGGTGACCTTGCAGATCATTATGCACAGCTACAAGAAATGGGCGTAGAGGTTTACTCGGTATCAACAGATACGCACTTTACGCACAAAGCTTGGCATGACACGTCAGACACTATCGGTAAAATTACTTACCCAATGATTGGCGACCCAACAGGACGCATTACACGTAACTTTGGTGTAATGATTGAAGATGATGGTTTAGCACTTCGCGGTACATTTGTAATGAACCCAGAGGGTGAAATCAAAGTTGTTGAAACGCATGATTTAGGTATTGGTCGAAGTGCTAAAGAACTTGTTCGTAAAGTACAAGCCGCACAATACATTGCCACTCATGACGGTGAAGTATGTCCTGCATCTTGGCAGCCAGGTGAAGACACATTAGCACCTTCACTAGACCTAGTTGGTAAGATTTAAACCTTACCTTCACTAAACTTAGAGTAGTACATAACTCTAATACCAGTGAGCCTACTTGGCTCACTGGGCACTCTCCCGCGCCATCACTCTTTTCTAAAATTCGCACATGCACTGATGGCATGGGGGTTCTGCTGTTTTATTTTTCCTTAAGGGGCTAAGCCATGTTAGACAACAACATAAAGAACCAATTAAAAAGCCATTTTGAATCGCTGACTCAGCCTGTTGAGCTGCTTATCGCCTTGGATGACAGCAAAAAATCAACAGAAGTAGAAAGTTTAGCGAATGATTTAGCATCACTAAGCGATAAGTTTAGTGTGAGTAACAATCCAGATACTTCGGCACGCAGACCTTCAATGGTGGTGCATTCGCCACAAAAAAACACCCATATTACCTTTGCAGGGGTACCTATGGGTCATGAATTTACTAGTTTAGTGTTAGCGCTATTACATACGGGTGGTCACCCTAGTAAAGCAAGCAAAGATGACATTGAACAAATACAAACACTTGAGCAAACACTCAATTTTGAAGTGTATATTAGTTTGAGCTGCCAAACCTGCCCGCAAGTGGTTCAAGCGCTCAATACAATGGCTGCTACAAATAGCAATATCAAAGCCACCATGATTGATGGTGCTCTGTTTCAAGATGAAGTAGAGCAACGAAATATATTGGCTGTACCCGCTGTGTACTTAAACGGAGAACCTTTTAGCCAAGGGGCAATGAGCCTAACCGATATTTTAAATAAAGTTGATAGCAAAGGTGCACAGCGCCAAGCCAAAGCATTGAATGAAAAATCAGTGTTTGATGTTCTTGTCGTCGGTGGTGGGCCAGCAGGTGCTTCGGCAGCTATTTATTCTGCACGTAAAGGGCTAAATACGGGGGTGGTTGCCGATCGATTTGGTGGCCAAGTAGCTGACACATTGGCCATTGAAAACTTTATTTCGGTAAAAGCAACCGAAGGGCCAAAAATGGTGGCTCAGCTTGAAGAGCACGTTAAAGAATATGATGTTGATGTAATGCACAACCAACGCGCTGCAAATCTGCAAAAAGGCAGTAATGGCTATGATATTACTTTAGAAAATGGCGCTGTATTACAAGCTAAATCACTTGTGCTAGCAACCGGTGCACGCTGGCGTGAAATGAACGTACCTGGCGAGCAGCAATATAAAGGCCATGGCGTTGCATACTGCCCGCATTGCGATGGACCATTATTTAAAGGCAAACCTGTTGCTGTAATAGGTGGCGGTAACTCAGGTATTGAAGCGGCTATTGATTTAGCCAACATTGTTGAGCATGTAACGGTGCTTGAATTTGCCGATACGTTACGTGCTGACGAAGTGCTTATTCGTAAAGCTAATAGCTTAAAAAACATTACTATTATTAAAAATGCACAAACTACTGAAGTACTCGGTGATGGTAACAAAGTTATAGGCCTGAATTATACCGATCGTGTTTCTGGAGAAAGTAAGGAGCTAGCTTTAGCCGGTATATTTGTACAAATTGGTTTGATACCAAACACCGAATGGTTAAAAGAGAGTGACCTTGAGCTTAGTCAATTTGGTGAAATACTCATTGATGCAAAAGGTGCAACGTCGTTACCGGGTATATACGGTGCGGGCGATGCGACCAATACGCCATTTAAGCAAATTATTATTGCTATGGGCGCCGGAGCAACTGCTAGCTTAGGAGCTTTTGACTATTTAATTCGCCAAACACCCGATGCAGAGCAAAATGCTGCTTAATAGTGTTTTAGCGTAAGCCTCTTGATAAAACAGCTCTCACCCATAGCTGTTTGTTCACCCAAGCCGCCCTCTCCAAAGGCGGCTTTTTTGTGTGCTATTTAAGTCGGGTAAGGCCTACTAAAATACAAACTGCGCCACCAATAAAGCCAAGCCATGCTTCTGCTGGGGTTTCGCCATTGAATGCACGAGTAACTTGTGAAGCTGCAGAATCGTAAACATCATAACCCCACATACCAAGTGCTACGCCAATAACAATAAGTACAATACCAATGATTTTATTTGTCATAATGATCCTTTGTGTTTTTAGTGCTAGTTAATCTGGGCGACACTCGTTGTTATAATGTGGCTACGCCCAGTCTTTTTAGTGTATTTGTAATTGCTTCTTCTATCGCTGGCAGTTTAAACGGTTTGGCTATAAACATATCCATGCCTGCTTGCTTACAGTTTAGTTTATCTTGTGAGGATGCATTAGCAGTTAACGCCACAATATAAGTTTCTTGCGAGTCACAGATACCTTGTGCCTTTAGTTGCTTGGTGGCTTCAAAACCATCCATGATAGGCATAATGCAATCCATAAAAATAAGGTCAAAATGCTTTTGTTTGCATTTTAACAGGGCATCTTGGCCGTCAATAGCAAAGTCTGATTTTATATTAAATTTATCCAGTGCAGATTCTAATACCAGGCGATTTATTTCGTTATCATCAACCACCAAAACCGAGAGCTGATTACTATGGTTATTAATAAATTTAAGGCTAGGTTTTTGTGTTTGTTGTTTACCAAGCTCAATTGGGATAGTTAAGGTAAAACACGTGCCCACGTTAACCTCACTGGTTACCTCAATTTTACCATTCATAAAACCAACGAGCTCTTTAACTATGGCTAAGCCTAACCCGGTGCCACCTTTATTGTTGTTAGCATCAACCTCTTGGGTAAAGGGCTTAAATAATGAGTTTAAATATGCTTTACTCATGCCGCGACCCGTGTCGGTTATTTTAATTGTAAGTAAAGGGCGCTTTGTATTTAATGCTAACTGTGAATCGAGAGAAACAGAACCATGCTCTGTAAATTTTAATGCGTTACTCAGTAAATTAGAGATAATTTGGCTTAATCGAGAAGTGTCGCAGTATACCCAAACATCATTAGGAATGAGGTTAGTGGCTCGTAGTTCAATGTTTTTATTGCTAAACAATACCGAATACAAAGAAACCAAATCGGTAAATACCGTTTTAAGTAGGGAGTGATGAGGCTCCAGTTTTAATTCACCATGATTTATTTTTGAAAAATCGAGTACTTCATTAATAATATTCAATAAAATATCAGCACTTCGAAGGGCGACTTTAATTTTTTCCGCCCGCTTGTCATAATCGTGTTCATCTATGAGTGTCGCTAACATACCCGTAATGCCATTTAGCGGAGTGCGTAGCTCATGACTGATTTTTGCAAACAGCATACTTCTATCTTTGAGTAATTGTTCAGCGAGCGCTTTTTTTTGTTTTAACTCTTCGCGTAACTTTACGGCTTCAGTTATATCTTGAAAAGTACCAAATAACCGCACACATTGGCCGTTGTTAAACTCGGCCTCACCAAAGGTAGAAACCCAAATGTTTTGTTGTTTAGCGGTAATTATTTCCAGCTCTAAATGCCATTTTTCACCCTTAGATACCGCATTTTCTACCGCTTTATTAATACTATTGCGGCTTTTTCCTGCTTTATAAAACTCGATAGCGGTATTCATATCAGGAGTAAAGCCTTCTTCGGCTTGATGAATGCGCCGAGTTTGTTGGCTCCAAAAAATAGTATTTTCTATTAAGTCGACTTCCCATGTACCTATATTTGCCACGCTTTCAAGCTTTAATAAAGTGTCACTATTTTTAGTGAGATTGGCTTTATCCTGATTGCGCGCAAATTCCGAGCCTAACCACTGCGCTAATAATTCAATATAATCATAGGCTTCATCGCTAAAAGGAGCGCATTCTTGAGCTGATGAAAAGTTAACGGTACCAAACACGTCTGTGCCTATTCGTATAGGCGCACCAATGTACGCTTCTAATTGGAAGTTAATGTAGCATGGATGATTTGCAATACTACTTTGCGACGCATTATGAAATGCGAGTGCAGAGTTGGCCGACAAGGTATGCGTGCAATAGGTGCCGTTTAACTCAAACTCAGTGCCAATAGCAAGAGAATTGTCAGGGGTGATGGCATGTAAAACAATGTAAGAATCATTTTTTACACGGCTGATAATAGCTAAGTCGAGTTGAAAAACATCGAGCCCAAAAGCAAGTAAGTCTGCAATTTTTTGATCAAAGCTTAGCTGCTGATCTGAGACTATATTATGAAAGCATCGAAGAAAATTCACAAAAACCCTTAATTTATTTGGTGTGTACACAAAATTTAATGCAAAAAACACGCCTAAATTTAATCTGTTTTTTGCAATACGATGGCGAACACATCGTTCTTTATTACATTACCCCGTTGGTTTAAAAATTAATAGCTGGAGTAAGCTGTAAATTCAAAGGTTATATCAATGTATACTTCTTATAGGTTGATTTTATAGCTTATGATCATTCCTTAGCAAATCGAGAGTTATTCAAGTAGGTTTTAGCTTCACTTATGCCCATTTGATAGCCTGAATTGAGTATAGCCCGATTTTTAGTGGTGCGACCGACTTTAAACCCCATTGGAGGTGCGATAATATTTACTTTACAATCAGGTGGAGCATTATGCAAAAAATCAATACTGTCATTATAGTTTTTAGAACGCTGAATAGTGGCCTGTGCAAGTGCAGGAGTATCTTTATAGAGTTGTTTAGTTAACCACGGTACTTTGTTATCTTTTTTACGATAGCCTAAAGGTTGAGAAAGGATAACCGTTATTTCTGATGCCCCCATTTCATAAGCTTTTTTTACCGGAATAGAGTCGGCAACGCCACCATCGGTCATGGCCATGCCATTTATTTTTGGATAATCCCGATAAGCTATGGGTATAGCGCAAGAGGCTTTTAATTGCTCTACCATTTCGCTGCCTGTTGCTTGTAAATAATGAGCTTGCCCAGACTCGATTGCCGTTGCAACAATATAAAAGTCGTGAGGGGATTGAGAGAATTCGTCGGTATTTAAAGGAATTTCACGTATGGTCTCTTGCCAAAGCCAGTCCAAATCAAACAAATGGCCGCCTTTAACAAATCGGGAAAGGTTAATAAATTCAGGCCTACAGGAATAATCAGTAATCACTTTGTAGTTTCGAGTTGCTTGCTTACATAGATAAGCCGCGACGTTCGTTGCTCCAGCAGATACACCAAAATAGCTGGTAAAAGGTTGATATTGTTGTGCTAAAAACTCATCTAGCACGCCAGCTGCAAAAATACCGCGCATGGCACCACCCTCTACCACTAATGTATGTTGGCTATTGCTCATGTTAACTTCCTTCCTTTGACAATACACTTATGCTACCAAGTGTGCTCAAACTGTGCGAGCAACTTTTTGCTTTGATTCGGGACTTGTTTTAATTATTAGTTAGGATAAGAAAATATCAAAGGTTGCAGGGAATAGAAGCGATAACTTGTTTTTAAAAATTAATATATACGTTATTCAAAAGAACATATTTGATCTCTGCCTGCTTTTTTAGCTTTGTATAAAGCAATGTCGGCATTTTTTATTATCGTTTGCATATTAGTATTAGCGTTTGGGTAAGTGGTAAAATACCCAAAGCTCATTGTGATATGAGGAGTAACAGAAGAAAATTCATGGGGAATATTTAACGCTTTAATTTTTTGCTGTATCAGTACAGTAAACTTTTGGCATTGTTCTTTATTAGAGGCCGGCAAAATAATTGTAAATTCTTCGCCTCCATACCGAGCTACTATATCACCCTCACGTTTACATACGCTTTTTAAAGCGCGCGCCACTTGTTTTAATGTGTCATCACCTTTTTGGTGACCATAGTTATCGTTATAGCGTTTAAAGAAATCGATGTCACACATAATCAAACTAATAGGCTGATTATGTCTTGCACAACGCTTAATTTCACTGTTGAGAGTGCTATCGAAAAAGCGACGGTTTGCAATATCAGTAAGTGCATCGGTATTCGCTAATTTATTGAGCTTAGTGTTGGCGTTAATTAATTGCTGTTGGGTTAACTGCAGCTTTTTTTTATAGTTAATATTCTTGAGGGCATTATTGATGATTTCACCTACGAGCTTTATTCTAATCAAATCAATTTTGCTCCAATTGCGCTTAGTTTTAACGCAATCACAGCCGATGAAGCCTACCAGTTCCTCATCGAAACGAAGGCCTATGCATAAAACCGACTGAATGCTTTGCTCTTTAAACTCTGCTTTTTCAGCGTCAGCTTTAGTAGGTAATAGCTCAATATCATTTACTTGAAATAGATGGTTCTCATTCATCACTTCAAAAAAATAGGGGAGTTCAACCTTTGGTATGTTTTGCAGTCTGTCTTTGCAAGCAACAATACCCTTATTAACCCATTCGTGAGTATTAGTGATAGTTTCATTGTCAGTGTTAAATTCAAATAAATAACTACGGTCAGCCTTTAATACGGTGCCAATGGCTTTGAGGGCAAAGTTAATTTGTTGGTCTATATTATCGTTTTGTATATCAATAAGTTTGGTAGAGATTTTAGAGATAATATGATCAAAGTTGTATTGCTCTGTGAGTGTATGATTTTGCTCTAAAGTGAGCATAGATATAGAGCCATCAATTATAGAATGATCAATATTTAACAGTTGTAAAGTGGATTCAGAATCTAATAAAACGGTTGTTATATTAGAAGAAAATAATTGCTCAATACTGACAACTTCATCATTACTAAAGTCGCGCAGCACAACATTGCTAAAAGCACCTTTTTTAACAGCACTTTCATCCTCTATTTTGAGTAACGTTTTGGCATGCTGATTTAATGTGTAGTTTTGGTTTTTATCATCATAAACAATCACGGCTAAATTAATAAGATTAAAAACCTGCCAAATTGTTTTGTCTGAGTCATGACTCACTGATTTCTCCGCAATTATACAGGCAGAACTCGCCAAATCTTTTAATTATTAATAATATATGTCTCTTTATATTTAGTACAGTTCTTTGCATTTTACTAAGTTTTTAGTGCGTTTAATTGGTCTTCGTATTACAATTGTGACTGTATATCATTTCGCACTTTCTAATTTGCTTTATTTCATTAGCTTACTTTGTTTTCAGTAAAGGCCTTTTATATTTCATGACAGAAATAACTACACATCACGCCTCCCGTCGCCGTCTATTAATTGCACTTGCAATTACCTGTTCGTTTATGGTGATTCAGCTTATAGGTGCTTATTATGCTAATTCACTGGCTGTTCTTGCTGATGCCGGTCACTTATTTGTTCATAACAGCTCACTATTTATAGCACTTATTGCCTCAAGCTTTGCTATTCATTTGGCTAAAACTTATAACGACGGCCATCAAAAAGCTGAATTAATCGGCGGTCTGATCAACGGCATTTTATATCTTACTATCAGTTTACTTATTTTATTTGAGGGAGCTGAGCGCTTTTTGGACCACAAAGGTGGACATGAGCTGATCATAAATAGTTATTTAATGTCGGTGATTGCAGCTATCGGTTTTTTATTTCATGGTGCGGCAGCGTGGGTATTATATAAAGGTCGTAAAGCCAGTATTAATGTGTATGCGGTATTTTTACATTCGTTTTTTGATTTAATCTCGACTGTTTCCACTTTTGTTGCCGGTGTTCTTATTTATATTACAGGCTGGAATGTGATTGATATTTTATCGAGTATGTTAATTGCATCATTTGTACTGTTTACGGGAATTAAGGTGATAATTAGTTGCATTAAAGGGCTACGCTCAAATAAAGCAAAGTTGCCAGAAGTCCAAGATATCGAAACAGAAATAACCAGTATGGAGCATGTTGCAAATGTGCATAACGTTACCGTTGTTCGTAAAAATAAAAAAGTGATAGTAGGTGCTCACGTAGTGTTAAAGCAACATTGCACTATAGAAAAGCATGATGAAGAATGTCGTTTAAAAGTAATCAAACTACTTGCAGATAAATTTAATGTTCGTAACAGTGTGCTACAAATCGAAAGCTATGAATGCAAGCACATCCATTAAAAAGTTTAACCTAAAAGCGACTTGGTTAAGTCGCTTTTAGGTTTAGATTAAATCAATAATCTTCTCAAAGCATGCAGGGCTCATTAAATCGCTGGCACTCATAGGGCGAGCAAAATAGTAACCCTGAAGTTTATAGCAACCTATGTTTGTTAAAAAGTCTAGTTGCTCCCGCGTCTCTACCCCTTCAGCAATACAATATAACTCTAAGTTTTCAGCAAGCGAGTAAATAGTTTTAATAATCGACTCGTCACCTTTGTCTGTGCCAATACTGTTAACAAAGCTTTGGTCAATTTTTATTACATTAATTGGAAATTGGCTCAAATAAGTGAGTGATGAATAGCCAGTACCAAAATCATCAAGAAATAGTTTAAACCCTGCAGCTTGAAGGCTTTTAAGTTGTTTTGCTGCTTTGTACTTATCTTCTAACAGCGTGTTTTCTGTGATTTCTAGGCGTATTTGCTGTGGTTTAATACTGGCTTTCTCAAGTATAGCGCTCAGTCGCTCGGTTATATTGGCCTTTAAAATATGTTTTGGTGATACATTTAACGAAATATAAAACAGTGGGTTTACGCTAAGGATAGGCGCAAGCTCTGTGATTGCACGTTGCAATGCTTGCTCAGTAAGCATATCAATTAGGCCAGTTTCTTCTGCCACCGGTATAAATAAAGCCGGAGAGATAAGTTTTCCTTGGTTTTCCCAACGCATCAATAACTCAACGCCACTTATTGTTTTATCTTTTGTATTAACCACGGGTTGGTAATGATTAAATAATTGGTTATCTTTTGCGGCATCTTTTAAGTCATTTTCAAGAATAAGTTTTTGTTTAATTTGCTCATTCATTTTTTCATTAAAAAACTGAAATCCATTTCGACCTGCTTGTTTTGCATGCATCATAGCGATATCTGCATTGCGGATCAAAGCATCAGTTGAGCATGCATCATGGGGATATAAGGCAATACCAATACTGGCAGATATATTAATAGAAAAGTCTTCAATAATAACTTTGCTTGCGAGCTCATTACTCATTTCGTTAAGCGTGTGTTGCAGAGAAGACATAGAAGTAATGTTCTCGATTAAGACTAAAAACTCATCACCACTTTGGCGTCCAAAAGTCGCGTGGTCACCTAGGTATAAGGCAACTCGTTCAGTAATGTTACACAGTAACTTGTCGCCTACTGCATGCCCAAACGAATCATTCACAGGTTTGAATTTATCTAAATCTATAAATATAACCGCACATTGCAAGTCGTTTTTAGCGGCCTTTGTGATGGCATTTTCAATTTTTTGATTCATTAAGCTACGATTAGGTAGCCCGGTTAACGCATCATAGTTGGCCAAATAACGTAACTCATTTTCAGCACGTTTTTGCTCGGTTAAGTCTGTAATTACAATTACATAATAACCAACTTTACCTTCTTCATTAGCGACTGCAGTGGCACTTATATGAATAGGGTGTTGCTGTGCTTTTGTAGTATTAACATAGGCATTTGTTCGCCAATTTTCTTTGGGTTGCAGTGCCTTTAACGTGGTTGCAAATTCTTTGCATTTAGTTTGACCAATCGCTTTTATAAATAGCTCAGTAGTAACAGCTCCCTCTTCACCATCATCAGAGAATACCTCCATAAAGCTATTATTAGCTGAGAAAGGTACAAGGTTTTCATCTAGAATAAGTAAAAAGTCATTGATCTGGCTAAAAGCTTCGCCAAGTATTTTAGCTTGCTGTTCGTTTGCTAACTGCTCGGTAATATTAGTAAAAATACCAGATACATATTCAGGCTTTTTGCTGTCTTGATTATAAATAATTTGCCCAAGGTCATGAAACCATAACCAATGACCATCTTTGTGCCGTAATCGGTAAGTCGCTTGCCAGTCTTGTGGTTGAGTTTGTTTTATAAATGCATCCCACTTACTTTGTATTCTGCGGCGCTCATCAGGATGCATAATATTAAAAAGTCTGCTTATATCAATACGTTTCGATATATTCTCGTAACCTAATTCAGTTCCTCTGGCTGTATTAACAGTATTGTCTATAAAACTGTAGTTCCAAACGCCACTCTTGTTACTCTTTAATGCTAATTCAGTTTGAGCTTTAGAGTGAATAGCTGCACGGTGGGCGCGTTCAATCGCCATTTTACGGCTACGGTATTGCCAAAAAAATAAAAACAGAATTATGGTCACTGCGAGGAAATAGCATGCGTAGGCAATAGGAGACTGCCAAGGAGCATATGCAACACTAAACTTAAGCACTACGGGCTCGCTGGTAATAACCCCATTTCGTTGTTGTGTGGACACTGATAGCTCATAATCACCTGGTTGTAATTTAGTAAAAAACACCTGATTAGATTTTAAGTCGTTATAACTTAAAGATGACGGACCATTCAGCTCTACTTTGTAGTAGGTTTTACCTATATTGTTATAATCAAAATTAGAAAATCTAACCGTCAACCCCATATCATCATGATTTAGTTTTAACGGTTCATTACGGTATTTTTCAGGCGAGTAGTTGAGCGTCTCTGAAAACAAATTAATATTTGTGATCGCTAATTTACTTTGGGTGTTTTTTTGGCCACTTTTAAATTGATAAGGGTCAAACTGCAGTACACCGCTACGATTACCGAACACGAGCTCATTATTTTGTAATTTTAGTGCAGCAATTGCAGTAAAGTGGTTGTTGCTTAAACCGTCTTTTATTGTATAGGTGGTTATGTTTAACGTATTTAAATTAAGTCGATATAGCCCATTATCGGAACTAACCCATAAAAAATCATTATCATCAGCAATAAGTTCGAAAATAGAGTTAGTGTTTAATGAATTGTTTTTATCAAAAGTATGAACTTGCTCGTAAGTTTTAGTGTTAACGGCAATTAAGCCCTCTTGTGTGGTTGCTAACCAAAGTAATTCACGTTTTGAATCTAAGTAATAGTTTTCTACGGTATGAAAAAGATTATTTTTTGCTGTTTTAGATTTAAAAATAGTAGTTAAAGTGCCCGTTGCTTCATTATATCGATAAAGCGAGTCAGATGTACTTAATAGCAATTCATCGGGGTAAGCTTTTGAAGGGGTATGAAATGCGTATGCCTGTAAAGGAGATATTTGCTCTTTTAGACCTTTTATAACTCTATTTTCACCAGAGTAACCGTCAAAAATATAGAAGTTATCATTATTAATATAAGCAAATGTATTGGGTGCTACCTGTGCAAGGCCAAATAAATAGTCAGTGTTTAGATTATGCTCGGTAATAAATTTGTTTTGTTCAAATGCGCCTGTTTCTTTGTTAAAAAGCTCAAGCCCAAAAAAAGTCACTAACCAAAGGTAGTTGTTGCCTATACTTTTGGCAGAGTAAATATCTCCGATAGCAGATAAACCATAAGCTGCTTTCTTATCTTTAGATTGTAAAAATAAATCACTCGTTTTTGTTTTTGAGTTATAACGAACAAGCCCGTCGTCAGTGCCTATCCAGAGCAGTTGCGGTGTATCTTGATATATAACATTTACAATATTATTTTCAGGTAGGGTGATTTTTTTGAATTTCTTTGTTTGTGCGGCCCATGTTAATACACCATGAGTTCTTGAACCAAGCCACAACAAACCAGATTCATCAAACATAATATCGTTGATTGTGTTTTCAGTAATGTTGTAGCTACTATCTTTAAAATTTAAAATATGAGTGAGCTCTGAGGTTGCTCTGTCAAACTCAAATAAACCACTTTCTGTAGCAATAAATTCGCCATAGGGTGTGTTTACATAATCCCAAATATTATAATCACTAATAAGTGTTGATAATGCTGTAGGATCTATATGTTTATTTTCATCAAAAGCAATCCGATACATTCCTTCAACCGTACCAACGAACAATCCAAGTTTCTCGTCTATAGATAGAAATTTTACGTTGTTACCATCATTAGTAACTTTTTTCGTGTCGTTAAGTTTTATTTGTTGGCGTTCGCTACTTTCAGAGTTATAAGTGTATAGGCCCTGATCGGAACCAATATATAAGGTGTTTTGGTAAAGTGACAACGCACGGATAAACATATTTTCATTGGGCAAAGATATGACAAGAGATAACTTTTTTGTTTTTTTATCAAACCGATATACGTGCGCATCAATAGAAAAATAAAAATGTGTAAGTTGCTCAGCAACTGCAACAACCGGAGAGTATTTTTCTTCATTTTGATTCAAATGACCTGAATATATTTGTTCAGCATTTAATGTGTTTGGGTCAATTAAATAACTTCCAGCGAGCTGTGTGCTAACTAATAATTTACCGTTATTAGCTTTGTAGATATTAACTATATAATTATTTTTTAAACCTGTAGGGCTTTCGTAAAGGGTAACCTGGTAACCGTCGAACCGAAACAGGCCTTGTGTAGTGGCTACCCACACATAACCAATATCATCTTGTACAGATTTTACTACAAAGCTTTGCGAAAGTTGTTCATTGATAGAAATACGTTGTAGTTGTTCAGAGTAAGTTTGTGAAGCAAAGCTCTGTTGCATCCAAACTAATAAAAATATGTAAACAACGAAGAAAAACTTACTCAAAAGCACTTACCCTTTTTGGCCGACAAGGTTGGTATTTAGTATTGGTGTAATATAGCATGAGTTTAATTTAAAAATTACAAAAAGCACCATAGGTGTGAATTAATTGTTGCTTTTTTGTGGGTGTTAAAAGTCAGTTTAGCAAAAGTCAAAGGACTCCATATGAATTTTAGAGAAAATATTAACTCAGAGCACAGCGTGCTTTTAGTCATCGATTTGCAAAGCAAACTGGCTCCGGCCATCGCTTCATTTAATACGACTCTAGAGTGTGCTTTACAACTTGCAAATGCAAGTGCTATTCATCAAATTCCTTCAATAATTACAGAGCATTATAAAAAAGGGCTAGGTGAAAGTGATGAGAAAATAAAGCAAGCTTTACCTAGCGCGCAGTATATTGAAAAAATAAGCTTTAGTGCCTGCGCCGAAGAGGGGTTCTTAGATACTATTTCGCTATTGCAGCGCCCTCATGTAGTAGTTACTGGTACAGAGGCGCATGTTTGTGTATTACAAACTTGTTTAGATTTACTACAACATGGTTATGCAGTGACTGTTGCTACAGATGCAATAGCCTCAAGAAATGCAGAGCACAAAGCCATTGCAGTTGAGCAGCTTCGTCAAGCAGGAGCAGTAATATCATGTGCTGAAACAATAATATTCCAATGGACAAAAAAAGCAGGGACGTCTACTTTTAAACAAATACTATCAATTGTTAAGTAGCGCACTAAAAAATTTTAAATCAACCTAATTGATAATGTTCGGCTTGATTTAAAATAAAAAATTGCCAGTTGTTAAGGGCTATACTAACAACTAGCGTGTTTAATTTATTACAAAATTAATTAAGGTTTTTATGTCTAGTGTGAGTCGATTGTTTACAATCATATTCTGTTTTTTGTTTGTCGAATCTGTTGGTATCGGCCTTTATTTCGATACACTAACAGAGGCGTTTCTGGTCGGCTTGCCCTTGTGCTTGCTTCCTATTTGGTTATTAAAAACCCAACCCGAAAGTAAAGTTACACCTCATGTTGTTGCTGCTGCAATCATGATGTTTTCATTTTTGCATATTCAGCAAGCGTATGGGCTTATTGAGGTCCATTTCGAAATATTTATTTTCCTAGCCATGCTGATAATGTTTGTTGAATGGCGAGTGTTTATTACGGCTATTGTGTTTGTTGCTATTCATCATTTATCTTTTTACTATTTACAAACGCAAAATACTGGGTTTTATGTTTTCGACCCTGATCGTTTAGCTTTTTCAACTGTGCTTATTCACGCTGCCTATGCCATAGTTGAAGCGCTTGTTGCTGGCTTTATTGCAGTGACATTAAAGCGTGAACGCCAAGCTGGTTTGTCGTTAAGTCATACCACAGAGCAAATAATGCAAGACCCAAATCAAATAAAACTTTCAATGCGAGCAGATGATACAGATAGCAGTGCAGTGGTAGGTTTTAACACGCTACTAGAATACTTGTCGGATGTTATTAAGCAGGTGCAAACGCAATCTGATTCATTAAAAAATAACTCCCAAGAGTTAATAAATGTCCATGATGAGCTGGCAGACAGTGCTAAGCACCGAAATACACAAACTGATGATATAGCTAATTCAGGTTCACAAGTTGCTCATGGTTTTAAACTGGTTGAGCAAGAAAGCAATATTTTAAAGCAGCAAGTGAGCAACATTACCGACTCTGCCCATGTTGCTTTACAAGAAGTGTTACAAACAGACAGTAAGAGTAAAGAGTTGCTCACGTTATTAACTAATACCGAAGAGCAATTAAGTCATTTAGTGGCTGCTGGAGATGTAATTACAAGCTTATTGAATGAGATATCAGGTATAGCTGATCAAACTAATTTGCTAGCGTTAAATGCTGCAATTGAAGCTGCTAGAGCCGGTGAGCATGGTCGTGGTTTTGCTGTAGTTGCAGATGAGGTTCGTTCTTTAGCGAATAACAGCCAGAAAACAACAGCTAAAATAGCATCTACATTAACAGATTTAGTGGATAACAGCCGTACTTCAACACAATCCATGAATCAGTGTGTTGAGTTTGTTGTAGATCTTACGAAAATTAGTGCCACCATGAAAGAGAATATCTCTTCCATGAGCGAGCAAATACAGGCCGTATCCACAAGTTCTGACTCAGTTGCGCAAGTAGTTGCTGAACAGGCTGGCAATACTGAGCAGATTGCAACAAGCACAGATCAAATGCGTCAACGCCAATATGAAGACGGAAAAATTGTTGATCAACTTACCGCTAAGGTACAAATGATTGATGTCAGTATCGATGTATTAGAGCAAAGTATTGCAAAATTTAACTAATAAGCGCTATTTTACTTTTACATTGATTGGTGTGTGGTTTGTGGTTGTTGTGTCGGGCTTAGTGTATTTTCAACTTGGTCAATTAAAGCCTTTTGATGAGAATAAAATGCTTGAGCGCCGTAACTGGTTTTCGCAATTTAAAGAACACGTTGTTTGGCAAAACAAAGATAGTGCGCAACTACTTATTATCACTGAAGATAATTGTGGCTGTACCATACAAGCTAAACCGCACTTATCAGCCTTACAGCGCTTTGCGAAAAATCAGGGCGTTGAGGTTCAAACATTTAAACTCAATAGCCAACTAAAGTCAGTGGTTCCGGCAACGCCAGCCGCAGTGTTAATTGATAAAAATGGTGAGTTTGTTTATGCAGGACCTTTATCAGAAGGGTTGGCTTGTTCACAAGGTAGCGGGTTTGTAGAGACCGTGATAAGCAATTTACAGGCTGGTTTTAACTCATCTTTGTTAATTGCCAACACAAAAGGGTGCTATTGCATTAACCGAGCATAAAAGAAGCTCGTTTTTATTCTACGATAACTGCTTATACTTCCTTGAACCGCCTACCTACTTTAGGTAAGCGGTTTTTTGTTGTAGGTTACTTAATCACACCATGGTTATTAAGCCATAAACACCTAGTAATACAAATACAGTGGCGGCAATAGCTCTTACTGTGTTTAATGGAATTCTTTTTAGTAACGTCTTACCGGCATAAATAACGGGTATATTTGCGATCAGCATACCAAGAGTTGTACCAATTGTTACCCACAAAACGGATTGATATTGTGCACCCAATAATACAGTCGCTATTTGAGTTTTGTCGCCAATTTCAGCAATAAAAAATAAGATTAAGGCCACTAAAAATGCCCCATAACGATCGTACTTGTGGCTAACGTCTTCGTCTTTATCGGGAATAAGCAGCCATAAGCCAACAACAATAAAGCTTATATTGACTACCCAAGGTAAGTATTCAACAGCAAAATTACCACTTAACCAATCACCAAACCAGGCAGATAAACCATGATTGATTATAGTAGCGGCAAGAATACCTAAAATAAGCGCTATTTTATTATGAAAACGTGCCGCAAGTAATAGCGATAGAAGTTGAGTTTTATCGCCTATTTCGGCAAGGGCAACAGTGACGGTAGAGGTTAAAAAAATATCCATTAATATAATCTTCAGGCGGGAATATTAAACCAAGGCAAACAGCTATCTCCCGCCATGAGGATAGTGTCTACCTAGGTCTCGCCGATAACGCTTGCTACAACATTACAAACTTACCATGCACTTAAGGTGCAATTATGTTGATAAGTTTACTCATTACTGAGCGGGCTACTCCCCTAAGAGGAGGGCGATTATTCCACAAAGTTTAAAGCAGGTAAATATATGCGGGTAACTTTTAAATTTAATAGGTCTCTTTGTGGTGTTAGTGCACAAATAAACTTGCTTTGAGCTATCAAGTCAGCTGTAATAATAAACAGATGGAAGTTGAGCAATTTGAAATTATAGACATGTGTGAAGGGATTAAAATATGCAAGGAACAATCGTTAAATCAACAATGGCAACCATTCAAAATGGAGTTATGAAAGCGGACGGAAAGTTTTGGATCACGCAAACCGACTTAAATTTTGAACCTTTTAATGAAAAATTGGGGTTAGAACAATACACAATTGCCCGCGATACAATTTTAAAAGTGGTTGAATGTAAAGGCAAGGGCGCAGGCCTTGTGCCAATAACAGCTGATGCGATAGAGGTTTTCACGCAAGATGGCAGTTCGTATCAGTTTATACTCTCAAACCCCCATGATTGGATAAGTATATTATCTAATCAAACTCGCGCTTAAAATAACCAATATGCCATCATTTAATCATTTAAATGATGGCATATAAGGTTTTTATTTAAAGTATAAGCGCTAATATGCCTCAAAATTAAAGCACCTAAACTTTAAATACATTAACTTGTCCTTGTAGCATTGCCGCAAGCTGTGCGAGTTCTTGCGATGCTTGAGCATTTTGTTGTGAGCTTTCGCTAACCGAAGTAATACTAGAACTAAATTCATTAATATTGCTGCTTAGCTCATTTGCGACCATTTTTTGCTCCTGAGTTGCGGTTGATATTTGAGTATTCATATCTGCAATTTCGGTGACTTCTTGGTTAATTTCGCTGAGCACCTGTGAAGAAAAATTAGCGTGGTCAACACTTTCTTTAGCACTGCTTTCAGCGTTACTCATAGCACTAACTGCTTGCTGAGCCATACCTTGTAGTTTTGTGATCATTTCATTAATGCTAGCGGTTGCTTTTTGAGTGTTGTGGGCAAGTTGCCTTACTTCATCGGCTACAACGGCAAATCCACGACCAGAGTCTCCAGCTCTTGCTGCTTCAATGGCTGCATTTAAAGCTAACAAGTTTGTTTGCTCAGCCACACCTTGAATCATCATCACAACTTGGTTTATATCATTGGTTTGAGTATTTAGGTCTGCAATAAGCTGCGTATTTGTATTAACCAAAGTTGAAAGCGTATTTATTGACTCGATATTATCAGCAACAGCTTGTTGTCCTTGACCTGCCTTTATGTCGGCATTTGTTGCTTTGTCAGAGGTTACTTGAGCGTTTTGAGCAACTTGCTCTATTGCACTACTCATTTGGGTAATTGCAGTTGCAATCATAGCTGATTGTTGCTCTTGCTGGGTTGCTGTACTGGCTACTTGAATACTAATTGAGTTCATTTCTTCAGCTGCTGAAGCAAGTGTTAGTGTTGCTCCTGCCATATCTTTTACTAAATCTTGGATCCGAAGTAACATATCATTAAAGTTAGATGCGGTATCTGCAATTTCGTCTTTACCCTGAACCTTAGCACGAGCTGTTAAATCGGCATTGGTTGCAATATTCGTTATGGTATCGCGTAATGACATTAATGGATTTTGTATCGAGCAGTAAATAAAGTAGGCAACAATCAGTAATAGTAAAATCAATATTGCGATCGTGGCACTCATTATTAACTTTATTAATTTATAATTTTCATCAGCTTTGACTCTAAAGTCACTCGCTTCTTTAAGTTGTAAATCAATTAAAGCCTGGTAACTGGCACTAAGCGGATCAAAGAGTTCGTAAAGCTCATAAACAAATTTATTTTGTGGTAGTGATAAAAACTCACCATTATTAATGCTTACAATTAAATTATTCAAATGCATAAGCACAGGCTTTAGTTTCTTTTCAACGTTATCTACCAAGCGCTTTTCTTCAACTGTTAGCTTTGTGCTCAAGTAAGCTTTCCATTCATTATCAGCCGTATTTCTAGCATCATTAATATTTGCTAAGAGTTCTGACTTGGTAATAGAGTCAGCACGATACTTGTGAAGTAAATCAACAATATTTACGGCGTAATTATCTGACACATGCTTAATTTGCTTAAGTGGTACGACACGGTCGTCGTATAAACTATCAATCCCTGCTACTAACCTTCCCATTGTGTTTATTGAAAAAAACGATGTAATTAAAAAAATCATAATTGGCAGCAATGCAAGCACGGCTAAACGGGTACGCACAGAATAATTGTTTAACATAGTTATCCAAAATTACAGCAATAATAAAAAAGTATAATATGAATAAAAAATTTTACTGAATTTTTACAATAAAATATTTAGGTTTAATAATTCTTATGTTTTGATTGAAGTTCCGCTTAGCGCTGTGAGTTCAACCATTCTATGCAACATACAGCTTAAATCGTTCCGCAGGTGTTTCGTATTCTAGTATTTTTCGCGGACTCTCATTGCCAAGGTGATTGTGGAACGCATGGCTTCGCCACTTATTCGACCTACGTCAAAAGGTAGGTTGGTTAAGCCGAAGACGCCACCCAACAGAGTTTCTAAGCATCAATTTAATAATGGAAAACTAACTCTAAAAAGGCGTTCATTAAACTGTGATGAAAATAAATGATTGAGTAAAGACTGACAGTATCGTTCAAACAATATTCCTATTTATTTCTTTTTCAACGATTACTATTGCACCTTCCGCATAACAAATTTATTATATAACAAATTTGTTATGCGAGTGGTTATGAAAGTTCTATTTTTGTGCACTGAAAACTCGGCGAGATCTATCATGGCCGAGGCGTTGTTAAAACATCATGGTAAAGGTGAGTACGAGGTTTACAGCGCTGGTACTGAGCCAAATAATGTGGACAGTCGAACGCTGTCAGCTATTGAACACTTTGGGTTGCGTACCGATGGTTTACGCTCAAAACACCTTGATGAAGTTAGCAATATCCATTTTGATTTTGTTATTACCCTGTGTGATAAAGCGGCAAAAGAGTGCGATAGTCGAGTTAATGGCACCAATTGCCTTGCGTGGGATTTTCCTGAACCTCGTTCCCGCAAAGAAGCCAATCCGTTTGAAAAAACACTACAAGAGCTAAATGAACGGCTCAAAATGTTTTTGCTAACAAAAGAAAAGCAAAAACTAGCGCCAATCACACCAACTACTTTTTACAAAGCGCTAGCTGATGATATTCGTTTGAAGAGTCTATTAATTATTGCTGTTGAAGGTGAAGCATGTGTTTGTGAGCTAATGACTGCTTTGAGTGAAGAGAGCCAACCTAAAGTTTCTCGTCACTTAGCACAACTTAGAAAAACGGGCATTTTATCCGATAGAAAACACCAGCAATGGGTTTTTTATTCGATCAATCCAACACTACCAGAGTGGATGAAGCAAACTATTACATCAACGGTAGTGAATGATCCCATTTTCATTGAACAAGAGCTAGCCAGATTAAATGCGATGGGTGATCGTCCCACGCGTGTAGCAAGCTGCTGTAACTAGGGAGTATTATTATGGGAATTTTTGAACGCTATTTATCTGTTTGGGTCGCTATATCAATTGCTGCTGGTGTCTCATTAGGGGTTATTTACCCGCCGCTTTTTGAAGCAATCGCAGAGCTCGAAGTGGCGCATGTTAATATCGTCGTTGCCATCTTCATTTGGGTAATGATCTACCCCATGATGGTACAAATAGATTTCTCAACAATTAAAGAGGTGGGTAAAAATCCACAAGGACTGGTGTTAACTTTAGTGATTAACTGGCTTATCAAACCATTTTCTATGGCTGCATTGGGTTGGCTTTTCTTTGAAGGATTGTTTGCAGATTTTGTTTCACCAGAAACTGCACAAGAATATATCGCAGGAATGATTTTACTTGGCGTAGCGCCATGTACGGCAATGGTATTTGTCTGGTCGCAATTAACTAAAGGTGATGCAAACTACACGTTAGTTCAAGTGTCGGTTAACGACATTATCATGATTTTTGCATTCGCCCCACTTGCCGGATTACTGCTGGGGGTATCGGATATTCATGTGCCGTGGGGAACTTTGTTCACCTCGGTTGTGTTGTACGTATTACTGCCTTTAATTGCAGGGATATTGACCAGAAAGCACTTAAATGCCTCAGGTCGCGATGAAACAACTATTACAGCCTTGTTAGAAAAGTTAAAACCATTTTCTGTCATTGGTTTATTAGCCACAGTTATGCTGTTGTTCGGCTTTCAAGCTAACACTATTTTAGACCAACCACTCAATATTTTGTTAATCGCTATTCCGCTGGTTATTCAAACGTATGGCATTTTCATCATTGCCTATTTTATTGCGCTAAAAATCAAGCTTAAACATAACATTGCAGCTCCATCGTGCTTAATTGGTACATCAAATTTCTTTGAGTTGGCTGTAGCTGTAGCGATTTCTCTTTTTGGCTTGCATTCAGGTGCAGCGCTAGCAACCGTGGTTGGTGTACTTGTAGAGGTGCCTGTGATGCTATCTCTCGTAGCGATTGTAAACAGAACAAAACATTGGTTTAACGAATAATTAAGAGGATTCTTATGCAAATGCACCCTTATGACAAACTGACACTTGATAATGGCGCTAGTTTTATATTTACGCCATGCCCAGGAACGAAAGAGGTTGATTTAACAACATCGGTAAAGCAACTAAAAGATGCGGGAGCACAAGCGATTGTTACTCTGATGTATGACGCAGAAATAAAGAAAAACGAGGCCGAAACACTTCCTCAAGTTTGTAACGAACAAGGCATAAAATGGTTTCAGTTACCTATTTTAGATGATGATGCGCCTAATAATGACTTTGCAACGGCGTTCAAATCTCACCTTGATGACGTGTTAGCTATTTTGCGTAATCAGGGCACGATAGCTGTGCACTGTAAAGGCGGTTCAGGTCGCACGGGCTTAGTGATTGGCATACTGATGTATGAGTTAGGTTACAACAAGACAAGCATTATTAACCAAGTACAGAAAGTACGCCCCAAGGCGCTTTCTAATCCTGTGCAACTTTCATTTTTTAATGAATATCAAAAAGTAGGAGTTTAACCATGACAATTAAAATTGGTATTAACGGTTTTGGCCGCATGGGCCGATTAACGCTTAGAGCAGCCTTTGGTTGGCAAAATATTGAGTTTGTGCAAATCAACGATCCTGCTGGCAACGCAGAAACACTGGCACACCTATTAAAATACGATTCAGTGCATGGCACTTGGTCACATGATGTATCTAATGATGACAATAATGTGATAATCAACGGTCAAGCTATTCGGGTCACTCAAAATCAAGCAATTAACGATACGGATTGGTCTGAATGTGATGTCGTCATTGAAGCATCAGGTAAAATGAAAAAAACCGATCTGCTGCAAGCCTACTTAGATCAAGGTGTTAAGAAGGTGGTGGTCACTGCACCAGTGAAAGAAGAAGGCGTACTCAATGTGGTGATGGGGGTTAACGACCACCTTTATAATGCTGAACAACATGCCATTGTGACAGCAGCATCTTGCACCACCAATTGCTTAGCACCAGTGATAAAAGTATTACAGGATAAAATCGGCATTAAACACGGCTCGATGACGACTATCCATGATATTACCAATACTCAAACCATTTTAGATGCTCCGCACAAAGATTTACGCAGAGCGCGTGCCTGTGGCATGAGCCTAATCCCTACCACTACGGGCTCTGCAACGGCTATTACCCATATTTTCCCTGAATTAAAAGGCAAACTAAATGGTCACGCCGTTCGCGTACCACTAGCAAATGCATCAATAACTGATTGTGTATTTGAAGTTGAGCGTGCAACAACGGAAGCTGAAATTAATGCTTGGATGAAAGAAGCGGCTGAAGGCGAGTTAAAAGGTATTTTGGGCTATGAAGAAAAGCCGCTAGTATCTATCGATTATAAAACTGACCCGCGTTCTAGCATTGTTGATGCACTGTCAACGATGGTCGTTAACGGCACTCAGTTGAAGCTGTACACATGGTATGACAACGAGTGGGGATACGCCAACAGAACGGCTGAGCTTGCTCGTAAAGTCGCTTTATCAATTTAAAGGGTAATGTAACACTATGAAGCGCTTGGCATCATTATCAGACGATATTAAGCAATACCTTGTTGTTACAGGTAATTATTGGGCATTTACCTTAACCGATGGTGCACTACGCATGTTGGTAGTGCTTCATTTCCACGCGTTAGGTTATAGCCCGCTTGGTATTGCTATGCTGTTTTTGTTTTATGAAATCTTTGGCGTTGTAACCAACTTGATTGGCGGTTTCTTAGGTGCTCGTTTAGGGCTAAATAAAACCATGAACATTGGTTTGGCTATTCAAATTGTTGCCTTGCTCATGCTAGCTGTTCCCTCTGAATGGTTAACAGTTGTATATGTGATGATTGCCCAAGCGCTTTCTGGTATTGCCAAAGACTTAAATAAAATGAGCGCTAAAAGTGCTATCAAGTCGTTGGTTACCGATGGGCAAGAAGGCACGCTTTTCAAATGGGTAGCTATATTAACAGGCTCCAAAAATGCATTAAAAGGCGTTGGCTTTTTCTTGGGTGGTTTACTGTTAACCTTATTATCGTTTAAAGGTGCAATGCTGTTGATGACGGGTGGTTTAGCACTTGTATGGTGTTACAGCCTTTACGCTTTAAAAAGTGATTTAGGAAAAGCGAAGAGCAAACCTAAGTTCACCGATATATTCTCAAAAAGTCGTTCAATTAACCTTTTGTCGGCTGCACGACTATTCTTGTTTGGTGCACGTGATGTCTGGTTTGTGATTGCACTGCCCGTATTTTTATCGCAAGCCTTTAATTGGGATCATTGGACGGTAGGCGGCTTCTTGGCACTATGGGTGATTGGCTACGGTTTCGTACAATCTATCGCACCTAAGGTAATGAATCTCAAAGAAGGGTTCTCGCCTGCTATAGAAACAACCAAATGGGCGAGTTCACTGGCACTGGTTACATTAGGTATCGCTTTATCCCTGTATTTTAATTGGCAAGTAAAAACAGTGCTTATTGCTGGTTTAATGTTGTTTGGTGTACTGTTCGCCATTAATTCATCGCTGCACAGTTATTTAATTGTTAGCATGGCAGATGCCGACGGTGTTTCCCTCGATGTTGGCTTTTACTATATGGCTAATGCGATGGGGCGTTTGATTGGTACAGTATTGTCAGGCTGGATTTTCCAGCTATATGGGTTAGCGGCTTGTTTAGCGATATCGTTTGTATTTATTACACTGGCTGGGCTTTTCTCAACAAAGTTACCAACAAAAGCAACTAAATAATTATATAGCTGATTTAATAACTATCCTATGACACTCATCCGTCAGGGGATAGTTAACTACCTCATGGCAATAAGCTTTTAGCTTAATGGTTGCATTGTGACACAAAACTACTGCCTTTCT
The DNA here is from genome assembly GCF_013393115.1 of Pseudoalteromonas sp. Scap03. Taxonomy (GTDB): domain Bacteria; phylum Pseudomonadota; class Gammaproteobacteria; order Enterobacterales; family Alteromonadaceae; genus Pseudoalteromonas. The sequence continues at coordinate 525,390 of NZ_VDEU01000002.1, read as the reverse complement.
AAAAGGAGTGAACGTATAAATTAGCTCAAAGACACCTATAAAGTATTTACCCTAAAGCGTTTTGAGGCAGAGGGAAGGTATACCGCATGATTGAAATTGGCACTGAGCCGAACCTCGGCTGTTTGGCGATAAGCAGTCAGTCGAGTTTCTCTGTTTGACGTGAAACTTTATCCGTATGACTATTAGCTTATTGGCGTTTTTTTCAATCCATTCTTAAAATTTATTTTGTTGTTATTTTCGAGTAGTTTTCGTTTAATAACATGATATTTTTTAAAGATAGCTACTGGCGAATCTTCATCCCTTTAGTGAAAGCTAATGCCGGAGCACACATAAGGAAATAGGTATAAAATGGACACTACAATACGAAAAGCTGAATCAACTGATATCGCTGCAATAAAAATGTTGTGGCAGTTTTATCAATACCATCAAAGTATATTTGACTTAGAAGATATTGGTTTAGATGGTTGCTATGATATTGATGAAGAGTATTTAGAATGTGTAGTTCGTGGTGAGGAAGACTGCAGTATTTATCTTGTACTCGTTTCTAACCAAATTGCTGGTTTTGCTACCGTAGAACCAACTGAGATCGTTGGCAAAGAAATACCTGAGTTGGCTGATATTTTTATTCTACCCAAATACCGAAAACAAGGCATTGCCAAATTTGTTATTCAAAATTTGATGCCTGTTGAAACAAATCAGTGGCATGTAGCAGTCCACTTAAACGATAGTTTAGCGTTAAAATTTTGGAATAGTTTGTTTGCTAAATTAAATGTTATGCGTGTTGATAAAGTTGACCCTCCTGAAACAGAAGGCTACCACGAGTTTGTTATCACTAATGCCTAACAAGAGACTATGGAGGGCGTTACCAATGTCTGCTCATGGCACAAAACGGAAATAGCCCACTCACTAATTCTATATTGATACATTAAGGCTTCTTCAGGCTTGTTGTAATTAATATTGTTAATTAAACTATTAAACCTACTTAAATTTAAGGCGAGACTTTAGTTAATAAATCTCAATTTAAGTGACGCTGGCTACTACCCTAAAAAGTTAACAGTAGTGAACACCCCAACAAGTTAAGTCTATTTTGAAAGCGGATTGCTTTTTATCCATTCTTTCAAGTGGTCAATGAAGTTTCTAACTATCATCGATTGGTTTTTCCTAGACGGATATAATAGGTTAATTGAAATTGATGGGTCACATTCCCAATCTTCTAAAATAACCTTTAAGCGCCCTTTTTCAACACCTTCTTTAATATGCCAATCTGACAAGAGTGCAATACCATGATCTAATTCCACCATACCCAAAACGCTATCCCCTAAGCTAGAAGAAAAGCTGGGGTTTAATTTAACTGTTTTTCGTTCACTTTCTCTAATGAATGACCAGTTAGTTTCATTCCCAACGGTTAATAAACTATGATCAGTTAAATATTCAGGTGATTGTGGTACTCCTTCTTTTTCTAAATAACTCGGCGTTGCACATAATACTCTCTTTGTATCAGATAGCTTTTGACCAATTAATGATGAATCTCGCGAAGGGCCATGTCTAATCGCCAAATCAACACCTTGTTCAGTTAAATTAACTAAACTATCTGTAGAAATGATTTCAATATTAACCTGCGGGTAACTTTCTAAAAAGCTGCTAATCACAGGTAATAGATAGCTTTGTGTAAAAGAAGCTGACGCAGTTATTTTTATTTTTCCTTTTAACGTATTAGTTGGGTCGAGGTCATGTTCAATCTCATCGCTAATACTTAAAAGTCTTTGCGCATGGTTATATAGCTTCTCACCCGTAAATGTCGGACTAAGGGTCCGTGTTGTTCTATAAAATAATTTAGCACTCAGTCTGTTTTCGAGCGCTATCAACCTTTTACTCACTGCTGCAGCCGTTAGGTTGTGAGCATCAGCAGCCATTCGAATAGATTTGAGTTCAAAAATTGTACTGAATATCTTTAGTTCTTCTATTGAATCAATCAAATTATCAACCTTTTGGAATTAATCATTAAACTTTTAGTGTGTTTTTGGTTGTTAATTATGTTGATAACATCACTTTCGTCAATAACAAAGAGGAAATTATTATGAAAGCAATAGCTATTAATGGTCATGGTGACGTTAATGTTTTACATGAAATCGAAGTTGATGCGCCAAAACCAAAACGCGGTCACGTCGTAATCGATGTAAAAGCGACAAGTGTTAACCCTGTTGATACTAAAATCCGTCAAGGCAGTGAAGGCACTGCTGGTATGACTTATCCAGCAATCCTTCACATGGATGTATCGGGCGTAATCAGTGAAGTAGGTGAAGGTGTGACTAACTTTAAAATTGGTGATGAAGTATACGGTTGTGTCGGCGGTATCGTTGGCATTCCGGGTACTCTTGCAGATAAGGTTGAAGCTGACGCTGTATTATTAGCACATAAACCTAAAACGCTTAGCTTTGGTGAGTCGGCTAGCTTGCCTTTAGTAGCAATTACAGCATGGGAAGCAATTATTGGTCGAGCTGAAATCCAGCCAAGCGATAGAGTGTTGGTTCATGGTGGTACGGGTGGCGTAGGCCACATTGGTCTTCAGCTTGCAAAAGCACTAGGTGCACATGTTACAACGACTGTTGCAGATGAAGCTCGCGCAGAAATTGCAAAACAACTAGGCGCAGATGAAACGGTACTATTCCCTACAGAAGAGCCAAAGGAATATGTTGAACGACTAACCAATGATCAAGGCTTCGATACGGTATTTGATACAGTGGGCGGGCCCGTTTTACAAAACTCATTAATCGCTGCAAAACTGAAGGGGCATGTTATCTCTACAATTGGTTATGCTGATTATAACTTAACTGAAATGCACTTTAAGGCTCTAAGGTTAGACCTAGTATTTATGGCGATTTCAATTATTCATAACATCGATAGAGAGACTCACGGTGACATTTTACGCCGACTTGCTGGGCTTGTGGATAATGGTCAAGTTAAACCTCTTATCGATAGTGTTTTCCCTTTAACTTTACAAGGAGTTAAAGATGCTCACACTCGTCTAGAGTCAGGGTTAGCCACAGGTAAAATCGTAATCGAGCGTTAAATTTCTGTTATTTAATTAAAGGCTGTGTAAGCAGCCTTATAAACCAAGATAAAGGTTAAAAATGGATAATGAAGTAATGATTGTTGTGGATATTCTATGTGAAACACAACATTACAGCACCGTATTAAATGCAATTTATGAATGTGCGAGTGACAGTATTTTTGAAAGTGGATGCGAGCGTTATGATGTTTTCCCTGATGTTAATGGGTCACAAAGAATCACATTAATTGAAATGTGGCGTGACATAGATACTTTAGAGCAACATAAGACACTGCCGCATTATCTTCAATTACAAAAGTCTTTAGAAGGTAGAGTGCTATCAGTCGATATTAAAACAGCTCGTGTGTTTTAAGGCTTGTGATAAATAAAATATCTTCGCACAATGCTTTGTATATCAGATATTAAAGCATCACTAAGATTTTACTATGAGGGTCTAGGGTTGAAAGTTCTAAAAAGGAAAGACTACTTTGAAGCAAAGTTTTCTCTTATCTTTTAGCCGCACAAGGTGATGAAAGCGCTCAAATTGAACTTACTTATAAATGGGAGCTGAGTATCAAAATACAGGAAAACTTCGGTCATATAGCTTACAGAGTTGAAAATATATACGAGACATACACTCATTTACAGGAACTAGGCATTGAAGTAAATCGATCTCCTCGAGACGGTCAAATGGCTTTTATACGCTCTGCGGATAATATTTTCGTCGAGTTGTTACAAGCAGGTGAGCTGCTACCAAAAACTGAGACTTGGGCTTCAACGCCTAACAATGAAAGTTGGTAGCGTATTTAACAAGTAACCAACGAATCGGTTGGTTTAATTTATATGAGAAAGATAGTATGAAATTTCTATTATTATTCATGACACTAGTTTTCGCGGCTCCAAGTTTTGCTGCGGATAAAATCCTTTTCGTACTGACTAGCCACAATAAAATGGGTTCGTTAGATATGAAAACAGGTTTTTGGTTAGGTGAGTTAACACATCCTTATTACGTCCTTGCTGATGCAGGCTTTGAAGTTGATGTTGCTAGCATTGAAGGTGGAATGGCCCCAATAGACCCTAAAAGTCTAGATTTTTCAGATGAAGATAATGCTAGGTTTATAAATGATAAAAAGCTCATGGCTTCAATTATAAATACAAAAGCGATTGAAGATGTAAACAGTAAAGATTATCAAGCAGTAGTTTATGCAGGCGGTCACGGAACTATGTGGGACTTCTCGAACAATGAACTTATCAATAAATTAACTGTTTCAATATATGAGCGAGGCGGTATTGTAAGCGCGATTTGTCATGGCCCAGCGGCTCTTACAGACGTCAAGCTTAGTAACGGACAATACCTCGTTAAAGGAAAAAAATTAGCTGCATTTACTAACGAGGAAGAGTCAAATGTAGGGCTAACAGAAGTTGTTCCTTTCTCACTACAGGATACATTAATGTCTAAAGGTGCAAAGCACATTTATGGTGCTGCATGGACGGTAAACGTTGTGAATGATAGGCGAGTTATTACTGGTCAAAACCCGCAATCAGCTCGTAAAGTGGGCAAAGAGATTCTGACTGAATTAAAAGGCATCAAATAGATATTTAATTTCAGACACTTATCAATTAAAGGTTTTTAAGTGAATTTCAAGAAAGAATGGGTAGTAGTACATAGTGAAAAATATCTTAATTTTAAATGGCGGTAAATGTTTCGCTCACTCTCAAGGTGAGCTTAACAATTCGCTCACAGCCTTTGCTGAAAACTTCTTTGAACAAAGTAACTGTAATGTTCGTAACACGACTATTGATAAGGGATATGATGTCGATGAAGAAATTTCTAAATGGCTGTGGGCTGACTTGGTAATCTTTCAGATGCCCGCATGGTGGATGGGGCCTCCTTGGACTGTGAAAAAGTACATGGATGAGGTGTTTACCAAAGGGCACGGGAAGTTGTATGAAAGCGACGGTAGGTCTAGAGGTGATATTTCAAAGCAGTATGGATCTGGAGGTTTACTTCACGGTAAAAAGTACATGCTTTCTGTCACGTGGAATGCCCCAATAGATGCGTTCATCGATAGTGAGCAGTTTTTTGAGGGGACTGGGGTAGATGGTGTGTATTTACCCGTGCATAAAGCAAATCAGTTTTTAGGAATGAAGCCACTAGAAACTTTTATTTGCAGCGATGTTATGAAAAATCCCCAAGTAAAAGTCGATATGGAGCGATATAAACTACATTTGGGTGCAGCACTTAAGATCTGATTTAGCATTGTTAAGTATTTTTAAGTAGCTCTACTCTACGGACTTTATGCCTCATAAAAACACCTTGTTCTTACTTACATGGTGTTTTACCTAGATAGTCAGCTAATATATGAAGCTACAGCTCCGTTGCAAGTTATCAACGACTAGTTAATAACTTACTACAGAAAGCGTAAAAAAGTCTTTAAGTTAAAATATGTGGGACATAAGCGATTTTTATGTGAATGTCTGCTTATTTCACAAACCGTACAGAGTCCATGCACTAATTTTGTATTTATACATTAAGGTTTCTTCAGCCTTAATGAAATTAATTTAAATCATTCAACTATTTAACTAAACCTACTTAAATTTAAGGCGAGACTTTAGTTAATAAATCTCAATTTAAGTGCCATACTTCGAATGAAATTCAAACAATTCTCAACCTGCCGCGAATTCTCAACTTAAGTGGCGTTGGCCAAAAAAATGCAAAAAATTCAAATTTTATAAAAAACCAATTGATAACTATTTTCGTTTAGATTAATATAAACCCACTAAATAAAATTGAGAGTTGTTTGTATTCATGTATGTTTGTCTTTGTCACGGTGTGACCGATAAAAAAATTGAGCAAACCATCGACGATGGTGCTACTACCATGCGCGAGCTAACTAAAGAGCTTAAAGTGGGCAGCCAATGCGGTAAGTGTTGTTGCTGTACTAAAAAGATCCTCAATCGTAAACTGATTCAAATTGCAGATATAACCGATCAAGTGGCTTAATAGTAATTTATAAAAGTAGGCCCTATCTAAACGAATTGGTATAACATTTAAAAAATTAAACATAAAAAAAGCAGCCTTAGCTGCTTTTTTTGTATTTATAACTTTAACCTACAATTGCGATTGTAAGTAGTTTTCAAGCCCAGTGTTTTTGATCAGCAGTTGCTGTGTTTCTAGCCAATCAATTTGCTCTTCTTGCTCATTTAAAATGTTATCGAGCGCTTCACGGCTAATGTAATCTTTTTTACTTTCAGCTAGTTTAATCGCAGCACGTAGCTCATCTACTGTATCAAGTTCAAAGCTCATGTTAGCGGCAATCATTTCTTCGCTGTTTTCACCAATGCGTAAGCGTCCTAAATCTTGAAGGTTAGGCAGGCCTTCTAAAAATAAAATACGCTCAATTAAACGATCGGCGTTTTTCATTTTTTGTATCGATACTTTGTAATCAGCTTTGTCTAGTTTACTAAAACCAAAATCTTTAAACATGCGTGCATGTAAAAAGTATTGGTTAATACCCACAAGCTCATTAGCAAGTACTTTATTTAGTGCTGCAATAACGTCTTTATCGCCTTTCATAATATAAGTCCTTATTCGCCCATTTGAGCTTGGTGATAGTTTTGAGTGCCAATTTTGTCAATCAGACCCAGTTGTTGCTCTAACCAGTAAACGTGATCTTCTTCGGTATCAAATAATAGCTTTTCTAAAATTTCACGAGATTGATAATCTTGCTGTTGTTCACAGATAGCAATAACCTCTTTAACACACTCAACCACTTCAAGTTCTAAGGTTAAGTCGTTTTGCATCATGCTTTTTACATCGTCACCAATTAACAGATCACGACGTTTAGTCATGTTTGGTACGCCTTCTAAAAAAAGAATACGCTTGATTAGCCAATCAGCGTGATCTTTTTCTTCTTCCATTTCATGGTTAAGACGCTCATAAAGTTTGTTTAAGCCCCAATCGTCGTACATACGAGAATGAATAAAATACTGGTCAATAGCAGCTAATTCGTTAGCTAACAATGTATTGAAGGCGTCGATTACTTTTTGATTACCTTTCATAGCGCTTATCCTAAAAATTCTAATTGTGGCTAGTCTAGTATATAGGCACAGAATTGCAAGTAATTTACTTATAAATCATATGGTTAATATTGAGTTTGATTCTCGTTTAAGTTTGCATTGCTGGTTAATAAATGGACAAGTTGTTATTTGTATTTTAGATCAGCAAGTTAGTTGAGGGTATAAGCGCGTTCATACCGTAAAAGTATGAACGCGTAAGTGATCAAAATTGATAAGTAACACCCACTGTGGCCGTTGTACCTAAACCTTTAATGTTGTATCCACCATAGGTGTAAGATTGCGCACGGGCAGGGAAGTAGTCTTGATTAAATAGGTTTTCTATCCCGATAAAACCTTGCCAGTTGTCTGCAAACTGATACTGACCGCTTAAATTAAAAACCGTGTAGTTATCGACAGGCCCCTGATCGCCAACATATTTACCATTATCATTAGGAGCAAAGCGTTTTCTATCACCCACATACAAGTAACTTAATGTTAGTGACAGGGTGTCCGTAGGTTGCCAGTTAAGGTTGGCTGTGGCTTTTGGTGGACTGATTTGCTTAGAGCCTAAATATATATCTGCTTCAGTATTTTTACCTTCTACATAACTATACGTTGCCAGTAATTTAAGAGATGGGTTTATGGTGTAGTCTACTAAGGCTTCATAACCCCAAATTTTTTGAGGTGCTCTAACCGGTTCATAAACACCCGTTACTTCATTAAATTTGTTTGTAGTGCCAAGCTCAGAGGTGCTTCGATATGCTGCGACTTCTAAACGAACTGCATCAAATTGAGAGTTAAAACCAATTTCATAATTATCGATAATTGAAGCTTGTGTTTGAATAAGGCCTATATCATTTACTGTAGCAGAGCGAAGTAGGCGGCCAATATCAGATATATCAGATCCCTGTGAGTAGTTTAAAAAGGGGCTGAATCTTTCATCTAGATTGTATTTGATGCCCACGTTATAGGTTGTAGCATTGTAATCAACTGTGTCGCCTTTTACGCTAATTGGCACAGAGCATTGCGTGGCTGTTTTACATAATTTAAGCGTGCGATAATCGTCTACGCTAAGGTCGATATTTTCTTTGCGTACACCGGCCTTTATTATTAAGTCATTAGCAATAACCCACTTAGTTTGTAAAAAGCCCGCGACACTTTTCATGTCCATTTCTGGCACCCAAACCCGGCCATCAACTAGCGGTTGTGCAGTCACATCATTTAATGCATCAATTCCGTAAATAAATGACGCTTCAACTGAGTCAAAGTCAACCTGGGTATTAAAAGTTGCTCTGGCGCCTTTTTTTTCTGAACTTATAACGGATTGACCACCTTGATAATTCTCATCAGGATTGGCAAGGCTTGGAGAGAAGAAAAACACATTTTCTATATCTTGCGTATAGAGGTCTAACGTCATTTGTGTGTTTTCAAGCAGTGCGTAGTCGGTGTATTTTAAGGTTATATTTTCGTTGCCTTCTGGCCCTTGGGGTTTACCTTGTTTTTGCAATTCTGACGGCACATGAATGGCGTAGGTTTTTTCTCCTAGGCTCATATCACCAACAACATCGCCTAAATCGGTTTTTTGTTGTGAACTAAAGTAGTTATAACTAAATTGGAGTTGCTTTTCATCATCAAAGTCATAGCCAAGCTTAGTGAAGTAATTTTGTGTAACGGCATCAGATAAACCATATTGTAAACCGAGAATATCGCCTTGCGAATCGCGTTGTACACCGTTTTCTTCATAGCTTGCAGTTACTAAGTAGCTAAATTTATCGGCACGACCATTCAATGCAGCAGATACCCTTGCGCCGGCGCTTTCTTCGAGTTTTACCGCACTAAAACGACTCGATAAGCTTATTTCACCTTGGGTTTGGCCATCGCTTTGTGCTTGCTTGGTAATATAGTTAATAATTCCGCCTGATGCGCCGTTACCATAAATCGACGTTGCTCCTTTAATGACTTCTATTCGACCTATTGCGCTTGGATCTAAGGTTTTTACGCCTAATGATCCGTTACGCAGTGGTGTTGATTGTGGCACGCCATCAATCATGATCAGTGGGGCGCGTCCGCGTAGAGTTTGTCCTGAATTACTTGAGCTTCCAGTATCTGGAGCAAGGCCAGGAACCATTTGTGCTAAAAGGCTTTGTAATTCTGGATTAACTTTTAAATGTGCTTCTATTTGTTTTTGACTAATAATAGTTATGGAAGCAGGGACCTCATCAATACTTTCAAAAACACGACTCCCCGAAACAATAACGTGCTCCATTTCTGTTTGATTTAAATTTCTTTGGATCGTTGATTCGTCTGCAATACTGGCGCCACTGACTATTAATGCTATTAAGCTCAGAGATGTTTTAAACATGCGGGTCCTTCGTTTGAATGGTTTAAGTGTATTAATGATGGGCGCAATATTAAGAGTAATTTAAAGTAAACGCAAGGTTAATGATAATCATTTCTATTTGTGTTTTAGGTGCTGGTAGGGATTTGAATATAACGTTGTGTTAAAAATAGATGTTTTACTCGTACCGATAGTGGATTATTGTTAGCAGGCCTTCTGCGTTATGTTGCACAAGGCATTAAAATAAAGATGCGTTCAGCTTTAATTACAAGGCACCTTGTAGAATCACACCGAGGTTAATAGCACTCAATTACGCAGTGCTCAATTGCAAATTCATCATGTAAATAGTTTTTGATGGCGTTAAGCTCAATAGGGGTATCTGTTTGCATCACAATTTCACAGTGAGTAGTAGTATCGTCCAGTTGCCATGCTTTTATAGATTTTATTTGCGTAATGGCAAACTGTTGCAGTAATTTTTTGCTGATAAGTTGCTGGTCAAAACCAATGGGGGCTGCTTGCATTAAAATACTGCAGCTCGCTTTAAGTAATAATACACCATGATAAATAACATATAGTGATATTAAAATGGTCGCTATTAAATCAACTACATACCATTGATATAAAATAATTAAAGTACCCGCAATAATAACGACTATTGATGCCATTGCATCCGATACGTTATGAATAAACGCTGCCTTTATATTCATATTGTTTTTAGCGCCAGCTTTATAAGTTAACAACGCAGTGACTAAATCAATGAGTAGCGCAAATGCAGCAACCCACACAATAATCCAACCGTTAATTGGTTGGGGGTTTAAATAACTATTTATCGCTTCAAAAATTAAATAACCACCGATGACTATTAACGTAGTGCTATTAAAAAGGGTTGCTAGTATCTCTGCACGTTTGTAGCCAAAATGATGGGTTGTATCAGCCTGCTTATTGCCAATTTTTCGAGCAACGAGGGCGATAAAAATAGAAGCCGCATCACTTAGGTTATGTAGAGCATCGGCAATTAATGAAAGACTGCCAGAAAATACGCCGCCAACAACTTGCACTACAGTCAGTAAAACATTTATAAATACGGCAAGAGTGAGCTGTTTATCACTTTGGTTATCATCAACGTGACTGTGTGTGTGACCATGACCCATTTTAGTTAAACTCCCTTATTGCTTTACTTTTTTATCATAATGACAACTTTTAACCATTTATAAAAGCGCTGTTTTAATTTGTTTTTTAGATACCCTAATGGCTAAATTTAAATAAGCCCGTGATAGTTACGTATTGAATATAAAAACGATATGCTAGGGTACAAATAAATGTATTAATGGCTTAAGTTATCATAATTATTTAGGCACTTTTTATTTTAAATTTAATAGGCATAAAAGCAGTTTTTAAAGGATCAATAACAATGAACACAGCAATAGAAATTCGCGATGCACAGCCAAGTGATGCTAAAACAATTCTGCATTTTATTAATGAGCTTGCCATTTACGAAAAAGAGCCAGATGCAGTTAAAACCAATGAGCAAGCCATTTTAGATACACTTTTTTGCGACGGCGCAACAGCGCACAGTTTAATTTGTTTACAAGATGGTGAGCCGATTGGTTTTGCAGTGTATTTTTACAACTACTCTACTTGGTTAGGTAAAAATGGTCTCTATTTAGAAGATTTATATGTTAGCCCAGATAGCCGTGGAAATGGTGCCGGTAAAGCAATCATGAAAGAGCTGGCAAACAGAGCAATAAGCAAAGACTGTGGCCGCTTTGAGTGGGTAGTGCTTGATTGGAATAAACCCGCGATTGATTTTTATAATAGCATGGGCGCTGAGCCTCAGAATGAATGGATTATATATCGTTTAACGGGTCAGGCATTGATTGATTTTGCAAACAAAGATTAGTACCGAATATGGCCAGTATTATATCTAGTTTTTGTTAAGCTAAGCGCTACATAATTTATAAGAGCAATTTATGGTTAATCAGCATTGGCAAAAAGCGCGTCAGAGCCGCGATGCGCGTTTTGATGGGCTTTTTTATGTAGCGGTAAAAACCACAGGTATTTATTGTCGGCCAATTTGCCCTGCGCCCACTGCGCATGAAAAAAATGTAACTTACTATCAGTTTGCGCACTCTGCTGCGCAAGCAGGGTTTAGGCCTTGTATACGTTGTAGGCCCGATAGTGCACCAGGTAGTGCTGCTTGGCTGGGATCAAAAACCACGGCATTGCGTGCTAAACAGTTAATTGATCAATATAACGAGTGTGATTGTGAAGTACTTGCCGCGCGTTTAGGAATAAGCAGCCGCTATTTAAGGCGGCTTTTTTCTCAATATTTTGGTCTTTCAGTTACTCAATATCGGTTATTTAACCAATGCCATTTTGCAAAAAAATTGATTCAAGAAACCAGCTTACCGCTTACCGAGATAGCGTTTGCCTCCGGCTTTAAAAGTGTAAGACGATTCAATGATGCTTTTTTAAAACAACTTAATATTGCGCCCTCAGTGCTCAGAACCGCCAAGCACCCAACTGATCTTGGGCTGACCTTAATTTTGCCTTTTCGTCCGCCGTATAACTGGCAGGCATTGCATGGGTTTTTAGCAAAACGACTAATAGAGCCAATAGAGTGGTTATCGCCAACCAGTTATGGGCGTACTTTTACTTATAAATCGTGTAGAGGCCGCTTTAATGCTGAATTTATTGCAGATAAACATCATTTTCGGGTGCAAATCGATATAGATAATACGCAATATTTACAGCCAGTTATTAACAACATTCGCCGTGTACTTGATTTAGATGCAGATACTTATTTAATTGAGGCGCATTTAAACGAGCATATTAATAATGCATTTCCACTTACTAAAGGCTTAAGGTTACCAGGTATTTGGTCAACCTTTGAAGCGGGTATTCGCGCTGTGTTAGGTCAGCAGGTGAGTGTGACTGCGGCGCACAATTTAGTGACTCAATTGGTGCATCAGCTTGCAGATCAGCAAGAAGGAAATGTGTACTTTCCAGCACCTAAAGTAGTGGCAGGCAGTGACTTTACTTTTTTTAAAATGCCGCAGGCACGTAAAAATGCACTGCATAATCTTGCTGATTTTTGTGCTACTCATCCCGAGGAGGATGATTTAGACCAATGGCTTACTTTAAAAGGAATTGGCCCTTGGACGGTTAATTACGCAAAACTGCGCGGTCAAAGCCAACCCGATATTTTACTTGATGGTGATTTAGGGGTTAAAAAAGCCCAAGCGGCAGCAAGCTCGTTTGAATCTGCGAACTGTGCACCATTTCGATCTTACTTAACTTTTCAACTTTGGCAGCAATTATGATAGTGCAAACCAGTTTACCCAGCCCGATTGACGATATTATTATTCAGGCAACTGAAAACGGTATTAGTTATGTGGGGTTTTATCCACCGACCAGTTATATTAGTACCCCTTTAAATAAGGTGACTAATTCACATGTTTTATCTTGTGTGGCACAGCTTAACGAGTACTTTGCTCATACGCGTACTGAGTTTGATTTAGAGCTTGATACTGGCGGCACACCATTTCAGCAAAGCGTATGGCAGGCATTACAAAGCGTACCGTTTGCTAAAGTGGCAACCTATAAAGATATTGCCATACAATTAAATAATCCTAAAGCAGTGAGGGCGGTGGGGGCTGCAAATGGTAAAAATCCAATCAGTATTATTGTGCCGTGTCACCGCATCATTGGTGCAAATAAAAAGCTAACTGGTTATGCAGGTGGCCTAGAGCGCAAGCAATGGTTACTAGAGCATGAAGCAAAATAAATAACCTGAACTCCGGCTAATAAATCCATCTCAAGCAGCTATTTTCAGCGCTAACTGCGTTGAATTTACTTGCATTAGGCGAGCTATTGACGCGTAATTTCGCCTTGTTTTCACTAAAAATCGCTAGCTAGAGAAAAATAAGCACAAATATCATTTTTGATTCAAAATGTTAGTAAATCTCTTAACCAGAGTTCAGGTTAAATAAAATAGCGTTTCCAAATTTGTATTCTCTGCACTTTAGGGTAGCATAAGCGCACTTTTTATTTGAAGGCACGGCCATGGCGCAATTATACTTTTACTACTCTGCAATGAATGCAGGTAAATCAACCACTTTATTACAATCAGCATTTAATTATAAAGAGCGTGGTATGGAGCCGGTGATCCTCACCGCTGCCATTGACGATAGAGCAGGAGTGGGCAAAGTATCCTCACGTATAGGCCTTCAAGCAGATGCACATATTTATGATGCTAATAAAGATGTATACGAGCTAATTAAATCGCTCAATAGTGATAAAAAACGCCATTGTGTGCTCGTGGATGAATGTCAGTTTTTATCTAAAGATCAAGTTATGCAGCTAACCGATGTAGTCGATGAATTAGGTATTCCCGTATTGTGTTACGGCTTAAGAAACGACTTTAGAGGTGAGTTATTTAGCGGCTCGCAATATTTACTTGCTTGGGCTGATAAGTTAATAGAACTTAAAACGGTATGTCATTGTGGGCGTAAAGCAAATCACGTATTACGTACCGATGAAAATGGCGAGGCTATTGCCGATGGCAACCAAGTAGAAATTGGCGGCAACGACCGTTATGAGTCGGTGTGCCGCAAACATTATAAAGCCGCGTTAAATATGGGCCGTTAAGGCTTTTATAAAGGTATCAATATCCGCTTTAGTAATACCTAAATGGGTTACTAGCCTAAGTTGCTTACTTGGGCTAAACACAATGTCTTGTGCTTTTAAATCGGCTGCTAGTTTTGTGATGTTTATGCTGTTATCAAACGTAGCGTAAACCATATTTGTGGTATTACTCATATTTACGTTAAAGCCTGAAATTTCACTTAACTGTTTTGCTAAATAACGCGCGTTAGCGTGGTCATCGACTAAACGTTGCGTGTTATTTTCTAAGGCATATTGCCCTGCAGCAGCTAATATACCCACTTGGCGCATACCACCGCCAAGCACTTTTCGCCAGCGTCTTGCTTTGGCTATCAATGCTGTTGAACCAAGCAATAATGAACCAACAGGTGCACCTAACCCTTTTGATAAACAAATAGATACAGAGTCAAAATGTTGGGTTATTTCTTTAATATCAACGTTAAGCTCGGCAGCGGCATTAAAAGCGCGGGCACCATCTAAATGCAGTGCTAAGTTATGTTGATTAACAAATTCGCGGGCTTTGAGTAAATAATCAATACCCAGTACTTTACCACCTATGGTGTTTTCAAGGCTTAACAGGCGGGTTTTTGCAAAGTGGCTATCATCGGGTTTAATTGCTGCAGCAATTTTAGTAAAACACAAACTACCATCGGCTTCATTTTCAATAGGCTGTGGCTGAATAGAGCCTAAAACGGCAGCGCCACCGCCTTCAAACTTGTAGTTATGAGCACTTTGGCCACATATATACTCATCGCCACGTTCACAATGGGCCATTAATGCAAGCAGATTTGTTTGTGTGCCTGAGCTACAAAAAAGTGCATCTTGCATATTAAAACGTAATCGAGCATAAGCTTCTAATTGGTTTACACTTTCATCATCACCATACACATCATCGCCAACGGGGGCATGATACATAATGTCCCGCATTTTGCTGCACGGTTTTGTTACTGTATCTGAGCGAAAATCTATCATGAGGTGTCCTTATGTGGCTTTTATGCTAATTCTTCACAAATTTGTTCACGGGTGGCCTTATCAAAATAGCTCCATGCAATAAAGCGACTGACTTTTTGCCCTTGTGCCATTTCAACAATTTTAAATTCACTAATAGGCTGTTGTTTTAGCTGTGCTTGTAAGGCTGCCAGAGTTTCTTTTTTAGAAACCAACGAGGTAAACCAAATTACTTGGTCACTGTAATCACTGCTTTCTTTAATCATGCTAGAAATAAAGGCCAGCTCACCACCTTCACACCATAGCTCATTGCTTTGTCCTCCAAAATTAAGTGCTTGCGAAGGCGCTTTGCCTAAGTTTTTCCATTTGCGTTCACTGCCTTTATTGGCTTCTTCTGCACTGGCGTGAAATGGCGGGTTACACATCGTTAAATGATACAAATCTTTCGCATTAATCACCCCTTTAAAAATATGTTCAGGATTTTTTTGTTGTTTAAGCGTTATTTTTAAATCATTAAACTGAGCGAGTTGCTTGGCTATTTTGATTGCTGCAGAGTCTATATCGCTGCCAGTAAAGTGCCATTGGTATTCGCTACTGCCCGTTAGCGGGTAAACTAAGTTAGCGCCAGTGCCTATATCAAGCACTTTAATTTGTCGGCCAGTGGGAATAACCTGCTGATTATCTTCGCTGAGTAAGTCAGCTAAGTAATGAATATAGTCAACTCTACCTGGAATAGGTGGGCATAAATTGTGCTCAGGAATGTCCCAAAAGTTAATGTTGTAATGACTTTTTAATAGCGCCTGATTCAAGGTTTTTACAGCTAAGTTATTACTAAAATCAATACTTTGATTGCCTGCTGGAGTCGTAATTAAAAAAGCAGTTAACGAAGGGGTTTGCGAGGTAAGCAAATTAAAATCGTAACCATTTTTGTGTTGATTGCGCGGATGTAATTTAGAACGAGTTGATTTTGCTTTCATGAGGCTTTTTTAACAACAGGAATAAAAGCCAATAGTAACAAATACAGACAGAAAAAGTGCATAATTTTCCCTTTGGCTTACCAGTTATTACTGGTAGGATGAGTTGTTAGCAATTATAAGGAATTCGCTTTGGCAGTTACTCAACAGTCTGTTTTTATTAAATTAGGTAACCATCAAACACTGCATTTGCGCCGTATCGCAAACCAGCAGCCAAGTGGGCCTGTGGTGCTATTAATTCATGGCGCGGTAGAAAATGGCAAAATATTTTACACTCATAGCAATAAAGGGTTAGCGCCTTTTTTAGCTGAACAAGGGTATAGTTGCTACGTAGCTGATTTACGCGGGCGTGGTGAAAGTAAGCCTGCCATTTGTAAACAAGCACGTTATGGACAAACTGAGGCGATTGTTGAGGATATTCCGGCATTCATTGAAAAAATTGAACAGTTAGAGAGTAAAAAACCTGACTTTTTAGTTGCTCATTCTTGGGGGGGGGTGTTGCTTAATAGCGTGTTTGCTCGCTTCCCTGAGTTGATAAACGATGTAAAAGCGTGTGCCTATTTTGGTTCAAAGCGTTCGCTATTTAATAACCACCCAAAAAAATTATTCCAGGCCAATTTGATTTGGTATTTTATGGCACCAATTTTAGCGAAAAAACACGGTTATTTACCGGCAAAACGCTTAAAGTGGGGCAGTGATGATGAAACTCAAAAGTCGCATTACCAAAGTATGCAGTGGGCCAAGCAAAAGCCATGGATAGACAGTGATGACGGCTTTGACTACGCTAAAACATTAGCAAATCTTACGCTTCCTCCAACGTTACATATTGCGGCAGTAAAAGATAAAGCATTGGCACAGCCTATCGATATTCAAAAATTTATTGATGAGTCAGGTACTGGGGTGCAAAAGATGCAAATATATGGCCGCCGCTTTGGGCACAAAGTAGATTACGACCATATAAATATGCTTACTCACCCTCAGGCACGTCAAGAACAGTTTATGGATGTGCTTAACTGGTTTGAGGCAACGAGAGCAAATTAAGTAAAGGGGCTTCATAACGCTGCCACTTATCAAGGCTTTTGTTATTTACAGGTTGCCTGATGGCATGTTTACTAAGCGTTGTAACGGCGCTTTTATTTTTGTAAAAGTCTAAACAAGTGTGTTCAAATTCGCAGCCCGTAAAACTCAATAGTGCGGTTAACTGTTCCTTGGGATTTTCAATTAACTGCTCGTAACTTAAATTATAAATAGCTAAGCGGTTAAATTGCTGCCAATGGCTCATCAGTTTTTCATAAAGCTGATGGTACAAAGTAAACTGATTTAAATCACAAAAATAGGGTTCGTTTTCAGCAAAGTAATTAGTAAACACTGAAAAGGCGGTTGCGTGAAAGTTGCGGGTCAGGTTAATAAACTTAGCATCTGGGAATAAAATATAAATTAGCCCTAAGTTTTGATAGTTGCTCGGCAGTTTATTGATCACAAATGGGCAGTTGCCTCCAAAAGAGCTTAACGTATCTAAATAAATATCTCTGGCTTGGTTAATTAAAGGCGTTGTTAGTTTAGCTAAACATTGAGGGTAGCGTAATCCTGTTTTATGTTCTAAAAAAGCAACTACCTTATTACTAATACTGGTGTCCTCTCCAAGCGTTGCCCATTGACTGTGCCCTGCTAACATTTGCTCAAGTAAGGTTGAACCGCTTCGTGGCATGCCAATAATAAACACGGGTGTGACAGGGTACTGTTTGTTTAGTTTTGCTAAATTGAGCACACTTTCATTGTGATATTCAATAAGTTGATCATAAAACCCAATTAAATCCTCAGTATTAAATTCACTGAGTTTACGTTGTTGCTGATTGGCAATAACAAAGTAATTAAATGCTTGATCAGTATCATCTAACTTGTCGTAACTTTTAGCTAAAGCATAGTAACAGACCATTTTTAAGCGTAGGTTATTTGTTTGCGTTAAAAAATGGTGTAACTGATCAATGTAATTATTTGCTTTATTAAAGCGCCCTAATTGTACCAATTCAAATAAAACATAAGCCGTAACCGGTGCTATCCCAAGCTTTAATGCCTCCTCAAATGTGGCCTGCGCTTTATCAAGCTCGCCAAAGTTTAAATAGTGCTGAGCTAAATAATAATGAGTGTCTGGGTTTTCTGTAGCAATACTGGCTGCGTATTCGAGTACTTTTTGCGCATCTTCAGGGGAGTTGACCGCATTAAATGCATCACTTAGTGCATATAAGGGTTCTAATACATAGGGTAGATGCTGACACGCCCGTTGTAGTATATACACAGCGGCATCAAATTGTTCTAAACGCAATGCTACCTTACCTAGGCCAAATAGGGCGTCACCATTGTCTGGCTCTGATTGTAAAAGCGTTTTGTAATGAAACTCAGCTTCTCTAAGCTTGTTTTGTGATAATAACTCATTTGCTTTTTTTAGTAGCATAATACAACAAATATTCTTTTTATTTACTATAACCCTAACGCCATAAAAAATGCGAGTGTAATGGTCATTTTAAATGGGTTTATAGAGGGTAATAAAAAGGCGAAATGCATTACACATTTCGCCTTTTCTTGTTGTTAACACATTTTAGAAAGTATAGGTTGCTTTAGCGTAGTAAAAACCACCATTAATACCGTATGGAGAAGTTTCGTAGTACTTACCACCCCAATTGTTATTAGGTGCTACGGTAAAATCAAGTTTCTCTGCTTCTTGGTCCAGTAGGTTTTGTGCACCGACTGAGAAACTGATTGAGTCATTCATAAAGTAAGTTACTTCAACATCTAATGTTACTGCTGCATCAGCTATTTTAGCGGTTTCATCATAATCTACGTGAACACCTTGGTACTCACCAAAGTAATTAAGGCGAGAAAATGCTGAAAAGCTTTCCCATTGCTGTGCCCAGCTCAGTGTTGCACGGTGATTAGGTAAATCATTTTCAAGACGGCTTACTTTAAATGCTCCTGTGATATCACTTGAGCGTGTTACTTCTGTTTCATTCCAGTTGTACGCTAAGCTAAATGTAGAACTACCATTGAATAATTCAGCTGAGTAGTTAGCCACTAAGTCAACACCTTGAGTAGTGGTATCAAAGTCATTGGTAAAGAAACTAACTTGCGCTAAGTTTTGTACGTTAGGTACACCGGCAGCTTCGAGCGTGTCTTTATCTGCTTGGCTAAGTTCTATTTTATCTGACTGACTAATACGATCATCTACTTGGATGTTGTAGTAATCAACTGTTAAGAATAAATCGCCCATGGTGTATACCGCACCAAAGGTATAGCTTTGTGATTCCTCAGGCTCAAGTTCAGTACCACCAAGTTGAATAGCAATTGGGTTTGTAGGTGGTAACAAAGCTGAATCTACCAGTACACCACTGCTTAAGTTAGTTTGTACGTTACTAACATTCGCTTGGCCTACGGTAGGTGCACGGAAACCGGTGCTAATTGAACCTCGAATATTCAGATCATCAGTAAGGTGGTATTGACCCATTAACTTATAGTTAGTGGTTGAACCAAAGGTATCGTAATCTTCGTAGCGAAGCGCTAAGCCCATTAAGAACTCTTCAGTAAATGGCGCTTCAATATCAATGTAAGCTGCATAGTTTCGACGGTCGTATTCGCCTGCATCTGATGGTTTAAATCCAGGGAAACCGTTAGAACCAATACCAAAACCTTGATCAGTTAGTGGGCCAGCTATAAACGAAGCTTCATCGCCTGATACCACGGTAAAGGTTTCTTCATGCCACTCTAAACCACCGGCAATGTTTACATCGTAAGCTAAGTCAAAGTCAAAACCCTTTGAAATATCAAAATTAAAGTTTTTCTCTAATTGTTCATATTTACCTGGGCTAAAATCACGCGGGCTATCTGGACCCAATGATGCATTGATTGTGTCGTATATAAAGTAGCGAGATTCGTTATACCCTACAGTACCGCTTAAATCATAGTAAGCGCCTTCTAAAAAGCCGCCAGTAAACTCGCCTTTAGTACCAATAGTGAGTGACGTATCTGTGATATTGCCACCAAAGTTTGGTGTAAAACCGCCCGGAAGCATTTCGTTAAATGCGAAACAATCAGGGTTGTTTGCTACACCATTAATGTAGTCAGGGTTATCAAGAACGTTGTCATCAATCATGATTGTTGGACAATTACCGCTCATGTCGCCGGTTAAATCACCAACAAGGAGTGTTTCGCCACCATCATTTGAGTATGCACCAGGGCGAGTATGCGGGTTACGGTAATAAAAACCACCACGTACATCACGTTCAGAATAGTTACCAAACATATAAAATTGTGAGTCATTAGTTAGCTCTAAACCAACATTACCAAAGATAGAGATGTCGTCATCAACCTCTGGTGCACCCCATACTTGGGTGATTGGAGCAATGTCGGGAACACCAGCTGCATCAAGTGCTGCGGCATCCGGTCTTTGTACCGAGCGGCTAGTCGCATCGGCTGTTTTGTACTGAAAGCTTAAATTTGCAAAACCGCTATCGGTAAACGGTAAACCCACATTACCTGAAATTTGGGTTGTATCACCGTCGCCTTCGTAATATTGGCCTTTTCGAACTTCAAATGACCCGCCTTCCGAGGCATCTTTAAGTTGGAAGTTTAAAACCCCAGCAATTGCATCAGAACCATATTGTGCAGCAGCACCATCGCGAAGTACTTCTACTTGTTTCAGTGCAATACTTGGAATAACTGAAATGTCGGCACCTTGCGCACCATCATTAATACCACCACCTAAAAAGGCAATAACTGAAGCGCGATGACGACGTTTGCCGTTAAGTAAGATTAATGTGCTATCTGAAGGTAGTCCGCGTAAGTTTGCAGGGCGCACTAGTGAAGCGGCATCACTAATTGGCATTGAGTGAACGTTTAAAGAAGGAATAGCCCCTTTTAACAGCTCTAGCATATCAGTATTACCTGATTTGCTAAGTTCTTCACCACCGATGATATCGATAGGAACAGGTGAGTCACCAATAGAGCGGGGCGCAGAGCGCGTACCTACTACGGCAATTTTTTCTACATTTTTGTTTACTTTAACTTCTGTTTGCTCTTCTTGAGCAATTGCTGAACCAGAAACAAACAAGCCTGCGGCTGTTGTTGCTAGAGCAAATTTGATGGCCTGTTGAAGCGCGTTGCTTTTTAATTTCATTCTAAATATCCCCAGTTAGAATTGATTTGTATAGTCTATTACTGACTTATTATTGTGGACATTTCACGTTCAATGGGGAGCAAATATAGCTAACTCACTCCTAAAAGCTTAATTAATTAAGCGCACCTCCTGTGAGTCCTCGAAATAGACTATAGATAAAAAAACTAAAGAGGGCAATGGGAAATTAACCACTATTTAACAAGTTGAAACAAATGATTTATCTAAAAATAACGCAGAGTTAATTGCAGCTAGGGCGAGAAAAGGAGGAAAAAACAGACATTGATACATAATGACTAACTAAATAAGTTAATTTAGTCATTTTATATTATTGAATTAAATTGATTTGCTGTTGATATTTTCACCATGATGTTTTTTCCACGCTGCCAGCTTTTCTTTATATTCATCCCACACACAAGGGCAGCAACTGCCGCCGCCACAGCATTCATCAGATTTTGGTCTTTCGGGTTTAGTTTCGGGGCGATTTTTTTGCATTTTTTATTACAAAAGTGGAAAAAAGGACACCTAGAATAAATGATTGAACAAAGCGTGTAAATTATTCTTTGTGAACTTAGAGCGCTGTGTGAGAATACAGGCTATGCGATTATATAAAGTCATTCATCGTGCCCCCTGGCGGGTTGCTAAAATTAGTAAAAAGCGACAGCAACTGCGTTTTCGCCGTGCTATGGTCGCGCTTAAAATAGCCCTTGCTCAAGAAAGGCAAGAAACCAAAGAGATGCTAATAACCTACAAGCGTTATACTCAAGGGCAAACAAACAAAGCAGAGCTAAAACGCGCCAATGAGCAGTTTGTTGATATTTTAAAAGGGTTGGGGCTAGGCATTTTTGCGTTATTACCTTTTGCACCATTAACTATTCCATTGGTTGTTAAGCTAGGGCAGTTAGTGGGTGTTGATGTTTTGCCGAGCTCTTTTAGTATGAATAAGCCTATGAAAGAAATTGATCAAGAAATTACTCAACAAAACCAACAGCAAGACTCAACTCCCTCCGAAAAGAAGTAAGCTAGTTAGAGTATAATTAGCTATACCTTTTAATAGTGCTTATTGTTATGCTAGGACATCAATTTCTATTATGTGAGTCATTAATGAGCGCTTTACTTTGTCATACCTCTTCAGGTATCCCTCTATCTTTTGTTGTTAAAAATGAATTAACAGACTGGCTTACTCAGCAACCGAGCTTTGTGCAGCAGTGGCTTGCAAATACCGATTTTGAAAAGTCAGGGCTGGCGTTAATACCAAACGCAGAAACGGGTGAACTAAGCCAAGTATTTTGTATTATGCAACGAGCTGATGATTTTTGGGCCGCTGGCGAGCTTGCAAGTAAATTACCTAAAGGATGCTATCAAATTCAGGGTGATGAATCGTTAGTTTCTCAACTTGCTTTAGGATTTGTGTTAGGTGGTTATGAGTTCAGTGAGTATAAACAAAAAGCCACAGCTAAAGCTCAGCTTGGCATTGCTGATAAAACATTATATGAACAAGTAAAACAACAAGCAGATGCAATTAATCTAGCCCGTGATTTAGTAAATACCCCCGCTGCTGATATGATGCCGCAGCACTTATCACAGGTAATGAGCGATTTAGCTGATACATTCGACGGCGAGTTTACTCAATGGGTAGGTGATGAGTTATTAGAACAAAATTACCCAACTATTCATATGGTAGGCCGTGCAAGTGAAAACAAACCGCGTTTACTCGATTTGAAGTGGGGTGCGATTGATGCGCCGCTAATTACATTAGTAGGTAAAGGTGTATGTTTTGACTCAGGTGGACTGGATTTAAAACCAAGTTCAGGCATGCGTAACATGAAAAAAGACATGGGCGGGGCCGCACATGTTATTGCCTTAGCACAACTAATTATGGCCGCTAACTTACCAATACGTCTTCGCGTGTTAGTCCCTGCGGTTGAGAATGCCGTTTCGCGTAATGCATTTCGCCCAGGCGATGTAATAAAAACACGTAAAGGTATTATGGTCGAAATAGATAATACTGATGCAGAAGGGCGACTAGTTCTGTGTGATGCGCTAAGCGAAGCACAAAACGATGATCCTGAATTAATTATTGATTTCGCTACTTTAACTGGCGCGTGCCGTGTTGCTTTAGGGACAGAACTGCCAGGCTTTTTCTCAACGGAACGTGATGTAGCTAATGCGATTATGGATTCGGGGATGCAAGTTAACGACCCTGTTTGGCAATTACCGTTATTCGAGCAATACACCCCATTTTTGAAAAGCGATGTGGCTGATATGACTAACTGTTCAAGTACGCCATATGGTGGCGCAATAACCGCTGCGCTTTATTTGAAAGAATTTGTAGAGCCAAACACACCATGGGTTCATTTTGATGTAATGGCATGGAACTTACGAGCATTACCAGGGCGCCCTGCAGGTGGTGAAGCTCTGGGTATTCGTGCAGTATTTACTTACCTACAAAATCGATTTAACTAACCTAACTAGGGTTAACTAAATCAAACATACCTTGCCTTGAGTTATTTGATGTTAAAGCGCATATAACTCAAGGGGTAAACCATCTGGATCGGCAAAAAAGGTGAATTTTTTGCCGGTAATTTCATCCACTCTTATTTCTTCTACGTCGATTCCATGCGACTCTAAATACGTTTTACTGTTTTCTACACTACTAACCTTAAATGCTAAATGTCTAAGTCCTTGTGCTTCGGGGTAGCTTGGTCTACTTGGCGCATCATTAAACGAAAATAATTCTAACTGACTGCCATCAGGTAAAGCTAAATCGAGTTTGTAAGACTGACGCTCTGCTCGGTAGTGCTCATTAATAATCGTGAGTTTTAATATTTCACTATAAAAATCTTTAGAGCGTGGGTAGTTGCTACAAATGATGGCTACATGATGAATGCCTAGTAGTTGCATATATTTTCCTTAAAAAGCAAAAAGCGCACTGCTTTCAGTGCGCTTTTTATCAATACATATTTGCTTGGGGTAATGTTAGCTTTTAGCCAGGCTCTGCGTCTTTACACGCTTTTACAGCTGGTGCAACAAGCTCTAAACCTGTTTTATCACACGGTGGAAGCATAGCATCGCTAACAGCAATGGGTGTTACTCGCTCGCCCCATTTGATATAGCTTGCCGCCCACGTTAGGCCTGCTCCAAATGCAGCCGACATAATATTGGCATGCGGCTTAATTAAACCTTGCTCAACGGCTTCGCACAGCGCAATGGCAATCGTCGCAGCAGAGGTATTACCGTATTCGCCAATGTTAACCATTACTTTGCTGTCTTCAACCTTTAAACGGTTTTGAATTGCTTGAATAATGCGCAAATTAGCTTGATGTGGCACAAGTACGTCTATATCGTCTAACTTAAGGTTTGCCTGTTCAAGCACGTCGTCACAGGCTTCACTCATGCCTTTAACCGCACGTTTAAATATTTCACGACCTTCAAATAAAAGATCTGATGGGCCAATTGGCTCATATTTATTTAAATCACTGCCGAAATTAGTAATGTGTAAAATATCACGATCTTCGCTGTCACAGCCGGTTTTAGTCCCTAATAAGCCTGCAGGTGTTTCTGCTGCTTCAAGCACAACGGCACCGGCACCATCACCAAATAAAACAGCACTGTCGCGTCGTGCCCAGTTTACATACCACGTCATGCGTTCAGCGGCAATAACTACGGCTTTTTTGATCATACCGGCCTGAATTTGCGCAGTCGCAGCTTGTAAAGCATATAAAAAACCAGAACATGCTGCATTGGTGTCCATGGCTGCAGCGCCTGTGGCACCGATATTTTTTTGTACCAATGAAGCGGTGTTTGCCACTACAGTTGACGGCGTGCACGTTGCTAAAATAACTAAATCGATGTCTTTTGCATCTATACCTGCACAAGCAATGGCATGTTTTGCAGCTACACTAGCAAGCTCGGCGGTAGTTACATGGCTTACTCTACGTGCTTTGATACCGGTACGCGTGGTGATCCACTCATCGGTGGTATCTACAATTTCACTTATTTCGTCGTTGCTGATGCTAGCTGGTGGAATGCATTTCCCCCAACCAGTGATATGTGCGTAAGGCATAGTGTGTTCTCTTAAAAGTGGTATGACGTGTTCGTCTAATGAGTACGTTATAACAAAAATTAGCTATTAACACTAGTTTATAGCAGCTATAGGGCTGTAATCACTGCTTTTTTACCAATTGTTTGTTGCATTATTAGTGAAAGGTTAATTATTGGTTTTTACTTTGTAAACCAAAAAGCATGTAGCTTAGGCGCTTTTTTCCAAGTTAGTCCATCGCGCTTTAGTGCTTACAAAAAACAACCGCCTTATCCGCGATGTATGCTTGAGTGTAGCTAAGTCAGAGTCTAATATGAGACGGTTTAGTGTATAATAAATGCAATAAAAAAAGCATGTTAATCATAAATAATAAAACCCAGTGTATTCAGGAACTCTATCGTGTTAATTAAAACCGACCCAGCTATTAGCCGATTATTAATGCTGCGCAGTGGTGCCATTGTTGTCCAGCTTATTACGGTACTCAGTGTATATTTTTTATTGGAACATCAAATTGCACTTATGCCGTTGTTAGGGGTTATTGCTGTTGAGGCGGTTTTTCAGTTAGCCAGTGTATTTGCCTACCGGCATGTAAGCCAAGCAAAGCCAATTGGCATGCTAATGCAATTGACCGCCGATGTGCTTTTTTTAACCATTTTGTTGTCTTTAAGCGGGGGTGCCACTAACGCATTTGTGTCGTTACTATTGTTGCCTATTATGATAGCTGCCATTACATTAAGCGCTCGAGGGCTTGCCTATATCGCTATATTGGCGATTGCCGCTTATAGCTTATTATTAATTAGAATGCCCGAACACAGTATGCACCAAATGAACATGAATGGTCATTTTATTGGTATGTGGGTTAACTTTGTTATAAGTGCTTGCGTAATAGCGCTAGTGATAGGGGCGATGAACCGCGCTTTGCAGCAGCGTGAGCGCACTATTGCGAAGGTTAGAGAAAAACAGTTGCGCAATGAACAACTGGTTACACTTGATGGCGCTGCGGCGCAAATTACTCATCAATTAGCAACACCGATTGCTAATTTACAATTATTGTTTGAAGAGCTTTTAGAAGAGCATCCCGACAATGAAGTTATTCAGCAAATGCAAACGCCGCTATTGCAATGCCGCACTCAGCTTAACGACTTTAGAAATCTCTCAATGCAGTTACGGGATCAAAACACTCAAGCACCCATTAAAGCAGAGCAGTTGCAAAATCAAATTCATGATACGTTACTATTACAATATCCTAATCAACAAATAAACTGGTTTAACGGGGCACCTGAAGCCACATTACAAAGTGACGCTATGCTGCTACCTGCAATTTTAAATTTATTACAAAATGCAGTACTTGCTAATCAAAAGCACGGCCAAGTGCAACTTGAACTAAGTTGGCAGCAACCTGACGCACAAAACATTGCGTTAATTATTCGTGATTTTGGTGCTGGCTTTTCATCCTCAGAGTTAGCGGAGTTAGGTGGGCATTTAATGCCTAGTGAGCAAGGCATGGGGATCGCAGTTATGTTATCAAATGTGACGTTTGAGAG
Organism: Pseudoalteromonas sp. Scap03; assembly: GCF_013393115.1. Classification (GTDB taxonomy): domain Bacteria; phylum Pseudomonadota; class Gammaproteobacteria; order Enterobacterales; family Alteromonadaceae; genus Pseudoalteromonas. Next base: position 498,607 of record NZ_VDEU01000002.1, on the reverse strand, counting down.
GTTAAATGGCTCGCTAACGGTATATAATCATCCCGAAGGCGGAGCGGTTGCAAAGATAACAATGCCACTATTAACAGCAGAGACAAAAGCATGAAGCTACTTATTGTTGAGGATGATATTAATTTAGCGACGACGTTAGCACGTCGGCTAACTAAGCACGGGTTTAATTGCGAGATCGCACATAATCACACTGATGCACTTCTAAGGGCTCGTCAGCAACAGCCTAACTGTATTTTATTAGATATGAAGCTGGCCGATGAGAATGGACTGTCGCTGATTGCACCGCTGCGCCATTTACTCACACATGCTCATATTGTATTGCTCACTGGCTTTGCAAGTATAGCAACGGCGGTAGAGGCGATGCGCTTAGGGGCTAATGACTATTTAACTAAGCCTGTTGATATGGCAAGTTTATTAAAAGCACTCAAAGTTGAGGTGGCAAGTACGGCAGCAACTGAAATTTCAGAGGGGGTTATGTCGCCCGAACGTTTAGAGTGGGAGCATATTCAACATGTTTTACACAGTAATAACGGTAATGTATCAATGACCGCTAGGCAGTTAAATATGCATAGGCGCACCTTGCAGCGTAAGCTACAAAAAAAGCCAGTGCAGCAGTAGTTTAGTACTTAATTTGTGAAAAGTTTTATGAGCGATGATTCCGCGGCATTAATGTTAAATCAAAAAATTATATTATTTGATGCGCAATGTAAGCTTTGTAGTGCGTGGTGTAATTTTATTATAGCTCACGATCCGACCATAAAATTTAAATTGTGCAGCGTGCAATCGCCGGCAGGGCAAACGCTACTTGCTCAATTTGGTTTTTCCACTACCAATTTTACTTCGATGATTTATATAGAAGCACAAAAGCCATTTACCCGTAGCCAAGCCGTTTTTCGGGTGTTCAGCCAGTTAAGTTATCCGTGGAAGTTGCTTAGCGTATTTAAGTTATTACCACGAAGGCTGACTGATTGGCTTTATAACAAAGTGGCTAAAAACCGTTATACATTATTTGGTAAATACCAACACTGTCGAATTCCTCTGCAAAAAGATGAAGAACACTACTTATAGCCACATTTTTAGCAAGTGCTGTATCACTTAGGCTGTGCTAAAATCGCGGCGTTTGATTACTAGTAAATAGGTTTTAAGGGCTTTCTCATGGCAAATACAGCACACGCACTTCACATTTTGGTTAAGCACAAAGAGATTGCAGAAGACATCATTAAGCAATTAAGTAAAGGCGCAAAGTTTCAAACCTTAGCTAAAAAATATTCGTCTTGTCCGTCGGGCAAAAAGGGCGGAGATTTAGGCGAATTTAGACGCGGTCAAATGGTTCCACAGTTTGATAAAATTGCGTTTAAAGGCGAGATTTTAGAGCCACATTTGGTAAAAACAAAATTTGGTTGGCATGTGATTAAAGTACTTTATCGCACCTAAAAGCGTAATTCTAAGTTCCCGCTATACTTACTATTCCCCATTTTATAAATGCAAAGTAACTTGGAATGACCATGAAGTTATTTAATTTATGCTGCAGTGTTATCCTTATTACCCTGTCATCTTTTGCTTGGGGAAGCGAGCAAATAGTGACGCTCAAATTAGGGAAACCGAGCACACCTAATATGCCTAAAAATCATTATGTTTTGAGCTTATTAGAAAAAAGCTTTGCGCAGATGAATGTTAAACTCAATATTAGTTATAGTGTTGAGCCGATGAATACTAAACGAGTACTTGAAGAGCTAAAGCGCGATGGAATAATTAATTTTGCCTGGTTAAGTATGTCAAAAGAGCAAGCAAGCAGCCTTGTACACACAACCTTTCCAATATACTACGGCTTGCACTCAAAACGTTTACTGATGATAAAACAAAGCCGGCTGGGCGAATTTTCAGATATAAAAACCCTTGAACAACTAAAGCCATATATAGCTTTACAAAAGCAAAGTTGGTCTGATTATTATGTATTAAAGAGCAATGGCTTAACAGTTAATGGTGATTTGAGTTATGAAAGCATGTTAAAAGCGTTAGATGAAGGACTTGGCGATTACTTTCCTCGTTCAGTAACTGCGATTAGAGCTGAAATACAAAAAAGCCCACAGTATAACTTTGTCGTTGAGCCGCATATTATGCTGCAGTATGATAATTTTTATTACTTTTATGCAAATGAAAAAAATAAAGCGATTATCGACTTATTACAGCGGGGCTTAACAAAGCTAGCACAAAAAGGCGAGCTTGATGCACTCTATACGCAATTTTACCATGATGTTGAGGATGGGCTTGGTTTAGGTCAGCGAACAGTGTTTAAACTGAAACAGCGATAAGGTTATTATCGCTGTAAAACAGTTTGCTAATCTTGCTTTATTTCTTCTTTGCTTAAGTGCTTGAATAAATGACTCACTCGGCTGCCAACCGGTAAGAGCATACTTATCGTTTATAATGAAAGTAGGCACTGAAGCAATACCCGTTTGCTTAAAGTTATTTATTTGGAATATGAGAACGAAGATAGGTTGCAGACATATCATGAGATTAATAGCTATAGCCCTGGAATTAACTTGTATTTTACTGAAAAGAACATAAAAAATACTATAAACTTTAAACTCGATAGTGAAATCGATCAAAGGTTTAAATTTAAGTCACTTACACATGTGGGGAACGCTTATAGCATACGAATGAAAGTGAGATTAAATTAATGCTAAAAAGAATGACATTGACTTTTGACCTTAAAAAGCTTTTTCGCCTACACCGCTGGACTTTAGCGGTAGCGGTTTATATCTTTATAGTATGGTTTACTACGCCTGATACTTGGTCTCATGAAGAGACCTATTTTAAAGCAGTAACAATGCGCCAATTATCAATTATTCTCGTACCGGTATTTATTACCTATTTTCTCGTTGATTTTTTTAAAAATAAACCGATTATTGTCGATTTAAATGAGCAGACATTGATTCAAGGTGAAAAAGTTATAGATTTAAGTAAAGCAGACCAAATCACGGTTGTTGAAAAACCCATGATTAAATCAATTGAGATACACTTTTCTAAACATGGTTATTCTTTAGTTAAGATACCTGGGTGGTTTATTGAAGATGTCACGCAGACTAGCTTGAATTTCTATCACTATGCTAAAAATACAGATAAAAAGTTTAGTATATCCAGAAAAAGAACGAGTCCGTTAAAAGGCAGCATTATTTAATTTGCACCATAAGCAGATTTAATTTTGAAGTATTTAACTGTTAGGTATCTATAGAGAGGGCGTTCAAAGTTCAGTGTCAGATTAAATTCTTAAATATTGAGCACCTTGTTTAAACGCTTCTCAAAAAATGCTAACTGAGATAAATAAAGGCTGCGATGTGCAGCCTTTTTTGGTTTTAAACTTTATTTTTTAAGTGTCTTGCTTGGCTTCTTCTTCGCTTATTTGCTTAAGTGCTTGAATAAATGACTCACTCGGCTGCCCACCGGTAAGCGCATACTTATCATTTATAATGAACGTAGGCACTGAAGTAATACCCATTTGCTTAAAGTTATTTTGCTCTTCGCGAACCGCTTGTACGTATTTATCTGAGTGTAAAATATCACGAGCTGTGTCTTTGTTAAGACCGACTTTTTCTACCACATCCAGTAATGCATCTTCTTGATTTAGATATTTCAAATCGGTGAAGTGTGCTTCAAAAAATGCCAATTTCAGCTCAGTTTGCTTGCCCTCTTCACGCGCCCACATTAGCAAGCGGTGTAGATCAAAGCTGTTGATCATGATGCGTTTACCGTCAAAATTAAAGGTAAACCCAGCTCGTTCACCCGCATCCGCCATGTTTTGACGATTTCGCGCGCTTTCTTCTTCGGTTAAACTGTATTTTTGCTGCAAGTGCTCGTTTAAGTCTTGCCCTTCAAGTGGCATATCTGGATTAAGCTCAAAAGGGTGCCATGTAATATCCGCACTCATTTCTTCTTTTAATTCTGCCAATGCGGTCTCTAAGTTCTTGTAACCGATAATACACCACGGGCACATTACATCTGAGACGATATCAATTTTAAAGTTTTTCATAGGGATCCTTGAAGGATTGCTTAGTAATAACAATGGATATTGGGATGAAGTCTACTTTATCAATCATTGGACATAAAAAGAGCAGCCAAGGTGCTGCTCTTTTTATTAAATGATTCATATATTAGCTGTTTAAGCCAAACGGGTCATCAATGCTATGACTCGGTTGAGTAAACCAGCGCGGACCATCATCTGTCATGTAAAAGTGATCTTCTAATCTCACCCCAAACTCATCTGGAATAACTAGCATGGGTTCGTTACTAAAACACATGCCAGTGGCAAGCGGGGTTTTATCACCGCCAACTAAATATGGCCATTCGTGAATGTCTAAACCAATACCATGGCCTGTACGATGTGGGCAACCTGGTGTTTGATACTCAGGTCCTAAATTTTGTGCTGCTAAGTAGCTGCGAGCTGCTTGATCAACCGATTCACAGGTTTCGCCAAGGGCTGCTTGATTGAAAGCTGCTAACTGTGCCGCTTTTTCGAAATCCCAAAACAGGCGTTGTCGGCTGGTTGCTTCACCAAATACATAAGTACGCGTAATATCAGAAAGGTAATCGTGCACTTTACATCCAGTATCGATGAGCACCATGTCGCCTTTTTTCAAAATTTGTGGGTCTTTCACGCCATGTGGGAATGAGGTAGCAAGGCCAAACAATACAATACAGAAATAATTACCTGGGGCACCTACTTTATGATGGGCTTTTTTAATAAATTCTTCGACTTCTACGGTGCTAATTCCTTCATAAAGCATGCTCGCTGTAGCCTGATGAACCGCCAAAGTCATATCCATGGCACATTGCATTAATGCTAATTCATTGGCTGATTTATGCATTCTACAATGCGCAGTGACTGGTTGAGCGTTCACCAGTTTTAACCCTGAACTGGCTTTATTGATACCATCAAAAATAAAAAACTGTGCGCTTTCATCAATACCAACGGTAGCAGCGTCGCTAATATTGAGCTGTTTCAGCACTTTAACTAATAGCTCAAACGGGCTTTCATGCTCTTGCCAGCCGTGTATTGGGCCATCAATAACCTTAAAGCCATTTAAAGAACCAATTTCAAAATGTGGAGCAATGTATTGCACATCACCTACAGCAGGTAAAATAGCGCCAACAAGTCGTTCACTGGCATACCATTTCATTCCGGTGAAATAAGTTAAGTTGGTACCTGCGTTTAAATAAATGGCATCAATGTTGTGCGCTTGCATATAGGCTTGTGCTTTGGCCATACGCGCTAAATACTCATCGGCTTGAATCGGCGTTACTGAGTGAGTCATATTACTTAAACTAGCAAGTGCTTGCTCGGGTGTGTGAGTACCAATACCAACTGTGGTCATATATTTCTCCTACAAAATTTTGCATAGTGTGTAGGTTTAACAGTTTAAATTCAAACTAATTGCGATTAGTGAACAAGGGGCTCAAAAATGGGGGGGGAGTTATCAAGTCGCTTATTTGGAGGACTTGATAACCTCGGGCTATTTTTTTGCATAGGGTAGGCGAGTGAGCTTATTTGCCGTGTGGTAACTATCTAAACCGGTTACTGCAACCGTATCAATGGCTTGTAAATCTAAAAAACCATCGCTTTGGAGTGCTGATTCATCCACATATACATCCATTATTTCACCAATAACCAGTTCGGTGCCATTAACAGCTAAATGTTGATTCTCTACAAATTTTACCGCGTATTTAAGTCGGCTTTGTGCAACAAAGGGAGCGTTAAATTCATTTAAATACTCTGTTTTTAAACCCGTTGCATCGAACTCGGACTCATCTTTAGCGTAACGTGCCGAGGTTTGGTGCGCTTGCTGGTAAATATCGCTATTTACTTGGTTAATAGTATAAACGCCCGTTTCTATAATATTTTCAAATGTATGCCTTGGTACACTGTGTGGGCGCATTATCATGCCTACAAGGGGCGGGTGAGCGCCTAAATGGATGACAGAACTAACAATGGCTAAATTGGTATTGCCCTGTCCATCTTGCGTACCAATCAAGTTTGCACTTTTAAATCCTGACAGTGAATTTATAAAATGCGTGCGTGTGTGTTTTTCAAGTGCGGTTATGCGGTCTTTAGAAAAATGCATGTGTTGATCCCTTACCATTTTATAGTGTTTCCTTGCCAATCTAGGTAGGCAGGTTCGCCATTAAGTTCTAATTGTGAGTTTTCGTAAGTAAATTTAAATAATTGCTGGGCAACAAACTCAGGCGTAAATAGTTTGTCGGCAGGTACATTTTTTTGAAATGGTTTAGACAGCTCAGTATCTGTGGTGCCTGGATGAAATAAAACAAGTTTAGTATTTTTAGCACGACGAGCAAGCTCAATAGCGGCTGTTTTAAATAACATATTAAGTGCTGATTTTGATGCGCGATAGGTGTACCAGCCACCCAGTTTATTGTCGTTAATGCTACCAACACGAGCGCTTAAAGCGGTAATTGTGCAGTGAGTTTTATGGTTAAGTAATGGCATTATGCTTTGTAAGCACAGCAGCGGCACAAGCGTATTAGAATGCAAAAGCTGCATAAAATAATCGCCATTGATATCCTCGAGTTTTTTTTCAGGCATGTGCTGGCTGTTATGTAATTGGCCATTAAATATAACCACCTGAGCGAGCTCAATCTGCTGAGACTTTAGCGATTCTGTAAGCTCGTTAAGACTTTGCGTTGAGTAGTCGCTGTGAAAGTAGGTTATGTTTTTACCGCTGTGATTAATATTCGATGAGCTAACACAAATTATATTAAATTGTGTTGCTTGTTGATTTAAGTGATTAACGTAAGATTGAGCAATGGCGCTACTGGCACCAAATAAAATCACTGTTTTCATTTTTCACCTTTGCTTTTGATATTACATTGACCTGAGTTGCACTGTGCACTAGGCATTAAAAAACGACTAATTTGATGACGGTATTTTGCAAAGAAAGTATAAGCATGATCGGCAAAAAAACGAATGACGGGCAAACGAATAATTTTAAGCCAAGGATATTTGCCAACAGTGCGCCAAGCTTGATAAGTCACATCTAAGCCGTAAATCATCTGCCCATTATCAGTTTGGGCATGCAGTATATTCATAGCGTATTGCTTATTGATTGCGGGAAAACGCGCATTAAAGTCATCAGCATTTAAATCTTCAAGTGTAACTTTATGATCAACATCGGCACGTTTTAAATGCTGCATCTCTGCATTGCAAAGGGGGCAATTACCATCGTAAAAAATGATCATGTCATCGCTTTGTGTTTATTTTACATATGCTTTTTTACGACATGCCGGTGCAAATGGATCTATTAAATAAGTAAACATAATGATATTAATAGGTCTCAAAGAAACAAAGGAGAGCTAAAAATGAGTGAACAATATGCCGCCTTGCGAGGTAATGTAAATTTACTTGGGCAATTATTAGGACAAACTATAAAAGATGCTCAAGGACAAGATATTTTAGATAAAGTAGAAGAGATTCGGGCTTTATCAAAATCATCTCGCAGTGGCAATGAAGCTGATCGTAAAGCGCTTATAAATGTACTACATGCGCTTAGTGATGAAGAGCTTTTACCGGTTGCCCGTTCATTTAATCATTTTTTAAACTTAGCAAATGTTGCAGAGCAGTTTCATACCGTATCACGTTTTAATGATGTTGGTTTTTGCCAACTAAACCCTCTCACTCAAACATTAAAAACGTTAGCAGCAAAGGCCGAACAAGGTCAGCTTAATCATAATCATTTAGCTGATACCCTCTCAAAACTCCACATAAACTTAGTACTAACAGCACACCCAACCGAGGTGACTCGCCGTACCATTATTAATAAACATGTTGAACTTAGCGATTGTTTAGCATCGCTTGAGCGTACCGACAATCTTGCGCAAGAACGCGAAGCAATATTAAACCGTATTGCGCAGTTAATTAGCCAAGCATGGCATACGGACGATATTCGTCGTTCACGCCCAAGCCCTGTAGATGAGGCTAAATGGGGCTACGCAGTCATTGAAAACAGTTTATGGGAAGCTGTGCCACGTTTTCTACGTGAGTTTAGCCAGCATGTAAAACAGCATTTAAGCTTAGAGTTGCCAGCAGATTACAGCCCGATAGAATTTACTTCTTGGATGGGGGGAGACCGTGATGGTAACCCATTTGTAACCGCCGAAGTAACTAAGCAAGTGCTCGACCATGGCCGTTGGATGGCACTGGATTTATACCAGCGTGATTTAGAAACGCTCTGTGCTGAACTTTCTATGTCGGATGCAAGCGATGAGCTTATTAAGCTGGCTGGACAAGAGTTTGAACCGTACCGTGCCGTTTTAAAGGATGTTAAAAACCAAGTTGCAGAAACGGTAATGCATTTAAGCGCTAAAATTAAAAATAAGCGCACTGAATCACAAGATTTAATCACCGATATTAATCAAATTAAGTACCCTATTGAAGTGTGTTATCGCTCTTTATTACAGTGCAATATGCATGTGGTGGCCGATGGCTTGCTACTGGATATGATCCACCGAGTAAATAGCTTTGGCCTGCGTTTAGCAAAACTAGACGTGCGCCAAGATTCGTCAAGACACGGTGATGTATTTTCTGAGCTAACTCGTTACTTAGGTATTGGCGACTACAACCAATGGCAAGAGCAAGATAAGCAGGCTTTTTTACTTGCTGAGCTTAACTCTCGTCGTCCACTTATTCCAAAGCATTGGCAACCTAGTCCTGATGTACAAGAAGTACTCGACACCTTTGATGTTATTGCACAGCAAGATGCAAAAACCTTTGGGTTATATATTATTTCTATGGCCCGAACCGCTTCTGATATCTTAGCGGTGCAGTTATTACTTAAAGAGTCAGGCTGCAGTTTTGAACTGCCCGTTGCGCCATTATTCGAGACCTTAGATGATTTAAACGATGGCCATAATGTTATTACTACACTTTTAAATAATGAGTGGTACCGAGGTCATATTAAAAATACTCAAAATGTGATGATTGGTTATTCAGACTCAGCCAAAGATGCCGGTATGATGGCTGCTGGCTGGGCACAATATGAGGCAATGGACAAGTTAGTGCAACTGGCGGATGAACGCGGTATTGAGCTGGTTTTATTTCATGGTCGTGGTGGAACGGTTGGTCGAGGCGGTGCGCCTGCAGCGCAAGCCTTGCATTCGCAGCCACCGGGTTCACTCAAAGGGGGCCTGAGGGTGACAGAGCAAGGCGAAATGATCCGCTTTAAATTTGGCTTACCCAATGTGGCATTGCAAAGCTTAAACATATACGCGGGGGCAGTGCTGCAAAGTAACTTATTACCACCGCCAGAGCCCAAAGATGAGTGGCGCGAAGTCATGGCATTAATCAGTGATGTATCGTGTGAGCACTATCGCAATGTGGTACGCCACGATGAAAACTTTGTACCTTACTTTAGAATGGCAACACCAGAATTGGAGCTATCTAAATTGCCATTAGGCTCAAGGCCTGCTAAACGTAATCCGAATGGTGGAGTGGAGAGCTTACGTGCCATTCCGTGGATATTTGCGTGGAGTCAGAACCGTTTAATGCTGCCTGCATGGTTAGGTGCACTAAGCGGGCTTAAAGCGGCGCTTGAAAAATATGGCATTGAAACCTTAAGTGAAATGAGTTTGCAGTGGCCGTTCTTTAGAGCGCGTTTAGAAATGCTAGAAATGGTATTTAGTAAAGCGGATAGCTGGCTAAGTGAGCACTACGACAATGCGCTGGTGGAAGACATGTACAAGCCTTTAGGTGCTGCCTTACGTGAGGAATTAGCAGAGGCGATAACCTTAGTGCAATCATTAAGCCCACAAAAAAGTCTATTAGCCGACCAGCCTTGGATCAAAGAGTCTATTGGGCTTAGAAATCCGTACACCGATCCCCTTAATGTGTTACAGGTTGAATTATTACGTCGCTCTCGTGGCGATGATAAAGGTAATGAAAGCGATATAGATAATGCCTTAATGATCACCATGACGGGGATTGCAGCGGGTATGCGAAATACAGGTTAATTTTTATTTTAATAAAACAAAAAAAGGGAACACGCGACGTGTTCCCTTTTTTTACGTTGAATAGGCTGGTATTTAGTTTGCCAACCTTTTACACTACTTAGCCATTGAACAAATAAAAACTATTATGGCTTCAGCAACTTTTAAAGTGCAACATAATACAGCACTTAGCAATTCACACATCTCATTAAATGTAGCGCAAACGCAAGCACTACGTAGTCAATTAAAAACTCAACGCGGTATTTTACATTCAAGCGATATTAAAGCGCTTTGCACCGAACTTAATGTCAGCGAAGATACTTTATTGCAAGGTTTAGTGCCGTTGGCTTCTGAGTTTTCGGTTGCACCTATTTCCAAGTTTCATGTCGGCGCAATTGTAAAAGGGCTCGACTCACAAGGACATACTACTTTTTACTTTGGTGCCAATGCTGAGTTTGATCATCAAGCACTTAGTTTAGTGGTGCATGGTGAGCAATCAGCAATTAATAATGCGTGGTTAAATGGCGCTAAGAAAGTGCTAAAAATAGCCATTAGTGATGCTCCATGTGGGTATTGCCGTCAGTTTATGAATGAACTGGCGGATGCCAGAGAGCTTGATATTTTACTGCCAGCACAAAATTTTAAATTAGCAGAGCTGTTACCGCATTCATTTGGGCCAACAGATTTAGGCAATGAGCACAGCTTATTTAACCCAGTAGAGCAAACTAAGCGCTTTGAAGAGACAAAGCTTGATGACAAGCTGCTGAGTTTTGCTTTGGCGGCTTATGTTCCATACAGTCAAAATTATAGTGCGGTAAAAATAAGCACCTTTGAAAATGGTGACTTTTATGGCAGTTATGCTGAAAATGCAGCGTATAGCCCAAGTTTATCGCCACTGCAAAGCGCAGTGAGTCAGCTATTTTTAGCAGGATTAAGCTTTGATGAGCAAATAGTAAAATCAATTACTTTGTTAGAAACTACTGGTCACGAAAACCAATCAGGGGTAGCAAAAGCCGTGTTAGCAAGCTTTACTGGCTTGCCAACACTTGAGGTTATTAGCGCAACATTAACCAAGTAATACTTTAGCGGCTTCAAGTACCACGGCAACAGATTTTTTCTCAATCTCGCCGTGGTCCACGTTAGGTATTTCTTGACGTGTTCTATTTACTAATACACCAGCAACACAAGCAGCTTGTAAACCAAGCGCGGCACACATGGTAAATAAAGTGGCCGATTCCATTTCGTAGTTCATTACGCCCAATTTTTGCCATTCTTCACAGCTACCTTGTAGTGACTTAGGTACGTAGCCAGAGTGTGTATCGTAGCGCTCTTGACCTGGGTAGAAGGTGTCGCTCGAAGCGGTTATACCAATATGGAAATCGATATTAAGGTTTTCACAGGCTTTTACCATGGCTTGAGTGGCAAAAAAATCAGATACGGCAGGGTAGCATAGCGGGGCAAAATGTTGACTCGCACCATCTAAGCGAACCGAAGCTTGGCTAATTAGAATATCGCCTTCATTAATGTGCGGTTGAATAGCCCCTGTTGTGCCAATGCGAAGAAAGCTTCGTACGCCAAGTTGTGCTAGTTCTTCAACGGCAATTGACGTTGAAGGGCCGCCGATACCAGTCGAACATATTACTACAGAGTGACCGTTTAATTGGCCTAAATAAATGTGAAACTCACGTGTTTGAGCAAGGCAGGTAGGATTATCTAAGAACTGTGAAATACGTGCTGCACGATCTGGATCGCCTGGAACTATAGCCAGTTTTGCACCTTTTAAGTCATCAATACACAGTCCTAAGTGAAATACCTTTTCCATAACTAAGCCTTTTTAATAAAAATTGTTGTCAATTTACCATGATTACGAGAAATGAAAATTAAGTACAGGACGGATGTCCGTATTGACTTAATTTGATTTATTCACCAACTCTGAATATTCAATCAATGACTAAAATTACGAACAAAATGAGCCAGTTGACTTGTTTGCTCAGACACTATATTCATACCTCATAGCAAACCAATAGCTAGGCTAAAGAGCCGATGGCTGTATTTTAAATTGTTTATATTCATTGGGTTAGTAAGGAAGCTTAGTTTTTATTTACCACTAACCTAAGCGAGCAAAATAAAGTTCACTGTAATTTTTAGCACACTATGCGAATAATCTGGAATTAATTCAGCGTGTGATGTTTTGCATAACTACTCAATAATAGACAAGATATTCAGATTGAAAAAGGGTTTACAATGAGCACACAATTTCAAACATTTAAAAATAAAGTTGAGCACTGTTTATGTGCGCCCGGCGACGGTGTTTTTACAGTCAATACGGCTAAAGAACGCAAAGCAGCGCTAAGAAACAAATTATATGGGCAAACTGAAAATGTCGATGTTTTATGGCGTGACTCACTTAACGAGCTGCCTAATTCACCACACAAAGCAGTAATGTTAGGCATTAGCTCTGATTGCGGTGGTGGAATTTTACGTGGCGCTAATTGGGGGCCTTTATTTTTACGCTCAGCACTGATAGATCAACAAACACAATGTCGTTCGTTTGATTTAGGTGATGTACGCGTAATACCGCATTTATTACATGATAAGTACTTAAATGAGGCCACTATTACCAACTGCCAAAAAGCGCTGTACGGTAATGACAATAACGATCATTATGTGAGCCCATTGTCAATTACTGAAGATGTGTGTGACAGCTTTTATGCGACATTCCAAGACAAAGGTATTTTTGGTATTGGTGGCGACCACTCAATTAGCTACCCGTTAACAAAAGCGTACTTAAAAGCCAAACGTGAGCAAGGTAAACGCACGGCAATTATTCATTTCGATGCTCACACCGACTTACTCGTAGAGCGTTTAGGCATCGACTTATGTTTTGGCTCTTGGTGTACACATATTTTAGAATTTTTACCAGCGCCGCATCATTTAATCCAATTTGGTATTCGCTCAAGTGGCAAACCTAAATCACATTGGGAAAGTACTTTTGGCGTTAAACAACACTGGGCTGCTGAAATTATAGAGCGTGGTGCAGCTGCGGTTGCTGCAGATGCGATTGCGCAATTAAAAGCAGACAAGGTTGATGAAGTGTATGTGAGCTTTGATATTGATGCCCTCGATGCAGAATTTGCATCAGCAACAGGCACGCCTGAAGAAAATGGGTTAACGCCACAGCACGCGCTTGATATTTTGTCAGCGATTGCAGATGAGTTCCCTATAACGGGGGCTGATATGATGGAAATAGCTCCGTTTACTGACAGCTCTTTAGTGGGCCAATCAAGCTCTGAGACAACTCTGAGAGAAGGCGCTAAAATTTCGGCGTTTTTAATTAATGCAATGAATCGCTAATTTCAAAAGCTAAAAATTGGCTATTTGCAAATAACCCGCTATATTTAGTTGGCTTTTATTAAAAAAGTGACGTCTTAAATCTAATAGAGCGGGTTATTGTGATTAAATGGTGTTTTGTATTATTACTCATTGTAAGCCAACACTGTGCTGCTAAACTCACTGTTGTAACAGAGAATTTTGCACCTGCGCAGTATCTTGATGCTAACAACAATTTAGTTGGTGATGCTGCCGATATAGTTCGACTAGTGCTTGATAGTGCGGGGATTGATTATTCAATTTCAGTTCACGATTGGAGTATGACTTATAATATTGCATTGAGGGATCCCGAAACCTGTATTTTCTCAATTTCACGCTCACCTGAGCGTGAGAGTCGTTTTGTTTGGTTTGCTAAACTTGCCCAATTCGACACAAACTTTTATTCTCTTAAAAGCAAAGGCATTGTTTTAACAAGTCTTGAGCAGGCAAAACAATACAGAATTGCAGTGTTAAAAGATAACTATAGCCATCATTATTTACTCTCCCAAGGCTTTAAAGAAAACGAAAACTTAATGCTGTTTAATAGTTTTGATAACATTTTTAAAATAATTAAAGCACGAAGTTCAAGCATTGATTTGGTTGTTATACCTGCGCAGAGAATAAGCCACGAACAATCACACTTATTAAGTGAACTTCAACTCGAATCATTAATGCCTATTAACGCCAACCAAGCCCCCTTATATTTTGCGTGTAACAAAAACCTACCGAATAAATTACAGCAGCAACTTAGCACTGCCTTTGCCTTGTATGAGTCACAACTTTAAATATCAATTGCCCTGTTTATAAAAGCGGCTATAATCCAGCTGCTTTTGCTAATAAAAGCGATTATTTTGGAGTTATAAATGGGTGATTTAATCGGGATTGCATTATTAATCTTGATGAGTGCGTTATTTGCGATGTCAGAAATTTCGATTGCCGCTTCACGCAAAATAAAATTAAGGGTTATGGCCGACGAAGGAAATGTGCAAGCGCTGGCGGTTTTAAAACTGCAAGAGCAGCCAGGGGCTTTTTTTGCCATGATCCAAATTACGCTTAATGCGATTGCCATATTAGGTGGGATTGTTGGTGAGCAGGCATTATCGCCTTACGTGCAAGAAATACTGCAGTTATTTTATCAGGGGCCGTTACTTGGCCAAATTAGCTTTTTACTGTCGTTTTTAATTATTACCTCATTGTTCATATTATTTGCTGATTTGCTTCCAAAGCGTTTAGCAATGATTTTACCTGAGGCTGTTGCTGTGCGTGTAGTTACAATTATGCGTTGGGTCACTTTCGCGCTCACACCGCTGGTATTATTTTTTAACGGCTTAACCAATATAGTATTACGAGTATTCAAAGTACCGAGTGAGCGTGAGGATATAGTTACTACTGAAGATATTGTTGCCATGATGGATGCGGGTGCCGAGTATGGCAGCCTTCAACAGCAGGAATATGACTTAATTGGTAATGTATTTGATTTAGAAGCGCGCTTTTTATCAAGCGTGATGTCGCCACGAGAGCAAATAGTTTACTTTGATATTGATGAGTCGAGTGAAGATATAGCCAATAAAATTATAGAGCATCCACATAATCACTTTTTAGTGTGTAAAGGCAACCTTGATAAATTAATTGGCTCGGTTGAGTCAAAAGATATTTTACGCCAAGTGCTTAAAGGTGAGGCGGCAAATATTAATGCGGATATGCTTGATAAAGATATTTTTTATTTACCAGAAACACTGAGCTTATCTGAGTCGCTAAATGCGTTTAAAACTGCCGTTCATCCTTTTGCTGTGGTGGTCAATGAATATGCGCTAGTGGTTGGGATAGTGACAGTTAAAGATTTAATGAAAGGCTTTATGGGTGATTTAATCACGCATCAAAGTGAGGAGTTAATCATTGAACGCGACGCTAATTCTTGGTTGGTCGATGGTTTAACACCTATTGTTGAATTAGCTAAGGTATTAGAAATTGATGAATTCCCTGAGCAAAACCATTATGAAACGGTTGCCGGGTATTTAATTTATACCATGAAGCATATTCCCAAACGTGCAGAATTCATTGTATTTTCAGGCTTTAAATTTGAAGTAGTGGATGTAGAAGGTATTCGTATTGAGCAGTTACTCGTTTCTAGGATGAATCCTGATAGCGAATAATAGCCGCTAAAATTAAATTATTGATTAACGGCAGCCAATGCATTGGCTGCCTTTTTTATGGGTGTTAATGATATAGCAAAACTATTGTTTGAGTTTATTTGGTGACAACTATAGTCAATTGTAAAAATGTGTAAATGTTACTCAGTGGCTATTTTTAATTGTTGTACTATAGTTTAGAATGATCGTTCATTCTAAACTAAAAGGTATTTAACATGCAGCGCTCCCGCATCGCTTTTTTTGTATTTTCAGCCCTCGTTGGTTCTGTTGCTTTAAGTGGCTGCGATCAGGTAGCTGAGCAACCCAGTGCTTCTGCCCCTGCAGCGACTCCTGTTGGTGTTGTCACATTAAAAAGCCAAGCAATAACACTTAAAAAAGAATTACCAGGGCGTGTAAGTGCGTTTCAAATTGCTGAAATTCGTCCTCAGGTAAGTGGAATTGTGCAATCACGCTTATTTGAAGAAGGCACTCAGGTTGAAAAAGATCAAGCGCTTTACCAAATCAACCCTGATATTTTTGAAGCAGAATTAGCCGCCAGTAAAGCGGCGGTTGCTCGCGCAGAAGCGAGTATTGCTAGCAGTAAATCTAAAGCGTCTCGTTATAAAGAATTATTAGCAATTAAAGCCGTAAGCCAGCAAGATTTTGACGAAGCTGATGCTGCTTCTAAGCAAGCCTCTGCAGAATTATTAACGGCACAAGCGCAGTTAAAAAGTGCGCAAATTAACCTTGATTATAGCCATGTTTCTTCGCCAATTAGCGGCCAGATTAGTAAATCAAGCGTGACGGTCGGCGCATTAGTTAGCGCAGGCCAAACAAGCGCACTGGCAACGGTTACGCAACTTGACCCCATTTATGTGGATTTAACCCAATCAAGTAATGAGCTAACTAAACTCAAAAGAGCGCTAGCATCAGGTGCTTTAGGTGTCGACTCTACAACACAAACCGATGTAGAACTAATAATGGAGGATGGCTCAGTATATCCTCATAAAGGTACATTACAGTTCTCAGAAGTGACCGTTGATCCAAGTACTGGCTCGGTGACTCTGCGTGCTAAATTTCCAAACCCTGAAAAGCTACTACTGCCGGGAATGTATGTACGTGCTGAAGTCGTTGAAGGTGTTAAGTCAGACGCAATATTAGCCCCACAACGTGGTGTGAGCCGTAATACTAAAGGTGATCCTACAGCTATGGTTGTTAGCAAAAACAACACAGTTGAAAGCCGTGTATTAAAAGTAGAGCGAACTTTAGGCGCTAATTGGTTGGTGAGCGAAGGCTTAGCCGATGGCGACCAATTGATTGTGGAAGGGCTACAGAAGATTCGCCCAGGTGCACCTGTTACGGCAACTGCTGTGCAGTCTTCTGCAAATAATAGCCAATAACGGAGAGTTTTATGTCACGATTTTTTATCGATAGGCCTATTTTTGCTTGGGTATTGGCGATTGTGGTTATGCTTGCGGGTATTATTGCCGTTAAAAGCCTACCTGTTGCTCAGTATCCGTCTATTGCGCCGCCAGCGATTACCATTACGGCTAACTACCCAGGTGCATCTGCACGTACATTAGAAGACTCGGTAACTCAGGTTATTGAGCAAAAAATGAAAGGGTTAGATGGCTTGTTATACATGTCATCAACCTCACAGTCCAGCGGATCAGCAACGCTGACATTAACATTTGATGCCGAGACCGATCCAGACATTGCCCAAGTTCAAGTACAAAATAAATTAGCGACCGCTACGCCATTATTGCCTGAAGAAGTTCAGCGCCAAGGTGTAGTAGTGGCAAAATCATCATCAAGCTTTTTGTTGGTTGTTGGTTTTGTGTCGCAAGATGGCAGTATGACTAATATTGATATTGGAGACTATGTATCGTCAAACGTGCAAGACATTGTGTCGCGTGTAGATGGTGTAGGTGAAGTGGAGCTGTTTGGCTCTCAATATGCAATGCGTATTTGGCTCGATCCGGCTAAATTACAAAACTATAAGCTAACCCCCAGCGATGTATCGGCAGCAATTAAAGCACAAAATGCACAGGTGTCAGCAGGGCAACTCGGTGGTATGCCGTCACTTGCTGGGCAGCAGCTTAATGCAACTGTTACTGCGCAAAGTCGATTACAAACACCAGAGCAGTTCAGAGATATTTTAGTAAAAACTAACAGCGATGGGTCGGTTGTTCGCTTACAAGATGTTGCCGAAGTTGAACTTGGCGGTGAAAGCTACGGTGTGGTTGCTCGTTTTAATGGTAAACCAGCATCGGGACTCGGCGTAAAGTTAGCCAGTGGCGCTAATGCACTTGATACCGCGCAAGGAGTAAAGGATGCACTTGAAGAGCTTAAGCCTTTTTTCCCACAGGGGCTTGAAGCGGTTGTGCCTTATGACACAACTCCCTTTGTTGCACTTTCAATTGAAAAAGTAGTACATACTTTAATAGAAGCCGTAGTACTAGTGTTTGTTGTTATGTACTTATTTTTACAAAACTTTAGAGCAACTATTATCCCAACAATTGCTGTACCTGTGGTGCTTTTAGGTACATTTGGCGTTCTATTTACCTTTGGGTATTCAATTAATACGCTCACTATGTTTGCCATGGTACTGGCCATTGGTCTGTTGGTCGATGACGCGATAGTGGTAGTTGAAAACGTAGAACGTTTAATGACAGAAGAAAAGCTCTCTGCGGTCGAAGCAACGCGAAAGTCTATGGATGAAATTAAGGGCGCGCTTGTGGGTATTGCCATGGTGCTGTCGGCGGTATTTATTCCTATGGCATTTTTTAGTGGCTCTACAGGGGTTATTTATCGTCAGTTTTCTATAACGCTGGTAACAGCAATGGGGTTGTCGGTATTAGTGGCGCTTATTTTAACACCTGCATTGTGTGCTACGTTATTAAAACCGAGTCATGTGCATACTGATGGTACCTTTATTGGTCGTTTTTTCTCAGGCTTCAACCGTGGTTTTGATAAAACTAATAGAGGTGCACAAAGCTTTGTTGGGCGAATGATCAAGCACTCTAAACGTTATTTGCTTAGTTATGTTTTGATTGTCGGTGGTATGGTCACTATTTTTTCAAGCTTACCCACTGCGTTTTTACCGGACGAAGACCAAGGTATTCTGTTTAGCCAAGTTATGCTGCCAGCAGGTTCTACAACAGAGCAAACGCTTGAAGTGGTTAAAAAAGTAGAAAACCATTATTTAGAAGAACAATCTGAAGCTGTTGCCTCAATTTTCACGGTTACCGGTTTTAGTTTTGCAGGCTCAGGACAAAACTCAGCCATTGGTTTTGTGAGCTTAAAGCACTGGGATGAGCGCCAACGTGACGATTTATCAGTGGGAGCGGTTGCAGGAAAAGGCATGGGCTATTTTTCAACGATAAAAGAGGCGTTTGTGTTTGCATTCCCACCTCCGGCTATTATTGAACTTGGCACTGCGAATGGTTTTAATATGTTTTTACAAGACCGAGTTGGTTTAGGACACGATGAGCTATTAAAAGCGCGTAATCAGTTATTGGGTATGGCAAGTCAAAGCCCAATTCTGGCAGGTGTTCGTCCTAATGGCCAAGAAGATATGCCTGAATTACAACTGGATATTGACCTTGCAAAAGCTGAAGCTCTTGGTTTATCACAAGGTGATATTAACAGTACACTTTCGACTGCTTGGGGTAGTAGTTATGTTAATGATTTTATCGACCGTGGCCGCGTTAAAAAGGTATATTTGCAAAGTAAGGCTGATGCGCGCATGGTACCTGAGGATCTAAATAAGTGGTATGTACGAAATAAAAACGGAGACATGGTGCCATTCTCAGCGTTTGCTAGTTCGTATTGGTCTTATGGCTCACCTCGTTTAGAGCGCTATAATGGTTTTTCAGCTATGGAAATTCAAGGTAGTGCTGCGCCAGGTTACAGTACAGGTGAAGCTATGGATGAAATGGAGCGCTTAGTAAAGCAATTACCTAATGGTATTGCCTCTGAATGGACTGCTATTTCATACCAAGAACGTTCAAGTGGTGGTCAAGCGCCGCTTCTTTATGGCCTTTCACTATTATTTGTATTTTTGTGTTTAGCAGCACTTTATGAAAGTTGGTCTATCCCATTTGCAGTAATGATGATTGTACCTCTGGGTATATTGGGGGCTGTTATGGCTGCTTTTTTAGGTAATTTATCAAATGATATTTACCTACAAGTTGGTTTATTAACCACCATAGGGCTTGCCTCTAAAAATGCGATATTAATTGTTGAATTTGCAAATCATAAAATGGATGAAGGCCTGAGCTTAGTTGATTCAGCCATTGCAGCCGTACGACTTCGTTTACGCCCTATTTTAATGACCTCAATGGCATTCATCTGTGGTGTACTACCGCTTGCAATAGCCTCCAGTGCAGGCTCTGGTGCACAAAACGCCTTAGGTATCTCAATCATTGGTGGAACACTAGCAGCTTCATCATTGGTGGTGATTTTTGTACCCTTATTTTTTGTTTTAGTGCGTAGACTGTTTTCAGGAAAAGCTAAAACTACCTCGCAGGAGGAAGCATAATGAGTGTAAGAACAATCAGTTTTAGTGCTTTAACTTTAGCCATTTTATCTGGATGTCAGTTAGCTCCTCAGCAAGAAACGCTTAATTTACCTGTCCCTGATGCGTATGCATCAGAGGCAGGCAAAGGGCAAGTTTCATCATTAAAATGGCAGCAGTTTTTTAATGATGAAAAGCTCAAAGCACTGATATCACAAAGCCTTGAGCACAATAAAGACCTGCAAATAGCAGCGCTTAATGTAGAGCGAGTACGTGGTTTATATCAAATTCAAGACTCGGCTCTGTATCCGTCACTTGATTTAAACGCGACGGGAAGTCGTCAGCGTTTACCTGCTGATTTATCAGCCAGCAGTCAGCCTCAAATTAGCTCCCAATACAGCGCAACTGTGGGTATGACCGCTTATGAGTTAGATTTATGGGGCAAAGTGCGTAATCAATCAGAGCAAGCACTTCAAACGCTTTACTCTACGCAGCTTAGTGAGTACAGCATGCAGGTGTCGTTGATTTCTGAACTGGCAAATGCGTGGCTTAATTATGCGACCGATCAGCAATTACTTGCTTTGGCTCAAGAGACATTGTCATCGCAGCAAGCGTCTTTATCTTTAACGCAAAAAAGCGTTGATTTAGGTGCTGCCTCTGAAATTACGCTAGAGCAATTAAAAAGTACCGTAGCTACTGCAAAGGTTGATATTGCAACGTATAAGCGTTTATTAAAACGTGATAAAAATGCGCTTGATTTATTAGTAGGTAAACCGGTGAGTCAGGACTTACTACCGACTAAAGAGTTGAACAAATTACTTGATTTACCCGCTGTTCCTGTCGGCCTTCCATCTGATCTACTAACACAGCGTCCTGATATAAAAGCGGCTGAGCACCAATTATTTGCTGCAAATGCCAATATAGGTATTGCGCGTGCGGCGTTTTACCCAAGTATTAGTTTAACAGCCAATGCAGGGAGTGCATCACGTGATTTAAGTAATTTATTTGATGCAGGGGCAGGTACATGGAGCTTTATACCGTCGGTAAATTTACCTATTTTTAGTATGGGACGTAACCAAGCTAATTTAGATGTCGCTAATGCAGAGCAACAAGTTGCTGTAGCAACGTATCAGCAAAAAATTCAACAAGCGTTTCGCGAAGTTGCTGATGTGCTTGCTGATAGAGAAGGTTTCAATGCGCAATTAAATGCGCTTGAGCAGCTACTACAAAGCCGAAAAATAACCTATGACCTATCACAGGCGCGATACGATAAAGGGGTCGATAGCTTTTTGCAAGTGCTCGACGCTCAGCGAACATGGTATAGCGCAAAGCAACAACTGATCACCGGTCAACAAGCGCTGCTTGCAAGTCAAATTAACTTGTACAAAGCTGTTGGCGGTGGTTGGGAAGTAACTACTCCTCAAAATAACTAATATGCATAAAACCAATTAGTTATGGCAGATTTATCCGTAGTAAAGTAATACTGTTTAACGCTTATCTCTTTATTGTTTAGGGATAAACGTTAAACATTTCGAGTCTAGTGACTCGATAATGGAGTGTCGAATGAATTCTAAAAATAAAAAACACCTTGATCCGGTGCAAGCACAAGCGCGTCGTGAACAGGTATTAACAGCTGCTGCGGATTGTTTTCGTCGCAAAGGCTACCATGGCGCCGGTATGGCTGAAATAGCAAGAACAGCAGGTATGAGTGCAGGCCATATTTATAACTATTTTGATAGTAAAGAAGCAATAATCGAGCGTATTATTGAAAAAGATATGGAAGAAATGTTTTCTATATTTCAAGAGTTTGAAGAACAACCCGGTGATATTTTAACGGTGTTACTTGATGGTCTACATCATGGCGTACAGCGTCATATGGACACCGGAGCCAGCGTTGTTGACCTAGATATGATGGCAGAGGCTAGTAGAAATAAAAAAGTTGCTTTGCTACTACGTGATGCTGACACGCAAGCGCGTAACAGAATGCGGGATCTATTAGTGAGTGAAAGTAGTTTAATAAAATCACATTCAGAGCAAGAATTAGAGAGCCGTATTAATGTGATTTTTTCAGTGATGGCCGGATTGTTATTACGAAAAATGCTGTTTCCTGAGTTAACAGAAGAAACCGTGCTTATTGCACTACGTCCAGCAATGAAAACATTACTTATGCCATTTGATAATTAATGCACTAAGTTATTAAGTTACTATGAATATTTGACCCTTACTATTGTAAAAAAGAAAGGACTAGCCTTATATACAAATAGTTTATGGCCAATATCATAAATAAAGACTAGCATTGAGTTGCTAAAATAGGAAAACAAAAATAAAGATATAGTTATTTATTATCAATAGCTTAATATTTTTAGCTGGTTTTATGTGAGCTTGCGCTATAGAGCTAAACACAGTAAATAAGAATAGTTGCTTTTTGGCGTGCTACTTGCATTCTTCGAGCTATATTAAAAGCGTTAATTTTGCGCTAACAACTTTAAGGAGAGCACATGTGGGCTGCAGTAAGTTATCTTGTAACAGCATTGGTATTTATAGTATTGGGATTAACGGTTAACTCCATTTACTTTGCAGTTGCGTTTTTTTGGACTGCACTATCGTTATTATTAGTCAGCGGTGCTTATTTTTTTAACGCAGGGAAAGTATTTAGAAAACGCGAAAATGGCGTTATCCCTTTTTACATTCGCTGGGCCTTTGTGCCTTTTTTATTAGGTGCGCAAATTTATAATGCGTGGTCACGAAAGCGTGACAAGGTACCGCCTATTCAGCAAATAAACGATAATCTATTTTTAGCATGTCGTTTATTCCCTTCTGATATAGACACATTGAAAGAAAATGGCATTACCGCTGTTTTGGACGTTACCTGTGAATTTGATGGCCTTGAATGGACATCTACCCAAGAAAATATCGATTATTTAAATATTCCTGTTCTTGATCACAGTGTGCCTACACACTCACAGTTAAACCAAGCTATTAACTGGATTCATCATCATATTAAAAAAGACCGTCGTGTTGTGGTGCATTGTGCATTAGGGCGTGGACGCTCGGTGTTTGTTATGGCGGCATATTTATTGAGTCAAAATAAAGATGCGGATGTGCATGATATTCTTGCACAAATAAAAGAAACACGTGAAACTGCCAATCTTAATAAACGCCAATTACGCCATTTAGTTAAGCGCCACCGTAAGGGGGAGCTACTGATAAAAAACAAAGCGTACTTAATTGCTAATCCGGTTTCAGGTACTAAGTTGTGGTCTGAAAAAGAGCATTTAATTATTGCGCGTTTATCTGCGTATTACGATTTAACCATTTTAAAAACTACGCCAGAACAAAATGGCATTACATTGGCTAAACAGGCTATAGAAAGCCACCCCGATATTATTATTGCTTGTGGTGGAGATGGAACTGTAACTGAGGTTGCCAGTGTGTTGGTGGGTACGTCTTGTCGATTAGGAATAATACCACTGGGCACAGCAAATGCACTCGCTCATGTATTAATGGGGATAAAATCTAAATTTATTCCTGTTGAGCAAGCATGTGATTTAATCATTGATGGTCAAGCTAACCTTATTGATACCGCGTATTGTAATGATGAACTAATGTTATTATTAATTGGTATTGGCTTTGAGCATGCAATGATTGAAAAAGCAGATCGAGAGTCTAAAAATAAATCAGGTCAACTTGCTTATTTAAATGGTTTTTTACACTCATTTGGCGAAAATAAAGCGCAACAGCTAATAGTTAAATTAGATGATAATGAGCCTGAGACTATTAATACAAATAGTTTTATTGTGGCAAATGCTGCCCCATTCACTACGTTATTAGCACAAGGGGGCGGGCAACCCGATCACCGCGATGGGTTATTGGATGTAAACTGGTTAACGCCAAACAAAGATAATGAAACCACGGTATTAAGTATTGCAGAGCTGATGTTTAGCAGTATTACGCAAACGCATCTTGCTATTAACTCGCATTATACCAATGCAAAACGTGTAGAAATAAGCGCAGATGAAACGCTAAATTACGTGATTGATGGCGAGGTTAAATCTGCAGAAAAAGTGGTGGTGAGCATTCACCCTGCGTCGCTAAATGTAATATGCCAAGAGCAAACACCTGATTAGAAAGGCGTATGTATTACGCCATTGCTATTTTTTGAGCCTTTTATTTTTTAATAGAAGGCCATACAAAACCTGATGTATCAGGTTGTGAAGATTCAAACTGCTTAGGCTTGTTTTTAGGCTTACGTAACGGCTTGTTATTAATGGTATGGATATAAAGCGCTTCTACTTTATCTCTTGCCCAAGGCGTTTTACGTAAAAATTTTAAGCTTGATTTTATACTTGGCGAATCGGTAAAACATTTGATATTTACTTGCTCGCCCATTGCTTTAAAGCCTAAACGTTGTTCTAGCTCAACTAGAATTTGCTCTAAAGTTACCCCATGTAGTGGGTTTTTTGGTTGATTATTCATAGTCACACTGCTTTTTTAAACTGAATGTATTGTAACGTATCCCACCGCATCTTAATAGTTTGGTGATGGCCGGCATATTCCAGATTGTTACTCTTGATTAATTTACAGTAATAGTAGAGGGTTTCTTGGGGTAAATAAGGTTACCTTGTTTGTCGAGCTTTAGCCAAATTAACTGGCTGTTGTTATGTTGAGGGTATTTAGCAGCACAAATAAGCGTAACGGAATGAACCTGCAGTATGGCGCCTTCGCTATAGCGTTTATTATCATACCAGCACTCAGCGTTAGTGTTTATAAGCTGGGTAGCATCAACAATAGGAAGCGTTTTTATTGCGTTAGCGTAGCTTAAAGCTGGAAAATACACGCATAAAACAACAATAAAGAAAGTAAAATAATAACGCATAAATAACCTCAAAATTAACGTGTTTAAAAAAAGCACACTTAGTTAAAAAACATGCTAGGGTAAGTGGGACAGTTTTAGTAAAACACAGAACAATAAAAAGGTGAACACATATGCTATTTAATCAAACTATGATTGACGAATTTACACTACTTGCAAAATTCCCACGCGAGAGCAAAATGCAGGGCATTAAACTCCATTCAGACGCTGAACCCGCTTTATTAAGCGCAGCACAACGTTTGTTTGATAAAGGGGTTATTGATAGCCCAGATGGCGGTTATTTAACTGATCTGGGCTTAGACTTAATTGAGCACGTCACTGTAATACACAGTGCTTTAAAAAGTTAGTTTGCGTCGGGTTGATTTTCTGGGGCTGCATCACTAAAGGCAGTCAACTCATTACAACGCTGATAAACGGCTGCTATTTTAGGATAAGCAGCCATATCTACTTTAAAGCGAATGGCATTAAATACCTGCGGCACTAAACATACATCGGCTAAGCTTGGCGAGTCGCCTGCGCAAAATGTATTTTTGCTATCGAGCATTTGTTCTATTTTATCAAAACCAACTTTAACCCAGTGTCGGTACCACTTATTTTTTGCTTCATCATCGACATTGAGTTCACTACTTAAATATTTAAGCACCCGTAAATTATCAATAGGGTGAATATCACACGCAATTGCATAACTTAAATTGCGAATGTGTGCTTTTTGCCATGCATTACCTTGCAGTAATGGTGTTTCAGGGTATTGCTCTTCAAGGTACTCTAAAATTGCTAAAGATTGACCTAATACGCCGCCCTCTGTTTCTAAAGCAGGTAACAGTCCTTGTGGGTTTTTCTGTAAGTAATCTGTGCTTTGCTGTTCTGATTTTAATAAGTTAACAGGTACCAATTGATGATCAATATTTTTTAGATTTAATGCGATTCGAACACGATACGCTGCAGATGAGCGAAAATAAGTATAAAGCTTCATAATCTGATTATCCTTGATTGCCATTAAAGTGTTTTTTGATTGTGCGCCAGCAATCAGTGTAATTAGCTTGGCGCTCTTTACCTTCTAATGCGTATTTAGTCGGCGATATTACATAACGTGACTCAAACATAAACGCCAACGTATTATCGTAGCGTTGTGGCTCTAAATCGGCGTTTGATGCTTTTTCAAATACGTCTGCTTCAGGACCATGCGGCGACATACAGTTATGTAAGCTCATGCCACCTGGCACAAAGCCATGCTCTTTTGCATCATATACCCCTTCTATTAAGCCCATAAACTCACTCATAATATTACGGTGATAGTAAGGCGGGCGGAAGGTGTTTTCAGCCACCATCCAACGCGGTGGGAAAATAGCAAAATCGATATTTGCAACGCCTTCAGTACCCGATGGTGAAGTTAGCACGGTAAAGATTGAAGGGTCGGGGTGATCAAAGCTAACGGTATTCATGACATTAAAGCGAGCCAAATCGTATTTGTAAGGCGCACTATTGCCTGTCCAAGCAACAACATCAAGGGGTGAGTGACCAATATCACAACGGAACATATTGCCATTAAATTTAGCAATCAGTTCAAAATCACCCTCAATATCTTCAAAAGCCGCTACTGGATATTGAAAATCACGATCATTCGCATAACCGTTGGCACCCACAGGGCCGCGCTCAGCAAGGACATAGGCATGGCCGTAGTTTTCACAAATATAGCCACGCGCAGTGTCCGTTAGTAACATTACTTGAAATTTAATACCACGCGGAATAACGGCAATTTCGCCGGCTTTAATAGTTAAATGCCCAAGCTCTGTTTTAAGTAGTAGTTCACCTTGTTGCGGTACAAATAACATTTCGCCATCGGCATTATAAAAATAGCGATTGTCCATTGATTTATTGGCAACATAAACATGAATACCGATACCCGCTTGACCATTAGCGTTACCATTAGCGGCCATGGTGATAAGCCCGTCAACAAAATCTGTAGGTTTTGTTGGTACATCAATTGGATCCCAGCGCAGCATGGTTGGTGGAGTCGGTACTTCGGTAATGGGAGCGGTTCTAATTAAGCCATTGTCTATGGCTGTATAATCGCTCTGCACAACCGATGGGCGAATACGATACATCCAAGTGCGGCGGTTATCGGCGCGAGGAGCGGTAAATGCAGTGGTACTGAATTGCTCTGCGTATAAATCATATTTTACTTTTTGCGGACTAAATTGCCCAATCGGTAATGCACCAGGCAGGGCTTCGGTTTCAAATTCATTGCCAAAGCCGGTCATGTAGTTTAATTGTGTCGCCATTACTGACTCCTGTAAAAATGGGGGAGTGTTATATTTTTGTTATTTACGCTAAGATACTCTCAAGTGAGACTAATATCAAATACACTGATTATGACCGTTGTAAATAAAAGTGAACAGATAAAAGTCGTGTGTAAATAAATAAGTGATTCAATATGAAAATAGATTTAACGACATTTTTACCCTATCAATTAACACACTTAGCAACACAGGTAAGTAATGATTTTTCAAGCATTTATAAAAAAGAGTTTGATTTAACTATTCCTCAGTGGCGAATAATTGCTAATTTAGCGCAATTAGGTCAAAGCACAGCAAAGCAGTTATGTACTCAAGCAGATATGGATAAGTCGACAGTATCAAGAGCGGTAAAAACGCTAATAGATGAAGGGCTTATTTATAGCGAGTTAAATAAGCATGATAAGCGCGCTGCATTTTTGATGTTAAGTGATAAGGGTATGGCTTTATACGAAAAAATAACGCCACAAGCATTGCAATGGGAGCAAGCATTATTAAGCTGCCTGTCGGATGATGAACAACGCCAGTTAATCGCTATTTTTGAAAAATTAAAAAATAAATTACAGGCATAAAAAAGCCCACAAAGTGGGCTTTTAAATAGACTAATTTAATTAATCAAATTAGAACGTGTAACGAACACCTACACGCATTTCCCATACTGAAGCACCAGTTTGTACTGAAGTATTTGCGTTATTTGCATTAAAGTCTGAGTAAACGTAACGACCTTGGTCATCTAAAGATGTTGAGATCATGCTTGCGCCTACGAAAGGACCTTTCTTAAGTACGCCCCAGTCATCATTTAGCATGTTAGTAAGGTTGTCGATTACGAAGAATGCTTCACCTTTATGGCCATCCATAAAGCCTGGTAGTTCTTGTGTAATCTTAAAGTTAAACTTAACAAACCAATCTGAATTTTGTTGGTTACGACCTGCAATTTCACCGCGTTTAAGTCCTTCAGAAGCAATGAAGTCATTGAATTCATTGATTTCATCAGCCGACATGTTGTAAACAACGTTAGGATCGTTTTCAAGTGGAACATAAAGTAATTGGCGGCTACCATTCCAGCTATCATCACCCCAAACACTATCGCTTCCGTCAAACGTAAAGCTGTACGGTAAGCCTTTATATGCCTCACCGTAAAGGTTAAAGCGTGTTTCAAAGCCGTCTACAAACTCATGTTTGTAACCAAGAGTCATAGTGAAACGGTGCGGGATTTCATAATCTGAAGACGCAACACCAGGGTTACCTGGGTTTGAAAGCGCGATGTTACCGTAGTTAGAACCGGCTGTAGAGCTAGTCATTGGGTTTACATCGTCTGCGTCTGTGTATGCATAACCAAAGCTAAAGTTAATGCCGTTGTCATACATTTTGCTTATTGCAGCAGAAATAACTGAAGAATCACCACTATTACCGCTTACGTTAGTAAGTAGTAAATCACCACTGCGGCCATCGATTTTTTCATAAATAGGGCGACCATCAAACGTAGTTTCACCGCTTTCTTGAAGTGAAATGTCACGCATTACAGCAGCATCATTTTTCTTCGAGTATAAGTAATCAACAGATATTACGTATTCGTCTTCAGTTGTGTATGTAGCACCAAGTGAGTATTTCCACTCTGAAGGAATTTCAAAATCTGGGTCTACAGCGTTAACTGTACCATCACCAGAACCTATTTCTGTAGCACCAATAATGTCATAAAGTTCTTGTGGAACCTCAAAGCCAGGAGTACCGCCATTCACATTTGGAGTATTAAATAAGTCAATAGTTCTTGAATCAGAATCATAATTACTTAGTTGACTCTCTCTTGTAGCAATTTGTGTAATACCGTCATTTGAGTATGAGTTAGACAGCCATACATTAGGGTTACCACCAGAGAACAAGCCTAAGCCAGCGCGTACTTCAAGCTCGTCTGTTGCATACCATTGAAAACCAACACGTGGCTGCAGTAAGTCAATACCATCAAATGTAGACTGGTTGCTGTAACCGTAACGATTAGTGAAGTTCTCGTTAAAGTTAGGAACGTCATCACTTGTGTACTTGTCGTAACGTAAACCGAACTGAATGGTTGCATCTAAGTCAGTAAATGCGTATTCATCTTGTACATAAAACGTGTGTTGAGCATACTCAAAACTAGCACCCGAATCAGTTGGATCGTTTGTTCCAGCTGAGTTGTTGTAGTAGATACGGTCGGCTATACCTGCTTCAAACTCATCGATTGAACCAAAACGGTATTCACCTTCCGTGTGCTGAACAAACAAGTTGAAAACGCTTAGATTTTCATATTCATAGCCAGCAGTAATAGTGTGTTGGTCTAAGTAGTAAGTACCAGCAACTTTAAATGTAGTTGTGTCGTAATCTAGGTCGTTTGATTGACGAGAATCATCTGGACCAATAAATACAGTACCGCCATTATCAGTACGAATTTGCATTTCACCAAAGCTACTTGCAGCATCTAATGACTGAACAGTTGCATCTAGCTCTGATTTACCTAAACGAATTTCTGTAGAGAAATCGTCTGACCAATCAGAATATACAGAGCCAATAATTGAAGTAAATTCAGCACTTTGATCATAGAAATGGTTTGATAAAGAAACTCGGCTAGAACCTGTATCCGACTGAGAAATTGTATTACCGTCGTTGTAGTTATAAATTAAGTTTGCACGGTGATCTTCGTTGATGTTCCAATCTAGTTTTACTAAGATCTTTTCATCTTCAACAGGCATGCTAGATGGCATACCGCCAACATCGTAACCATATACAGATTGAGCTGCATTTGTGATGCGGGTAATGTCTTCAGCTGTTACGCTGCCAGTGTTTAAACCGTCGTAGTTAAACTGGCGAACACCTTCAAGTTTTTCGTATGAAGTGTACAAAAATAATGTATCTTCAATAAGCGGAAGGCCTACGTTGAAACCGTAACGCTTTTCAGTGTAGTTACCGTTATCAACTTCATTACCTTCAATTTCATCGCCTTTCATTGAATCGCTTGTGTAATCGAAGAAAACACCACCGTGAATGTCGTTGCCACCCGATTTTGTTACAGCGTTGATGTTACACGATGTAAAGCCACCGTATTGAACGTCAAAAGGGGCTAGCTCAGCTGAAACTTGTTCAATAGAGTCGAAAGAGAAAGGGGCACGGATAGTTGGGTAACCGTTTGAGCTTAAACCGAAGTTATCGTTCATGCGAACGCCGTCAAGCGTTAAGCTGTTGTAACGTGGGTTACCACCACCACAGTTGATTGAACCACGGCTATCATCAATTGTAATACGTGGGTCAATACGAATAATATCTTTTAAATCACGGTTGATTGCTGGTTGGTTTTCAAGATCCGTCAGCGTAAAAGTAGACGCAGGACCTGTTCCACCAGACATAGCACTGATAGGAGCACCTGTAACTACAATTTGCTCGATGTTAGATATATTCTCTAAAGAAGCATTTACAGGGTAATCGTTACCAATATTAAGAATAATATTATTGAACTCTTGATCTGCATAAGTGTCAGAATCTACAACTACTTTATATGGACCACCAACACGAAGGCCTTTTGCTGTGAAGTAACCAGCGTCGTTAGTCTCAGTTGTTTTAACTGAGCCTGAAGGAACGTGTAGGATAGTAATTTTAGTTCCTGCAGCAGGGTTACCATTTGGCCCCTTTATTTGACCTTTAATTGCTGAGGTTGTTTCGTTTGCAATTGCAGCACCACTCACACCAACACATGCTGCTATAGCAAGTGATAGAGCCGTTTTGCGAAGTTGAATTTTCATTTTATTTTCCCGTGTAGTTAAATAAACTTTTAATAGCTTTTTTATTTTAATTTTGGATTAGGAGGCTGAGTAACACACCTAACCAAAAATGTTTACATAGTGTACCTCATTTGATTGTTACAAATAAAATACAACTGTAACTTTTTTATTATAAAACACTTTTCGTGTGAACTTTAGCATTTTATTAATGTTTCAATATTTTACTGTGCAGATAGTAAGTAGTTTTTATGACAAACAGATGAAAAGTGACTTTTTCAAAAAAAAAGCCATTACATAAATGTAATGGCTTTTTAATATTTATAAATTTTTGCAGTGCAAGTTATAGATTAAAACTTATAACTAACACCGATTTTAGCTTGCCAAGCAGATGAGCTACTAATTCGCGAGTAGTTCCTTACATCAGCGCCGCCATAGGTATTATCAAGTTTATATCTACCTTGGTCGTCAAGCCCACCAAAATCATAAATTGTTTGATTTGAATAGCTTAGACTTTTCTCGATGCCCCAATCACTATTTAAAAGGTTAGCGAAGTTATCAATCATGAAGTATACCTCACCACTATGACCTTGAGCAAAGCCAGGAATTTCCTGCTTTATACTTACATCCATGGTTGTAACCCATGGTTGTGTAGCTGTGTTTTTAGCTAAAATACCGCCACGTTGAGAAATACCAGCACTTTGCAGTAGAGGCTCTAACTCAGCCCAAGAAATTTTTGACTCGCCCCAGTTTACATTTGGATCGTCAGCACCGGTTGGTATGTAAGGTAAGTAAGCACCGTTTGTAAACAGTGAGCTAGTATCCCCTAAATCACCATCTTTATACATTCCCATTGTGTAGCTGAATGGACGTCCAGAGCGACGTTCAAAGTAGACGTTAAATTTAGTTGCATAACCACTAAACAACTCAGCGGTATAACCTAGGTTAACTTTAAAGCTATGCTCTATTTCATAAAACCCGCGAGCAGCAATATCTTCATTGCGGTTTACAGTGATATTGTGTTTATAGTTACCTTCTGCCTGTGATGCCGAACCTGCTGAGGACTCTTTAACATCTTGATGCGCATAACTTGCAGAAATAAATAAACCATTATCCCACTCTTTGGCAATGCCCGTTGATAAGATGATTGAGCGACCATCATCAGATGAGTTCGTCATTTCAATATCAACGTTATCAGTAAGTGAACCTGAATATATAGTTTGATTAATCACGCGTTCACCATCAGCAGCTAAGCCAACAGGTGTAATTGAAGAATTGTGCCATACAGCTTCATTTTCTTTTTTATGGTACGCGATTTCGGCTTGCCACTTAAAGCCGTCACCGAATAGCTCAGAGTCAAAATCATACTCAAAACCAACTTGGGTACGAATACTTGAAGGAAGTTTAAAATCTGGGTCTATATATGCAACACTACCAGCGCCTTGCTGCAAAGAGTTTTTAATTTCATCAGGCACTTGGGTAATATCAGCAGTGTTATTAGCGTAGTAATCATTTATTACATCATTAGGTGCCGATACAAGTGTGATGCCATCACTTTGGAATGAGTTATTATACCAAACATTTGGAATGCCGCCTTGGAAACGACCGATACCACCGCTAATTGTAAGCGCTTCTGTCGCATAATATTTAAAGCCAATACGCGGTAAAATGATATCTAAGCCGTCAAGATTTTCTTGATTGGTGAACCCATAAGTACTGGCAAAATTTTCGTTCAGAGTAGGTTTGTCATCTGATGATAAACGTTCATAACGAACACCTGCTGTAACCTCTAAGTCGTCACCAACATAGAAAGTATCTTCAATGTAAAGTGCAAGTTGATTACGTCTTACATCATAAGCGGTATCAGCCGAATTATTCGTGTAGGCATTTTGATAAGAGAAATCATAAAAGCCTACATTGCGGTTCGCAAAGTCTTCTAAGCTATCAAACTTCCATGAGCCCAATGAGTTTTGAGCAAATAAATTGTATAAACGAAGTGACTCGTACTGAGCTCCAAAATTTATTTCATGCTCATCAGTTAAGTAAGTAGCATCAAATGTTAACGTTAAATTTTGTGTTTCAGAGCGATTTGCATGGCGGTATTGATCTGTACCAAAGCTGTAAGATGGGCCATTACGTCCATCTTCGTCTACTGATATACTTCCTAAATTAGAACGTGTCGCGCTGTCTGAAATGACATCTTTATAAGAAATACCAATTTCAGTTGAAAAGTCTTCAGTCCAATCTGAGTAGAGTTTAGTGGCAAAATTATTGAACTTAGTAACATACGCATAAGTATTTGACTGAAGAACGATGTTATCACCACCGTAGCTTGAATTACGCTCATCTTGATCGTCTTGCCATTGGTAAGTAAAATCTAGGCGATGATCATCACTTGCATTCCAGCTAAGCTTAACTAATAAGTTTTTATTTGTATCCTCTGGAGCACCCGCGAGTGAATCAGTCAGTCCGTACTCATCATTTAAGATTGAAATGAAACGGTTGTAATTAGCTTCAGTGGTATTAAATTCATTTGCAGCACCTGATCCGCTAAAACCATAATCAAGATCCGATTCACTTGACCATTCTGCATAGTTTACAAAGTAAAACAGCTCATCTTCTATTATTGCTCCACCAACATTAAAGCCAAACCTTTCTTCTGTTTGAATAGGCTCTACTTTATTAGTAGAAAAAGTTTTTTGACCAATCGCATCTAGGTCATCTTCTTCAACGATATTAAGAAGATCTCCTGATATATCAGGGGTAGATATTTCATAAAAGCCAGAAAATTTAAACTCATTTGTACCAGACTTTGTTACCGCATTAATAGTACCGCCACCAAAGTTTCCTTTAGAAGCCGAAAAAGGCGAAACATCTACAGAGACTTGTTCAATCGCATCTAGTGCTACAGGGGGTTGTGAGGTTGGGTAGCCACCAAAATTTAAACCAAAGTCATCATTTTGGCCAATGCCATCTACAGTTAAACCATTCGTGCGTGGGTTACTACCAGCAAAAGTTAGTTGACCGCTACCATTAATACTTGCAAGTGGGTTTAAACGCGCAATGTCTTTAATGTCACGATTAAAGCTGGGCATATTATTAATGGTATCTTCACCAAACGTACTGCTAGAACCACCTGATTGTTGGATGATTTTATATCCAGAGACTTCAATCTTTTCAATATTTAGTGGTGCTAGTTGCGACTTCAAGCGATAAGTTTCACCAAGGTTTAAAAAGATGTTTTCAACGGTGGTGTCGTTAAATGTATCAGAGTCGATGATCACCATGTATGGTCCACCAACACGTAAACCATTGGCTATAAAAGTACCACTTTCATTGGTTGTTAACTCACTGATTGTGCCAGTAGGTTGATGAACAACCTTAATTTTAACGTTTGCAGCATTCGCACCTGAAGGTGTGGTGATCTTACCACGCATTGCAGATGAAGTGTCAGCAGCCATAGCGCTTGTTGAAACTCCTAGAGCAAGAATTACTGCCCCAGTTAATTTCGAAAGGCGAAGCTTTGTCATAGTGTTGATTTCCCGTTTAGGTTATTTAAGTTAGAAACTGAATTTATTTTGTTGCTTTTAGTGTTAAAGCTTTTTTTGAACGTTTACTCGCTGGATCAAATAATGTATTTAACAATCCAGCCAAGCGAATGCCCGCTTGTTGTAAGCGCGTTTTTACAATAGGGGTGTGGTTGTAAATATAGTCGTAGCTAATATTTTCTTCTGTTGATTTATATATTTGTAAAGCAAGGTTGTGTGACTCTTCAAGCCAGCTTGTTGGGGTACTGTTTAAATACTCGTTAATTAACTCGTTGTTATTAGTATCTATAAATTGAGCGTATTCAGTAAAAGATAAATTTTCATTTTCTACCAGCTTAGTATCCCATAAGCTATGAAGATTGGTTTGTTGGTTAAAGAAAGAAACCTTAATGCGATTCCCGCCTCTATCTTCAGCTCTACCTGCATGAAATGGTTGATGGCTGTCGCCGACTAAGTGCACTAAAAAACGCAAACTAAACTGCTTTGCTGCAAGGCTTGATTTATCATCTTTCAATACTTTAATTGAATAGTGAATGCCTTCTAATATGTTTGTTACTGATTCTTTATGTTCAGTGTGTTCGTGGTTAAAGCTAAATTTTGCATTGTCATCTGCATTAATATAGTGCCAGCGAGATGATTTTTTTTGCCAAAAATCACCTGGCGCAGAGCGCATTTCATCTGGCCATGTTGAAATTTGTGCTAAAGATTCACCATTGAGATAAGGAATAAGTGCGGCCTTGGTGGTTTCACTTACATGGGCCTCTGCAATTTTACCAACAACGCGGTGGCCGTTTTGCCCCCATGCATTACAGTCTGTGCTTGCAAATATTGCACTAATTAAAAGTGTTAATGAAAGCGAATGTTTTACATTTATCTGCATCGAGGCATCCTAGTAAGTGTGAAATTTAATTTATAAAACCTTATAAGGTCAATTGTCCGTATTTTTCATGTTGATAGAAAGGACTCAATAAAATTCATATTTTCTTATTTAAAGTTGTTTTTTATCAATGCCTTATGTTTGATGGGTAAAATTACCTATTGTAATAAGTAATTAAAATTGTTCAAATGTATTATAACTTCATTTTAGATCGGTGTTTTTTGGATATTAAAAAGTTAATGTTGCATAAAACAGCAATTGTTACATTTATGTTTATAGTGTTGTTGTTTAGTTGGTTTGCTGGTCAAATGGCTGTAGATGAAAAAGAAATAGCTTTCCCAGTGATGATAGAAACATCAACGACATGTCAAACCACGGCAACGGCTAACCAAAATCAGCTTATAGTATTTACACCCTCAAAGTATGTTGCTCAATTGCTCACGAAAAAGTTGTGTGATGATAAAGTTGTGGCAAAGCAATATGGGTCTGTTATTGGCTATTGGGGCTACAGAACCGTCGATAGCTTAGAGTTTGTTGGTAAAGGCATTGCGGATTTAATTTTAGCTAAAAATAATATTATGGAAGCGTTTAGAGCCGAGACTACTTACAATTATCAGCCAGTGGTCGGCTTTTCAGATTACACCGCGTTTTTTATATCTTCAAAAGAGAAGCCTCTGATCACTAAACAGTATTTTTTAGACAAAAAAATAGGCCTGCTAGATTATCCAACTAGCCGATCTGGACATATTTTGCCAAAACAAACGTTTAAGCAATTAGGACTTAATATTGCTCAACTAAAAATAACCTATGCCAGCTCACATAATGAATTGCGGGAATTACTGGCGAACGGGCAGGTTGACCTGATTGCCTCTTTTTGGAGAGAAAATGATAGTAAGCGCTTCTCAAAAAATTATATTACGCCCATAAGCAGTAATGTTGCAGGTACTCGTTGGTACTTAAAAATGCAACATAGCAATACCGATTTACTCTGCGCTGTACAATCTCACTTATTGAGTATGTCTAAAGAACAATCGTTTCAATACTATCACGATGTTGAGCCATATTGGCAATGTAATAACTACCCCGTTACTTTTATAGGGGAGTCGTAATGAGAAAGCTTATATCGCCATTGTGTGTTTTTATATTATTCATTATATTTTCATTGGTGTTTTATATTTCAACAACACATAAGCAGCAACGGGTAAATAAGTTACAAATAGCTCAAATAGAAAAACAAATCGCTTTAGACTTACCTTTGCTCGATTTATCAAATGAGCTTCTTAAACATTCTGGTAATAAAGTTGCGATACAACATTATATACAAACAGTAAATACTCATATCCAAGGCACAGGTATAGAGGTAATTTCGATAGTGCCAGAGCACGAGTTTATTTCATCCTTAAAAACCGATGAGTTTATTCGAAAACTAAATAGTAATAATAGTGTAGTTTTTATAGTTTTATCCTTAAAGCAGCCTCATTTTTCGCATACTAGAATGACTTTTTATATACTACTTTTTGTTGTTAGTGCATTAATTATGGTCATGATAAAGCAGGCTGAAATTTATCAAAGGAATAAAAAACTCATTACTGAGCAGGAGCCAAGTACACTAGAATCAAAGCCATTAATACTCGTGATTAATTTAAAAAGTAAAACTTTATCCAGTAGTTATTATCCCGAGCAAAAAGTGGCGTTAGCAAATAAGCCGTTGTGTTTTTATTTAGCGCTTGTTGAGTTTTGTACTAATAATCCAGAGATTAAACTTAACCATAATAAAAATGTACCCGAGGAGCTGTTAGAACTTGCCAATAAGTACTTTTATCGTTTAGTTGAACTCGGGCATACCATCAGAAAACGACCAAACTTTAATAACAGTTTAGAAAAAACCCTGAGTGAAATTCGTGCGGCGTTAGATGATGTATTGAATGATTGCCCAGAGCAGAAGGAGCTGTATTACCCGCCAAAGGCATTTGGAGAGGGCTCTCGATCACGGATGCATAGCTATGGCTTAGTAAATGTTAACCAAGGGAATATAGAGATAATAGGGAAATAATTTCGAATTAACTGCTTAGGATAATGATTTAACTGAGCTTATCACATAAACCTTAATGAAGAGTGCCATTAGCATTTTAATGACACTCATAATGTTCACACTAGATCACTACTTAGGTGCAAATTCACGTGCATCAACAGGGCTATGCTCAGTAAAAAACCGTTTTAAAGCTTGCGAGTCAGTTTCATCGGTGCTTACAAAACCCACCATTTTTGTGATTTTTGGATAATTATCGCCACCAGAGGCGTTATATTCATTAATACTCATGCGGTATGTTTTGTTTATATCAAGTGGCTTGCCGGCGATAAATACGTCAGTTACCTGCCCAGCTTTTAATTCAAATGCTAAGTTATGATACTGCATGTAAGCACCAGAGTCTGGTGGGAAACGTGTCACGACATTTAAATAGGTTAAAATTTCACTGCCTTTAAAGTCGATATAGGCGACACGGTTTTTGAAAGGTTGTGCTTTAAGTATATCTTTATAACTCACGTCACCCGCATTAATACTATCGCGAACACCGCCACCACTGATAATACCAAAATCGGCACCTACAGTGTTCATTTGTGCTTGGATAATAACGCGCGCAAGGTTTGTTTGCTCAAAGCGTACTTTATTGCGATCTCCCTCAAGCCTGTAATTGACGAAGCCAATTTTCCCCTCAATTTGCTTAGCACCCTTTTGTTGGTATGCTGCCAAAAAGGTCTGTAATGCAGAGTCAGGTTTAATGTAATCTGCAGCTAGAACGGCTTTTATGCTGCCGTCTGGTTGCTTTTTATCGACATATAAATTAACGGGTAATAATTGATAACTCAGTAGAGATAATTGACCGTTTTCTAATTTAAATTCTGCTTTGCCCACATACTTACCCCATTCGTGGGCTTGCATTATCCATGTCCCATTTTGCTGATCTGGTTTACAGGCTAAACCCGGTTTAAAGTTCTCATCAGTAACGTTTTTAGCAGCCATACACACTGGCTCTTGAGAGTGGCCACCAATAATCATATCAAGGGCATTTTTATCTAAAGAGCGAGCAAGTGTGACATCACCAGGGGCATTGATCCCATTTTTAGCATCTGCATAGTGGCCCATATGCGTTACTGCAATGGTAATGTCCGGGTTATATTTTGCTCTTAGTTTTTGGGTGAGTGAGGCAGTTACTTTAACCGGATCTTTAAAATCCAAATGGCCAATGTATTGAGGGTTACCAATTTTTGCGGTATCCGTTGTTGTTAAGCCAATAACGGCAATGGTTAAGTTACCTTTATTAAATATTTTATAGCGCTCAAAAACTGTTTCGTTAGTTTGTTTATCGAAAATGTTTGCCGATAAAAGAGGAAAGTTAGCCCATTTTTGTTGCTGTTTTAATACACTTATTGGGTTATCAAACTCATGGTTTCCTAGAGCCATTGCATCATAGCCGATTTTCGACATACCTTTAAAATCGGGCTCAGCAAATTGTAGGTCCGACTCCGGAATACCAGTGTTGATATCACCGCCTGATAACAATAACACCTGATGTCCCTGTGTCTTTGCCTCTGCTCTTAACTGGTCAATTAGGGTCTTACGGGCTGCCATGCCATATTCGCCTTTTTCATTATGCCAAAAGCGACCATGGTTATCATTGGTATGAAGAACTGTTAAATACTGTGCTGCAGGTTTATTGACAGAATCGCTAGCACAGCCAGATAAACCAAGAAAAAAAACAAGAAAAAAAAGAGTACGCATAAGATACCTATCGATGAATTAAAGCTCAATCTAGTAGGTGGTTAGTGTAAACTAGTTCGAGTTTAAAAAAACGCACTTCTTTATATTTTTTCAGCCTGTGTGGTTTGACGCTGCAGCTCTACAACCCTGTTTCTTCGAGCAAGTTCATCTCGTGCATATTGAGATTTTTGATGATTAACATCAATCATCCATTTCAAAAAGCTCACGGGCAATTGGGTGTATGGCTCACCTTTATGTAATCCAAAATCACAAATAGTCGTGTTATTAGTCATTTTATGTACTCCTATCAATGAGTTAGGGCCTAATGACCTTTAAGTGGCAACAGTCCCTGATTGATAATAACAAAAAAAGAGTGATTGATAAGGGGCTTTTTAAATACCTTGCAAGGTTTAAAATTAATTAAAAAGAGTAACCGTAATGTACACCAAGGCACACAGGCAATTAATTATCCATAACGTGTTTAAAATAAAAATGTAAACAGTTGTAACTGTGGTGTAATTACTTTGCTATGAATTGTAGCGTTAAGTACTTATATATCGATTTACAAAATAAATAGCACTATTCTATGATGCATAAAATATTAATTCTAATGACAATAAAAATAGGAAAAATAATGAAGAAGCTTATCTTAGCCTCAATTTTAACTGCAACAAGTTTTTCAAGCACTGCAACTATAGTCGAAATGCAAACGAGTCAGGGAACGATACAAATTAACTTGTTTGATCAACAAACTCCTAAAACAGTAGAAAATTTCCTAAGTTATGTTGATGATGCTGCATATAATCAAACGGTAATACATCGCTCTATTGATAAGTTTATCATTCAAGGAGGGGGCTTTACCTTTTCTGATAAAATGGATCCAATTACAACCAAACCTTCGGTTATAAACGAACCTATTTATTCAAATGTTAAAGGCACCATTGCTATGGCAAAACAGGGCGGTAATGAAAACAGCGCTACTAGCCAATGGTTTTTTAACATGAGTGATAACAGCCAAAACTTAGATTTACAAAATGGTGGTTTTACCGTGTTTGGACAAGTCACTACGCAAAGCCAAGAAACCTTAAATAAAATTGCTGCCTTAGTCCATTGTTCAGAGGTACCATTAGTTGGTATTACTCAAGAGCAATGTTCAGATGAAAATTTAGTTATTAGTAATCAAAACTTGGTATCAATTCAAAGTGTGGTTGTGCTTGATGATGATCCTAATTCAGCACAAAACTTGACACCTAAAGAAAATACATTAATTGATAACGTAGAAGTTACACCACCAAAAACTTCAGACTCTAGTGGTAGTGTAGCGTGGTTATTAGGTGCACTACTGCTAGTAGCACCTCGATTAAAACGTACAAAATAAACTTATAAAAAATAACGGCGAATTGTTAAATTCGCCGTTATTTTTTAGTGGTAAAGTACACCCAGCACTAGCAAAATCCACATTACAAACACAGATAAGCAGCCTAGTAAAAACACTCTAAAACGGGCTCTTAAATGATTACTACCCAGGTGAATGATGCTGTGAATAATTCGTGTAGCGACAAATAAACAGGCAAGTACTGCAATACTGACACTCGCCATATTAAGCTGTAAAGCAAGTAAACATCCCGCATAAAAAAGCACAGGTATTTCGAATTGGTTGCTAAAGTTACGATCAGCAACTCTGACATAATCGCCCGCATTATCAAGGCGCATAGCAGCAAAATCATTTAACTGTATCTGTTTATTTTTGGCCGCTGCAAAACGACGTTTTCCCATAATCACCATAACAACTAATGAAAGTGTTACCTGCACAAACATGGCCATTATTATTATCTTTTCCATAACTTACCTTATTATTTTCTTTGAGTATTCGATTGTTATTCACAATGTGTTACACAATTAAGTACTAATTAGTAGCATAGTATTACTTGATGATGGTAGTTTATTCCTGATTTAGTATTTTTGTAACACTAAACACGTATTTAACAGCAATGGATATAATTAAAATGAGACACGTCATCGGCTTAAGTGCAATTGCACTGGCAATATTAAGCGGTTGTTCGAATACCGCCACTCTTTCTCAATCTTCACAAACATCACTGTTGTCATCAACGCTCGTTGTTAGCCCTAACGATAACCGTGAATATAAAACCTTGAAACTTGCTAACGATATTGAAGTGATTTTAGTCTCTGATCCAAGCGCTGAAAAATCTGCTGCTTCACTGAGTGTAGGTGTAGGTCTGTTACATGACCCAATGAGCCAACAAGGTATGGCGCATTACCTAGAACATATGTTGTTTTTAGGCACTGAACGATACCCTGATACCAAAGGGTACTCCGATTTTATGACTAAAAATGGTGGTGCGCATAATGCTTATACTTGGCTCGATATTACCAACTACATGTTTAAAATTAATAACGATGCGTTTGATGAAGGCTTAGACCGCTTTTCAGATTTTTTTAAAGCCCCTAAGCTTTACCCAGAATACACAGAAAAAGAAAAAAATGCAGTAAATGCTGAATGGTCAATGCGTCGTGAAATGGACTTTTTCGGCCAATTTAAACTTGCACGTAAAATGATGGGTGAACATCCGGCTAACCGATTTTTAATTGGTAACCTTGAAACCCTAGGCGATAAAGCTGATAGTTCATTACACAAGGAAACGGTTGATTTTTATAATAAATATTATTCAGCAAATATTATGAAAGTGGCGCTGATTTCGAACTTACCAATTGCAGAAATGCAGAAAAAAGCACAAAAATACTTTGCTGACATTGAAAATAAAAATATTGAAAAGCCAAGTGTTACAGCTAGCTTAGATTTTGATAATGCCGGTGGTAAACGTGTTTTTTACTCACCAAATGAAGACGTAAAACAATTACAACTCGATTTCACAATTACTAATAACCAAAATGAATTTGCAGTAAAACCTAATCGCTTTGTTGCCTATTTACTTAGTAATGAAATGCCAGGTAGTCCAGCGCAAATATTACGTGATAAAGGGTGGGTATCTCAGTTATCAGCCTCTGCCTCTGCAAATCAGTATGGCAACTACGGTTCTTTGAACGTGAATATAGAGCTGACTGATGAGGGTATGAAAAACCGCGAATCAATTGTCGCGACAATCATGCAATACATTGACTTGATTAAGCGTGAGGGCGTTAATAGTAAGTACTTTAATGAAATTCGCACTTCTTTAAATAATCAGTTTAAATTTTTAGAAAAGGGCGATGAGTTTAACTATGTCAGTGCGTTGACTCAAAGCATGCAAGATTACCCGTTAAATCATGCGATAAACGCACCGTACTACTATGCTCAATTTGATGCTGATGCGGTGAATAATGTACTTAAGCAACTTAACGCCGATACACTTCGCATCTGGTATATTTCTCAACAGGAAGATACAGATTCTGAGCTGCATTTTTACGATGGCAAATATAAAATTAACGATATTAGCGATGC
This sequence comes from Pseudoalteromonas sp. Scap03, assembly GCF_013393115.1. Taxonomy (GTDB): domain Bacteria; phylum Pseudomonadota; class Gammaproteobacteria; order Enterobacterales; family Alteromonadaceae; genus Pseudoalteromonas. Next base: position 456,039 of record NZ_VDEU01000002.1, on the reverse strand, counting down.
AGAAATTGCCAGCTGGGAAAAACCAAGTGATTTTAATTTAGCATTGCCAAGTGTTAACAATTTACTACCAGAGAGTTTTGCTATTAAAACGCAAGCTTTTAAAGAGCAGAAGCATCCTGAGCTTAGCTATGATAAAAACGGCGTAAAAATTTGGCGCCAAGCAAGTCAGCAGTTTGCAGAGCAGCCTAAAGGTTTAGTTGAGGTGTATATCAACACGCAAACAGGTTTGCATGATATTAACTCAACCGTACTTTATTCTGTTTGGGCTGATCTGTATAACACTCAATTAAGTCAGTTACGAACTGAAGCTGCCATTGCTGGCATGAACGTTAATTTAAGCTCAAGTAATGGATTGGTGCTATCGTTAAGTGGTTTTACTGATAAACAAGATATTTTACTTAAACAAGCGTTAGCTGGGTTTGATGCTGAAATTTCAGCACAAGCGTTTAATCAAGCGATTGACCGTTATCAGCGAGATTTACTTAATCAACAAAAACAGTTCCCGTATGCACAAGCATTTGGTGAGTATTCAAAGCTAACTCGTACTGGCAGTTTCGATACAGAAGCGCTAATTAAGGCTGCAAAAACACTAACGCTTGCTGATTTACACGCTTTAAAGCAAAGCACCTTAGCGAATAATAACTTACGTGTATTTAGCTACGGTAACTACAACGAAAAGGACATTGATGCTATTGCTGCTGAGTTAGCGGCTATCTTACCAAGCAAACATACTCAAACGGAGTTTGCACGCAGTAAAGCGTGGTTACCGCAACCGGGTGAAGCGCGTGTATTACACAAAGATATTGATGTCGCCGATGTAGCGGTGGTCGATATGACCATTCACCCAACTCCTGGTTACAAACAAAAAGCACAGGCAGCTGTATTGCAAGGTCACTTTAGAACAATCGCGTTTGATAAAATGCGTACTGAAGAGCAACTTGCTTATGCAGTAGGCGCATTAGCGCGTCCTATTGAAGATTACTCAGGTATTGGTTTATTTATCCAAACACCTGTGAAAGGGCCAAAAGACATTCAAGGTCGCTTTGACAAGTTTAAAAAAGAGTACGCTTCTGAGCTTAATGCCATGAGTGAGGAAACATTTGCACAGCTTAAAAATGCAACTTTGGTTTCGTTAAAAGAACAGCCAAAGAATTTAAGCGACGAAATGAGTCCATTGATTAACGATTGGTATCGTGAAAACTTTGATTTTGATTCAAGACAAAAATTAATTGCAGAGGTGGAAAAAGTCACCCTTGCTGATATTAAAGATTACTACCAGCAAACAATGTTAAACCCAAAAGCAGCACGTTTAAATGTGCAGCTACGCGGCACTAAGTTTAGTGATAGCGAGTTTGCTGATTTGCCAAATCAGACTAAAGTGACGAGTTTAGATGCTTACTACAGCGATATAAAATTGCAAAAGTAAGTTTGAAATTACTCTAAAACCAAAAAACCCAGTCATCGTTGACTGGGTTTTGTTTTAATGTCGTTAAATTATAGCTATAGCATTGAACTCCAAGGAGTTATTTTGAATATTGCTTTTAAAACTGAACGTTTACTTATACGCTTTGCACAAATAGCTGACGCGGCTGAGTTACTTAAGTTAGTTAACCAGGCCAACTTTATTAAATACATTGGTGATAAAGGTATTCATACCCTAGACGACGCTAAAAAATACATCAAAGACAGCTTTATAGCTGCCCATAAAGAGCACGGTTTTGGGCCTTATATGATCACACTCCATGATGAAACTGTGGTTGGTATTGTTGGTTTTTATCAGCGAGCGACTATGCAACATCCCGATTTAGGGTTTGCGTTAAAAGACGGCTTTGAAAAAAAGGGATATATTTTTGAAGCAGCTACAATACTTTTAAATAACAGACATAAATTAGGTATAAAAGATGTATGCGCAATTACTTCAACGGCTAATTTAGGATCTCAAAATACACTATATAAACTGGGTTTTACTGAGGTGGGTAAGGCAGTCATCAATGCTGATAAAACCACCATCAGTGTATTTATTTATGATTGAGTCTTGTTTTTTCAATTGTATTTGCCACATTTGAATTTATCTCTAGCCACATTTTTTCAAGGGTAGCGACTAATGAATTGTAGCCATCGTTATCTATTGGCGTTACATTTGAGAAGTTATGAATGCTTAGTAAACGTCTGCCTGATTCTGGGTGGGTATAGTACAAACGCCATAACCCAGAGATATCTGCATTACCTTGCAGATCGCCGTTAAAGTGATGTAATTCATATTCTAGTTCATAAAATATTTGTTGTTGTTGGTCGGTAATGACCGGCAATCCTTTTATAACCATCCAGTTGCTCATGGCATTAAATAATGTTTGTTGCGCAGTTGTTGTAAGCATTACATCCGGCGATTCGCCCCACAAGTGATAATTAGCAGCATGAACTTGATTATTATCTACTTTCATAGCAATACCACGGTTATTCAATGCCCCCCTTAAGGTAACTGTTTGCACCCTGAGTTGTGCTTTTGTATCTTGCACATTTCGCGAAGAGTCAGTTATGGGTTGTTCAAATTGGTAATATTGAGTTGCAGTTTGAATAGCCGAGCTACAACCACTTATAATCAAACCAGCTAAAATTAAAAATAGTGCTTTCATTATTGTTTCCTTGGTTGCGGGTCGCTAGGCAGTGACTTATCAAAAATGAGCATGTTAGGTTGTTCGTTTAACCCACGAGTAAGTGGTTGGAATTCTTCAGATAAACGCCTAATTTGCAGCAGTGTTTGTTCAAGCTGGTGGTGCATTTGTGAGCCTGCTTGATAGCTTGCCATGGTTTTATCAAACTGCCGCATGGTTATTTCAAATTGCTCCATACTTTTGGTTATTTTTTCGAGATTACGATTAAAGTCACCGGGTAAATTTTGGGTGTCAGGTTTACTTAATAATGTGCGCATTTCACTGGCCAACGCTTGATACTCGCTGAAAGTTGTTTGCATTTTTGCCAAACTGTCTTCAATTTTTAAATTATTTACCTTATTCAGCACATCAGACACTTGGTCAGCAAGCACCGTTATACCACTAGATACACTCGGAAACACATCGTATTGAGCAAGCTTTTTAAGCTCGCTTTTTGGGGTGTCAGTATAAAAGTCAAAGTCGACGTACACTGCACCAGTGAGTAAATTCCCCGGTTTAAGCGATGCCCTCATACCATTTTCAATCCATTCGTTTATGCTTGATGCCCAATACTCTTTAGCTAAGGCATTGTTGTGATATAAACGCCCATACTCGACTTTGATCAATACGGGTACTGCGGTATTTTTAGCACGAAAATGAGCGGGTTTGCCATCTATTATTACGTTCGCAGGAGCTTCAACCACAGTACCTATGCGTGTTCCTCGGTACTCTACTGGAGCACCTACACGTAAGCCTCGAATAGATTGCTCAAACTCAATAAGGTAATAATCAAAATCATAAAAGCGCTCTTCTAGAGCTTGTTTATAGCTCTGGCTTAAAGAAAAGCTATGACCGTCTTGTGCTAAATCGCCAGGAGCTTGCTGTTCAGGTAGTCCGACAGAGATCCCCCCTTTCAATAATTTGCTCAAAGAACCGGTGTTAATGTTAATACCATCTGCGGAAAGATCTATTTCTATCCCTGAGTTAACCCAAAAAATAGAATTTAAGGTGATCAAGTTCTCATAGGGGGCTTTAATAAAAATACCGTATTGCATTGCTTGGTTTTTCCAATCAAAAGTAGCGGTTTCTATTTGGCCTATTTTATAGTTTTTAAAAAATATGCCAGTACTCACATCAAGTACTTCTGCATTGTAACTGAGTAACTTAAAGCGCCCACCTTGAACATCTTTGCCTATTAATGCAGGCTCTTCTTGAAGTTTAAACTGCTTCTTTAGTTGTTTACTTTCGCCTGGCGAAAACTCTAAATAAACACCTGAGAGCAAAGTGCTCATGCCACTAATGCCAGTTTCATCTATGCGAGGTTTTACCACCCAAATACGGGCATCTTCAGTAAGCAAGTTATCGTAGTTTTTATCTATTTGTGCTCTGGCTATCACGCTGTCTTGACTGTTGGAGAGGCGAATGTGATCAATTTGTCCTATTTTAACACTCCGTACTTTAATTTCTGTTTTACCGGCAACAATGCCCTCGGCTTGCGGCATAGAAATATAGATTGTTTGCCCTTTATTTAATTGGTATTGATAAAGCATCCAAATACCTACCAATAAGGCAACCACGGGAATAATCCAAATCGCAGAAATACGTGTTTTTTGTGCTACGTTGGCTGTTTTAGTCATGCTTTATTCTCTGCGTTTTTATTTTTAGGTGAATCCCACAGTAAACGAGGGTCAAATGCGTGTGCTGCCATCATTTGGCATAATACCATAACAGTAAAAAAAACGATGCCTAAACCCGGTATAACCGACATCAAATTTCCTAGCTGCACTAATGCAACTAATATAGCCACAACAAACACATCAATCATAGACCATTTTCCTATAAATTCAGTAAGTTGATACACTTTTGTGTAACCTTTTGTATGCAGGTTGGCGGGTTTTGTAACCATAAAACATAAAAAACTTAAAATGAGCGCTTTCGCTAATGGCACCACCACACTTGCAAAAAAGATAATCAGCGCAATAGGGTAGGAGCCGCTATTCCATAAAGTAATAACACCAGAAATAAGCGTGGCAGGGGTTTCATCCCCAAGGCTGATAGTGTACATAATGGGCAGTAAATTCGCGGGGATATAACAAATTACTGAGGTAACTAGCCAAGCTGCTGCTTTTTGAACGCTGTACGGGTTTCTTAAGTAGGTTTTACTATGGCAACGAGGGCAGATTAGGTCAACGCTCAACTGGTGGCAAACATGGCAGGCTTTTATATTATCGTCTATTGCACGTTCTGCGCCTGCACTACTTTGAAGCCGAATTGCCGGGCTTACCTGCGACCACAACCTTGCACGATTTAGCCGTGTTAACGCACTAACATAAAAAATTACAAATCCCACATAGGCAAAAAAGCTGGTACCAAAGCTAACCTCAGCTAATGACATTATTTTAACCATACTAACCAAAACACCAATCAAAAATATTTCTGACATGATCCAAGGTTCAAGTGCCAAGGTAAACTTTAATAGCCTTTTTGCAATTGCTTGCGGCAGCGCTTTGAGTACCCCTAAATGTAAAGGGATCAAAATAATGAGCAAACTCATAGGCAGAATAATAATGCTGATATCAATAAACAGGCCGAGCAGGTCACTATCATAATTAAATAGAATGCGAGCAGCATCAGGTAGGGTAATTGTTTGGGTAATACCATTGCTACTAAAAGAAATAAACGGATAAAACATACTACTGAGCAACATCAGCAGTGCGCTGAAGCTTAACGCGACTATTTCGATATCATGGTTAACATTAACACCGCGAATTTTGTGATTACAGCGAGGACACAGTGCAACCTGTTTGGCATTAATGTCGGGAATTTCAATGATAAGATCACAGCTTGGACAGGCAGTTTGCAAAATGTTAGCTTATAGTTAATTCAATAATTTAAATATTGCTATAATTAATAGCTAAATACAAACGCTGCGACTAAATTACTAATAATATAAAAAGAAAAGTAATCTCAACAACTGAAAATAAAAACGGATTAGGTGATAGTGTGAAAGTGGTTTTTTTATTGGCCTTAGTATGTTTATGTAGCGATAGCTTTGCATTTATCAAAGATAATAATCAGCAACGAGTTACTGTTGCTGCTAACCCTACTGTTGCACCCTATGTAATAAGTGAAACTGATTCAGGAATTCAGCTCGAAATTGTAAAAGCAGCACTAAGTAATCAAGATATAAATGAAGTCGATGTACAGTACATGTCAAATCAACGTGCAGATGCCTTATTAAACCAAGGTCATGTTGATATCGCATTAAATTATTCAGGTATTTTAATTACAGGCATATATCGAAGCCAACCTGTTGTCAGCTACGAAAATGTGGTGGTGAGTCTTAAAAAGAGTAGCTTTACTATTGATACTATTTACGATCTGGCGACTAAAAGTGTTTTAGCATTTCAGAATGCACCTGCCTATTTACCCAAAGAATTTGGCCACAACTTAGAGAATTTAAGAGGCTATGAAGAAGTACTCAACCAACAAGCGCAGATACACCACTTAATGGCAGGCTGGGTTGATACCATTATTCTCGATAGGCGTATATTTCTTTACTACTTAAAGGAATATCAAAAAACCAATGCCACCAAAGATTTTGTTATCCATACTATTTTTCCACCTGCGGCAAGACCTGCGTATTTTAAAAATGATTTGCTGAGGCAGCAATTTGACCAAGGCTTAGCCAACATAATTCAGAGCGGTGAATATCGCACCATAATGCTTAATATAGATAAACAATATACCCAGCGCGACTTCACTCGTTTTTAATTGTTAATCAAATAAAGCCACGGTTTGGCGGGTTAGGGCAATAAGCTCACCTGATTGCGACCAAATACAGCCATCTTCAAGTCCGTAACCATCTTTTGAGTGATGAGTAATTGCTTCAAAGCCCAACCATTCACCCGGGGCTAAGTTAGGCGCTTGTACAAATTCTAAATACCACGACATACTACTTGCCGGTGCTGGTTGTTTAAACATTTGCAGCAAAGTTGGTGGCCATGCGTCAGTAAGGGCAATAACATGGGCTTCTGTAATTGCTTCTGGCGTATGTTTGAAGCGCATCCAACCACCTAAATGAGAGGTTTCAGCACTGCTAAACGGCATGGCTCCTTGTTGAGGGCATAAATCAACATGTTGAAAAAATTCTGGCATTTGCCCAGGTACAAATCCTAAACAGTGGCGTTCGTTCACAGGGTGTAAGCCTAGCGACTTTGATACCGGTACATTAATTGATGAATTACGATTTTTAGCAAAACAGGCCTGCACAATAACGCATACTGCGTCATCTTGAATGGCTTTGGCTAGCACTTGGGTACTACTTTTTCCTTCACGTAATATTTCTACCGACAAAGAAAATGGCTTTTCAGCCAATAAAGGGCCGACAAAGTTTGTACTTAAAGAAAGCAGTCGTCTTGATGAGTCAACTTTATTGCGCATTGCTTGATAAAGAAGCGCCGCAGAGAGGCCGCCAAAAGCAGTTCTACCTTGGCACCAATTAGCAGGAAACTGCATAGTATTGGTTTCTTGGTCCGTTTTCTTACTTGCTAGGGCTGCTTGTTGTAATAATTGTTCAAAGTGCACAAATAATGTCCTTTTAGTGTTATTTGCTGAATTTATATCACACCCAAACTCATCAGACCAGACAATAAGGACTCTCCTAAATAACAAAAAACGAGCAATCCTTACTCTTTTTAGGGTTATTTAGTAAATAAATTAAAAAAAATGAATTTTTTTTCATTTTTACAGTTGAATTAAGTTTGTGGCATCCCTATTAACTAGTCATCGAACGTATTAACGAATTTAGAAGTTGGAGAAGATTCATGGGTAGAATTATTGGAATCGATTTAGGTACTACTAACTCTTGTGTTGCAGTACTTGATGGTGACAAAGCACGTGTTATTGAAAATGCGGAAGGCGATCGCACAACCCCGTCTATTATTGCTTACACGCAAGACGGTGAAACGTTAGTGGGTCAACCTGCAAAACGTCAAGCGGTAACTAACCCAACAAACACATTGTTCGCAATTAAGCGTTTAATTGGTCGTCGTTTTGAAGACGAAGAAGTACAACGTGATATCGGCATCATGCCTTTCAAAATTATCAAAGCTGATAATGGCGACGCATGGGTTGAAGCGGGCGGCGAAAAACGCGCTGCACCACAAATTTCTGCTGAAGTACTGAAAAAAATGAAGAAAACAGCTGAAGACTTCTTAGGTGAAGAAGTAACTGAAGCGGTAATCACAGTACCGGCATACTTTAATGATTCACAACGTCAAGCAACCAAAGATGCTGGCCGTATTGCGGGTCTTGAAGTTAAACGTATTATCAACGAGCCAACGGCTGCAGCACTTGCATACGGTATGGATAAAAACCGTGGTGAAAACGTTGTAGCAGTATATGACTTAGGTGGTGGTACTTTCGATTTATCAATTATTGAAATTGATGAAGTTGAAGGCGAGCACACATTTGAAGTTCTAGCGACTAACGGTGACACTCACTTAGGTGGTGAAGATTTCGATAACCGTGTTATCAACTACCTAGTAGCTGAATTTAAGAAAGATCAAGGTATCGATTTACAAACTGACCCACTTGCTATGCAACGTGTTAAAGAAGCAGCAGAGAAAGCAAAAATTGAGCTTTCATCAGCACAATCTACAGAAGTAAACCTTCCGTATGTAACCGCTGATGCGTCTGGTCCTAAGCATATGAACGTGAAATTGACACGTGCTAAGCTTGAGTCATTAGTTGAAGACTTAGTGACTAAGTCAATTGAACCGCTTAAGCGTGCACTTGCTGATGCAGACCTATCTGTGAACGATATCAACGATATCATTCTAGTGGGTGGTCAAACTCGTATGCCACTTGTTCAAAAAACAGTAGCAGAGTTCTTCGGCAAAGAGCCACGTAAAGACGTTAACCCTGATGAAGCAGTTGCAGTAGGTGCAGCGATTCAAGGTGGTGTACTTGCAGGCGACGTGAAAGACGTATTATTACTAGATGTATCACCATTATCTCTTGGTATTGAGACTATGGGTTCAGTAATGACGGCACTGATTGAGAAAAACACGACGATTCCTACTAAGAAATCGCAAACGTTCTCAACAGCAGAAGATAACCAATCTGCGGTAACCATTCATGTGTTACAAGGTGAGCGTAAACGTTCTAGCGATAACAAATCTCTAGGTCAATTTAACCTAGAAGGTATTCGCCCTGCACAACGTGGTACACCACAAATCGAAGTAACATTCGATGTGGATGCGGATGGTATCTTACATGTATCTGCTAAAGATAAAGACACAGGTAAAGAGCAAAAAATCACCATTCAAGCGTCTTCAGGTTTAAGTGATGAAGAAGTTGAAAAAATGGTTCGCGATGCAGAAGCACATGCTGAAGACGATAAAAAGTTTGAAGAGTTAGTAGCTGCACGTAACCAAGCAGACGCACTTGTTCACGGTACACGTAAACAAATTGAAGAAGCGGGTGATGCATTACCAAGCGAAGACAAAGAAGCAATTGAAGCGGCTGTTGTTGACCTTGAAGGTGCAATTAAGAGCGACGACAAAGCAGAAATTGAAGCTAAAACACAAGCACTTGCTGAAAAGTCTCAAAAACTAATGGAAATCGCCCAAGCTAAAGCACAACAAGCAGGTGGTGATGCCGGTGCAGAGCAACAACAGTCTGCTAAGCAAGACGACGATGTTGTTGATGCAGAGTTCGAAGAAGTTAAAGACGACAAGTAATTGTTACTAACGCTTCTCGCTAACCGAAAACACCATGACTACATTGCGTGTTTAAGTTAGGATGAACACCTGAGGCGCGTAGGCTAAAGCTTAACGCGCCTTTTGCATGTAAGAGATGTAAGTAAAGTGCTTTAAAAATTCAATGATAAATCGATATGATTTATCGGTTTGTCCAGCAGCTAGCGCTGCATATAGAAAAGAGTAGTGTGATAGATATGTCAAAACGCGATTATTACGAAGTCCTCGGCGTAAGCAAAGATGCGAGTGAGCGAGACATAAAAAAAGCGTATAAACGCTTAGCGATGAAATATCATCCAGATCGTACCGCCGGTGATAAAGACCTTGAAACCAAGTTTAAGGAAGTAAAGGAAGCCTACGAAATATTAACGGACGATCAAAAACGTCAAATGTATGACCAATACGGCCATGCTGCCTTCGAACAAGGTGGTGGCGGTGGTCACGGTGGCTTTGGTGGCGGTCAAGGTGATTTTGGTGATATTTTTGGTGATGTATTCGGTGATATTTTTGGTGGCGGCGGTGGCCGACGCCAATCTCGCCAGCAACGTGGTTCCGATTTACGTTACAACATGGACTTAAGCTTAGAAGAAGCGGTTCGTGGTAAAGACGTTGAAATAAAAGTACCGACTTGGGTTAGTTGTGACCCGTGTGACGGCAGCGGTGCCAAAGCGGGTTCTAAGCCAAAAACATGTACAACCTGTCACGGTGCTGGCCAAGTACAAATGCGCCAAGGTTTTTTTGCCGTACAACAAACATGTCCAACCTGTCATGGACAAGGTCAAATTATCTCAGATCCTTGTAACAAATGTCATGGTCAAGGCCGCGTTGAGAAAACCAAAACGCTATCGGTAAAAATTCCAGCAGGTGTTGATACGGGTGACCGTATTCGTTTATCTGGCGAAGGTGAAGCTGGTATGCACGGCGCACCAGCAGGTGATTTGTATGTGCAAGTGTCGGTTCGTGAGCATAAGATATTTGTTCGTGAAGCGAACAACTTATACTGTGAAGTGCCTATTAGCTTTACTACAGCAGGCCTTGGCGGTGAAATTGAAGTACCAACATTAGATGGCCGTGCAAAACTTAAAATACCGTCAGAAACACAAACGGGTAAAATGTTCCGTATGCGTGGTAAAGGGGTTAAGTCTGTACGCAGTGGTGCTCAAGGTGACTTAATTTGTAAAGTAGTGATTGAGACACCAGTTAATCTTAATGAGCGTCAACGCGAGCTGCTAACTGAACTTGAGGAAAGCATGGGCAAAGATAGCTCAAAGAACCGTCCAAAAGAGCAAGGCTTTTTTGATGGTGTTAAAAAGTTTTTTGATGACCTAACTAAGTAATTATTAGGGTCAACAGAACTTAGGTAAAAACGGCGCTTCTTTAAGCGCCGTTTTTTTGTTTAGTATGGTAAGTTATCAGAAATATATTGAGGACATTATCAGATGACCCCAGCGATAGAACAGCTAAAAAAATCCCGAATTAAATTTGACGTACTTAGCTATGAGCACGATGTAAACAACACTAATTATGGCCTTGAAGCAGTTGAAAAGCTAAACCTTAATAGCGCCCAAGTTTTTAAAACCTTGGTGTTAGAAACGTCAGAACAACAGCTAATTGTAGCAGTGTCGCCCGTTACTCAGCAGATTAATCTAAAGCAATTGGCTAAGCTCTGCGCAGTTAAAAAAGTAATGCTGGCAGAGCCGCAAAAAGTACAGGCAAGTACAGGATATATTTTGGGAGGCGTTAGCCCTCTTGGACAAAAAAAGCGCTTAAAAACCTACATACACTCAAGCGCATTGGACTTTGATACTATTTATGTGAGTGCCGGTAAGCGAGGGCTTGAAATTACACTCAGCCCAGCATGCTTAGCTGGGCTTATTCAAGCTTCGTTTGGTAGTTTTTAAATGCTCTATTATCAAACTTGCATTGTGTCAATAAAACTGATTATTTGCTTCAACAGCTATAGTTAACTAATGTAGATACTATCTATAACAGTTTTTGTTAATTCATTTTGATAAAAATTTGTTTGCACCTACTTTGGTTAAACATCCATATGAGAGTATTAGTTGTTGATGACATGCCATTAATGCGTCATGTATTAATTAATATGTTGAGACAGTTAGATTATAAAGACATCGTTGAAGCAACCGATGGTCTGCAAGCATTAACTATACTGCAAAATCAGCTCATAGATTTGGTTATAACAGATTTACATATGCCGAAAATGGATGGTCTAAACTTACTTGATGCTATTAGAAACGATACTGAGCATGCTCAGCTTCCGGTACTTATGGTGACCTGTGAAGACAGCTCTGAGACCGTAAAAAAGATAATTAATGCAAAGGTATCAGGGTTTATTATAAAGCCCTTTTGTATGAATGTACTGTCGGCTCAATTAACACGTTTAGCTAATAAAGTTTAATAACACAATATTTTTTAACATAATTACCTAATCAATAATCACTCTGATCAGTAATGCTTACTGCCATCAATTTCTTTTCTATCATGTGATAGCATGTACGCCATAGTAATCGTAAAATAACCATTGAGGTAGTATGGCTAAGCCCAATAAAAAAGGGCCTACAAAAACGGTCGATATATTTTGTTCTGCATGCAAAGCGCCTTTATTTAAATATCGTAAAGGGGGCAAAGGGGCGTTGGTAAAATGTTTTATAGAACGAATAACCCAAGATCACACTCATACTGAATGTGTATGCCCTGGCTGTGAACGACCTTTTGCACGTCCGGCGATCATAAGAGGGACTGCCGCTTATAAAATGATAGGTGGTAAAGTCACTTTTAAATAAACTGGCTATTTAATCCAAAGTATCAAGAGGCGGACATATGCCCTTGTGTGCTTTTATTTCACTGGTAAACTTCGCTGGTTTTGCTGTTTCAATGATTGAAAAAAACCCTCCCCATGGATTGGGCCAGTCAGTTGGGTTTTAAAATGGAAAAGGATAGACGTGTGATTGCACTTTTATTTGATATTGTTGGTATGAGTGGCACTTTTTTAGTGGTTGGTTCGTTTTTTTTATTGCAACTAAATAAGGTATCGCCAAAAAGTTTAGTCTATAACATGATGAATCTAAGCGGTGCTATTTTGTTGCTTATTAGTCTTTGTTATAACTTTAACTTAGCGAGCTTTGTGATTGAAATATTCTGGATCGCAGCCTCATTAATTGGTTTGTATAAGTATTTTAAAGACAAACCAGCGCTAGCAAAAGCGTAGACTAAGCTAAAACAGCATCCCTTTTGCAGGGAATTAAACCGTGAAATATTGTTTGTTTCACGGTTTTTTAGTTTCAGTACACTTGTTAACAAAAAGTTTCTTCTGCAAAGGCCTATAAATCGATACAATAGTGGCTATTAGTTATTATTAGCACCCTGGTGTTACAGGCGTTTATGTTCTCCATTCCTAAAAAAATTATTTTTGCTTGTATTCTGTTAGTGCTGTTATTAGTGGTTACATTTTCATTTGGCCGCGCTTATGATTTAGGCCAAGCTAAAATTCAAGCTGACCAACAGGTCATTCAATTAAATAATTATATTGATAATGAACTCGCACGTTTTGCAGCTATTCCTCAGCTCCTCACAGAAAATAATTTATTGATTCGTTTTACTAATAATGAATCACAACACTTTAATGCTATTAATAATTACTTGGCTGATATTCAACAAGCCAGCGGTGCCTCAGATGTATACATACTAGATCCCCTTGGCGACGTTATTGCAAGTAGCAACTGGCAAACCGACTATACGTTTTTAGGGAGCAACTTTGCATTTAGACCTTATTTTAAGCAGGCTTTTGCTGGAGAAAAGGTCGCTTACTTTGCCCTCGGACAGCGCTCAAAAGAGCGCGGAATATACTTTTCTCAGGCTATTTATCTAGATGGCAAAGCCATTGGTGTAGTGGCACTTAAAATTAATGTCGCTAAATTTGAAAATGATCGTTCGCTATTAAATACTTCAAAAGGCAGTCATTTTTATTTGCAACTTGCGGATAAAATTATCGCTATGTCAGATGAGCCCGCATGGCGTTTAAACACGTTTACAGAGCTTGATATTACTACACGCCGCGATATTAAACAGCGCCGTGCTTACTTAGATCATCAACCGTTACAAATAAAGCAGCAGCGCTACAAAAGTCAGGGCATTGAGCAATTTAAAATTGATAAAGATGAATATGTTGCCGCTTCAAGGCCACTGACATACCTAAATGCAACCATGACGGTATTGGTTGATATCTCGAGCATAAATGCATTACAGGTGCCCAGATTGTTATGGCTGGTGTTGTTTTATTGGGTATTTATTTTTGTCGGATATAGCTTATTGGCACGCTTTGCCGGATATAAAAAGTTACTGTATTCGCGTCATAGTTTAGAACTTGAAGTATTAGAGCGCACTCAAGCGCTTGAAAAAGCGCAAACTGCACTAGTACAGTCGGCAAAATTAGCCACAATAGGGCAATTAAGTGCGGGTATTAACCATGAAATTAACCAGCCACTGAGCGCCATAAACACCTATTTGGCAAGCGCTAAAATTTTTCTTAAAAAAGGAAAACTCAATGCATTAAATGAAAACTTAATTATTATTGAGAATTTAGTAGAGCGGGTGCACAAAATAGTGGCGCAGCTTAAACACTTTAGTAAGCCGGCGGCCATGCAACTTCGACCTCATCCACTGTCGGCGTTATTAAACAATGCGTTGATGATCACCCACCCGCAACTTAAGCAAGACGATGTTAACGTTAGTGCACCGCAGTTTTCGCAAGAGATCACTGTATGGGTTGATGCATTAAAATTTGAACAAGTACTGGTTAATGTGATCACCAATGCGTCACAAGCAATGAAGGGTGAGCCTAAACGAGAGCTTAGTTTCGATGTTGAGTGTTTTGAGGAGCGCGTTAAGCTTTCTATTTTAGATAGTGGTCCAGGTATTGAACACCATGTACTGGGCTCTATTTTTGAACCGTTTTACAGTACCAAATCAAGTAATGGCTTAGGACTGGGCTTATCAATTTCAAAGCAAATTATTGATTCATTTAATGGGTACTTAACGGCGCACAATCGCCCTCAAGGCGGTGCACAGTTTATTATTAGTTTATCAAGCATAGAGGCCCCAAAAAATGATTGAAGCCGTTGTTTGTAAGCAAGTGGTTGTTATTGATGATGAGGCGATGATCCGTGATTCGTTAAATCAGCTTTTAACCCTCGAAGGGTATGAGGTGCAGTGCTTTAGTGATGCGAGTGTTGCTTTAAGTCGTTTGAGTCGCAATTTTTATGGCGTTGTCCTTAGTGATATAAATATGCCGACTATGGATGGTTTAACTTTTATTGAGCAGGTAAAAGCATTCGACAGTGAACTTCCGGTAATATTTTTAACAGGTTATGCCGATGTGTCTGTAGCGGTAAAAGCGATGCAATTAGGCGCGTATGATTTATTTGAAAAACCCCTGAACGAAAATTTATTAGATTGCATTGCCAGAGCTTTAGACAAACGTGCTTTAGTTATGGAAAATAGAGCTCTGAAGCGTGCAGTTGAAAAGACCTCCGCGCCCGGTGTGCGTATTTTAGGCGAGACCCTTAAAATGCAGCACATGATGAACTTACTCAACACGGTGATTGATACCCCTGCAGATGTATTAATTGAAGGTGAAACTGGTACAGGTAAAGAATTGGTTGCCCGTTATTTACACGATCATAGTAACCGTTCCAGCTGTCAGTTTGTGGCTATTAACTGTGGTGCGGTGCCTGAGCAATTAATAGAAAGCGAATTGTTTGGTGCTGTTAGTGGCGCATATACTGGCGCAACACAAGATCGCAAAGGTAAGTTTGAGTTTGCACAAGGCGGCACCGTTTTTTTAGATGAAATTGAAAGCACTCCCTTATCGCTACAAGTTAAATTACTACGGGTGCTTGAAGAGCGAAAAGTTACCCCCGTGGGTGCAAATAAAGCCATTGACCTTGATATTCGTATTGTTGCGGCCACCAAGGTCGATTTACTTTCCTTGGTAGAAAAAGGTGAGTTTAGAGCCGATTTATATTATCGGTTGAGTTTAGTTAAAGTGAGTATTCCCGCATTAAGAGATAGAAAAGCCGATATTCCTTTGTTGTTTAAGCACTTTAGCTCTATTGCGGCCACTCGTTTTCATAAACCTTTAGGTGCGCTTAATATTGAGTTACAACAGCACCTACTTGCGCATGATTGGCCTGGTAATGTACGTGAATTAAGAAACCAGGCTGAACGCGCGGTATTACTTGGCGCCGATCTGGCTTTTGCACAGAGTGACTCAAGCAGTAGTGGCTCGTCGTTATCATTGGACTTAAGCCTTGTAGAAAAGGTCAGCTTTTATGAGCAGTCTTTAATTGAAGAAGCCTTAGAGCTTAATCATGGCAGTATTAAAGACACCATGGCAACGTTGCAAATAGCGCGTAAGACTCTCTACGATAAAATGAATAAATATAACCTTAATCGAGATATGTTTACCGATTAGTGGGTGGAAATGGTGATAGTAGGTATTTAAAGTGTGTGGAAATCCGCACATTTTAAGGCTTTCGATTATGGTTTTGTTTCTTAAGCTGTTGAAATTTTTTGTTATTATCTAGTTGGTCATGTTCTTGCTCTACAGTTGTAGACAACAAGTAACATCACACAATTAGGATACATAATGAAAAATAATTTATTCCAAGGCTCAGTACTTGCTGCGTTATGCAGTGCTGCCACACTACCTGTAACAGCGTTTGCTGCAGATTACACTGTGTACGGTAAAGCCGAAGTACAAATTGCCAACACCGATACTGGCATAATGCGTTACGCTGATGAAGGCACACAAATTGATGCCCCTTTCTCGCGTATTGGTATTAAAGGGGACCATAAATTAAATGAGTATTTTACTGCGGTATTTAAATACGAGGTTCAAGTAAAAGGCTTTGAACATGATGATACCAATGAGCCTTTTGCAGCACGTAATACTTACCTTGGTCTAAAAGGGGCGTTTGGTGAAGTAGTCGTAGGGCGAAACGATACGCGTTTTAAATACTCTGAAGGCAAGCTTGATAACTTTAACGAAACCCAAGCTGATATTTCACAAGTTATTGCCGGACAAGATCGCTTAGGCGATACTATTACCTATACTTCTAAGTACTGGCACAATGCACAGTTTTCATTTACCTATGCGCCAAAAGATGACAACAAAGACAATGAAGCTGGATTTGCGGCAACCCTTATTTATGGTGACCGTAGTTTAAATAAAGCACCTTACTCTATTTCAATCAGCCATGTTGACTCGCTTAATAATATTAAAGCAAGCCGTGTTGCAGGCGTGTATAAATTTGAAAAGCTAAAATTAGGTGCGTTATACCAACATTCAGAATCAATTGATGGTACTAAATCAGGGAATGGTTACGTGTTAAGCGCAAGTTACAAGCTAGACAAATGGATTCCTAAAGTACAATTTGCAAAAGATGATTCAAAACTACGTCAAGCATCAGACGCAACGCAGTGGACTACCGGTGTAGACTACACTTTTGACAAGCAAACTACCGCTTACCTTTTATATACTGACCTCGACCTAGAAGAAAATGCTGATAACAGTGTTGCGCTTGGTCTTAAATATAAATTTTAAAGGTTGTTAATATGACAAAACGTATTTTAGAAAATAACGCTAATAAAAAGCCGTTTATGCAATGGCTGTTATTATTACTTGGTCCGTGTGTAATGTTACTGACCTGTTTAGCTGAGCCGCCAGTAGGAATGTCGGTTGCTGCTTTTAAAACTGCAGGCTTAGCATTTTGGATGGCGTCGTGGTGGGTAAGTGAAGTTGTGCCCATTCCTGCTACTGCATTACTTCCTTTAGTGATTTCGCCTATTGTAGATATAGCGGCTATAAAAAGTGTTGCAGCTCCTTATGCGCATCCGCTGATCTTTTTATTTTTAGGCGGTTTTTTAATCTCAATTGCTATGGAGCGTTGGGGATTACACAAGCGTATTGCATTAAGAACTATGCTTTATGCAGGTAAAAAACCAAGCTTACAAATTTTAGCTATGATGTTAGTGACTGCATTTTTATCTATGTGGATGTCTAACACTGCTACCGCGGTAATGATGTTGCCTATTGCCTTATCTATCACTCATTTAGTTAAAAGCTCTGATCCAACTAATGAAGGTTTTGGTAAAGCACTTTTACTTTCTATTGCTTATGGCGCGAGTATTGGTGGGATTGCCACTTTAATTGGTACTCCACCGAATGCACTAATGGCTGCATACCTATCAGACAGTTACCAAATCGAAATTGGCTTTGCCCAATGGATGATCGTTGGTGTTCCATTATCGCTTGGTATGTTAATCATCAGCTGGATTTGGTTAACTAAATTTACCTATAAAGTTGATGCGAATGTACAGACAAACAAGCGAATCGACACTAAAGCGGTATTTTCTTCGCAGCTAAAAGAGTTAGGACTCATGCAACGTGCTGAAAAGGGCGTATTGTTTGTGTTTATGTTTGCGGCTGTTTGTTGGATATTTAGACCATTACTAGGTGATATGACCGGTCTTAAAATTTCAGATACGGGTATTGCAATTGCAGCCGCATTACTTTTATTTGTACTACCTGCTAATAAAGGCAGTGATGAGCGAATTTTAGATTGGGAAAGTGCCGCTAAAGTGCCTTGGGGTGTGCTGCTTTTATTTGGGGGCGGCTTGACGCTAGCCTCGCAAATTAAATCATCAGGATTAGCCGATTACATTGCCAATATGATTGAGGGTGCGAGTGCAATTCCTTTAGTTATGAGCATTCTTGTGGTGGTGGCACTCATTACTTTCTTAACGGAAATTACCAGTAATACGGCAACAGCCGCAGGCTTTTTACCATTACTGGGACCTGTTGCTGAGTCTGTAACTGGTAGTCCATTAGTATGGGTGATTCCAGCCGCGATTGCATGTAGTTGTGCGTTTATGATGCCAGTGGCTACGCCACCGAATGCGATTGTGTTTGGATCGGGCGAAATTAAAATGAAAGACATGATCCGTGCAGGCTTTGTGCTAAATATTGTTGCTATTGTTTTAATCACGTTAGTGACAATGACCATTGCAGCTCAGGTGTTTGGTTTTTAACAGCCCCACAACTAACTAAAAAACAGCTAACCGATGCACACGAAAGCAATGCATCGGTATGAGTTCCAACCAACCTTTTTGAGTGATTTTGCAACGATTTTTATCGCGCTGCAAAATCACTCTTTATTGCTCGTGAAACAGAACAAGGTTATAGTCTTGAAAACGTTATAAATCGAGTAGCCTATTTTGATCACTGACACATTATCTACAGGGTCTTTGCGTTCACAATTTAATGAACTAAAGCACTCTTTTGAAGACTCTCCTTATTTACCCATTGAGCAACGCCTTGCTTTACTCAAGCAAATACGCGCTAACATTGTAACGCTAGAGCAAGACTTAATTGCGGCGGTATCTAAAGATTTTGGCTATCGAACCGCGTTTGATACTTTAGTGGGGGATATTTTGCCCACTATGCAGGGGCTTGCACATATTATTAAAAAGCTACCTCGATGGTCTAAGCCTAGTCATCGTAGCCCTGGTTTGAGCTTATGGCCCTCAAAAGTAAGTGTAACCTATCAGCCTATTGGCGTGGTGGGTGTGATTGCTCCGTGGAACTATCCTATTCAATTAGCCATTGTGCCTGTTATTACCGCTCTTGCCGCGGGTAATAGAGTGATGCTAAAGCTCAGTGAGTTTACGCCTAATACCAATGCGGTACTTGAAAAACTGTTTGCAGGAGAATTAAGCCAACACTGCAGCATTATTCAAGGGGGCAGTGAAGTAGCGAGCGAGTTCTCATCATTACCGTTTGCACACTTATTATTTACTGGCTCGACAGCGGTTGGTAAGTTGGTGATGGGTGCAGCGAGTAAAAACTTAACCCCGGTAACCTTAGAGCTGGGTGGAAAATCGCCAGTCATTGTTTTAGAAAATGCGGACGTAAATAAAGCCGCGAGTGCTTTATTATTTGGAAAGATGGCCAATGCAGGGCAGATATGTGTGGCTCCTGACTACGTATTTGTTCCTAAAGCATTAGAACATCAGTTTATTAAAGCTTTGTGTACACTTTATAAAAAGCATTTTAAACAAGGTGTTGAAGGTAAAAACCTGACCTCTATTATTAGTCCTGCTCACTATCAACGTCTGCTAGGTTATTTAGAGCAAGCGCAACAGCAAGGCGCTAAAATAACAAAGCCGCTTGAGCAAAATCAACAAGATGCTGAAAAACACCGGATGGGTCTGCATATTGTGACGCACGTCACAGATGAGATGCAATTAATGCAAGAAGAGTTATTTGGGCCTATTTTACCGATAATGAGTTATGACAAATTAGATGATGCGCTCAATTATATTCAATTGCGCCATCATCCATTAGCGCTCTATATACTAGGGCAAGATAAGCAAGCACAAGCACACATAATGAGGCAGACAATTAGTGGGACCGTTGCAGTTAACGACACCCTAATTCAAGTAGCTGCCGATGATGTGCCGTTTGGTGGGGTTGGTCACTCTGGTATGGGGCATTATCATGGCAAAGAGGGCTTTTTAACCTTTAGCCACGCAAGAAACACTTTAGTATCAGGTTCAATTAACCCACGTATAGGTTTATTACTCAAACAAAATAAATTACTGATCAAAGTGCTAAAGTGGCTTTATGTAAAATAGTCTTTAGTATTTTAAACAAAAAAGCTGAATGAATCACTTCATTCAGCTTTTTTAGTTATTTTATTTGCTTAAAACATTCGCCCTTCACCGGCGTAAGTACCTGCTAAAATTTTATTATAAATAGCATCGGCTTTTTCTTTAGCTTCAGCGACTTCTTTAGGGAGCATAGTGCGTTCATCAAGTTTACGACTGTGGCTAGCTTGCATGTTACCGTTGTACTCAGCAATGGTATTCCATACATACGACATTTCAAGGTTTTTTGGCATTCCTAAGCCTTCAAAATACATCAAGGCTAAATTAAATTGTGCAAGCGTGTAATTATTTGCGGCGGCTTTTTCATACCATGTTCTGGCGGCTTTATAATCTTGGCTCACGCCATCGCCGTTGGCGTACATTACCCCTAAATTATACTGTGCTGCAGGAAGGTTTTTATTGGCTGCTTTCTCAAATAAGCTAATAGCCATTTGTTTGTCTAACTTTACGCCGTTTCCTTCATCATACAAAACCGCAAGTGCAAACATTGAATCTACATGATTTTTTTTAACTGCTTGTTGGTAAAGTTCAGCTGCTTTGTAGTAGTCACGAGTAACTCCATGTCCGCCCTCGTATAACTTACCTAGTTCGTAAATACCTGGGGCATAGCCTTTGTCTGCAAGATAATTAAACTCTTTTAGTGCTTCCTCAAATTGACCTGCGTTTGCAGCTATTATGCCTTCCTCAAGCCCTGCATAAGCATAAGGTGTAGCAAGTATAATGCCCGCAAAGAACATTGCTTTTAAATTAGACTGTGACATATGCATGTCTCCAAATTAGTTATCGTTGTCGGTAAGCATCATAACGGTTAATCATTTACTTATTACTCGAGTAGGTAATAAATTATGAGCTAAATCAATAACGCCAACGTTTATAAGTTAGATATACAAACGTATTAACAAGTAGTTTTAACTATAGCTCAAAAATTCTAAACTTAAGCACATAGCTATGATATAAATTGCGTTAGCTTGCGATTCTATAGAAAAATGAAAAAAATAAAAGCAAGCAGTAGCTTACATAATTACTTATGATGATTTTTGGCAACCAAAGCATCATACAACGGGGTCTTTTCATGTTAAATAATTTAAAAAATATAAAACTAAGTAAAATTATTTTTATAACCAGTTTGTTATTTATTGCCAGCTGTTCAACGTCATTTGCCTATAACAACCTAGGTTGGTTATCGTCATTTTGGATTGATGATTACGTTGATCTTAATAAAAGCCAATCTAAGCAGTTAAAAGCGATTATTAACGATACCCGGGATTGGCATCGTGAAGTTGAATTACCAAAATATAAAGCCGATTTACTCGACCTAAGACAATTGCTAAACAATGAAGCTGATACTGCGCAGTTGATGGATAAAATAACCCAAGTTAAGCAGCATTGGCGAAACTTACTGTTGCATACCAGCGAGCCTTTAATTGAGTTAGCGCTGACCTTAACCCCGTCACAGCGCAGTGAAATGGTAAAAAATATTCGCGAGCAAATTAATGATGAAATCCAAGAGCATGCCTCATTAACTCAAGATGAGCACCAGCAACAACGCTTAGAGAGACAACTAGATTACTACAAGCAGTGGCTTGGCAAACTCACTTCTGAGCAGCAAATGCTCATATCACAAGCCAATAGTGCGCATACTAGTACTAGAAATTTATGGTACGACTACAAACTAGCTCGTTTAGCTGCACTTGAAGCTCTTTTTACCCAGCAAACACTTAGCGAGGCTGAATTTACTCAGCAATTACGCATCATTATTATAGAGCGTGAACAGTATATGAGTAATGAGCTGCTTGAGCTTAATGAACAAAACTTAAAAGCTTATGCGCAATTGCTACTCAAGTTAAACAAAACGCTGAGCCCTAAACAGTTATCGCATGTTGATGAAGAATTCGCAGATTTAGTGGGTACTGTTAATGAATTGATTATGGAATAAACGCTTTACTAATTCTTTTGGCTTGTTTTTTCTGAATTGTTTAAGCTTAAAATTGTGATTTTTGCATTTCATTGTTAACATAAGCTATCAAAAATATTTTAAGTTATCCATGGATATAGCTGCACTTAATAGTACAAAAACGCTACGTAAGCACGTTCTTAAGTGGATGTGCATTTGTTTTGGTTTTTTGTCGTTGGTATTTGCTGTATTTAACTTATTGGTGAATAATTTACCCCTTGTTGGTGGTCTCGAAGTCGGCTTTTCTTTGTTATGCTTATATATATTTAAGCACTCACAAAAACATTATCCCAAGCGCTGGCATGCCATTACCATGTGCTTAACCATCTCTTTAATTGTGTTATGCGGCACCTACTTAGCCCCCCCTAAAAACGGCCTGTTTTTGTGGACATTTATTTTACCTATTCTTTACTACTTACTACTTGGTAGACGTTACGGGTTATTTTTGTCTGCGGCATTACTTGTTTTACAGCTGGTGGTGTTATCTCAAAAACTGCCACATTCATCGTTTTCAGCTTTTAACATAGGGCTTAACTTATTATTCGTATATATAAGCATATGGGCTATATCTCATGTTTTTGAAGGTAATAGAGCTGATTTTTCAAAACGTTTAAAAAATTTAGCGTTACTCGATCCCCTTACTGGGGCTGGTAATCGTTTATCAATGAACCAGTTTTTTGAGGTAGAGATCAAAGATAAATCACAGCTTTACTTATTTTTACTCGATTTAGATTACTTTAAACAAATTAATGATCAGTATGGGCACGATATTGGCGATAAAGTGCTGGTTGAGCTAGCTACATTATTGCGCGGCACTTTTGCAAAAGGGTATGTGTTTAGAGTCGGAGGTGAAGAGTTTTCACTAATGAGTAACTTTGATAGTCCGCAAGCAGCCTTAGCAATGGCAGAAAAGTTAAGACTCGCAATACAAAATAAGCACATAATCGCTAATGGTGAAACCATTAAGTTAACCGCCAGTTTAGGCGTTGTACAATACCAGCAACAAAGCCTAAGCGAACTAATAGACTTGGCCGATAAGCAGCTTTATAAAGCCAAAGAGACTGGCCGTAACGGGGTCTGCACTGATATTTTAGCGCTGGCTTAAGTTTTATAGCGGCTAATACATTTGTTCAAAGTCAGGAATACTGTTTTCCCAAATCGGTCTTTCTTTACCAATATATTCGCGTACGGCATCAAAAAATAACCGGGTTCTTACCGGTAAATCACGATGTGGGTATACCGCATACATAGCACTGTGCTCCATTAATTTAAGGTCTGTCAATAAAGGCACCAGTTGTCCATCAATCACTTCTTTATCTAATATAAACGCGGGGGCTAAAACGTAAGTGGTTCCAGAGAGTGTTTTCATTAATAGTGCTTCAGCATCATTGGCTCTAAATACACTTTTAATTTTTTGTTCACATTGTTCACCAAGGTGGTTGTAGTAACTTACTCCCTCAACTCGCAGGGAACTGCTTGCGTAACTAGCAGCAGGTAATTGTGCTAAATCGGTTATGTTTTTCGGCATTCCATAGGTTTCAATAAATGCAGGTGAAGCTAAAAGTAATAAACGATTACGCGCAATCTTTCGAGCAATTAAAGAGGAGTCTTTTGGCTCACCCACTCTAAATGCCAAATCAAATCCTTCAGAGACAATATCCACAAGCCGATCATCTAAACGCAACTCTACTTCAACTTGCGGAAAACGCTTTTGAAAATCGTTAATAACAGGCTGTAAATAACGCCGGCCGATTAAAGTAGATGAGGTGATTTTTAATACGCCACGAGGTTCTAAGTGATAATTCTCTGCCATACGCAGGGTATCGCCGAGCAGGGTTCGCAGCTCGTCCGCTTTTTTTATCATTTCAGCACCTGCTGCGGTGAGTGAAAACGAACGAGTGGTTCGATTTAATAGCCTCACCCCTAGCTCATCTTCTAAACGACTAATTTGTTTAGAGATCACGGAACGATCAATGTTGCGTATTTCAGCAGCTTTAGCAAATGATCCCTGCTCAACCACTTCAAGCAGCATTAAGAGTCGGCTCGTTGTATCCATTATTGCACCATAGTGTCACTTTGATGCCATTTTGGCACTAATGAATTTAAAAATCTATTGTTTTTGTCAACAAGCATGTTCCGTATTATGTATCACCTAATTAACAGGAGCGTCGTTATGAACAAACACTTAGTTGCTACAGCCTTATCTGTTGCATTAATTACTCTAACTGGTTGTGCTGAGGAAAGTACAGCACAGTCAGCACCCGCACAACAATACCAAGCTATTGATGTAGCCCAAGTCCTGGTTAAGCCTGTGCAAAGTTGGCATACCTATACAACGCGCTTAGAGTCACCGCAAAAAGTGGCATTAATGCCGCGCGTATCAGGCATTATTGAGCAAATTGAATTTAAAGAAGGGGATGCTGTAAAACAAGGAGATGTGTTATTTCGCCTTGATGATCGTTCATTTAGAGCCACGGTAGCTAGTTTACAAGCTCAGGTTAAAAGTGCACAAGCGGCTCTTGAACAAGCAAAAAGCGAAGCATCACGTGCAGTGCGTCTAACTGAGCGTAAAGCAATTTCTACTGAGCAAGCGCAAGCACGTACCTCAACGTTACGTCAGCGTGAAGCACAACTTGCCGCACTAAAAGCGCAGCTTAAAGCCGCTGAGCTTGATTTAGAGTTTACCTCTGTGGTTTCACCAATTGATGGAATTATCTCTCGCGCAAACATCACAAAAGGTAACAACGTACTTGCCGGGCAAAGTGTGCTCACTTCAATTGTTTCTAATGACAAAATGTATGCTTACTTTGATGTCGATGAACGTACTTGGAACAATGCATTTGATGAAGTCACTGCAGCGACTAAACAACCTGTTGTTATGCAAAAAGTAGGGCAGAGTGATTTTAATTACAATGGTCACATTAACTTTATAGACAATCAAATTAATGCATCTACTGGCACATTACGTGTTCGAGCTGTATTTGAAGATCGTAGTAACGAGTTACGTTCAGGCTCTTTTGCACGGATTAAATTGGCTGCCAATGCAATACGCGAAACCGTCATTATTCCAGATAGAGCCATTGGTACTGACTTAAAAAACCGCTTTGTGTTAACTGTAGGCGAAAATAATGTACTGCAATATAAATTGGTTACTGTAGGTGAGCGCTATGGCGCATTACGTGCCATTACCTCTGGCCTTGAACAGGGTGATGTGATTGCCGTAAATGGCCCTGCTCGCGTAGGGCCTGGCATGCCAATATCACCTAATAAAGTGACAATTAATACCCAAGGTGTGGCATTTACACTCACTGCTAACCCTGCCGATTTAGTTGCTAAGCAATAAGGTTATTAAATGAAATTTTCACACTTTTTTATCCAGCGACCGATTTTTGCGGCCATGCTGTCGCTGATTATCTTGATTGCTGGTGGCATTTCTTTATTTCAGCTGCCAGTCAGTGAATACCCAGAAGTTGTACCACCTACAGTGGTAGTAACAGCCAGCTACCCGGGCGCAAACCCAACGGTTATTGCACAAACAGTAGCAACGCCGCTAGAACAAGAAATAAACGGCACTGAAAACATGCTATACATGTTTTCACAAGCAACCAGTGATGGGCGCATGACCTTAACGGTAACATTTGCCTTGGGTACGGACTTAGACCGTGCTCAAGTACAAGTGCAAAACCGAGTAAATAGTGCATTACCGCGCCTGCCACAAGAGGTGCAGCGTTTAGGGGTAGTTGCTGAAAAGTCATCACCCGATTTAACCATGGTGGTGCATTTATATTCACCCCAAAATAGCCATGATACGGCGTATTTATCAAATTATGCCGATTTAAACATTAAAGATGAAATAGCACGTTTACCTGGCGTGGGTGATATTCAGTTATTTGGTGGTGGTAAATATGCTATGCGTGTGTGGTTAAATCCAGATGCATTAGCAGCACGTGAGCTTACAGCAACCGATGTTGTGGCTGCTTTGCGCTCGCAAAATCAGCAAGTTGCAGCGGGTAGCTTAGGTGCGCAACCAATCTCTAACGATAGCCAATTTCAAATTTTATTAAACGTGAAAGGCCGCCTAAATAGCATTGAAGAATTTAAGCAGGTCATTATTAAAGTAGGTGATCAAGGGCAACTTACGCGTTTGTCAGATGTGGCGCGTGTTGACTTAGGTCAAGACTCATACTCACTGCGTGCTGAACTTGATAATCAACCCGCATTGGCAATGCCAATATTTCAACGCCCGGGTTCAAATGCCATTGAGCTTTCAGATCAGGTGCGTGAAACCATGGCACGTTTATCGAAAGATTTTCCTGAAGGTGTTGAATACGACATTGTTTATGATCCAACTGTATTCGTTCGCGGCTCTATTGATGCGGTAATAGCCACATTGCTTGAAGCAATCGCATTGGTTGTTATTGTCGTTATTGTATTTTTACAAACGTGGCGCGCGTCAATTATTCCGCTTATAGCTGTGCCAGTTTCACTTATTGGTACTTTTGCTGTAATGCAGTGGCTTGGTGTTTCTATTAATACCTTATCGCTATTTGGTTTAGTACTGGCTATAGGTATAGTGGTTGATGATGCGATTGTAGTGGTCGAAAATGTAGAACGAAATATAGAAAACGGCTTATCGCCGCTTGAAGCAACACGTGTTGCAATGACAGAGGTAACCGGCCCAATTATTGCGATTGCATTAGTTTTGTGTGCGGTATTTATTCCAACGGCTTTTATTACTGGGCTTTCTGGGCAGTTTTATAAGCAATTTGCTTTAACCATTACTATTTCAACGGTTATTTCTGCGTTTAACTCACTGACATTGTCACCGGCGCTAGCAGCCTTATTGTTAAAATCGCACGACGCAAAGCCTGATGCGTTTACCCGCTTGTTAGATAAGTTATTTGGTCGCTGGTTATTCAAGCCATTTAACCGACTGTTTAACCGTGGTGCAACAGGGTATGAAAAGCTAGTACAAAAGCTTATTCGTATGAGCGTGGTGGTAATGGTTGCCTATGTTGCTTTAGTTGGCGGCACGATTAAGTTGTTTGACGCGGTACCTGGTGGCTTTATTCCACAGCAAGATAAGCAATACTTAGTTGCCATTGCGCAGCTACCAGATGCAGCAAGCTTAGACAGAACCGAAGCGGTAGTAAAACAAATGCAGCAAATAGCGCTCGAGGTTCCTGGGGTTGCAAACACCGTGGCGTTTCCTGGCCTATCTGTAAATGGGTTTACTAATAGCCCTAACAGCGGCATTGTATTTACACCACTGGCTCCCTTTGCAGAGCGTACCGATCCGAGTATGTCTGCATCTGCCATTGCGGCGCAGTTAAACCAACGTTTTGCAGCTATTGATGAAGCGTTTGTGGCTGTATTTCCGCCACCGCCCATTCAAGGCTTAGGCACCACCGGTGGTTTTAAACTGCAAATTGAGGATAGAGCAAACAAAGGCTTTGAAGCATTATTTAATAGCTTGCAATCAGTGATTGCCGCGGCGCAAAAAGATCCGGCGTTAATGGGGCTGTATTCAAGCTTTAGAATTCAAGTGCCGCAAATGGATATTGATATTGACCGCGAGCAAGCACTTATCCAAGGTATTGCGCTTGATGAAGTATTTAACTCATTGCAGATTTATTTAGGCTCAGTGTATGTAAACGACTTTAATATGTTTGGTCGTACTTACCAAGTTAATGCCCAAGCAGATGCCGAATTTAGAGTAGACCCAGAGCAAATACTAAACCTAAAAGTACGTAATCGTGAAGGTAACATGGTGCCACTAGGCTCAGTGCTTACGGTAACGCCAACTATAGGCCCAGATCGTGTTATGCACTACAACGGCTACCCAAGTGCTGAACTTAACGGCAGCCCAGCACCAGGTTATAGCTCAGACCAAGCGCAAACAGCGATTGAAAATGTATTGGCGAAAACGCTACCTACAGGTATTGAATATGAGTGGACTGAGGTAACGTATCAGCAAGTACTTGCCGGTAATACCATGGTGTACGTGTTCCCACTGGTGGTATTGCTTGTGTTTATGGTATTGGCAGCACAGTATGAAAGCCTACGTTTACCACTGGCCATTATTTTAATTGTACCTATGACTATATTCTCTGCGTTATTAGGGGTGTGGTTGGTAGGTTCAGACAACAATATATTTACTCAAATAGCGTTAATTGTACTGGTGGCATTGGCCTCTAAAAACGCCATTTTAATGGTGGAATTTGCCAAAGATAAACACGATACCGGATTATCGCACCTTGAGGCTATGTTGGCGGCGTGTCGCATGCGTTTACGTCCTATTTTAATGACCTCAATTGCCTTTACAGCGGGTGTTATACCGTTAGTGTTGGCAACCGGTGCCGGTGCTGAAATGCGTCATGCAATGGGTAACGCAGTATTCTCAGGTATGATTGGTGTGACTGTATTTGGGCTATTATTTACACCAGTGTTTTATATGCTGGTGGTAAAAAAGCAGCGCGCTGAGGAGTCTTTAAATGACTAAATTACATTTAAATCAATTTAAGATGCCGGCATTTTTAGGCTCTGTGTTAGCAATTGCAGTGTTATCTGGCTGTGCGAGCAAAATAGATACAGCAGTTGAGCAACAACAAGTAAACAAGTTTGTTGCCCAAGCAATATCGGCTGATCAGTATGTTGGTGAAGATGAGCAAAATTGGTGGCACAAGCTAGGCTCAGCGCAATTAAACCAGCTTGTTAGTAATGCTTTGGCTAATAACTACGACTTACAAACGAGTCAGCTGGTGCTTAAAAGTGCGTTGGCACGTATTGGCGAACAACAAGCACAATACTTACCGCAAGGCGGTGTTGCGGTTGGAGCCAAGCGAAGTGGATTAGGCGATACCAATAGCCGACAATCAAGTGCGAATGTAGCACTTGATTGGCAGCTCGACTTATTTGGCCGAATCACTGCACTCGTTGATGCTGCAAATTCACAAGCAATGAGCCAAGCCGAGCAAGTTAGGCTATTACAAATTGAAGTTGTGTCATCTGTGGTTAAAGGATTTGCTAGCTATCAGGGTAACCTGCAAAAGCAACAAATTATTGAAATGCAAATTGAAGCGCTCGAACAAAGTATTCAAGTGCTGCAAGCGCAAGTAGATGAAGGTGTGGCAAATGAGCTTGATTTAAACCGCACCATGGCGCAACTTAGGCAGCAACAAGCACTCATTCCGGCGATTGAATATGCTAAGTTTCGTGATTTATCTACGCTTGCGGTATTAAGTGCACAACCAACGCAATCACTGAGTATTGATGATGAACGCGCTATATTGAGTAAGGCATTTCAAGTGTCATTAGCAAAGCCTAATCAAGCGATTGCACTAAGACCCGATATTAGCCGAGCATTATATGACTTTAGCCAAGCAAATAGTTTAAGTGTGGCAGCAAGTAAAGCCTTATTGCCAGATATCAGCTTAAGTGGTTTTGCAGGCGTGCTAAGTTTGGGTAGTAATGGTTTTAGCGACACCCAGCAGCAGTGGCAAGTTGCACCGCAGGTACAATGGTCTTTATTAAGTTATCCTGCGTTGCTGGCTCAGCGTGATGCGCAGCAATTTTTAAGTCAAGCTGCTTATACTGACTATCAACAAGTGGTTTTAAAAGCCATTAACGAGAGTGAACTTTCATTGCAATACTTGGTCAATCAAGCACAGCAATCGCGTTTTGCTGAGCAGCGGTATCAGTTTGCTAATAATGCATTTTTACAAGCACAAGCAATGTATGAAGAAGGGCAAATTCCTTACTTAGAGTTGTTAGATGCACGTCAGGATGTTTTAATAGCACAAGAAAATGCCGTTGATTCAACTATTTCATCGTTACTGGCTAAGGTAAATGCTTACCAGTCATTTAATGGACGATGGAGTTACGCGTTAAGTAGTACTAACTAGTAGAGTTTTTGATGCCTAATACTGTAGTTACAAACCCAAATACTATTCCTTCATCTATGCAGGCTATTGCCTTAATGGAGCCTAATGAGGATATTAGCTTAGTTGATATGCAATTACCTGTGCCTCAATGCACAGGTAATGAGCTGTTAGTAAAAGTGGAGTATGTTGGTTTAAATCCGGTGGATGCGCAATTTGCTAAATCTGGCTTTTGTTTATGGCAGTATCCGCATGTTTTAGGCTTAGATGCAGTGGGTGTAGTGGTTAAAGCGGGTAAAGGCGTGTTTCCTGGCGTGGGTGAGCGTGTTATGTGGCACGCCAGTATTGGTGAGCAAGGGGTATTGAGCGAATACGCAAAAGTGCCTAATTATGCGGTGTCTATCATTCCCAAGCAATTAGCCAGTGACAAGGCTGCTACATTACCCTGTGCCGGAATGGCAGCGCTTATCAGCTTAGATAAATTAGCTGTAAGTGAAGGCGACACCCTCTTTGTTGAAGGGGGCGCAGGTGCAGTAGGGCAATTTGCTATTCAGTTTGCTAAGCAACGTGGTGCCGATGTGTTTACAACTGCTTCTAAGCGTAACCACAAATTGGTTAAGCAGCTAGGCGCAGATGTCGTCTTTGATTACAACGACAAAACCTTATGTGACAAAATTCGCCGAGAGTTAGGGCCGCAAGGATTTGATGCCGTTATTGATATTATGGGCGGGGAATCGACCATTCAAAATATTGAGCTAATGCGTTTTTGCGGTCGTATTGCTTGTTTAAATCCACTGCCTAATTTTGAACAGCAGTTAATGTTTAGGCGTGCGCCAAATATTAGTATTGTGTCATTAGGTGGTGCGTGGTTAGCCAACAGCTTATGTGCGCAGCAGCGGATGAGTTTTATGGGGAATTTATTGCTTGAAACAGTCTCTAATGGCGATATAAAACACCCTGAAATTCTAGCTGTTGATTTTAACGCGCAGGCAGTATCTAGCGCCTTAAACAACCAGTTAGCAGGTGGTTTTACAGGTAAACAAGTGGTTAAAATAAGCTAGGTTTACTCAGATTCCCATATTTAAAAAGCGCAGCCTAATTTTAGGTTGCGCTTTTTTGTTTCTACTTTCTTACCAAATCCGTATTTACGGCGTTGTGAGGCTGAATTATTAAATTTTTGACAAAAAAAATAACAATTCAGCGTACAGTTGTAAGCCTTTTTATTTCAACAGTTTACGTTCAGGTAAAGAAAATAAATTGCAAAAACTGTTAATTATTTGAATAGAGTAATTGATCTAAAGCGATTTTTATGACGTAATGTAGGTATTATTTATCTGGTCGGATGAGTTCGTTATGAGTTTACGTACAAAATTAAAAAAAGTATTACCAAGTATTTCAGTTACTGAGCAAGAAGCGCTAGACGCTGGCGATGTATGGCTAGAAGGGTCTATCTATCAAGGTAAACCAGATTTTAGCGCGCTACGCGATGTACCTGCGGCAAAACTAACCGCAGACGAACAAGCGTTTCTAGACGGCCCAGTACAAGAATTACTAAGCATGATTGATGATTCAGTCATTCAAAATGGTATTCATTTACCAAACGACATTTTAGAGTTTTTGAAAAAAGAGCGTTTCTTCTCGCTGATCATCCCTAAATCGTTTGGCGGTTTAGAGTTCAGTCCATACGCTAACTCAACAATTGTAGGTACTATTGCGACTAAGAGTTCAGCGGTTGCGGTAACTGTAATGGTACCAAACTCGTTAGGCCCAGGTGAGTTACTACTTCACTTCGGTACAGAGGAGCAACAGGCACATTACTTACCACGTTTAGCAAATGGTACAGACATTCCATGTTTTGCATTAACCAGCCCAGAAGCAGGTTCTGATGCAGGCGGTATTCCTGATGTAGGTACTGTAACAAAAGGCATGTACAACGGCGAAGAAGTACTTGGTCTAGAAATCACATGGGACAAACGCTACATTACACTCGCGCCAATTGCTACTGTACTTGGTTTAGCGTTTAAAGTAGTTGACCCTGATGGTTTATTAGGTGGTAAAGAAAACCTAGGTATTACTTGTGCCCTTATTCCAAAAGAGCACCCAGGCGTAGAGCTTGGTAATCGTCATGATCCTATGGGTATTCGTTTTTACAACGGTACTACGCGTGGTAACAAA
Organism: Pseudoalteromonas sp. Scap03; assembly: GCF_013393115.1. Taxonomy (GTDB): domain Bacteria; phylum Pseudomonadota; class Gammaproteobacteria; order Enterobacterales; family Alteromonadaceae; genus Pseudoalteromonas. Next base: position 423,866 of record NZ_VDEU01000002.1, on the reverse strand, counting down.
GTATTTGTACCAATGGACTTTGTTATCGGTGGTCAGAAAAACATCGGTCGCGGTTGGCAAATGCTAGTTAGCTGTTTAGGCGCAGGTCGTGGTATTTCATTACCAGCGTTAGGTGTAAGTACAGCGCAAGTGGCGTTAAAGTCAGCTTCTGAATATGCAGCCGTGCGTGAACAGTTTGGTTTATCAATTGGCCAATTTGAAGGTATTCAAGAAAAGCTAGCTGACATTGCAGGTAAAACATACCTACAAGAAGCAATGCGAGTACTGACAACTGAAGGTTTAGGCATGGGCTTAAAACCATCGGTAGTAACTGCAATCGCTAAATACCATATGACAGAGCTTGGCCGTGATGTGCTTGACTCAGCAATGGATATTCAAGCGGGTAAAGCAATTCAGAACGGTCCTCAAAATACACTTGCTAGCGGTTATGTGGCGCAGCCAATTGCCATTACGGTAGAGGGCGCGAACATTCTTACTCGCAACCTGATGATCTTTGGCCAAGGTGTTATGCGTTGTCACCCATACTTACAATCTATGGTTGAGTCTATCCACAGCGATGACAAAAACGCAGATGCAGAATTTAACGGTATTTTACGTAAAACGGTTGGTTACAGCACAGCAAATAGCTTACGTGCATTCCGTTTAGGTGTACTACCATTTACTGCTGGCGCAAGCTCTGCATTACCAGAAGTACGTGACTACGAAAAAGCAGTACATAAACTATCAGCTAAATTAGCTGTATATGCTGACTTCTCGTTACTAGTACTTGGCGGTAAATTAAAGCAGGCTGAAATGCTTTCAGCACGTTTAGGCGATGTAATGAGCTTCTTGTATGCAGCTATGGCATCTATTAAGTATTACGAGCAAAAAGTAGCAAGCAGCGAGCGTGAGCAAGCGGCTCCTTACTTCCATTATGCGACTCGTTTTGCACTACAAAGTGCAGAAGAAGCATTGCACAAGTTCTTAGATAACTTCCCTGCAAGTGGTACTCGTAAGTTCATTCGTTTCATTACTATGAACTACTCAACTAAAATGCCAAAAATTAGCGATGATTTAATTCGTGAATTAGCAAAACAAGCTCAGCTTGATACGGCATTTAAAGCGCAAATCACACATTTAGTTAAGCCAATTGAAGGTGATGGTCATCACATCAATGAGCAAGCTTACAAAGCTAAAATGGCGTCACTTGAGCTATTAGCTAAAGTGAAAAAAGCGCTACGTGCTAAAACCTTTAAGCCGGGTACGCGTTTTTCAATCACGCTTGAAAATGCACTTGCTGCAAAAGTAATTAACGACGCTGAATTTGTTCAGTTAAGTGATTACAACAAAAAGCGTGAAAAAGCGATTCGTGTTGATGAGTTCGACTTCGATATGAACATTCTAGACGACAACGCACAGCCAGTTAATCCGCTTAAAAGCGTGGTTAACCAATAAAATTCAATAATGCAAAGCGCCTGCAGTTTAGGCGCTTTTATTGATACAAAATTAGTGTGGAGTCCTGCTTGAGTAATATTAAGCGGGGCTTTTTTATGTTTTTCAAAGTAGAAATAGATAGCAGTATTGGTCTTAAAGCGAATATGTATGCGTAGAGGATTAAAAAGAGACGCTTATAATCTTGAAAAAGGGCTAACAACCCCGTTGGCACCTTGTTGCAGTACATGGGTATATATTTGTGTGGTTTTAACATCAGAATGGCCAAGCTGAGCTTGAACAGTTCTTATATCGGCGCCATTTTGCAGTAGATGAGTAGCAAAAGAGTGTCTTAATGTATGAGGTGTTATTATTTTTGTTAATCCTGATTTTTGGACGGCTCTTTTAACCTCTTTTCTAATACAAGAGTGATGAAAATGATGTCGTCTTATTTCACCACTTTGAGGATCTGAACTTAATATATGAGAAGGAAATAAATACTGCCACGCAAGCGATTTTGCGGCACTTGGATATTTTTTTGTTAAAGCATATGGCATCCATACACCAGCATATTCCGTATTATTTAAATCCAGTTTTAAATAGTCATCAACGTTCAAAATTTGATTTCTTAGCATAGGTATTAGCTCTGTGGCCAGCGTAACAATGCGGTGTTTATTACCTTTTCCATTCCATACTTGAATGCATTTATAATCAAAATCAATATCTTTCACTCTTAATTGCACCGCTTCCATTACTCTTAAGCCACTTCCATACATGAGGGCTGCAATTAAATAATAGCGCTTATTTAAATGAGCCATCAACATTTTAACTTCCTCTTGGGTCATCACTACAGGGAGCTTTGCTTGTTTTTTACTATGGGCAAAATTTAAATTTAATGAGAGTTCTTTTTTTATTATGTGCTTGTATAAAAATGACAATGAATTGAGTGCGGTGGCTTGCGTACGTGGTGCAACGTTTTGCTTTAACACTAAATGTTCTAAGTAGCGTTCGACTTCATTGTCCCCCATTGAGGCGGGATGGCGTTTATTATGAAAATGGATATAAGATGCAATCCATCTTAGGTAGGTATCTACGGTGCGTAATGAATATTGACGAACTAGCATATATTCAGCTATGTAATTTAAAAATGGGGAACGTGTTTTCATACTATTACCAATAATAGTGCTGTTTTTATATACAGTATAGTTGTGATGCACACATATTCAAGAAAATGAGCGGCGAGCGCATTTTCTCTTTTATTGAGAGTTTGAGTGCTAATAAAAAATTATATATAGCAATGTGTTAAGTTATTTGGTAAAAATGATTTATAAAATACATGAGCGTATCGTTGGCAGAAATATGCGCGATGAGCGCACTATAAAATTGTTATATAGCAAAGGAAAGTCAGTGCAAATTGAAACCCAAAGGTTGACTTTAAAACCAATTAGTAAAGATGACTGGGAATTTTTTGAGGAACTTCATCAATCAAGCGGTGTACTCAAATATGTCAGCGATCCATTTACCGAATCTGAAATAAGTGAACGCTTTAATTCTCGCTTAGGTGAATGGAAAAAGACTTCAAATCAATGGTTAACTTTGACAATCATTGAACACGCAACTGGGAATAAAATTGGCGTAACTGGTTTTTTTCCTGAGTGGGAACCATATCAACAGGCTGAACTTGGTTTCTTGCTAAGTCCAAAATTTCAAGGCAAAGGGTATGGCAAAGAGTCAACTAAAGCCGTTATTGAATATGCATTTAATCAATGTAACTTCCATAAAGTGATCGCAACTGTCACTGAAGGTAATTCCCCGTCATTTAATTTACTAAAAGCTTTGGGCTTTACTCATGAAGGTACAATTCGAGATAACTTTAAATTAGGTGGCAATTGGTGCAACGATTTAAAGTTAGGGTTACTTAATCATGAGTACAATGCTATATAACAAGCGCATTAAGTAATGGGACACATAATAGTTGGCTTGTCGCTCGTTCCTCGCTAAATTATAGCCAACTATTATTTAGCCCCTTATGCGGGCGTTAGGCGTTCCTGCATGAACTTATTAGAGTGTCTATAAGTGAAAAAAAATAGAAGATCTTTAAATCGAAAAAAACGTGTTAATAAAATAAAAAGTGGATCAAGAAGCTCTAATGCAGGCAAAGCCACTAAAGTGTTAGCTCTTCCCGAGTATTACCAATTGGTATTTTCAGAGATCCATGACATCTACAGAGATGAGATATACCAAAAATACGTTTTAGATTCTCAATCTTTTAGGCGTGATGCGATCTGTAAATACAAATACCTAATTATTGGCAAGGATCATTATCAACAGTATGAAGTGCTGCAAAATATTTTGTGTGTACTAGAAGAAGAAATGGGGCGAGTAATAAAGAGGCATTCCGTATTCTTCTGGCTTCATCTTTACAGGCGAATAGCTCCATGCTTGGCTGAAGATTTGGGTGCAAATACAAGTGAATCTGTAACTGTAAATGTTAGGCAACAAGCAGAGCAAGCGATTAAAAAATATGGAAAACTATCGTGTAACAATGATTTCTCCTTGTCTTCTAATGCTGATTTTGGCTTGATTTAAGGGGGGCTCCTAAAGAAATCTTACACCAAGAATTTTGAAAGAAAAATTGTTTCTTTTTATGAAAAAGAATTGAAGAGAAGTCCTCAGTGGGTTTTAACTGACTTTAAAGTTGATGATGTTCTTGATGTTTATTATATAGAAGGAATTTCTTACCAGTATTGGTATGTTTCAGCTAAGATGCGATCTCTAGGAAAAGGTATTGCACTGTCGATTTCTGATTTGGGTGATGTAACAGAGGAAAGGACAATAGAGCAGGAGTCTTTAATTTTAGATTTCGACAGAAGAAACGAAGAAGATAATATTCAGTTAGGTATTGCTAGTAATGTTGGGACTTATACAGCTTCAAATTTAAAGGATGTAAGTCGCGCGCATGAAATTATTTTGATTCCATATATTAATGCGTCACATTACACCGCCAAAATTTTGGGCCTTACTGACCTGCCAGATGAGTTTTCCCCAAACTATATACCCTGGTTTATTAATTCTAATGACTTCTATAATTCACATTCATACTTATCGAAAAAGTTCATGAAAAAATTTGGTTTCGGGCTTCTTGAGCTTCTTCAATTTGCTGGCTTTCTTTCAAATTATATCATGTCAAATGATCCTAGAAGAAAAGCTATTAATAAGTCTATAGGGCTTAGTTATCATTCTAAATTTAATAGGGGTATTGCACAGTAAATCATTCTTTAGAAGAGATAAAAGATGAAATTTTAAAATATTATGATAGCCTGAAAAATAATTATTACATTAAAGAGTCTGAACTGGAATATCAAATAGATTCCATTTTTGACCACGTCATCTTAAGTGAGGAAAAGCAAAGGGATATAGGTATTTGGTCGAGAGGCCCGCAGTACGTATTGATTGCTCTAGATGAGGGGTATTTGTGTGACTCATCATCTTGGCACTTTCTATTTCAAAATATGTTTTATGGTCTCCGGCATTACGACCCTAAATCAATTAAGGGCCATGAGTTTGAAGCCACTTTATCTGATGTTTTAGAAGAAAATGATTTTGATGTAATAAAAAAATCATTTGTTATTGTATCCGGAGAAAGTAAGCGTGAAATAGATGTAGCTGTTAGAATTCAAGATAACCTATATTTGTTTGAGTGTAAGGCCTCAGAAAGGCCGTTGAATTTTGATATCGGGAATCCCAAGACAATCGAGAAACGAACAAAGGATTTAAAAGAAAAGCTTGGGCAAGCCGACTCTCTTAAAGATTTTGTATTGGAAAACAAAGTCGGCAATAATTATGATTTCTCATGGGCTAAGAATGTTAACAGTTGTGTCGTATCACCGTTCACGGAGTGGATTTGGTCTGCTGATAATTATCTTTGGACGGATTGCAAGAAATTTCCTAGGGTTATCTCTGTGCATGGCACTATACAATACTTAATTTCAGAGAAGTCAAGGCTATCTCTTGAGGCTACTTGTTCATAAATATGTATTACGTATTCTGCTCAAATATAAAATGTAAGTCGGGATATTGCCTAACAATTTGCTGCACTCGGAAAAATTACTCGCTACGCTCCCAATTTTCCGGTGAGCAAGGCGTTATATTACTCAATGTTTATATGAATTATTGAGTTCAAAATAGACCTTTATGAGTATCCCAAATGAAAACATATGAGACGAAAGATGGTGTTGAAGATTATATTAGAATGTGTGATGGCTATGATAATTCTAAATTTCAAAACGAACTGTTAAATCATTTGAAAGAAGGTTCTAGTCTTCTTGAGGTTGGTATGGGTCCAGGGAATGACTTTGAGTGGTTATCAAATACGTATCGAGTCACAGGAAGTGATTATTCAAAAGAGTTTATTGAAAAAGCCAAAGCTCGGTTTTCCGAGGGAGAGTTTATAATTTTAGATGCTGTTAGTTTAAAATCAGATAAAAAATATGATGGTATTTATTCATGTAAAGTTTATCAACATTTTGAATTAGATTTAATTGAAAAATCTCTAAAAATCAATTTGAATTGCTTAATGAAAATGGGGTTATTGCTCATTCTTTTTGGATTGGAGATACGGTTTTCGAAGACGGGGACATGAAAGCAATATATCACAATAAAGATCGCTTACTGTCATTAATCAGAGATAGATTTACAATACTTGAAGAAATTGAATATGAAGAGTTTGAGCCTAATGATTCGGTTTTTATTTTAGCAAAAAAGTGAGTCCGTAATATAACAAGAATTTAAAGCAGGACTATGCTGCTAACAGTTTGCTCGGTTCCGCTTCGCTACACAATTTTAGCAAACTATTATCAGCCCCTTAAATGGGCGTTGGTATGACTCCCACTGTCAAGTTAAGCACACTGATCCTTGCCTAACTTTTTAAGCCATAATTACTTTAGCTCGAATTAGAGCGAGTTAATACATAGGATGAAGCAAGTAATGTCGTCGGTTATCTTGCTGATATTCGTTGGTTTTTACTATTTCTAGTAACAGAGCAGACCTTACTTAGTGCGTCCTGTGGCGGTCACCGATGGCACCTGTCTTCAGTCTATGTTCGTGGTTCAATGCAGCGTTAGCTGCATTGCCATCCTAACGCCGTCGGTGGTTGTGCCACACCCGATGCTTGATCCCATGCATTAACTCTAATTCGTTTATCATGCGGGTACTCTTGCCAATCTAAGTTTTGCATTCACTGGCGTAAGCACCACTTCTTTTGCAATAGCCCATATGTACGCAATCATTTCTCGGGCAATGGCGGTAACAACCAGATTGTAGTGTTTCCCTTTGGCTATCATTTTTTTATATCGCTTGCAGAGCCTAAGCTGTGCTTTCCACGCAATATCAATAATGTCCTTTGGTAAACCTTCTTGTCGTTTTTGCATATCTGTGGATATATTTGCTGCATAGCGATAAGTATGTGCACCTTCCACAAGAAGGCGTCTTGCTCGGCCATTTCCGCATTTTGTGATGGCGCCAATATGGCGTTTGCCACCACTCGAGTGTTCACTAGGTACAAGACCGAGGTAACTCATTAATTTGCGGGGATGGTCGAATCGCGATAAATCGCCGAGCTCAGCCACAACGCCGGTGGCGACCAACAAACGAACACCACGCATAGCTTGTATTGCTTTAACAACGAGATAATAACGCCATTGATGGACGTGATGTGTAAGTTCATTATCTCATCGTTCAAGTCGGCTTACTCGCTCGGTAATTGTTTGTAAAAACTCTTGTAAAACGATGTGCTGTGCTGGGTGTGGAAGCACAAGCTCAGTGAGCCAACGTAAATGTTTTTGTGACCAATTTGCAGTGCCTTTGTAATTAATATTATTACGAAGCAGCAGTGCTTTTAATTGATATTTAGCATCTTTTAAATCTTTCATGGCTACTTCGCGTGCGCGAGATAAATCACGTACAGCTTCATCTTCAGGCTCGGGAACATAAATAGGTGTTAAATCTTCAGATTTAAGTAATTTAGCGAGCTTAAGGGCATCACGTTTATCGGTTTTAATCTTCTCGCCTAGTTTTTTAGGAATAAGAGACGGGGCAACCACATAACAGCAATGGCCGAGGCTGGTAATCAATCGATAAATCCAATAACCACAAGGGCCGGCTTCATAAACAAAGTGAAGCGTTGCATCAGAGTATTTAGATTCAAACTGACGAACAAGCTTTTGAACGGCCACTTTGGAAGAAGAGAATCGACCAAGGTGAACAGGTTGAGCCCCTCTATGTTCTTCAATATAGGCGACTTCATTGATTCTTTATGTGTATCAAGACCAATAAAAAGTATGCTATGTTTGTTCATGTTAGCCTCTGCTGTTTAGTTAATTGACAAACTAATTATGGCTCTGGCTTTGAATTAAGCTAACCCACGAAAAGCGGAGGCTAACACCGTGTGGGAGTCATTATGTCTATGCCATTAGGAGAGAACTTATGTTGAGAATGATGTCTTGGATATTGCTGGTTTGTACATTTTGTGCCCATTCGGGTGAAGAGGTACTTTCCATTGATAGAGTTGTACCTAATAGTTTTGATTTGGCCTTTCCAAACGAATCAAACATTCAGCCAGAGCAGAGTGATTTTAGTGTAAATAATTTTGTATTAATGAGTAACGATTCTGGTGAGCGTTGGGCGGTAGTAACTTTGACTAATATGGCATCAGGTCGACGAAGTCTAACTAGTAAACACCTAATGGCTATCGTTGCAGATGGGCAACGAATTGCACCATTGGAGTTTTTACAATCATTCAAAGCAGATGAGACACTATCGTTAACTATCAACTTTGGAGAAAGTAAGTTTCCTTTGCTATCAATCTATTCAAGGTCTGGCAAATAACAAGTACATCAAGGTGCTCGCAAACTTGCTAGGATATCAAAACTACACGGGGATTGAGTTTGGTGCTCTGCATAATTTAACCAAATTGCTGTTACGTTTTTGTGCCCTATATGTGGGTTTGTGTGTACAAGGAGGCAAAGTGAATAGCAGACATATTTTATTACTCGTTATCATCTTATTTATAACTGGTTGTACTAGGTCAGGCCAACTTTATTATATTGATGCTAAAGGTAATGAGAAACTTGGTTGTGATGTAGAATTTATAGGTATGCCAAGTGTTGATAAATTTGCTGTTGAATATACTTTAAGCCTTTGCGCTAAAAGCATTGTTAAAAAAGGCGGTGTGATCCAGGAAGAACACCTTTTAATGATTGATACAGCTATTCCCTTAGCTCCATGTGAAAAGGCTTGGAGTCACGAATTAGCTAAGCAACGATATCAGGCTAAAAAGTTAACTAAGAAAGAGTATGGCTATATTGTTGCAAATATAGATTTAGGTTTAGCAACAGTCAATAACTGCACATAACAGGCGCTTTAAGCGCGGGCTGCTAACAGCTGACTCAGCTTCGCTACATACACTTTAGCCAACAATTATCAGCCCTTTATGCGGGCTTTAGGTTTTTATCAAAATATGGAGTTTTATTCTAATTATGGAAAAATCAGTTCAAGTCAAAAATAATGAAGATAGTACAGAGAAATCTCGAAGTGTAGAAAAAAATAAAATCCAAAATGAAACTATTACAACAGAGCTACATTTTGAGTTGTTAAAACAGTATGCATGGCTATCATCAGCAATAATAGGTGCTATTGTTATACTTATTCAATTAAAAGTACTTACCTTTGGCTCCAAGGTTTATATTCCTTTAGGTTGTTTTTGTTTTTCAATTCTTAACTCTTTAATTGCTCAAGACTATATAGTTGAGTCATTAACAAAAGGTAAAACTATTTATGATATCTCTAAAAAAGTATATATATTACGCAACTTATCTGTATTTGGTTTAGGGCTTGGCGTAGGGTTACTTGCTAATAGCTTTATTTAGACAACAAACACATTAAGCAGGATAAAACAGTTGGCTTTTGTTCCTGCGTCGCTAATTTTGCCAATTATTTTATTGCCTCTAATGGGGTGTTAAATACCTAAATGGAGTTTAGATGAATATTCAAGTTTTTAGACCAAAACAATTTGTAGATATGGCAAGAGACTATAAGTTGTTTGCGGATGACGTAGAAGTTGCCACTATAAAAAGAGGAGTTACGCAAACAGTAAACATCCCTGATTCAACTAAAACTATTCAAGCGAAAATAGATTGGTGTTCAAGCCAAACTTTTCCTGTAGCCTCAATTACTGACAAAGGAATTATTATTAAAAATTCTTTTGGTAGTAATATATTCAAATTGCTTTTTTTAACTATTTATTATGTCAGTTTCGGTAAAAGCAAATACTTATCGGTAACAAACGGTATTTAGCATGATCATTAAACGGACAATGCTCTTCCCCCGTTCTAGTGAACACATCCTCATCAATTTAATTAACAATTTTAAGTCTGTTGTTTGGCGAAATGATTAGAGGTTCATATGGTGTTTGAAAAACTGGCTAAACATCATGCTAGTCAACTGTTAGATTTTGAATTAGAAAATAAGCAATGGTTTGAAACGCTAATTGAGCCTAGAGCTAAGTCGTTTTATTCAATAAAAGGTGTTACCGAGCACATTGATTTATTAATTAATCAAATGAATGAAGGCACTGGTTATAGTGGGGTATTACTTCAAAATAACATTATAGTTGCACGAGCAAATATTAAGGACGTCTCAAATAATGAAGCGTTTGTTGGCTATCGTGTGGCTGAAGCTTTTACTTCTAAGGGGGCTGCTAGTTTTTGTTTGTCACAGCTTATAAATATTGCTCAAAGTAAATTTAATATTACTCAGCTGAAAGCGTTGGTCTTGGAAAATAATCCCGCATCAATGCGTGTACTAAAAAAATTTGGTTTTCAAGCCATAAATACAAATGTAAACGCTATAACTATAAATGGTAGGCGACTAAGTTGTATAGAGTTCTGTGCAAAATACGCATGACAAGCTGCTTTTTGTGGTATGACTAATTTGGCCATCCATTCAAAAACTAGCATTCGTTTTTTATATACTGGTTTGTGTAAAACCATATGAACTTATTTATTAAGAGCTTTGTTTTAAGACCTTTTATTTAAAACACCGTCTAATGTTAAACTAACTAAAATTTAGCAACCTAATATGGCTATGTCTTTTTATCTTCCATTACTTACCCCGTATTTTGAGCGTGTAGCCATTGGCAAAACCCTAACCTCGCTTTGGAGTGGCTGTGGCCAAATTGTGAAGTGCCAACTTGATGAGCAAGCCTGTGTGATTAAAGCGATTAAAGTACCCGATCACATTAATCACCCTAAAATTAAACAAAGCAACTTTGCACTGACTAGGAAGCGTGACTCTTATCACGTTGAATATACGTTTTATCAGCAATTTAGCCATAAGCTGCCCAAGCAAGCTGCAGCTATTGAATGCATTAAAGCAATCAACATGGGCGATGAGTTTGCCTTGGTGTTTAAAGATTTTTCAAAGCAGGGGTACAGCCAAGCAACCACCGAGAATATAAAAGCCATATTAAAGTGGTTGGCACATTTTCATGCCTTTCATTTAAATACAAAGTTTGATGGTTTATGGGCGCAAGGAAGCTATTGGCATTTGGGTACACGCCCTGATGAATTTAATAACTTACCTGAAAAGTCCGATATTAAACAGGCTGCATCACTGTTAAGCGGCGCATTAAAGCAGTGTGATTATAAAACGTTAATTCATGGTGATGCCAAGCTTGCTAACTTTGCCGCTAATAGCCAAGGGCATATTCTCGGTTACGATTTTCAATATGTGGGTGCGGGTGTTGGGGTGATTGATGTAATGTATTTTATGACCAGCTGTATGGATGATTCTGAGCTTCATAAACACGCACAGAGCTACCTTGATTATTATTTTAGCCAATTGAAGCAAGCTCTGAGTGACTATCAACCACACATTAATGCTGATGATGTTGTTACACAATGGGCTCATTTATGGCCAGTGGCATGGGCAGACTTTTATCGGTTTTTACTTGGGTGGAGTCCAGAACACAAAAAGATTAACAGCTACATGCATGATCAGGTAAATAATTGGTTAGCGAGTAACAACTCATAAACACAAAAAATCTTTATAGTTGTGGCTAAATTAAATATTTTGGCACGAACTATGAAATCAAGGCTAAAATTAACAGTCAAACGGCCTGTTTTAATATAAAATACGTCAAATTTTTTATCACTAGGTTTATTACTATGGCTATTCACGTTATTTCTCATCCCCTTGTTCAACATAAGTTAGGTTTAATGCGCGCGCATGGAATTAGCACGAAAAGTTTTCGCGAGTTGTGTTCAGAAGTGGGCACATTATTAACTTACGAAGCCACTAAAAACCTAGAATTAGAAGATAACGAAATTACAGGCTGGGACGGTAATAAACTTAAAGTTGAGCACATTAAGGGTAAAAAAATTACCGTGGTGCCAATTTTACGTGCGGGCCTTGGTATGATGGACGGCGTAATGTCGTTACTCCCAGCGGCTAAAGTGAGTGTAGTGGGTTTAGAGCGTAACGAAGAAACTCTTGAGCCAGTACCCTACTTTGAAAAACTAGTGGGTAATATTGATGAGCGTTTAAGCTTAGTGATTGACCCAATGCTGGCTACTGGTGGCTCTATGATCGCCACCATTGATATGCTTAAAAAAGCGGGCTGTAAAGAAATTAAAGTAATCGTACTGGTTGCTGCACCTGAGGGCGTTGAAAAAACATTAGCCGCTCACCCTGATATTGAGATTTTTACTGCCTCAGTTGATAGCCATTTAAATGAAAAGGGTTACATTATCCCAGGGCTTGGCGATGCAGGTGACAAAATTTTCGGTACGGTTTACTAAGGTTTAGCAGTGCAAAATAATTCTACATTTTCTATAAAAACTATTCTAACCGGTGCCCAAATGCTGTTTGTTGCATTTGGTGCGTTGGTACTAGTGCCAATATTAACTGGCCTAGATCCTAGCGTAGCCTTGTTTACCGCTGGTTTAGGTACTTTGTTGTTTCAATTTGTGACTAAAGGCCAAGTGCCTATTTTTTTAGCTTCGTCATTTGCGTTTATTGCGCCCATTATTGCCTCAGTACAAATGTGGGGTATACCCGCCACTATGGGGGGGTTAATGGCGGCGGGCTTTACTTATATGCTATTAAGTTTATTAGTGAAGTTTAAAGGCACAAAAACCTTGCATAAAATTTTGCCGCCAATTGTGGTAGGCCCAGTCATTATGGTGATTGGTCTAGCGCTTGCGCCTGCGGCGGTTAATATGGCGATGGGTAAAAGTGGCGATGGTGGCACACAAATTATTGCCTACGACAGCGCTATTATTATCTCTATGTTCTCATTGCTCGTTACTTTAGTGTTTGCCGTGTGGGGTAAAGGGGTATTTAAATTAATACCTATTTTAGCCGGTGTTGTTGCCGGTTACACGCTATCGTTATTTATGGGTATAGTGCAATTTGAAGCCGTAAGTAATGCACAGTGGTTAGCTGTGCCAAACTTTGTGTTACCAGAGTTTAAATGGCAAGCCATATTATTTATGGTGCCGGTGGCAATTGCGCCTGCTATTGAACACATTGGCGACATGATGGCAATTAGCCAAGTTACAAAAAAAGACTATTTGAAAAAACCAGGACTACATCGCACCTTATTTGGTGATGGTTTAGCTACTTCTGCCGCATCCTTATTTGGCGGCCCACCGAACACCACTTACTCAGAGGTAACTGGTGCGGTAATGCTTACTAAAAACTTTAACCCTAAAGTAATGATGTGGACTGCCATTATCGCAATTTGCTTAGCATTTGTTGCTAAAATGGGCGCTAGTTTGCAAACCATTCCGGTGCCAGTAATGGGCGGAATAATGATTTTATTATTTGGCTCTATTGCGGTTATTGGTTTAAACACCTTAGTTAAATCGGGCGATGACTTAAGTGAACCGCGTAATTTAAGTATTGTGGCACTTATTTTAATTTGTGGTATTGGTGGTATGTACATAGGTAGTAGTGAGTTCAGCCTAGAAGGTGTGAGCTTATGTGCTATTTTAGGCATAGTATTAAACTTAGTATTACCCAAAGCACAGAGCAACCAGAGTTAAGTTTGCACTGTGGTTAAAAATATTGCACCAAAAAAGCGCATTTTAAATGCGCTTTTTTTTTAACCTACTAAAAAGTAACAATAAATAATATTGGTCTAGTAACTGCATTTCCTTAGTCATACCCTATAGTTGACTCAGGGATTGTTATATGGAGACCAAGAGTGTGGATATAAATGCTTTTTTAGTAAAACACCAACTGCCGTTGAAATATCAGTATATTAGCGAGCAGTATTTTTCTGCTATTGCGCAGGACATTCTAACCAGTAAAAAAACAGCCCCTATATTTGTCGCAATTAATGGCTGCCAAGGCTCAGGAAAAACCACACTTGGTGATTATTTAGTAACTTGGTTTAGCCAAAATACCCACCTAAACTGTGTTGCGCTTTCTATTGATGACTTTTATTTATCAACTCAAAAACGCCAACAGTTAGCGCAAGATGTGCATTGTTTATTCGCCACTAGAGGCGTTCCGGGTACACATGATGTTGCGCTGATGGATAAAACCATTAGCCGTTTATTAAATACTGAAGTAAATGTACCGCTGCCGCGTTTTGATAAGCAACAAGATGAACCCGTAGCAAAAAATAAATGGTTAACTAATAGTCAGCCGATCGATGTTGTTATTTTAGAAGGGTGGTGTGTAGCCAGTGAACCACAGCAGCCTTTTACTTTAGTTGAGCCTATTAACGAGCTAGAAAAATCATACGATCAACAAGGGTTATGGCGTCGCTGTATTAACAGCTGTTTAGCCAATGAATATAAAACCGTTTTTGATAAAATCGATTACACAATTATGCTCAAAGCCCCGAGTTTTGATGATGTGTTTGCGTGGCGCCAAGAGCAAGAACACAAGTTAATTGCCAAACAAGGGCAGGGCGCAGGCACTATGACTGATGAGCAGTTATTGTGGTTTATTTCTCATTTTGAACGCATCACGCGTGAAAACCTCAACACCCTTAGTGCTAAAGCAAATGCACTTATAGAGCTCGATAGTAATCGAGATGTAACTGCGATGGTGCTTACAAGCGATAGTATTATACAACCTATCATTTTTACCGATTTAGATGGCACATTACTCAATCACAGAGATTACAACACCGATGCGGTAGATACCTTATTACAAGAGCTGCAATACAGCGGTGTACCTGTGGTATTTAATACCAGCAAAACATTTAGTGAAGTAGTGGCACTGCAACAAGCGCTTAATATTACACAGCCTTTCATTGTTGAAAATGGCTCGGCTGTTTATATTCCTAAAAATTACTTTAATCTCAGGCCAATTGGCTGCAGCGAATACCAAGGCTACTGGTGTTACTCGTTTGCTGCACCCATTAGCAATTTATGGACTGATTTAAAACGCTTAAAAAAAGACTACGGCGACCAATATAGTTTGTTTAGTGAGCTGACCAGTGAGCAGGTAATGAAAATGACAGGATTAAACCAGCTACAAGCAACGCAAGCACAAACCCGTCAATACTCAGATCCGCTCTACTGGCATGGCGATGAGCAGCAACTAAATGAATTTATCAATGCGATATCAGTATATGGCTACGAGGTTAAAGTAGGCGGGCGCTTTGTTCACATTGGAAAAAATACCGATAAAAGCATGGCTCAGCAGTGGTTAGTGCAGCAGTTTAACGCGCAGTTTACTAAAGCGCTGAGCATTATTGCGCTAGGGGATAGTGAAAACGATAAGCAAATGCTAGAAGAGGCTGATATCGCCATTATCATTACCAATCCAGAGAGTAAAAAGCCAGTTAAATTAACTTATAACAAAGCGCGCTATTCTCAATTGCCGGCACCACTAGGGTGGGTTGAAGAAATTACAGCACTACCTTGTATTAACAGTATTTTACCCAGTTCTGAGGAGTATAGTTTACATGGCTGATTTTTATCAAAATGGCATTATTACAACACTACATAACATTGCTAATAGACCCGTAGACGATTTAGAAAAAGAGTTGCTTGGCTTTAGTAAACAGCGACCAATGGGGCTTATATTGCCTTCATTATTTAGTGAGTTAGAAGGCCCTGCTTTACAAAACATTGTCAAAGAGCTGCAACAAGTACCGTATTTATCGCAAATAACTATAGGCTTAGACAGAGCCGACGAAAGCCAGTATCGCTATGCATTGAACTTTTTTAAATCGCTCGATCAAAACCATAAAGTGTTGTGGAACGATGGCCCACGTTTGCAGGCGCTCGATAAAGAGCTTCAAGCTTTAGGTGTGGCGCCACGTGAGCTCGGTAAAGGCCGTAATGTGTGGTATTGCATGGGCTATAAACTCGCTACCGCGGAGGTTGAGTCAATAGCACTACATGATTGCGATATTTTAACTTATGACCGAGGCTTATTAGCGCGATTAATTTATCCCGTTGCGCATCCTCGATTTAACTATGAATTTTGTAAAGGCTTTTACCCGCGTACTGCCAATGGAAAAATAAATGGTCGAGTATCGCGTTTACTGGTTACTCCGTTATTACGCTCGTTTAAAACCATATTAGGCAGCAGAGACTACCTTGAGTATATGGACTCGTTTCGTTACCCATTAGCCGGTGAATTTTCGTTTAGACGCGATGTATTAAACGATATTCGTATTCCTAGTGACTGGGGATTAGAAATTGGCGTATTAAGCGAGATGTACCGTAATTACTCCCATAACCGCCTATGCCAAGTTGATATTGCCGATAACTACGATCATAAACACCAAGAATTATCGCTGGACGACCAAACCGCTGGCCTTTCTAAAATGTCTATTGATATAACCAAAGCGTTATTTAGAAAGCTAGCGACCCAGGGGGTTACCTTTACCAGCGAAACCATTCGCTCATTAAAAGCGACTTATTACCGCATTGGTTTAGACTTTATTGAAACCTATCATAATGATGCGTTAATGAACGGCTTAACACTTGATATTCACCAAGAAGAAAAAGCGGTAGAAATGTTTGCACAAAATATTATGAATGCTGGCCAACACTTTTTAGAAAACCCAATGGAAGCGCCATTTGTGCCGAGTTGGAACCGTGTAGCTTCGGCGATGCCCGATGTACTAGATCGATTAAAAGAAGCCGTTGAGCTTGATAACGAACAATACAGTTAAATTGGTATACTTAAACGAGGCGCCTGTGAACATAGTTAGGGAACAGTTATTTCAACGAGTCGAACAACATTTACATACTATTTATCAAGGGGTTGAGTTACCTATGCCGGTAGCTGAGTTGGCTGAAGAATTAATCACCTTGATATTGAGTAATAACCCACTTCGAGATCCTACGCCGCACACTAATCGCTGGGATGAACAAGATATTATTTTAATTGCCTATGGCGATTCTATTATAAATCATGAAGACAGTGAGTTAGCAGTTGGAACTCCCCTAGAGGCGCCGTTAAAAACCTTGCATCGCTTTATAAAAGAGCAGTGCGATCACCAGCTTAATGCACTGCATATTTTACCTTTTTATCCGTACAGCTCAGATGAAGGGTTTGCGGTAATGAACTATGCGCAAGTTAATGAAGCGCTGGGCGATTGGCAAGATATTAACGCGATTGCAAAAGATGTAAAGTTAATGGCGGATTTAGTGATTAATCATTGTTCTAGCCGAAGTCTTTGGTTTGAAAACTTTTTAACCGATACACACCCAGGGAAAGACTATTTTAAAACAGCCAGTTTAACTGACGATTTAAGCCAAGTCGTGCGCCCACGAACTTCGCCATTATTACATACGGTCGCCACAGCAAGCGGTGATAAGCATGTGTGGTGTACATTTAGTCATGATCAAGTGGATTTTAATTTTGAAAACCCTGAGGTTTTAAAAGAGTTTGTTAGCATTATTCGCCACTATTTAGATAACGGTATTCGCTTATTTCGTCTGGATGCTGTGGCCTTTTTATGGAAGCAACTTAATACCAGTTGTATAAACTTGCCACAAACTCATGAAGTGGTGCGTTTACTGCGAACGCTGATTGAGCATGCCGAGCCCAGTGTGGTAATTATTACCGAAACCAATATTCCTAATCAAGAAAACCTATCTTACTTTGGTAATGCCAACGAAGCCCATGCAATTTATAACTTTGCCTTGCCGCCGTTGTTATTGCATACCTTACTTAGCGGTGATAGTACGGCGCTTAAGCACTGGATGATGAGCATGCCGCCAGCGCAAAACGGTACCGCATATTTTAATTTTATAGCCTCGCATGATGGCATTGGTTTGAGACCAATTGAAGGCTTATTACAACCGAGTGAAGTTGCTTCGTTAGTAAGTACGACCATGCAGTTTGGTGGGCGCGTTTCAATGCGTACCAGTCACGATGGTACGCATACCCCCTATGAGCTAAATATTGCCTTGTTTGATGCCTTACAAGGGACGCATAACGGCGCAGATAAATATGGCCTTGAGCGTTTTTTGTGTGCTCATGCCATTATGTTTGCAATGGAAGGAATTCCAGGGCTATATATACACAGTTTACTTGGCACCACTAATGACTATGAGCGCTTTGAAAATTCGCAGCACAATCGTGCAATTAATCGTCATCGCTGGCAAGAATCAAAATTATTAGCGGCGATTGAAGAAAAATATAGCCATCATCATCAGGTGTTCAAGGGAATAAAACAGTTATTAGCTGTGCGTAAAAGGCAAGCAGCATTCCATCCTAATGCCACACAATTTACTTTGCACTTAGGCGAGGGGTTATTTGGTTTTTGGCGACAAAGTATAGACCGCCAACAAAGTATTTTTTGTGTTTATAATATTAGCAGTCAGCCACAAAGCTTAACCTTAGCCGATTTAAACTTAATAAACACTCAGCAATGGGTTGAGCTAATTTCTAAAACAACACTCGATGACGCGCTACAAACCATGCAGTTAGCACCCTATCAAACGCTTTGGTTATCTAATAGGGCATAGATAGCATTAATAAAATAGACAATATACATTCAGAGTTTTAAATAAAATAACTGCATTGTAAAGGGGCTTTACAGTGCTATTGCTCAAGCGCTAAAAGTAGATTTTCTATGGTAAATTCATACCAGTCAGCGCGTGTTTTACTAAACTGTATAAAGTTTATTTCTGCAAGGCCAGTAGTATTTATCGCCTTGTATAAGGGAGTGTTTTCCTCAGTAAGCGGGTCAAAAATATCAGCTGTACGATGAAGCAAAGGACTAAGTTTTGGTTGAGTATGGTTGTCGAACAAATTAACTAGGGCATAAGCACCTAGTAACACATGACCTCCAATAGATACATCAAGTGCTGATTTATTACTTGGTGGAACCTCCCAGTTAATACCGCCCACAATAACCTGAGATTGCATGTTTAGCTGTTTTAATGCCCTTTTTGCGCCAAAAGCAATGGCATCATTCGCACACCAAATAATGTTAATTTCAGGGGCTTGCTGCATATACGCTAAGGTTTTTGTAAACCCTTCTTGTTCAGACCAATTGGCAACCTCTTTAGCGGTTAAGGTGACTTGCGGTGTTTGCGTTAAAAAATCCATTAACCCTTGTGTGCGCATAATAGAAGCAGGCGTTGCATAGTCGCCTAATAACGCCAATATATGTGCGCTAGTTGTTGTTTTATTGGTAAACTTTTTATAAAGCTGCTGCATCAATGATTTACCTGCAACGCGATTATTTGGGGTAATACTACCGACTATGTTAGTGCCATTTTCACGTAACATGTCAAGTGATGCAGGTGAGGGACGATTTAATAAAAAGTAAATAGGGACATGTTTACTGTCTATTTTAGAGAGGTATTTACTGGTAACATTTTTTTCGTTTACGAGGATCAGATAATCGGGCTTATCATTTATAGCCTGCTGAATAAGCTCTTTCATTAAAATATGATTTCGATTTGCGTATTCTACCGTTAATGTCACATCTAAATCAGTGGCTGCATTTTGCATTATTTTAGAAACATCAAACCAAAAGTTTCCGGTTTTGTTTTGTGCATTTTCAGAGTCGGAAAAACCAGGATTAATAAATATGACTTCTAGGGCATAAGCACTATAACTACCCAACAGAAGGCAGGTAAATGTTAGCAGGCGGTATAATTTAAACAAGGACATACATTTCTCTATAAACTTTCTAAAGCTCAATTTATCCTTGCTAAAGTACTCCGTGGTGACATCTAGGCGTTATGCTATATAATACCTCAGTAAGTTTAGCATGTATGCAACAATTATTTTTTAGGGTGTATTAATGAAAGCAGTTTTGTTGTTAATGGTATTAATATTTAGTCAAACAGTTGCCGCAAATGAAATGAGCGACTTAGAAAAAACCATGAAAAACATTGGGCTTGCTTATAAACAAAGTGTTGAAGCAACCCAGTTAGCAGAATTTAATGGCGCTATTGATGAATTTATTAAATTGATAGAGCAAAGTAAGCAAGCCAAGTTTTATAAAGAAGCTGAAAAGTCGGTGCAAGGGTTAGATAAGGTACTTACTCAAGCCCAGTTAGCCAAAAAAGTAGCGAACGAGCAAGGGCTTGAGGCGGCAAAAAAACCACTCAAAGCAATTGATAATTTACGCAAAAAATATCACAAATTACATGAGCCTCCAGGCTTTTTTGAATTATTGTTTGGAAAATAAGGAATAGTAATGGAAATTTCGGTTTCAATGTTAGACGGTCAAAAATTAAGTGCTAAGTTTGGTGAGCATGAAGTTATAAGCGACCAAAGCATAAACGCTGGTGGTGATGCAGAACATCCAGAGCCGTTTGACTATTTTTTAGTAAGCATGGTGTTGTGTGCTGGTTTTTATGCGCGTAAATTTTGTCAGCAAAGAGAGATCTCGACCGAAGGGATGACACTGACACAAAATAACGAAAATGTAGATGAAAACGGTAAGAAGCTTTTTTCAATCGAAATTGGCTTGCCAGAAGGTTTCCCAGCTAAATATAAAAAAGCACTGATTGCTGCGGTAAATACATGTACCGTGAAAAAGGTTATTCAAGCAGTGCCTGAGTTTTCTGTTGTAGTTAAATAGACCCTAATAATAATGCCGAGTATAAACTCGGCATTATTTTATCTTGCTACTTTTTCTTCATACCCTGCACGGCTTTAAATCTAGGGTTATCTTTACATATCACGAATACTCGCCCTTTGCGCTTTACAATTTGACAACCTGGTCGTTGTTTTGCACTTTTTAATGAACTTAAAACTTTCATTTGCTTTCCTTTTTAGCAGTAGAGAGGTTTTTAAACCGACGATTAAATTGCGCAACGCGTCCATCAGTAGCGAGCGTTTTTTGTTTGCCTGTATAAAATGGATGTGAGTCACTTGAGACATCAATAGGAACATAAGGGTATGTTTTACCCTCAATTTCTATGGTGCGATTGGTTTTAATGGTTGAACCAATAATAAAGTAAGAATCAGCTGCAGTATCATGAAAAGCAACCACATGGTAATCAGGGTGAATATTGGGCTTCATAAAATGCCTTTAGTGTTATGTGATAGTATATCATTTAATTTAACGTATTTATTTTCCCTTTGCAAATCATTTTAAATAGCCTTAAACGAAGTGTAATTGCTGTGTATTTGCACAAAACAGTCAAAAAATAAGCACTTAGATCAAAAGTACTGGCTATTAGTATTTAGGCTGCTATAACTAGACTCAGCGAACAAAATAATAAGAATTTAATAACGTTAATAGAGGTAGTTTTATGAGTGACGCTCAGGCACAACAAGACCAAATCGACCAAGGAGTCATGGATACTCTCAGAGAGCGTGACCACAGTATATTGGCTAAGCAAGTTGATTCGTTAGGGTGTACTCATAACGACATCATTGAATTACTTGCTCATTATTTAGCATTAAGCGAACAAGAAGATGATGAATTATTTGATGACTGGTTTGACGCGCTTTCAAAAGAACAACACACCGTATTAAAAGTATTTGAAGTATATCGTGGACAGTACGAGCACCAAAACTAATTCATTTGGTTGCAATAACTACGTTTTGAGGTGGCACAAAACTGCTTGAATGTAATTTAGTGTTAAAAAAAGTGTGTGTTTTTATTCCTAAGCAAAATAAAAATCACACTTTTTTAATACAAGACCCCTAACTATGGCAACGAGCAGTTATTTTTAGCCAATGGAGATGCCAGCGAGACTTCAGGTTGCCAAATTCGCTGCCAAATATTACCGGCATTACTAAAACTAGGGCGCTGAGAGAGTCGTTCAAAATTACCCAACTTAATGCCCGAGTCTGTTTGCTCACCTACCACAAAGTTAAATACATATTGGCATTCCATACCCATTCTTAAATCTGACAAAATCACGTTATCGGTTTGCTGGCGAATAGAATAAAACCCTTTTGTAAACCATTGTAGTCTTTGAATGCCCCATTGGTTGTCAATAGGCTTAATTAAAGACGGTGTTGTATTGTAGGCATTTAAGGTTACATCACTGGGCGAGTCAAACACAGAGGCATACCCCTCGTAGTAGTGACCGTCAGACATTACCACTATACGCCAAAGTAAAGTGGTGAGCGGGGCAGGCGTACTAATATAGCCGGTTGCGTCAATATCGCGATTGTTCAGTGCTGTTTTTACCTTGTCGTCAATATTGAGTTTAAACACAAAGGCAAGGCATAAATACGCTGTGCTTAGGCTAAGTGTAATTGCATTGATTTTATAGGCTTTACTGGTACTTATTTTAGGTAATAAAGTAAAAGCTAAACCAATTAATAACGGCAAGGTGTAAAGGGGGTCAATAATAAACATGCTAGATACCGCAAAAGGGTATTCACTTAAGGGCCACATTAGCTGAGTACCATAAACGGTGAGTGAATCTAATAAAGCATGTGTTGATAAGCACAAAAACACCAACCAAAACCAACGAACTTTATAAGCCTGCATGCCTGTGTGTATTTTTAATATTAGCCATACAATTAGCGGGCTTATTAATAAATGGACAAATAAAGAATGGCTAAAACCGCGATGATAGGTAAATGCCTCTACACTGCCGCCATAGGGTAAAAATACATCTAGATCGGGTAAAGTGCCTAAAATAGCGCCCCACGCAACGGCTTTTCTACCTACTTTATTGCCTAGTACCGCGTAGCCTACGGCACTGCCTAATGCGACTTGTGTTAAAGAATCCATACTACCTCATCCAAATAATGCAACTGCAGTGTTTATACTCAGCTTAATCTTAAAACCGTCAATAATGTAAATTATTTCATTAAGTTGCTCTTTAAAATCAATTTAAAAGCGATTTATAAACTTAGTCGCGGTTGTATAAAATCTAAAAATGCAACGATACGGGAGGAAACCGCCCCATTTTTGTAATAAACGCCATAAATAGATTCTCGATTATTTGGGCTACTCACGCTGTGGGGTAAAACTTCTATTAATCGTTTTTTGGCTAAATCTTCAGCAATCATAAATTGTGAGAGAAGTGCTATGCCTTGATCAGCAATACATAAATGCCTAATGGTTTCGCCGCTGCTAGCCCTTAAATCAAAGTGCAGAGATTGCTCATGCTTCAAGGGCCATTGATTAAGAGTATTGGGCTCACTGAAGCCAATTAGGTTATGGTTTTTAAGATCTGAAACTTGCTGTAATGGTGGCGCATTTTTTACATAATCAGCGCTTGCGACCAATTTTAATTTACTTTGGCCTAATTTTCGCGCGTGCAGGTTTGAATCTTTTAAGTCTCCAATGCGAATAGCTAAATCTGTTTTGCGCTCAAGTAAATCAATAATATTGTCGTGTGAGGTAATATCGAGCGTGATTTGCGGGTATTGCTTTTTAAATTCATTAACAAGTGGCGCTAGTTGATGTAAAACAAAAGGGCTTGCTGCATCTATACGCAAGTGCCCGCTAGGTGCTTGCTTAAGTAGCTTTATTGTTTCTTCCCCTAAGAGCAGCGTGTTTAAAGCCTTTCGCGCATATTCTATGTATATATGCCCTTCCTCGGTCAGTTCTAAGCGCCGAGTTGTTCTGTTTAGTAATGTGCAGTTTAGCCTGCTTTCGAGGCGAGATAGCGCTCTTGAAACCTTAGCTACATTTAAATCAAGTAAACTAGCCGCACCGGAAAAGCTGCCACAATCAACAATGGTAATAAACATTTCTAGATCTTCAGTTTTAGCTTGAACAGGCATAAATTCACTTATTTATATTTGCAAAATAAACAAAAGTATTTTGCCATTTATGCTGTTTATTGCAAAGGAGTTTTTACACACACTATGCATCTATATTAAAAATGAGGATGTATTTATGCCATTGGCTTTATGGGCGCTTACCTTAAGCGCATTTGCAATTGGAACAACCGAGTTTGTTATAGTGGGTTTAGTGCCAACTATTGCAAACGATTTAGGCGTGAGCTTACCATCAGCAGGCTTACTAGTGAGCTTATATGCAGTTGGTGTAGCTATTGGTGCACCGGTACTCACTGCATTAACGGGTCGCTGGAACCGAAAAGTGGTACTTATAAGTCTTATGGGCTTATTTGTTATGGGGAATTTATTAGCTTGGCAAGCGCCGAGTTACGAAACACTAATACTGGCACGCATACTAACAGGCTTAGCTCACGGTGTATTTTTCTCTATTGGCTCAATGATAGCAACAAGCTTGGTAAGTAAAGACAAAGAGGCGAGCGCTATTGCAATTATGTTTACCGGCCTTACGGTAGCGCTTGTAACGGGTGTGCCATTAGGAACATGGATTGGCCAGCACTTTGGCTGGCGTGCAACGTTTTTAGTGGTTTCGGCATTAGGTTTAATTGCGCTAATTGGCAGCGCTATTTTAGTACCAAAAAACTTAAAGCAGTCTATTCCGGCGACGTTTAAAGAGCAGCTACAGGTTATTGTTAAGCCGCGCTTATTGCTCGTTTATTTAATGACTATATTAGGCTACGGCGGAACGTTCACCGCGTTTACTTATTTAGCGCCTATATTAGAGCAGCAAACTGGCTTTGCACCATCCGCTATTGGTTTAATAATGCTGGTTTATGGTGTGTCGGTAGCTGTTGGTAATATATGGGGCGGAAAATTAGCCGACAAGCGAGGCCCAATTAGTGCACTGAGTATTATATTTAGCGCGTTAACAATTATTTTATTGGCTTTCACCTTTACTATGGAATCAAAAGTAGCCGCAGTGCTGACTATTTTAATATGGGGGGCATTTGCATTTGGTAATGTACCAGGATTGCAGCTTTATGTAGTAAAACAGGCAAAAAAGCACACTCCTAATGCGGTAGATGTCGCATCGGGGTTAAACATCGCGGCGTTTAATATTGGAATAGCCTTAGGCTCTGTTACAGGGGGGCTTGTAGTCGAGCATATGGAACTAAAAGATACCGCATGGATTGGGGCCGTTGTTTCATTACTGGCTTTAATAGTTACTCGATACAGTGGTAGGCTAGATAAACATAATGTTCAGGTTAAATAAAGCCGAACTCATATAGGTTAGTCTTGAAATAAAAATCAATGACCTCAGTATTCACATGAGGTCAAAATTTTAAATCAAAAAAGTAATAGGTGTATTTAGTAAACACGTCGTTTGAATTTTAAACCTATTATTAAACAAGGATAAAGCTATGACACAACGTGTAATTGAAATGCCAGATTTAGGTATGGGTACTTTTCGTTTAGAAGGTAAAACAGCTTATGAATCTGTAAAAATGGCGTTAGAAGTTGGATTTCGCCACATTGATACCGCGCAAATATATGGCAATGAAGAGCAAGTTGGCCAAGCAATTAAAGACAGCAATATTCCTCGTGAAGAATTATTTATAACCACCAAAGTATGGAATAACAAGCTCAACAAAGCTGATTTTGTTGACAGTGTTAAAACATCTTTAGAGAAGCTACAGCTTGATTATGTAGACTTATTATTAATCCACTGGCCAGCACCGGTAAATAATGAACCCATGAGTGAATACTTAACCGAGCTACTGTTAACTAAAAAGCTGGGTTTAACTAAACATATTGGTGTATCTAACTTCACCATTGCCAACTTAAATGAGGCAATGCAAACCTTAGATCCTCGCGAAATATTCACTAATCAAATTGAGGTACATCCATATTTAACCAACACTAAACTGCGCGCTTTTTGCGATCAACATAAAATTCATGTTACCGCCTATATGCCATTTGTTGTGGGTAAGGTATTAACAGATCAAACCATTATTGATATTGCTAACAAGCACGATGCAACGCCAGCGCAAGTGGTTATTGCATGGGAAAATGCCAATGGCATGACCACCATTCCATCATCGACCAAGCGTAAAAACTTAGAAGATAACTTTAACGACAAAGTTAAACTTGATGATGAAGACATTGCGCGTATAGATGGCCTTGACTGTAACGACCGCCAAGCATCGCCAGACTTTGCACCACAGTGGGATCAATAACCAAAGAGCTAAAGCTAAAACAGGTGCAGTAAAGCTGCACCTTTATTTTTAAACAAGGAACACCCATGTTAACGGTAATTGCCACACTATCGAGTGAAAATAGCGATGCAGAGCGCCTTTTAATTGAGCTCGAAAACTTACAACAGTCCTCTCGCCAAGAAGTAGGCTGCCTGCGTTACGAGCTATCAGTTAAAAACGATGCTGAGCAAACTATCTATTTAGTGAGTGAGCAATGGGCGTCTAATGAGCATTTCGAAGCCCATAAAAACGCACCACACTTCAAGGCCTTTGGTGATGCTGTAGGTGCATTTATTTCTTCTACTAATATCGATGTGTACAAAACCATTGGTTAATTGCCACTAGGCTAATAGCAATGCTGGAGCTGTACTTACAGCTCTTTTTAAATATCATCCTTTTAAGCTGCCTCTTAAATCCAAAGCTGTTTCATAATAAAAACGATTTCATAATAGCAATTTTTAATAAGACACTGCTGTTTGCATAGCTACAGCTGGCTTGCCTGATATTACTGACACATTCTTTTTGCTGTGATTTTGCACCGTTATAAAGAGATTCAATGCTAGCTAATTGTTTAAAAATATTTTTTGACTATATTGTAATCAACTAAAAGGAATTAAAAATGGTAAGTTCACTCTATGATAAATACGAACATCTTACTGAGATGAGAAGTCTTATTTCAAAACACATCCTCATCATGTAACTGCGATTATGAAGTTCCGTGATATAGCGTACTCAGAGACTACCAAGCGTTTTGGGCGCAATGGACGAAATGATAAAAGTGATGCCTTTAGACATTGCTTTTGGTCAGCGACCCTATCACGAGATATCGGCTATAAGAATGCGCTAGAATTGACTAATGCTCATGAAAGTAGCCCTTTAAATATAGCTGAAGAGAAGACTATGGATTTTCATAATAATAGTGACGGTCTGAGGATTGGTATTTCAAACTCAGATAATACTAAATTATCCAAAATGTGTAATGATGCGTTGAGCGCTGGAAAATTAAAAGTGATTAAAAAATGAAATACATCTTAATAGCTTTTTCTTTGATTCTCTTTGCATGCTCTGAACCAACAAAGGATTCCAGTTTAATTGAAATATCATTCAATCAGGCTATGTGGCAAAATAATATATCGAATCGAAGGGCAATGTTAAACGACTTTTAGCTAAATATGATGTACAAAAGCAAAATCGTTCTAGTATTAAAAAGCTCCTAGGTGAGCCAGATGGCTATTACTTATATGACGAGTTTCCCGCATATAGGCTTAAAGAAAAAGGAGATTGCGTTGTTGCTTTTCCAATCAATAGAAAAACTGGAAAAGTAAAAAGGGCTCTGATTGAGCCAGAAAATTGCCTAATACAAGGTAATTAGCCAAGCACTTAAACATTAAAGGTATAATTGGCTCGAGATCTGTTAGTTTAGGCTGACTTTATTTTGCGCTTAACTCAGCGTTAGGCGTTTAGACGAAATATTTACTTTTGGAGAGAATATTGAGTAACGAATGGGATGAGTATGCTGAAAACTGGGATGTAGATCCTAGTGTTGAACAGTATGCAAAAAATGCATTTTCAGAGCTCTTAGATAGCATTAATATTAATGGTCTAACCGTTCTAGATTTTGGCTGTGGTACAGGCGCCTTGACTCAGCTAATGAGTCCATCGGCTGAAAGTATCGTAGGGATAGATCCATCTTCTGAAATGATAAAGCTATTGGATAAAAAGGCACTAAATAATGTAACGTCTATCTGTGATTACCTATCTAGTGAATTGGTTCAAAATTTTCCTGAGCTAGAAAATAAATTTGATCTAATAGTCGCATCGTCTGTTTGCGGTTTTCTGCCTGATTATGAAATGACATTAAGTTTATTAAAATCTTTATTAAAAAAAGACGGTCTGTTTGTTCAATGGGATTGGCTTTCTGAGGATGATTCATCGGGTATGGGGTTGTCAGAGAAAAGAGTTAAACAAGCATTTTTGGCGAGTGGCTTTGTAAGCATTAAAGTGAATAGCCCTTTTATAATGAATAGTTCAAAAGGAAATATGCCTGTTTTAATGGCTATTGGTAAAAATGATTAATAAGGCAATAAGATCAAACAAAGACGGATTAATTGATGTCGCTTTATTCAACATTTGAGCGCTATTAGCCTGGTAAAAAATGATAATTATCTCGAGATTTCTAAATAAGACTGAAAAAGTGGAGTATTATTTTGCAATCGTACCAGACGATATGGATCGCCCGTTTATTTTAGGTGCCCAAAGTGCTGATCCTAAGCTGCCTTCAATTGCTCAGTGGGGCGCATCTTCAAGATTTGGACTTGATAATCTTGATACCATTGAAGGGAAACTATGGAAAAGTTGGCGCTCCACTTTAAAGATGCTAGGTGCCTCATGGGTAATACCAATTATGGAAGAGTCAGTAATAAAAAATGATGTAACTTATGCAGTTAATCAAATTATATCTAAATCGTAAATTTGCAATTAACAAAGTGTAGTTGTTGGGCTATTTTTCTCGTTGCACTCAAAAACCAGCCGCAAAACACAGTGTTGGTAATTTTTAATAAAGCCAACAACCCTTAAATAGTTAAACCCCTTAGCCAAACACTACTCTTTATTTAATCGATAAATCGTATTTTAAAATAAGGGCATCAATATAGCGGCTACGTAATGTGAGCTGCTTTTCGTGATCGGCGCCATGGCTAAGGGCTTTATTTAAAAGTTTCATGGCAGGGTGAATGCGGGTGCGCTCATCTTTATCTAAACTGGCTTTGCTGCGCAGTTCGGTTATATCGTCTACTAATAATCTGCCAATATCCACAGCTACAATTTCATCAATTAAGCCATTTTGGGTGAGCACGCCATATTTGCTGCATAAAAATTGTTGCCATACTTGCTGTAAATGTTCTTCTATTTCACAGCCAAACAGTTCCTCGTTAAATATAAAGCCTTGCTGTGCAAGCTTAGCCAAACATTGGGTATAGTGCTGAGCAAACAAATTAAACGCCTGATTAGATGACTCAATTTTTTGCTTTATAACTCCTTGTCCCCAGTTTACGCAGCCACGGGGATAATAATCGTCGTATTCTTCACACTCATATAAGCCTGAGTAAGAGCTGCAACTCATCTGGTTTTTAATGCAATAACTTGGCTTAGGAAAAATACTTTGAGCTTGCCAATTTTCAAGAGTTTCATTGTCTATGTTGAGTGCTTGGCATAACTCACCAGTGTGATAAAAGTGAGTGCTTAAATAGTCAGATAAACGCATAGTGGCTCGCTTAATAGTAAAAAACAAATACTGTTTATTTATACAGTTGTTTATTTTGTATCATCAAACCCAATAACACAAGCCATTTTATAATTAAATACTGGCTATCACTGCAAATAGCGCGGTAAATATGGTACAAATAGGCCAAGTATTAATAACAATGATTTTTTTATGCGCACCCTAGAACAAATTAAACAAGCAAGCCTTATTACTGCAATTAAAACACCTTACTTAGCCAATGGTGAGATCGATCTTGCAAAGTATGATGAACTCGTTGAAATACAAATTGCATCGGGTGTTGACGGCATAGTTGTTGGTGGCACCACCGGTGAAGGCCAGTTAATGAACTGGGAAGAGCACTTAATGCTAATTGCGCACAGTGCCAATAAATTTGGTGATAAATTACTGATTGTAGGTAACACCGGAAGTAATAATACGCGCGAAGCAATTAAAGCAACAAAATATGGTTTTGCCAGCGGCATGCATGCCTCATTGCAAATTAACCCTTACTACGGGCGCACATCAATTGCCGGTGTTAAAGAGCACTTTAAACGCGTGCTTGATATTGGTCCGGCGTTTATTTACAACGTAGCAGGGCGCACAGGTCAAGACCTCACCCCTGATATTATTGAACCACTGGCCCAGCATGAGCACTTTATTGGTGTTAAAGAATGTGGTGGCAATGAGCGTATAGCGCACTATGAACAACAAGGTATTGCATGTTGGTCTGGGAATGATGACGAAGCACACGATGCACGCCATATCCATAAAGCACATGGTGTTATTTCAGTTACGTCTAACCTGATCCCAGGTTTGTTCCGCCAATTAATGGATACCAAAAATGATGCGCTTAATAATTCATTACAACCATTAATGAACTGGCTATTTTGCGAGCCAAACCCAATTGCCATTAATACCGCGATGATCATGACCGGCGCGGTGAACCCTGTGTTTAGAATGCCTTACGTACCGCTTAACGATGAGCAACAGCAACAAGGTGTAACGCTAATTAATCAGCTTAATGAGCAAGATTTTGTCGGTAGCCGAGCGCAGTGTGTGGATATTAGTAAGGTTTTGATTTTATCTTAAACTGTTAGACTATTTATTAAATACTAAATTTTCAAAGCAGCCTAATGTAAACACAGAGGCTGCTTTTTTATATCACTGCCAATAGTAGTTGAGTTTAAGCTGCCACATAGCTGAATTGGCATGTGTTACTGCTAATCTAATATCAATATCTTGGTTAATAGGCACTGCAAGTTCTAGTTTGGTTTGCGCAGGGTTTTTAGCATTTAAGAATGATTTTTCGTAGGATGCTCTGAGTTTAATACCTGAGTCAGTACCAGTAATGATCCCCACCTCTACCGACGAATCATAAAAGTGGCTGTTTTTAGCTAAATCACCCAAATAACCATTAATTAAGCTATAGGCTAAGGTGTTGTTGCTAAACTGCCAAGCTTGTCCGGCTCCTCCCATAACAAAGCTGCGTTTACAGGTTCTGCACAGTGCTGGTTGTCTGTCGAATCCCACATTGATTTTCCACGACCACTTAGATTCATTAGCCCAGGACAATTGGTTTGGATTGAATGACTCTAAATCTAATAAATGAATTTTATTTATGTAAGTTTCGCCATTTGTAAACATCAGCTCGGTATCTAACATTTCTAAATTAGAAAATGGAATGCGGGCAATATCAGAGGCAAGGGTATCAAAATAGCTCAGCCTAAAACCCATAGTGTACTGTGTTTGCTCAGCCGTGTGCATCGCAGAAATTGAGCTGTTAGAGGGCTTTTGGCCTTTATGTGGAGGCTGCTGGGTAAATTGAAATTTAACTTTGTTTTCGCCCATTGGCAGCTTTAAGCGCGCTTGGATTAGCGCATTTTTTAACTCACTTATTTTTACTGGGGTTTGTTTTTGAATTTGTTTCACTTGTACAAGTTCAAATAAAGCGCCAATAATGGCTTTTTGAGACTGTACTGGCAAAGCTAAAAATGATTTGCTTTTTAGTACTGCTGATTCTGCAAAGATTTGTTTGGCAAAGCTGAGCTCTTTTTCACTTAAAGATTGCACATATTTTGAAAATACAGTGTCACGTGAGGGTGTAAATGTGACTTTTTTAACCGCTGATTGCTCTTGGTAGGTGGCTGTGTTTAATCTTGAAAAGATAGTGGCTGGTATTACCCAAGGAGAGCTTTCGCTAGTTAGTTGATCGCCAATAACAAGTTCAATAATTTGTGCGAGATGAAACGCGCAGTTTTCATCGGCAAAGTAATAATCAAATTCAGTGCCTAAAATTTCCCATAAGTGGTTAGCAATAAAAGCCACGTCGCGCTCGTTTAGATTAAGGGTATATTCCCATAAATCTCTTAATTCTATCTCGCCGTAATTATGCTGGTGGCGATAAAACAATTGATCTGAAAAACCGGCTTTATAACCACCAAACAAGCCCTTGAGAATATAGACTAAGCCATTTTCATTGTCTGGAACATGTGCGCCATAGTTTATGCTGTAATCTAATAATTTGTTTTTTGATTCGGTTGAGCGATTAAGTTTAAGTAATAAATGACCATATAACGATGCGGGGTTACTCATATAACCAGAGGCAAATACTAAACTAACAGAGTGAATAGCTTGTTGCTCTCGCCATTGCTGTAATTTTGGGCACTCTGCAGCTGGCATTGAAAAGGTTAAACCTTGCTCTTTGAGCCATTGATAACGAGCAGGGTAGCGACATTGTGTTAATGGCTGGTTATTAAAAGCATGGATTGTTGCTTTTAATTCTGCAACCGGATCATTACGTCCGTTATCTGCAATAAAAAAGGATGCGTTAGTAATATAACTAATAGTAGTTGGTTGATTTTTGTAATGCCCTAATTTCAACCATATTGGGTGTTTTGCTAAAACAGAGATAGATTGCGTGGCAGAACTTGAGAAAGAGGTGAATAAAAAAACGCTAATAAAATAAAATAAAGGTTTCATTGTTTAACCAAAAAAAAGGGCTGTTAAGCCCTTTAATTATTAGATTGCAGCGCATTGAGATGAAAAGTTAGTGGTAATTTTACCTTCAACTAATTCATAAAATGCTTGTGCATTGTCTATTGGTGCGTTTGCGTAATCGCTGCGTACCGAATTGATAATTTGTTGATGAGCAGTTACATCACAACCACGTACATTAAGCATTGCAGAGATATACTCGCCTTCACCCTGTGCTATTTCTTGTTCTAATACAGGAAAAGTTTGTTGAATAAACTGCGCTGTTTTTACGTTAGCGCCTTCACAGCTCTCTACTGAAGAAATGTTAGACGATACCGCTGTTGTTCCTAAATCCCAAATAATATTAGAAATTGCTGCCGCAACGCCATTGTCTGGGAAAACCATTGCACCAATACCACATTGTTGCCATGGGTTGATGCCACTTTTTGCTTGTGACGGCATTGAAACGAATGCGCTTACTAATACCGCAGCAGTTAAACATCTTTTTATCATTATTAATTTCCTTTAATTTATATACACCCCACAAAACGGGCGAAGAAGTTTACCTGTTTTGGTTATTTAAATGCAAATAGTTATGTAACACAATGTAAAACAACGGTGTAAAATTTATAAAAGTGCAATAAAGGCGTGAATTAACGGGAATAAACCTTGCGAGTTAAAACCATTTAGCTAACTTAAACAACAGCTGATAATCGCTAATTATCCTGCATTTTATAAATTAGCGGTTTCTGGTGTTTAAAACTAACTGTTTAAGCGATTTTACTGTATAATTTGCGACCCTTGATAATGTGGCCGCAGGTTATACAGCAATGAATTTTAAATCTTTTAGTTTTGCCCCTGAACTTATTCAGGCGTTAGACGAACTTAATTACCACACCCTTACGCCCATTCAGCGCTCAGCTATTCCGGCTGTTCGTAAAGGTAAAGACGTTTTAGCAAGTGCACAAACCGGTACAGGTAAAACCGCTGCATTTGCACTCCCTATTATTCAAAAGTTATTTGAGTCAGATTGCAGCACTACGAATGCGCCAAGCGCCTTAGTCCTTGCGCCTACGCGTGAGCTTGCAGAGCAAATAGCGAATAACTTTAAAGACTTTGCTAAGTACACTCAGTTAAAAGTAGTGAGCTTATTTGGTGGTGTTAATACCGCAGGACAAGAAATTGCACTCAAAGAAGGTGTTGATGTTGTAGTAGCAACACCAGGACGTTTACTTGATCATATTCGTTTAGGTAACTTAAGCCTTGCTCAAGTAAAACATTTAGTACTTGATGAAGCTGACCGTATGCTTGATATGGGCTTTATTAATGATATGCAAAGCGTAATAAAAAGCTGTGCAGATGAGCGTCAAATTTTATTGTTTTCAGCTACCTTCCCAGCAGCAATTAAACAGTTCGCCTCTAAAGTGTTAAAGCAGCCTGAAATTGTTCGTGTTGATCAAACTAACAGCACCGCAAGTACAGTACAACACGTGGTTTACCCAGTAGAGGAGCGCCGTAAGCAAGAGTTGCTTTCTGAGCTGATTGGTAAGAAAAACTGGCAGCAAGTGCTAGTGTTTGTAAACATGAAAGAAACCGCAGATGAGTTAGTAACTGAACTTAACTTAGACGGTATTCCAGCGGCAGTATGTCATGGCGATAAATCGCAAGGTAATCGTCGTCGTGCGTTGCGTGAATTTAAAGAAGGCAAAGTACGCGTGCTAGTTGCAACAGAAGTAGCGGCCCGTGGTATTGATATTGACGGTTTACCGCGTGTTATTAATATTGATTTACCTTGGCTTGCTGAAGATTACGTACACCGTATTGGCCGAACTGGTCGTGCTGGTAACCAAGGACAAGCAATTTCGTTTGTGAGTCGCGAAGAAGAAAACATGTTGTTTGAAATTGAAACCTTAATTGGTCAAAAAATTAAACGTGTTTACTTAGAAGGTTACGAAGTAAGTAATCGTGAAGTACTGATTGATAAAATTGGTAAAAAGCCAGCGCATTTACGCCGCACCCGTGCTAATAAGCCATCAGGCCAGGCTACCGGTGAAGCGAGAGCGAAAAACCGCTCGCGAATTTCTAATGTACGTAAAAGCTTAAAAGGCGAAAAGCTGTCACTTAAAAAGTAAGACAGCTAAGCCATTAAAAAAACCTGAGTTTACTCAGGTTTTTTTGTGCCGGAAAGAGTAGTTTAGTTGTGCTTTTCTAACATCGATAATGCAACTGCTTCGGCCGCTTTAATACCATCAATACCCGCTGATAAAATACCGCCTGCATAACCTGCACCTTCACCTGCAGGGTAAAGCCCTTTAGTATTAATGCTTTGGAAGGTTTTATCGCGCTTGATACTGATAGGTGAAGACGTACGTGTTTCTACACCCGTGAGTAAGCCATCATTGGTTGAAAAGCCACGAATTTGTTTGTTAAAGGCAGGAATTGCTTCACGTAGCGCTTCAATGGCAAACGCTGGCAGTACTTTGCTTAAATCAGTCAGTTTTATACCTGGCGTATACGAAGGCTGTACATCCCCTAAATTAGCCGACGATTTACCCTTTAAAAAGTCGCCAATCAGCTGTGCTGGGGCATCATAATTTTTACCACCAAGCTCATAGGCTTGCTCTTCTAGCTTACGCTGTAAATCGATACCAGCTAGAGGATGGCCTGGAAAATCTTTTTCTGGCGAAATACCCACAACAATAGCACTGTTCGCATTTCGCTCACTACGAGAATATTGGCTCATACCGTTAGTAACCACGCGGCCTTCTTCAGAGGCAGCGGCAACTACAGTGCCGCCAGGGCACATACAAAAACTGTATACGGTTCGGCCATTATTACAATGGTGTACCAATTTGTAATCGGCAGAGCCCAAAATAGGGTTACCCGCGTTATCGCCAAAGCGGCATTCATCAATCATTGATTGTTTATGTTCTATTCTAAAGCCTACTGAAAAGGGTTTTGCCTCAACATAAATGCCTTTATCGTGGATCATTTTAAACGTATCACGGGCACTGTGACCAACTGCTAATACCACGTGGCGAGTTTCAAGCTTTTCACCATTAGAAAGTGTAAGCCCAGTAACTTGGCCGTTGTCTAAATGGATATCGTCAACGCGGGTGCTAAAACGAATTTCGCCACCGAGTTCAATAATACGGGCACGCATTTTTTCAATCATGGTTACTAGTTTAAACGTACCAATGTGCGGCTTACTAACGTATAAAATTTCTTCAGGAGCGCCGGCCTCTACAAACTCAGTAATTACTTTACGGCCATAATGTTTTGGATCTTTTACTTGGCTGTAGAGCTTACCGTCTGAGAACGTGCCTGCACCACCTTCACCAAACTGAACGTTTGATTCGGTATTAAGCGCCTTTTTACGCCAAAAGCCAAAGGTGTCTTTGGTGCGTTCACGTACTTCTTTGCCACGCTCTAAAATTATTGGCTTAAAGCCCATTTGTGCCAGCACTAAACCGGCAAATAAACCACATGGGCCAAAGCCAATTACTACAGGGCGCTCTTTAATGCTGCTATTAGCGTGTGCTACAAATTTGTAGTTGGTGTCAGGGGAGACTTTAACGTGTTGATCTTTTTCAAACGAGGCTAACAGTTCTGCTTCGTTATCTACCTCAACATCAAGCGTATAAATAAGTAAAATGGCGCTTTTTTTACGTGCATCGTAACCGCGTTTAAACACATTGTAGCTGTGTAGCTGCTCTGGACTTATATTTAATTTATTGATGATGGCTTGGCCAATAGCATTTTCGTCATGGTCAAGCGGCAGCTTTATTTCGGTTAAACGTATCATTAATATCTCTTTTGGTGTCATAGCGGAAAGTAAATACCGCTCACAATAAGGGGAGTGCACAAAGCGCTAATTTATAAGCGCCATATATTACGTTAAATTGTTCGCTTTTGGCACATATTTATTGTGTTTTGGTAAGGGTTGGGTATGATCCGCAGCTGGTAAAGTTAAATATTAGGTATTAAACCACTATGGCGTTTGTAGTCACCGAAAACTGTATAAAATGTAAGTACACTGATTGCGTATCGGTGTGCCCTGCAGATGCATTTTTTGAAGGCCCTAATTTTTTGGCTATTAGCCCGGTAGATTGTATTGACTGTGGTTTATGTGTCCCTGAGTGTGCTGCCGATGCTATTTATCAAGAAGATGAATTACCTGAATCGCAAAAAGAGTTCACCCAGCTTAATGCAGAATTGGCAGAAATATGGCCACGTATAACGCAAGTTAAACCCGCCCCAGAAGATGCCGATAGCTGGAATGGTGTGGCTAATAAATTAAAACTTCTCGACACATAACTACTTCCCAACACTTATTATTAGTTTTTTGTTAATTTTATTACAAATATTAACGCGCAAGTATTAACAAACATATCTGTATAATTTACACTCCAGACCAAAGTTTACTTTTAACAAGTAAATAAACCTAAATGGATGTTTATGCAGTACTTTATACCTACAAAAATAATAAAATTGCTGTTGTTGACCAGCTTCAGCTTTGTTTTAACTCTCAGCCCCAATGCACTTGCCGATAAGCTTAATTATCAACTTGCACACATTAATAAAAACATTGATGTGGATGGCGTGCTTAACGAGCCGCATTGGCAACAAGCAACCCGCGTTGCGGTAAACTATCAAGATGAGCCGAATGAAAAAGGCACGCCACCGGTAAAAACCGATGCGTATATTTATGACGATGGTCATAATTTGTATGTAGCTTTTGTAGCTTATGACACCGATCCGAGTAAAATTCGTGCAGCGCTTCGTGATAGAGACACGCTTTGGCAGGATGACAATGTTGGTTTGGTAATTGATACCTTTAACGATGAGCGTACTGGCTATGAGTTTTATGTAAACCCACTGGGTGCTCAAGGCGACATTCGCATGACGGATACCGACGAGTGGGTGTCAGATTTATCCTGGGATGCTATTTGGGATAGTGCCGGTACCATAAACGAGCAAGGTTACGTGGTTGAAATGCGTATCCCGTTTAAAGCACTGCGCTTTGCACAAAACCAAGCCGACTCTACTTGGGGCTTTTCGATGATGCGCAACTATCAGCGTGATGTGTTGTATCAATTATCAAGTACCGGCTTTGACCGTGATATTAAATGTAGTTTATGTCAGTTTGACAAAATAACTGGATTTAATAATTTAGCACCGAGCAAAAATCTGCAATTAACGCCAACCTTAACCGCATTAAGAAACGATCAAAAAACACAGGTACCTGGCGAATGGGATAACGGCGATGTAGATACAGAAGTAGGGCTCGATCTGCGTTGGGGTATTACTAAAGATGCAGTAATTAATGCCACCATAAACCCTGACTTTTCTCAGGTAGAAACCGATTCGTTAGAGCTGGATGTAAACACCACATATTCTATTTATTACGCTGAAAAACGCCCGTTTTTCTTAGATGGCGCGTCTTACTTTAAAAGTAATTTATTTGAACTGCTCTATACCCGCACCATAGCTGAGCCTAATATTGGCGCCAAGCTCACCGGTAAAACCGACAGCCATAGCTATGCGCTAATGTTTGCAGATGACGACAACAGTAATGTTTTACTGCCTAGTAACCAAGGGTCTGGTTTTGCCAGCCTAAATGATAAAACCAAGGCAGCGGTGGCGCGATACCAATATGATATTGGCCAACAAGGGACCATAGGAGTAACCACCACACATAGAGAAAGTAGCGACTACCATAATACGGTGTTATCGGTTGATGGTAGCTATTGGTTTAATCAGTCAGATACACTTAATTATCAAATAGCCAATGCTGATACCAACAACTCTAAATTTTTAGTTGATAACTACAATTTAGCAGAGTCTCAGTCTGATATGGCGTATGCATTAAAGCTGACTCGCGATAAGCGCGATTATAAGCTTTATGCAACGTATGACAATATTGGTGAGGATTACCGCACCGATTTAGGTTATCAAGAAAAAGTAGACTACGAAAAAGTAGGTTTTGGTGGCGGTCAAACTTGGTATGGTGATGAACATGACATGCTAACAACATGGTCATACACCGCCGATTGGGATAAAAGCTGGGCTCAAAATGGCGACTTGCTTGAAGAAGAATATGAAGGTTACATGACCTTTCAAGGTCAAAAGCAGTCTGTATTTGAGCTTGGTTTGTTAAATCGCTATGAAAACTATAATGGCAATTTTTATAACCAAAATATTGGTTATTTTTATACGGCTTTTAGGCCGACTAAAGATTTGAGATTATCGTTATACGTCGAATACGCAAGCCGTATAGATTATACCAATGAGCAGTTAGGTGATGTTTTAACTACACAATCACAGGCTGTTTGGGATATTAATAATCACTGGCAGTTAGATGTTAGACATAATTATAGTCATTTAGATGATTACCAAGGGCGACGCGTATTTACCGCAAACCTTGTAGATTTTAGGCTTTATTATAAGTTTAGTATGCGCGCTATGCTTAAGCTGATTTTACAGTTTGAAGATATAGACAGAAATGAAGATGCTTACTTTTACCAGGTAAGCGAAATCAACAAAGATTATGGTAGTCAGCTGGTTTACTCATATAAAATTAACGCACAAACGTTATTTTACTTAGGGTATTCAGATAAAGGTTATCAGGATGACTCGTTAAAAAGCATTGAGCGTGACCAACGTACTTTCTTTACTAAAGTCAGTTATGCGTGGCAGTTATAACGCTATAAATACTATAAAAGCAAGATTTTGCTAGGCAATAAAAAACACGCTACTGGGTAGCGTGTTTTTTTATAGAAAGCAAAAGCTAACTATTACAAGTCAAAAGTACGTGAGATAGCAAGTACAATTCGCTCATCTGCGTAATCGTAGTCTAAGCTGGTATTCTCAGCTGCTACTTCAATACCAAACCCTTCATAGCTTGTTTGGTACGCTAAGCGGTAATGATGATACGATTTATCGCCCTTAGCTTCATCCCACTGAAATTTATTGCCATCGAGTGAGTTTGAGATATCAAAGCTAGCACGAATTGCATGATTTGGAGCAATCTCGAAAGTGTGCGCAATCATCGAAATCACATGGCCTGTATCGTAGCCAAAGTAATCCCAGCTGTACCAAAAGTTAAGCTCTGTTTGACCGTAGTCACTGGCATAACCAAATTTAGTATACGCTTCTGCGTAGTTACCATCGCTGTTATTACCTTGGTAAGTGTAATAAGCAATACCGTAATCAAGGCTTACTTGTTCGTTTAACTGAATGTATCGGCCTACATAAGCATCTAGTTCGAAGTCTGTGTCATCACCAAAATCTACATTTGATGCCCATACACCTGCATACACACCGTTATCGTACGCATAGTCAAGACTTGCTTGTAGCGCAGGGTCGTTATCTGTTTGAGTAACACCATTAAAGGTGTAATCAGAGGCAGCGGTAATCGTT
This sequence comes from Pseudoalteromonas sp. Scap03, assembly GCF_013393115.1. Classification (GTDB taxonomy): domain Bacteria; phylum Pseudomonadota; class Gammaproteobacteria; order Enterobacterales; family Alteromonadaceae; genus Pseudoalteromonas. The sequence goes on along the minus strand of NZ_VDEU01000002.1, from coordinate 384,326 downwards.
GTTGACCAGTTAGCTGCTGCTGTTGTTGACAAAACCGTTAATGGTAAAGCGATAAAAAGTTGTTTTAATTTATTGTTCATGTGGTTTCCTAGCTGATAGTTTCTATTTTTGTGTAATCAATTTTATTCGCTTTAGGCGATCCTTCGATATTGCTGACTGTTTTAAATTTGCTGTAGGCAATAAAACCTAAGCAGATAAAGAATAAGCCAATAACTAAAGCACCAACCCATTGAATTTGCAAAAACTCAAGTTTAAATAACAGTGTCAATAATGATAAAGCGATAACGTTCATAGCAATATATTTAAACTTGCCTAAGCGTTTTACAGTTAAGTTTAAATTATCTGTGTATAAACGGATCAGTGAATCAAGCGAGTTTATAACAAACACGATACCTACAAACACCATGGCAAAGTTTTTGATGCCTGCAGTTGGAATACCCGCCTCGTGGTAGTGATATAACACACTAAACCAGATAGCGATTGGTATTGACGGGAAAATCAACATAGCGCCCAATACTTGGTATGTTTTTAAACCACCAACAAAACGCGATGTAAACTGACCAATCATGATGCTCCACGCAAACCACCAAAATAGATAAAACTCATGGTAATCATTCAGTGGCAATACAAATTCATTGATGTTGGCGAAGTAATTGCCAATTAAACCTATATTTTGAGTAAATGCAGAGAGTTCGCTATCGCCAAATAAGAAGGCATCAGCCCACATAAAACCAATTAATGCGATAAACAACCAAGTAGTGGCAATGCTTAAAAAGCGTACGTATTTAATATCGGTACTTGAATACACCGCAAAACAAATAGCGGCAAGTACAATTAAGTAAAATGCTGGAATAACACTTGAACCATCACCAAGTTCTGGTATATACCACGGTAGATTGCTTAGCAGTAAGTATGCGGTAAACGCACAAGTACCAATAATGACCACGTTGTTTAAAAATTTAACCCATGGAATTTCAAAAAACTTCACTTTGGGCTCTATTACACAGAAATAAAAGCACGTAAGAAAATAAAATCCCCAAATTAAAAATCCCCAATAACCAAACTCAATAGAGAGCGGGTTGGCAAATGCATATTCTGGGCTTGCTTTTATGTCTGCATAACCGGCAAATTCGGTTAAAGGAAACATAATAAGGCCAACGTCTAGGCCAGAGGTAAATAGGATTGCTATAAAGGTGAATGTTCTCACTGGTGTGACGCCTACTACGCGTACATTGCCCCATTTTATTAAAATAGTAACAATGGCAAGTAAGGTAAAAATAATGCCAGCATTAAGCCAAATAGTCATTATCGCCCTCCCAGAATGAATAAAAGTAACACATATATACTCCGTTTTTTATTGTGCTTGCATTAACACCGGCATAACCTATTTATGCTTGTGAGCCACTGCAAGGTACATAAAGGCACTCTTTAAGCATTTTGCTTACGAGAGAGGCCTTTATGACAGGCTAAATTAAAGGTTTTTATTTCGTTGTGTAGTTTGCCAATCAGTGGCATTCACAACATCAACTCCTGTATGAGCTAAGGGCTTATTTCCTAGAATAATATCCACGGCTTTTTCGGCCACCATAATCGTAGGGGCATTTAAATTACCGTTCGGTATGGTCGGAAAAATTGACGAATCAACCACACGTAAGCTTTGTATGCCATGCACTTGAGTGTTTGAGTTAACCACGGCCATATCATCTTCACCCATTTTACAAGAGCAAGAAGGGTGATAAGCACTTTCTACGGCTTGGCGAACAAAGGCATCAATTTGCTCATCAGTTTGAACTTGTTGCCCTGGTTGAATTTCTTCACCACGAAATTGGTTAAATGCTGGTTGTTCAATGATTTCGCGTGTTAAACGTACGCACGCTCTAAAGCCTTCAATATCGTCTTGATGCTCTAGGTAATTAAATACAATTTTAGGTGGCTGTGTTGGATCAGCTGATGCAATAGTGACACTGCCTCGGCTCTTAGGCTTGTTATGGCCTACATGCACTTGAAAACCATGCCCTGCAAAAGCACTACGACCATCGTAACGCATAGCGGCCGGTAAAAAGTGATACTGTATGTCAGGCCATTCAACACCTGGCTTTGAGCGAATAAAGGCACATGATTCAAAATGATTAGTTGAGCCTAAGCCTTTGCGAGTTAGTAGCCATTTTGCGCCAATTAAACCTTTAGAAAACAAGCCTAACTTACCGTTTAAAGTAATCGGTTGTTTACACTTATATTGAAAGTAAAACTCTAAATGATCTTGCAGGTTTTGGCCTACACCTGGTAAGTGATGTTTTACTTCAACGCCTGCTTTCTCAAGTGCTTGAGTATCACCAATACCTGAAAGCTGTAGTAGGTGTGGTGAACCAATAGAGCCTGCGCTTAAGATAACTTCTTTATTTGCTTTTGCAGTTTTAACCGCGCCATTAAGCTTGTATTCAACGCCGGTTGCTTTTTTACCATCTAAAATAACGCGCTGGGCAAGAGCACCTGTAACGATTGTTAAGTTGCTACGATGCTTAATAGGATCTAAATATTCTCGAGAGGCTGAGCTACGCACACCGTTTTTAACGGTCATGTGCATAGGGCCAAAACCTTCTTGCTGAGCACTATTGTAGTCATTTGTTGTTGAATAACCGGCCTCTGCACCCGCTTCAATAAATGCAGTGTATAACGGGTTCTCCATGTTATTGCCGTTATTAACACCTAGCGGACCTTTGCCACCACGATGGCTATTTTCACCTAGGTAAAAGCTTTCTGCTTTTTTAAAATACGGTAAACACGCTTGGTAATCCCAGCCGTTAGCACCGTGCTGTTGCCATTCATCAAAATCTTTAGCGTGGCCACGCACATACACCATGCCATTAATCGATGATGAGCCGCCAAGAACTTTACCGCGTGGGCAATGCATTTCACGGTTATCTAGATGTGGCTCTGGTTGCGTATGAAATTGCCACGCAAACTTATCTGTATTCATTGGAATAGAGAGTGCCGTTGGCATTTTTATAAAGATGCTTTTATCGCTGCCGCCGGTTTCAAGTAACAATACCTTGTTACTTGAATCTTCAGACAAGCGATTTGCTAACACACAGCCTGCTGAGCCCGCACCTACAATAATATAATCAAAAGAGTGGTTCATGATGATTCCTTAAAACGGGCTTTCTATGTCGGCCATGCCAACATAAATAGATTTAGTTTGTGTGTAATGATCTAGAGTCTCTATGCCATTTTCACGACCAATACCCGATTGCTTATAACCACCCACTGGCATCTCTGCTGGTGAGTTACCGTAAGCATTAATCCAACAAATACCGGCTTGCAGTTGATGAATTACGCGATGAGCGCGTTTAATGTCGCTGGTGAAAACGCCTGCAGCTAAACCTAAGTGAGTGCCATTAGCGCGGGCAATCACATCATCTTCATCATCAAAGACTAAAACGCTCATTACTGGGCCAAAAATCTCTTCTTTAACGATAGTCATTTCATCATTGCAATCAACAAACACAGTCGGCGCTACAAAATAGCCATTTGGCGCTGCTTCTGGAGAAAGCGTTGAACCACCTGTTAATAGTGTTGCGCCTTCTTCAAGACCTTTGTCGATGTAACTCATCACTAAATCTTGATGCTTTTTAGAAATAAGCGCGCCAAAGTTAGTGTTTAGATCTTGTGGGTCGCCGGCAATAATATTGTTTTCAGTGCGTGTTTTAAGTTCATCAATAAATTGTTGGTAAACATTTTTGTGTACGTAAATACGGGTACAGTTAGTGCAAATTTCACCTTGGGTATAAAAGTTACCTAGCATAGCGGCACTTACTGCTTGCTCTATATTGGCATCATCAAATACTAGTAATGGCGATTTACCACCGAGCTCCATAGTCACATCTTTTAATGTGCCTGCAGCACTGGCTACAACTTTTTTACCTGTACCTACTTCACCAGTAAACGATACTTTATCAATATCTTGATGTGCAGTAAGCCATTGACCTACTTCGCCCGCGCCTTGCACTACATTAAATACGCCAGCAGGAACGCCTGCTTCAATAAACACTTCGGCTAATTTAATTGCGCCAAGTGGTGTTTCTTCAGATGGCTTAAAAATAAATGCATTACCCGCTGCAAGAGCAGGACCTGACTTCCAACATGCAATTTGTAATGGGTAGTTCCATGCACCAATACCTGCACAAATACCTAGAGGTTCTTTGCGAGTATAATAAAAATCATCGCCAACCATTTGCTGTTGACCAACTTGTGCAGGGGCAAGGCCTGCGAAATATTCAATAACATCTGCGCCTGTTTCAATATCTACGCAGTTAGCTTCTTGCATTGGTTTACCAGTATCGAGAACTTCAACCAGGGCAAGCTCGTCATTGCGCTCGCGTAAAATAGCAACAGCGTTTAATAAAATACGGCTGCGCTCAATAGGGGTCATCGCTGACCAAACTTTAAAGCCTTGTTTTGCACTTTCTATCGCTGCGTTTTGAACATACTCATCAGCGACTTCAACGGCATAAATTACCTGGCCGGTTGCAGGGTTTACTACATCAAATGTTTCGCCGCTTTTATTCGCAAGGAATTGGCCGTTGATAAAGTTTTGATAAATAGGTGTAGTCACGTTAGGCTCCATATTGCTTGATAAGTGAATGCACGTAGTTTTTAGCCAGTGATTCACTGTGTTTAAACTGATTTTCGTCTGATTGGCTTAATACGGCACGAAGCCATAAGCCATCAATCATTGCTGCGGTTAATTCGGCCGCGAGTGTCGCTTGCGCCAAAGGCATTAATTGCTTAAATGAAACGGTTAAATTGCTCTGCAAGCGTTTGCTGTTTACTTTTTGTAAACGATGAAGTTCCTTATCGTGCATTGATTGCGCCCAAAAACTTAGCCACGTCCGAGTGGTATCTTTTCGTTGTTGTACTAGCGCAAAGTTTGATTCAACAATAAACATTAACCTTTGAGTTGCAGTGGTGTTTTCATCAACTTTATTAATTAAGTCGTCTTTCAAGTTCGAGAGTAAATAACGCACAGTTGCTTCAATTAGCCCCTGTTTCCCACCAAAGTAATGACTAATTATGCCTGATGACATTCCAGCATTTTTACTAATGCTATTAATTGTAGTCGCTTGAAGCCCTTTTTGAGCAACTGATTCTATAGTCGCGTCAATTAGCTGCTGACGCCTTACAGGTTCCATTCCAACTTTGGGCATAATTTTTATTAATTGAACGTTCAATAAAGATTAAGCTTAAGGTAATAGCTCTAACAATTCAAGGCTTGTGTAAATAGCAAGAGAGTAAAGTATGGATAAATGATTAACAAAATGAGTATTAAATGATGCAAAATTAACAACATAATGATTTATATAAAATCAATAAATAACAGTGGGTTATATTTGTTTTTTGTGTTTGCTTATATAGTGTAATTAATTGTTTACGAGGTAAGAGAAACTTTTAGTGATTTATTTGTTAGTGCGTTAACTATTAGAGTACTAATTGTATTTTTTACCAGCAGGGTAGTTATGTGAAGGTAAAACGAATATATCTGTTTTTCCGATGAAATACCGATTATAGAAAGGGAGATGGGAGGTAAATTAACCGAATGTTAACCTAAGAAGGGGTAAAGCAAGGTGCTGTTTAGGTTTCAACAACACCTTTAAATAGAAGGGGATAACGTCTTAAGCGATTGCCAATATAATCATCGGCCATGATCTGTTCACAAATTTCGTCGATGTTATCAGTAGCTTCAAACACCCAATCAAAACGTTCAATCGCGAGCAAAAAACCGCGCTTTAAGTGTGTTTGTTCGCGGTAATAAGCAAGGTTATTTTTTATCAGTTGCAGCTTTTCAGGTTCAGCTTTTAATTGCGCAATAACTTGGTGAATAAACTGTAAATTGCGTGAACCAGTTGGCCTATTTCGTCTATTTGTTGGTCGCATTACTCTTCGTTAGCTATGTTGTAGAGTTTCTTCAAAAAGTCGTCTTTGTGTTTGTCATGTTCATAATCTAAGTGATAGGTATTATGAAATCCAAAACGTAATAATACCCCACTACCTTGTAAGTAAACGGTATAGCCGTCAATATCAGAAAATGCAGTGACCCCCTGATAAAGCTTACCTTCTTCTGTGGTTTTACCACGTTGCTGGATACGTTCGTAAACCGCTAGAATCTGTTTGTTGTCGATTTCATTTTTCATTGTTTATACCTTTTATTTATTCTCTCATACGGGGTAGATATGCGGGTCGATCATCATAAAAACAATAGTCAAGAATGTGCGATATTGCTTTGTTATTTTCAATTTATAAATTATGCTCAAAGTTCACTTTATGTTGAGCTTTTACCATGATAGACAAAGCGTTACTTTTAAAAACTCGTGAATTATCCGACCAACTTATTGCACTGCAAACCCCCATTAGAATACTCGATGCAATTAATTGGGATAAACAGACTAAAGAAGAGTTTTTTAGGCAAAAATGTCAAAAAAATCCTCTGATAGATCGTGCCTATTACCAACAGCGCGATTTAGGATTTGTGCCTAGTGAGTTGCGCCAAGCATTTTCAACACTGCATCGTAATATTATTAATCAGTTGGGACAATTAAACCCAATAACCCAATATATGGGTAAAATGTGTGGTGAATATAAAACAGTGCTCAATATGCTGGAGCATCGAGGCACTGCCGAATTTCATGACTTGTCGGTAGAGCTATTTGGTCACCCAAAAGATCTTTTTCATGCTGGTGAGCCTTCTTTATCTGAGCTTGCTAATATGCTCGAGCAGCCATTAAAAAGTTTACTTGATGCGAACATTTTGCCTGAAGATCCTAAAAATATTGATGCCAGTGATGCGGTGCGGATTTTATCTGAACAAGTTAATGCCAGTATGCAAGGCATTAATGTTGAAGTAATGCTAAGTGACGGAATTGTCAGTGATGCCGCAGCAGGAGCTAACAATATAAAGCTTAATCAAGATGTTAAGTTTTCTCAGCGCGAATTAGATATTTTAGAGGTACACGAGGGCTGGATCCATGTAGGCACCACTCAAAATGGCTTAGCGCAACCTTATTTAACTTGTTTGAGTAAAGGCACGCCAAGCTCTACCGTTACCCAAGAAGGGCTTGCAGTACTGACCGAAATAATTACTCTTAAATCAACACCACGTCGCTTATCAAAATTAGTAAACCGTATTCAAGCGGTCACCAAAGTGATTGATGGTGCTGAGTTTGTAGATATATACCGAGATTATGTAGCACAAGGGTTATCAAAAGACGACAGCTACACCCTTGCACAGCGTGTATTTAGAGGTAGCACCGCAACCGGCTTACCGTTTACTAAAGACATTGCTTATATAAAAGGCTTTGTATTGGTTTATAACTTAATTCGGGTGGCGATACAGCTTGGCAGAATTGACCAATTACCGCTATTGCTGGTGGGTAAAATATCAATTGATGACTTTAGGTTAATATCGCAACTACATGATTTAGGTGTGATTGAAAACCCGCAATTTGTGCCGCCTCATTTTAAAGATTTAAGAGGACTTGCTACGTGGCTGAGCTTTGGTCGTTTTATTGGTAATTTGTCATTTGAACAATTAGAAAACGACTACAAGCCGTTGTTTTTATGATTTATAAGTGAGCTTTTTCTCAGAAACAAAAAAAGCCCAAAAATGGGCTTTTTTTAATTTAGCACAACACAGTTAACGTGCGTTGGTGCTCTCGAAAATTTTATCTGCAGAGGCTGCAACAAATCCAGTGTAAATTTCACCATCTGGTTTTGGATAACGAATAGCAAACTCGTAAAAACAGCTAGGAATGCGCATATCGCCATCGCAAAAGGTCACAGCGTATTCATCAGCTAATGTTGATGATTGCTCTAGTAGCACCTCTGGTGAGCCTTTTACTTCGCCTCCTGAGGTATTAAGTGCAAAACCTGCATCTTTAAGAGCTTGGTTTACATCATGGATGTTATCAAATTTAGCTAAGGTATTAATGTTCACAGTAAAATGATTTGCACGGTAACCCCACGCAGACATCCACGCTGCATATTCGCTCTCAGCTAATAACTTTTTGTATGTATCGGTGCTTACTTGCCAATGTGTGCCTGAATATAAAAAGTTATCGGCAGTCACAGCGCTTTCGTCAATTTGTGCAACCATATCAGTAACGATAGCTTGAAGCTCAGGCGAACATTTTTCAACTAATAATTCAGAAATAAACACTTTAGGCTGTGTCGGATCGCTATGTTCATAATGCTTGGCGTAGAGCTTTTTTGCTTCAAAGTGGTACTCACCACATTCTTTATAACCAATAGCTAAAAAGTGCGCAGCTAGTTTTTCAAGGCCTACTTTTTCTATGTTAAAAGTACGCAAAGCAATATGATCGTTAATAATGTCGTCTTTTTGCGTTGAGCCTAATAAGTCATGAATTTTATCAGCTGATGGCGTTACTGTTAGGTAGTTTTGCCATAAGTTATCAAATAATGTGTTTACATCAGTATGCATGGTAAATCCTTAAATTTTCTAAAATTGTTATTCAATTATTAAGCCCGGCGCGAGGGTTTGCGGTAAGTTAACTTTTTCTGACTCTACTGAGGCCACTGGGTATGCGCAGTAATCTGCAGCATAGTATGCACTGGCTCTGTGGTTACCACTGGCACCTATGCCACCAAATGGCGCTGCGCTTGATGCGCCTGTAATAGGGCGGTTCCAGTTAACAATACCGGCACGAATACGCTTTAAAAAGTGGCTGTAATCATCTTCGCTGTCTGCAAGTAAACCTGCAGATAAACCAAAGCTGGTGTTGTTCGCCTCTGCTATAGCGCTATCAAAGTCAGTGTAGCGGTATACTTTAATTAGCGGGCCAAAGTGTTCTTCATCAGCGATTTCATCGATATTAGTGACATCAATAATACCAGGGCTGACAAACCCAGTGCCTGGTTTTAATTGTTTAAGCTCAACGAGTACCTCAGCACCTTGTTTAACTAGGTCAGCTTGCGCTGCAACCATGCCTAAGGCGGCTTTTTCACTGATCATGGCACCCATAAATGGTTGTTCGGCTGCAAAGCTATCATCTACAAGAATATTTTTGGTTGCGCTGATCAGCTTTTCTAAAATCGCATCGCCATTGGCTGATTTTTCAATAAATAATCGACGTGAACAAGTACAACGCTGACCCGAAGTAATAAAGCCCGATTGAATAATATCGTGAACGGCGGCGCTCACATCAGCAACATCTTTAACCACCAGCGGATTGTTACCGCCCATTTCAAGCGCTAAGATTTTACCTGGATGGCCTGCAAATTGTTTATGTAATAAATGGCCTGTGTTTGAGCTACCAGTAAAAAATAAGCCATCGATATCTTGATGTGAGGCAAGTGCTTTACCTGTTTCTAGTTCACCTTGAACAAGGTTTATAACCCCAGCAGGTAAGCCTGCTTTTAGCCACAGCTCTAAAGTAAACTGCGCGACATGAGGAGTTAATTCAGATGGTTTAAACACCACGGTATTACCCGCTAATATAGCAGGGACTATATGACCATTGGGTAAGTGGCCTGGGAAGTTATACGGGCCAAAAATAGCCACTACACCATGTGGTTTATGGCGAATAAAGGCTTTTGCGCCAGGCATTGGGTTTTCGGTTGTGCCAGTACGTTCATTGTAAGCACGGATAGAAATAGCAACCTTGCCTGTCATCGCACCGACTTCTGTGCGTGTTTCCCATAATGGTTTACCTGTTTCACGAGCAATAATGCTAGCAAATTCTTCGCTGTGTTCTTTTAATTGGACAACGAAGTTTTCTAAAATGGTAATACGTTGTTCAATTGGCATATCGGCCCATTGAATTTGCGCAGCTCTTGCCGCTTCTATGGCACTACCAACTTGTTCGGGGCTGGCGCCATTACCTTGCCAAACAATTTCGCCATTACTTGGATTAACAGAATTAAAAGCAGGGCCTTGGCCTGCGTGCCATTGGTTATTAATTAGTTGTGTGTTCATAAATAGTGTTACAGGCGGAAAAATCGCGCTGCATCTCCTTGATTTAAATGAAGTGCATCAGCTACTTCTTGGCTGATAACTAAGGTGTGCTTTGCTTGATTATAATGAGCGTGTTTAGTGAACGTGGCTCTAAAGTCGCTAACTCCTTGATTACAAATAGCAAGGGTATCTGAGCTTTGCTCATTAATATGTTCAAGTTCACCAATGGTAATAGGGCAAACCTGTGAATCACGAATACTGCGAATATTACCGAGCTTTGCCTCTACCGTGGGGCCTGCGTCAAATAAATCAACGTAGCCACGATGTTCAAACCCTTCTTTTTCAAGTAACTTAAGTGCAGGCTTGGTTTTATCATGGACATGGCCAATCACCGCTTGTGCATTTTTACTTAGTAAGTTTACATAGATAGGGTATTTGGGCATAAGCTCGCTAATAAATACTTTATCGCCTAAGCCTACTAAGTGGTCGGCTTGTGGAAATTCAATACTAAAAAAGTGTTCTTGTAACCATTGCCAAAATGGAGAGTGCCCCTGGTCATCACTCACGCCACGCATTTCAGCAATTACAGTGTCGGCAAAGCGTTCACTATGCTGTGCCATAAATAAAAAGCGTGAACGTGATAAAAATCGACCTGTTAAGCCTTTTCTGCTGTCTTCACGTAAAAATAAAGTACATATTTCTGAGCAACCAGTGTAGTCATTACACATACTTAAAATATCAACGGTATTGTAAACGCCTAAAGTGGGTGAATGATGGACGGTTTTACCTAAATGGTAATGGTACAAAGGTACAGACAAGCCGACGGCTGCTTCAATGGCGGTAGTACCAATTACTTTGCCAGTGTCACTGTCTTCTAAAACAAATAAATAGCTTTCGTCGATAGGCTTATCAACGTTTTTAGTAAAGCTGTTTTGTGCACGGTCTATTTTTTCTTGTAGTTGCCCATCATCGACAGGTAAAGAGGTAAAACCATGGCCTGATTCAATGGCAATCTCTTTAAGTGCTGCAAAATCATTGACAGTAATAGGACGTAGTACTTGCATTAATTACTTGCTCCGATAAAGCCCTGAGGTAAACATTTATCTCAGGGCTTAATATGTTTTACTTAGTGATTAACCGTTTACAACTTCGCTCACTGCTTTTTCAAAGCGAGCTAAGCCTTCTTTAATATCTTCAAATGGGATCACTAATGAAGGCGTAAAGCGGATAACGTTCATTCCGGCGACTAAATTCATTAAACCGTTGTTAGCACTTGCGACTAAAAAGTCGCGAGCACGGCCTTCAAACTTCTCATTTAATACCGCACCAATCAGTAAGCCTTTACCGCGTACTTCACTAAATACATGGTATTTTTCGTTAATAGTATTTAGACCATCACGGAACATTTGCTCACGTTCTTTTACGCCATTTAAAACCGCAGGGGTATTTACTGTGTCAAAAGCCGCTTCTGCTACAGCACACGCTAATGGGTTACCACCGTAGGTAGAACCATGAGTGCCTATTTTTAGGTGAGCTGCAATGTCAGTAGTGGTGATCATCGCGCCAATTGGGAAACCGCCACCTAATGCTTTAGCCGTGGTTAAAATGTCAGGAATAACATCTAGGCCTTCGTATGCGTATAAGTGACCTGTACGGCCAACACCCGTTTGCACTTCATCAAAAATTAGCAGTGCGTTATGCTTAGTACACAGTTCACGTACTTTTTGTGCAAATTCATTGGTTGGTGGCACAATACCGCCTTCACCTTGTAATGGCTCCATCATTACCGCACAAGTATCATCACTAATTAAGGCTTCAAAAGCGGCAATATCATTGTAATCACAATGAACAATATCAGCAGGTTTTGGACCAAAACCATCAGAGTAAGCGGCTTGGCCACCCACTGTTACAGTGAAAAAAGTACGGCCATGAAAGCCTTTATTAAAAGCGATAATTTTAGATTTTTCAGCACCAAATTTATCCAGTGCAAAGCGACGCGCTAATTTTAAAGCCGCTTCGTTTGCTTCAGCTCCTGAGTTTGCAAAGTAAACTTTTTCAGCAAAGGTCGCATCAACCATTTTTTTAGCTAAGCGAAGTGCTGGCTCATTGGTCATTACATTTGCTAAGTGCCAAATTTTCTCGCCTTGCTCTTTAAGTGCGCCTACTAATGCAGGGTGGCAATGACCTAAACAATTAACCGCAATACCACCGGCAAAATCGATAAATTCGTTATTATTTTGATCCCACACGCGTGAGCCTTCACCACGAACCGGAATAACTGCAGATGGGTTGTAGTTAGGGACCATTACGTCGTTAAATAAATCTCTGGTTACTTGCATTTTTACACCTAAATTAATCACATAAAAAAATACGTTGCTGAAAAATAACGCTAAGCTCAGGCTTATTCAGCAATACAATGCGTTTTACTTGTTAAAAGTGTCATTATCAAAGGTTATGAATTAAATTTGCAGTGCTATTTTGTGAAAAATGATTAGAATAATGGTCAAATCAACGAAACTTATTAGCATTATGATAACTCCCCAAGATGAAAAGTTACTATCAGTATTAAAAATGAACGCTCGAGCGAGTATTTCTGATCTAGCTCGGCATTTAAATTTATCACGCTCAACAGTGCAAAGCCGTATGCTCAAGTTGGAGCAAAGTGGGGTAATTAAAGGGTATAGCGTTGACTTTGGTGATGATTTTTTAAATAGCTTGGTTTCTGCGCACGTCTCTATAAAGGTTATGCAGAAGCTAACGACAAAAACCAACGTAGAGTTAAAGCAAATAGATGCTATATCTCAGTTGTATGCAATTAGTGGTGAGTTTGATTTAATTGCCATTGTTGAGGCTCAAAACCTTGAGCAGTTGAGCCATTTACTTGACGATATAGGTAATCTCGATGGCGTAGAGCGTACTCGTTCATCGGTTATTTTAGAAACTAAATTTAAGCGTTAATTTGATTGTTTATCACCATTCAGTGAGTATTAATTATTTGCATTTAAGCCTACTTAATTGTAATCTTCTTATTATTAGGAACAAGGATTGTTTTTACCAAATCAATAGGCTCTTCGCCTCTTCGTTTGCCACAATCCCCAAGTATTGAATAAACCTGATAAATATACTTATTACATGTATAAACCTTAGTTTTTTTTACTATGTAAAACAGGGTGTTTTGGAAAAACTGCTCAAACACATTACAAGGAAATGTTATGAAATACACAACACTAGTTGCTGCAGCCTTATTAATAATAGGTGGCTCATATTTAAGTGCGAAGGCCACTTTATTTGACTCAAGCGATAATATAACGGTTGAAACTTACAGCGATATATTTTTCAAACTAGAATCCTCTCCCATCAATATTGATGAGATTATTACTGGTGCGAGTCAGTTTGCCAATAGCTTATGTGATGAAAGTATTTATCAAGAAGTCATTGGAGAGTCAGTAAACTCATGCAAGCAAAAATTCAAACAATCACAAGCGCAGTGTGCTGACTTTATTACAAAAAATAGTGAGGTTATGTACACTGATAAAGTGGCTATAACGCTGGTATCTGAAAAATTTATAAATTGCATGACTAATAGTTAGGTTTCCTTTATTTAAGATTAGTAATAAAAATCTCCCTGAGCTGGCAGGCATTAATAAAACCTAGCATATTCCACGGCGTGGTCTATGCTGAATTTTATTAGTTGTTAACGCCCAGTTTGCTTTAGGGAGTACAATGCAAGAAAATTTACTCAATTCAGTCATCAAAATAACTAAAAATAGAGATGTAGATTCTCTTGAATACAGTTTGATATCGACCATCCAAGAGTTTATTGGCTGTAAAGAAGTCTCAGTTTACAAAGATGTAGAAGTTCAGGGCCAGCTTACTATTGAGCAAAGTCTTTGTTTAAAAATTACTGGTGAAAAACAATTTGAGTGGCAACAACGACAAATTGTTACACACCCTGAGGATGAACTTCTATCTTGCTTACGTTCTGCTTGCATTATCACTGTGCAATCAACAGATGGCATTGAGCGCCGTTGGTTACCTATTACCCGCCAAGAAAAAACAGTTGCCGCAATTTCAGTGGTTTCAAACAGCCTAGATAGTCCATCTCAAGTGATGTTGAATGCTTTTTGTCGTATTTTTGAAAACTATTTAGTCATTCTTCATGAAAATGAAAGAGATAAATTAACAGGTCTATTAAATAGACAAACCTTTGAGAAAAAAATAAAGCAACTGATTGAAAAACAAGTATTGAAAGTACACAGTTTATCCCGGGGTGAGGGTAAAAGGCTGCAAAAATACGCATCTACATCTTGGTTGGCTATTTTAGACATTGATCACTTTAAAAATATAAACGACAAGTATGGTCATATCTGTGGCGATGAAGTGCTACTGATATTAGCGCAAAATATGCGTCATTTTTTTCGTTCAACCGATTTGATTTTTCGCTTTGGTGGAGAAGAATTTGTGATTGTTTTTGAGCCTACCGAGGCAGACTCTATAAGTAATAAAATGGCAGAATTTTTACAGCTCGTCAGAAATACATCGTTTCCTTTTATTGGAAATATGACGGTCAGTGCTGGTTTAGCACGTATTAGCCCTTATGATTTTCCAATCACTGTAATAGAGAACGCTGATAAAGCACTATATTACGCTAAAAATAATGGCCGAGATAAATTTTGTATCTACGAAGATTTAATTGCTGAACAGCTAATCAAAGTACAAGAAAATGATTCAGAAATAGATTTATTTTAACTTACTTAGCTTGAGTATGACTTCGTTTGACTTTAACTTTAGTAACTTGGTCGAGCTTTAAAAAATAAACATTACCGCCAATGCCTTTAAATTCCTCATCGGTAAAGGCAATTGTATTGTTATCATAAAACGTGATCGCTTCTTTTTGGGTCACAATGCCGAGATCAATTTTAGACACATCGCCAGAGAAAAATTTATCCCCTTTGAAATCTTCAAACAGCCAAATACTGGTTGAATCTAGTAGTGCAAGTTTTTTTCTATTTGGACTGAGCGCCGCTGAGGTGATCCAGCATAACTTTTCCATAGTGGTGCAGGTTCTAAATGAGTCTATTAGCTGGGCGTCAAAATTTGCTGCATGGTCGCCTACCTTGTAAACATTGGTAATACCATCAAAGGGCTCTGTGCGATTTTTAGTAAATAAATATAAATGCCGACCAAAAGCCACAAAAGCTTCTAAGTCGTAGTTACGTTGCTCTGGCTTTATTGGGCTGCCGTCTAATTCCGGGTAGGTAAACTTAATTATCTCGGCTTCGGTGGTATTTGTTTTGATATCAATGGGGTTTTCTATTTTATAAATGGTTAGCCATTTACGTTCATTTTTATTATTGCCAAAGTCCCCTAAGAAAAAATGACCAAATTTATTTTGCGTCATGTCCTCCCAGTCAATATTTTTTGCATTGCTCACCAAAATTTCTTTAGCGATAGAACCATCATCATTGAGTCTATAAAGCTTAGGTTCGTCACCGCTGTCATTAATAGCCCATAGACGTTTATATTTATCAAATTCTATACCTGAAATTTCTTTTAACTTTGGATCTACAGAGACAAGCTTTTTACTATATAGTGTATAAATTGAACTACCCACAACAGCGATGATGGTTAGAAAAACAATAACAGAGGTAATAAAAATGCTTTTTTTAATCATAGTCTTTAAATATTCATCGCATTGGCTAGGTGGATAATTATTATCGCTGATGATGCCGCTAAGCTAAAGGTTTTTAACCATAATGCGGTAATAAAAATGATTATGAGTGTATTGTTTTAAAAGTTATTTAATTGAGTGTAGTTGGTTTAAAAATTGCTCGGTAAAGGAGCTTACCTAAAAACCTGTTTAAATGGTTAAAAACTGCACCAACCTAGTGCGATAAAATAAATAACGCACTGTAATAATGCGTAAATAAAGTTTTGTTTAACTTTAAGCTTGTTTTTATGTGAATGAATGGATTCCACATCGCCTATTTAAGCTGTTTGGCCTGTGGCAAAGATTAATAACCCTTATGGTTTAGTTGGAGCCTATTATGTTGAATAAACGCTTTTTTAAGACAAAAAACGAAGCAGAAGTTACGTTTGAATTTTCTCATCCTGATGCTGAAGATGTCTGTTTGCTTGGGGAGTTTAATGATTGGCAGCCAGTGCCAATGAAATTAAATAAAAAATTGGGTGTGTTTAAATGTAAACAGCGTTTGCCTGTTGATAAAGAGTTTCACTTCCGTTACTTGATTAATGGTAAGCAGTGGGACAACGACCATCAGGCTGATGGCTATCAGGCCAATAATTTTGGTTCAGAAAATAGTATAGTAAATACTCAACGCATTAATTAAGGTTGGTGAATGGACGCACTATCGCAATCATTTTATTTGCATGGAATAGGCTATGAGTACACTAAATATTCTGGTGAACACGTTATTTTTAGTGAACAAACGCGCAAGTTAGCCTTGCAGTGCTGTGGCGTTGACACCAGTGATGCAACACAAATAGCTCAGTTAAATTATCAATTAGATGCGGCCACTTGGTTAACGCTTGCACCGGCTGTTAGCTTAGTAAAACAGCCTAGCAATGTGCTTAAAGTACGTATTAAAGAAGCCGACGCGCACCATAAAATTACGCTTAATATACCTGCATTAAATATAAAACTACAATTTGAGCAAATAGCTGACTATGCGCCATTAGGCGAGTATTTTTTTAAGGACTGCCGTTATATTGAAATAGCGTTACCACTTACCCATTTACCTACGGGTTATTATGATGCTTTGCTGAGTATGGGAGCGCAATCGGCAACTACACAAATTTGGTCTATCCCTAAACAAGTTTATCAAATTGCCGATAGTAAACGCCTTGGCTTATCAATTCAGTTATATACATTAAAAAACCAAGCCGGAATGGGAATTGGTGATTTTAATGATTTACTTGAATTAACCACGTTATGTGCAAAACAAAAAATGGATTATATTTTACTTAATCCTCTGCACTTATTATTTGCAGATAACCCAGAGTGCGCCAGTCCCTATAACCCCAGTAACCGCGCGTTACTCAATCCATTGTATATAGCAATTAACTTATCGCCCGATAGTATTAACAACCCCACTTTAGATGATTACTTATCCTCTTGTTGTTTAACGTCGCATAGCGAGCAAGATATAACCTTTATTAATTATAAAACGGTTACTGAGCAGAAATATAATGCCTTTAAACTGCTTTATGCGCACTTTCAACAGCAGGGCAATCAAGCAAGGCAAGATGAATTTACTGCATTTTGTAAACAGCACCGTGATGTACTTGCTATGCTAGAAACTACGCAGCCGACATTCGACCATTACCTGCAATGGCAGGCACACAGCCAACTCGCACGATGCCAACAACATTGTATCGACCAAGGAATGGCGATTGGTTTGATTAACGACTTAGCAGTTGGCTGTGCCAAAGAGGGCAGTGAATTTAAAAACCAGCAAGCGTTGTTTAGCCAAAATGCGACTGTGGGAGCTCCACCAGATCCTTGGGCTGAAAGTGGCCAAAATTGGGGTTTGCCAGCAATAAATCCTCAGCGCCTTGCTGACAATAACTATTACTTTTACCGCTCACTTATACGCGCCAATATGAATGCTGTGGGTGGATTACGTATTGATCATGTGATGGCAATTAGACGTTTATGGTGGTGCTTTAACAATAATAACAGCCAAGATGGTTGCTATGTTTACTATCCATTCGAGCACTTGTTAGCTATTTTGAAAATTGAATCACACCTTAATCAGGCTGTCGTGATAGGCGAAGATTTAGGTGTTGTGCCACCTGAAGTAAAAGAAGCGCTGGTGAGCAGTGGAATTTTTTCAAACAGTTTATTTTATTTCGAAAAACAACAAAATGATGAATTTGTTAATCGTGATGATCTTAGCGAACAATGCCTGCTGATGATTGCCAATCATGACGTACCGCCATTTGTTGGCTGGTGGCAGCATAGTGATTTGAATCTCAAACAACAGTATCAATTGATTGATGCCGTTGAACATCAGCAGCTCGTGCAGCAACGGCAACAAGAACAACAGCGGCTACTTGGTTTTATTAATACACACGACACACATTCTGATATGTCATTAAACACTGATGCTTTTGCGATTTATAGCGCGCTGGCTTTGTGTTTAGCAAAGTCACCATCGCGATTATTTGCCCTACAGATTGATGACTTAGACAAACAATGCTACCCAGTTAACATTCCGGGTACAGATAAAGAGTATCCCAATTGGAGACGGGTGTTAACACATACGTGCGAGGATATTTTTACTGATAATGCATCACTTTTGACTGCAATACATTCAATGAGGAATGGGTAAATGGGCAGTATAAAAAATATGAAATCAGCGCCTTTGGCTGATTATGACGCACAAGTTACTGCGCTCGCAGCAGGACGCTTTAAAGACCCGTTTAGCTTTTTAGGAGCGCATAGTACACAAAGCGGCATAGAAATTCGAGTGTATTTGCCAGCAGCACTGCAGGTTGAATTGTTAATTGGTGATCAAACAATTACTGCATTGCGCTATAAACAAAGTGATTTATTTATAGCTGAGCTATCAAGTATGCCAAGCAGTATTTACCAATGCCAAGTTAGTTATGAAAGCAATAATATTACCTTTTACGATGAATACAGCTTCAGTAGTACGCTTGATGAGCAAGCGATGTACCTGTTTAACGAAGGGAGTCTTGAGCATGCCTATGCGCACTTAGGCGCGCAATTTATGACTCAACAGGGCGTAGACGGTGTTCGTTTTTGTGTATGGGCACCAAACGCTGCCAGTGTTTCAGTGATTGGCGAATTTAACTTTTGGCAGGCCAATCGTCACTTCATGCGGTTTCATCCTGCCAGTGGAGTATGGGAGTTATTTATCCCGGGGCTGTGCGCCGAGATGTGTTACAAATTTGCTATCACCACACTCAGTGGTGAAGTTTTAGATAAAGCCGATCCATTTGCCTTTAAAATGCAGCAAGCGCCAGGTACAGCAAGCATTTTACAATACAAACCCACCTCTATTACGCTTAGTGAACAAGCGATCAAAAATAGGCAAAAGCGTAATCATATTGATGCCGCTATTAGTATTTATGAAGTGCACTTAGGTTCTTGGCAACGCGCTGAACATAATCGTTATTTAAACTACGGCGAGCTGGCAGATAAGCTTGTAAGTTACGTGACTGATATGGGGTTTACTCACTTACAACTTATGCCTATTAGTGAATACCCGTTTGATGGCTCATGGGGGTATCAGCCGGTAGGCTTGTTTGCACCAACAAGTCGTTTTGGTGATTACAACAGCTTTAAATACTTAGTTGAGCAATGCCATAAAGCCAATATCGGTATTTTACTCGATTGGGTGCCGGGGCACTTTCCAAGCGATCCTCATGGGTTACATTGTTTTGATGGCACCCATTTATATGAACATGCTGATATGCGTCAAGGGTTTCACCCTGATTGGAATACCTATATTTATAATTACGATCGCCCTGAAGTTAAAAGCTTTTTAATATCGAATGCGATGTATTGGCTTAGTCAATTTGGTATTGATGGACTGCGAGTGGATGCAGTGGCATCTATGTTGTATCTTGATTACAGCCGAAAAGAAGGGCAATGGGTAGCTAATTGTTACGGCGGCAGAGAAAACTTAGGGGCAATTGAGTGCCTTAAACAAGTAAACATGCGCAGTTATAAGAATAATCCCGGTATTATGATGGTGGCTGAGGAGTCAACGGCGTGGCCCGGAGTAACGCAAAGCGTTGAGCATAATGGTTTGGGCTTTGGTTACAAATGGAATATGGGCTGGATGAATGACAGTTTGCATTACATGCAGCAAGACTCACTATTTAGGAAATACCATCATCATAAAATGACATTTTCTATGGTGTATGCTTTTAGTGAAAATTACATTTTACCACTGAGTCATGATGAAGTCGTTCACGGCAAAGGTTCACTACTAAACAAAATGCCTGGTGACGATTGGCAACAGTTTGCTAATTTACGGGCATATTATGCGTTTATGTGGGCGCATCCAGGAAAAAAACTTCTGTTTATGGGCGCCGAAATAGCACAGCGAAAAGAGTGGGATCATGATCATTCAATAGATTGGCACTTGCTTGAGCATCAAAGTCACCAAGGTATTCAAGATACGGTTAAACGCCTTAATCATGTGTACCAAGCCCATCCAGCACTTTATGAGCTTGATAGCTGTGCTACTGGTTTTTCATGGATAGATAATGATAACAGTCAGCAAAGTATATTTAGCTTTATTCGTTATGCTAAAAGTGCTGACGATTTTATGGTTATTGTCGCTAATTTTACCCCTACTGCTTATCAACATTTTATTTTAGGCGTGCCTGCTAAAGGCAGTTATAAGGTGAAATTAAATACTGATGAGTCATGTTTTTTTGGCTCCGGTATTAATGTCACTGATGAGCCAAGCCAACTAATACATTCAATTAATCAACCAAATCATGGCTTTGATCACAGTATTACATTGCACATGGGTGGCTTAACCACGGTCTACTTACAAAAGGTGAATGATGAGTAATTGCTTTGAGGTTACCCATGGTGCACCTTTGCCTCTAGGCTCGACTGTACAAAGCAACGGTGTCAACTTTGCCTTATACGCCCCTAATGCAAGCCAAGCATTTGTTTGTTTATTTGATAAAAGTGGCCATACAGAAATATTAAAAATAGCTATGAATATTAACGAAGGCGGAGTGTGGAGTATTCACGTTGCACCACTGAGCGCTGGCGCATTATATGGCTTTAGGGTTGATGGTGAGTATAACCATGAAAAAGGTATGTTATTTAATGAACATAAATTACTGATTGACCCGTATGCAAAAGACTTGTTTAACGAGTTTACTTGGAGCGAGCGCCATTACGGGCAAATGCCGATAGGCACTAAAAGCGTGGTTAATAATGCAATAGATATCCCTAAATCTAAAGTGACTACATCTGTTTCATATATCAATAAAAAGCCTGATCACAGCTGGGCTAATACGGTTATTTATGAATGCCATGTAAAGGGCGCTACCTGTCGTCATCCAGGTATTCCAAAAGCACAGCAAGGTACGTTTTTAGGCTTAAGCCATCCGTGTTTTATTGAGCATCTAAAAAGTTTAGGGGTGACAGCTATTGAGCTTTTGCCTGTACATGCGTTTATAAGTGAACAGTTTTTAATTACTAAAGGGCTACAAAATTACTGGGGCTACAATAGCATCAATTTTTTTACCCCCCATAAAGACTATTTGGTTAATGACGATATAAACGAATTTAAACAGATGGTCAGCGAATTACATCGCGCCAATATTGAAGTTATTTTAGATGTTGTATACAACCATACTGCCGAGGGGGGCAGTGATGGACCGATATTGTCTTTACGTGGCTTCGATAACCTTACTTATTATCGCACTATTACTGGGCAACCTAATGTATACATAAATGATACCGGCTGTGGTAACACCTTAAATATTGACCATCCAAAAACTTTGCAACTGGTTCTTGATAGCTTGCGGTATTGGGTGGAAGTTATGGGAGTGGATGGTTTTCGATTTGACTTAGCAACCATTTTAGGGCGTTCAAGTACCGGCTTTAGTGCTTCTCACACGTTTTTACAGGCCGTTGCACAAGATCCTATATTAAATAAAGTAAAACTGATCAGTGAGCCGTGGGATATAGGCCCTGGTGGGTATCAGTTAGGTGCTTTTCCTGCTCCTTGGCGTGAGTGGAACGATCAATACCGTGATGTGATTAAACGTTTTTGGCAAAGCGAAAAAGGCATTATTAGTGATGTTGCCAAGCGTTTACATGGCTCCTTTGATATTTTTGAACACAGTAATCGTGGCCCGCTTAATAGTATTAATTTTATTACCAGTCATGATGGTTTTACCCTTGCCGATTTAGTCAGTTATGAGCACAAACATAACCAAGCAAATGGTGAAAACAATCAAGATGGCCACAGCGCTAATTATTCGTTTAATTGCGGAGTTGAGGGATTTAGTAGCGATCCTGAAATAATGGGCTTGCGCCTACAACAACAAAAAAACTTTTTACTTACCTTACTGCTCTCTAAAGGGGTGCCAATGATAGCCTCAGGCAGTGAAATGGCCCACTCCCAAGGCGGTAATAATAACGCTTATTGCCAGAATAATCGTACCAGCTGGCTTGCATGGAAAGACTCACAGCTAAACCATTGCTTAATTCAGTTTATAGATGATGCGTTAAAAATTAGGCGCGGTCACAGCGCGTTCAAACACAGTGTATTTTTAGATGATATAGATGAACGTTTCACCGTTAAGTGGTTTACCGAGCAAGGTAAAGAAATGGATGAAACACATTGGCATGAAGATACGCGACAATTTTTAATGTATAGCTTGCTTGATAAGCAAAATAAGCATGGGTTATTAATTATTTTAAACGCCAGTAAACAGCCTGTGCTCTGCCAATTACCACAATCTCCCATTATCAGGCCTTGGACGTTAGTGTTATCAAGCGTAAATAACGCATCATCTGTTGTTGAAGAAGATGCAACCGTGAATATTTCAGCACAAAGTAGTTGGGTTTTTAGTGCCAATTTAGAAGGCGATGATTATGACTAAGCAAGACAAGCAAGTGTGTGTGGTAAAAAGCTGGCAAGAAGGCCCGTTGATTGATGAAAGTACCTTAAGTGATGATTTAACTCGCCACTTTTATTACACCTTAGGGCGTGATGTGGTGGGAGAGTCGCAGTTGTATTTGTATCATGCATTGGCGCTGACGATAAGAGATAGACTCGTTGCGCGTTGCAGAGACACTAATAAGCAAATTAAACAACATAAACGCCGTAAAACAGCATATTTATCGCTAGAATTTTTAATGGGTAGAGCACTGGGTAATGCGGTACTCAACCTTGATTTAGAAGCGCAGGTAAGTACAGCACTGCAAGCTTACTGTACTGAGTTGGAAAATGTAGAACAAGCAGAGCATGATGCCGGCTTAGGTAATGGTGGCTTAGGGCGTCTAGCTGCATGTTTTTTAGATAGTTGCGCGAGTTTAGCGCTGCCTGTAGTGGGGTATGGAATTCGCTATGAATACGGCATGTTTAATCAATCAATAAAAGAAGGTAACCAGGTTGAGCAACCGGATAACTGGCTTCGCGAAGGGCATCCTTGGGAATTGAGTGCACCAGAGCAAGCTAAACGGGTTAAGTTCTCGGGTTATGTACAAAGTTATACCGATAAATTTGGCCGTGAACATCGCCAGTGGGTGAGCTCCCAAGATGTGTTAGCGGTTCCTTATGATGTCCCCATTCCGGGCTATAAAAATAATATTGTTAATACCCTCAGGCTTTGGAAGTCTGAAGCGACCGATGAATTTAATTTAGCCGAATTTAATGCCGGTAGCTATTCAGAAGCGGTAGCACAAAAGAATCTTGCAGAGCAAATAACCATGGTGTTGTACCCTAACGACAGCAGTGAAAATGGTAAAGAATTGCGATTACGCCAGCAATACTTTTTATCATCGGCAAGCATTCAAGATGTACTCAGCCAGTGGATTGAACAATATGGGGATGATTTTACTGACTTTGCTCAGCATCATGTTTTTCAGCTTAACGACACTCATCCTAGTATTGCCGTGGCAGAGCTGATGCGAATTTTAGTTGACGACCATGAACTCGACTGGGATCAGGCATGGAACATCACAACCAAAACCATGGCTTATACAAATCACACTTTATTGCCGGAGGCATTAGAAAAATGGTCAGTGGCATTATTTGCTAAATTATTACCACGTATTTTAGAAATTATTTTTGAAATTAATGCCCGTTTCTTAGCAGAGGTTGCAAGGCATTGGCCGGGTGATGTGCAAAAGCAACGAGACTTATCATTAATTGAAGAGGGCGAAGAGCCGCAAATTCGCATGGCTTTTTTAGCCATTGTTGGTAGTTATTCAGTCAATGGCGTAGCCGCACTGCATACCCAGTTATTAACTGCGGGTTTGTTTAAAGATTTTTACTCATTATGGCCTGAAAAGTTTAATAACAAAACCAATGGGGTGACACCAAGGCGTTGGCTTGCTTATTGTAATCCGGGTCTGAGCCATATTATTAGCGAGAAAATAGGAAAAGACTGGGTAGGCGACTTTGCAAAAATTAGCCAATTACGTCGTTTTTATGATGATCCTCAATTGCACGTAACATGGCAGCAGGCAAAACGGCAAAACAAGCAGCGTTTAGTCGATTTAGTAAAGCAAAAGTGTGGCGTTGAGTTTGACGTAAATATGCTATTTGATGTGCAGGTAAAGCGTATTCATGAATATAAGCGCCAGTTACTCAATGTGCTACATGTTATTCATTTATACGACCGCATTCGTCGTGGCGATACACAAGGCATGGTACCTCGGTGTGTATTACTCGGAGGTAAAGCCGCACCTGGTTATATGATGGCGAAGAAAATTATTAAACTGATTAATAATGTTGCTGAGGTGATCAACAAAGACCCTGAAGTATCGATGTTTTTAAGAGTTGCCTTTTTACCAAATTACAATGTGACCGCCATGGAAACTATATGTCCTGCAACAGATTTGTCGGAGCAAGTTTCTACAGCAGGTAAAGAAGCATCCGGTACCGGCAACATGAAGTTTATGATGAATGGTGCGCTCACAATAGGCACGTTAGATGGCGCGAATATTGAAATCCGCGATGCAGTAGGAGCTGAAAACTTCTTCTTATTTGGCGCACAAGCCGAGCATATTGACGAAATTAAAGCGCATTATAATCCCAGTGAAATTATTGCGAATAATCCAGATCTAAATAACGTGATGCATCTCCTCGAAAGTGGTCATTTTAATCTATTTGAACCAGGCTTATTTGATGATGTGATTAACTGCATTAAAAGCAAAGACGATGCGTGGCTAACTGCACATGACTTTGCCAGTTACATTTCAGCGCAGCGTGAAGTGGATAAAGCGTACGCTGATCAAACCTACTGGACTCAAATGAGTATTTTAAATACCGCGGCCAGTGGCTTATTTTCTAGTGACAGAACGATTGGTCAATATTGTGATGACATATGGCATTTAACCCCACTAGATACTACACACCAAATAGTTAAAACGAACACTGACAGCTGACACTAAACGGAGAGAGTAATATGCCCAGTTATGCAAATCGCTATATAAGTAATTTAACCAGAGACACCTATGCACTGATTCTAGCCGGCGGACGAGGTTCTCGTCTGCATGAGCTAACAGACTGGCGAGCAAAACCAGCCGTTTATTTTGGCGGTAAGCACCGTATTATTGATTTTCCACTATCAAATTGTATTAACTCTGGTGTAAGGCGAGTAGGGATTGCAACGCAATATAAATCTCACTCGCTGATACGCCATGTGCATCGTGCATGGGGGCACTTTAAAAAGGAGTTAGGCGAGTCAGTTGAGATTTTACCTGCATCACAGCGCCATGGTGATGAATGGTATTGCGGTACTGCCGATGCGGTATTTCAAAATATGGATATTATTCGTCATGAACTACCTAAATATGTAATGATTTTGTCAGGCGATCATGTGTATCGTATGGATTACGGCGGTTTATTAGCAAAGCATGTAGAAAATGGTGCCGATATGACCGTGTGCTGTTTAGAAGTCGCGGTTGAAGAAGCAGCAGGCACCTTTGGTGTAATGACCGTTGATCAAGAAAATCGAGTGCGGCGATTCGACGAAAAACCAGCCGAACCTACCTCTGTGCCTGGTAAACCTGGTACATGCTTAGCGTCAATGGGTAATTACGTATTCAATACTGAGTTTTTATTTGAGCAATTACAAAAAGATTCACAAACCGAAGGCTCAGGACGTGATTTTGGCCATGACATTATTCCTGCCATTATCGAAGAGCATAATGTGTTTGCTTACCCATTTAGAGATCCTGCACAAGTAGGGCAACCTTATTGGCGCGATGTAGGGACTTTAGATTCATTTTGGGAAGCGAACATGGAGTTGGTTATGCCTGAGCCTCAATTGGATTTGTACGACCCTACTTGGCCAATTTGGACATACCAAGAGCAGCTTCCTCCAGCTAAGTTTATTTTTGATGATGACGATCGTCGAGGTATGGCTGTTGATTCAACCGTATCGGGCGGCTGTATTATTTCAGGTTCATTAGTGAGAAAGTCATTACTGTTTTCTAATGTACATATTCGCTCATATTGTACTATTGAAGAGTCGGTTATTTTACCCGGTGTTATAGTTAACCGTGGGTGTAAAATTAAACGTGCCATTATTGATAGAAGCTGTGAGATCCCCCCAGGATTAGAAATTGGTTATGATCGTAAAACAGACGAAGCCAATGGTTTTAGAGTATCTAAAAAGGGAATTGTTTTGGTAACCCGCGAGATGCTGACAAAGTTGGACACTAAGTTAAATCAATAATTAAATAGCAAGGCGAAAGCCTTGCAGCTAACTATAAGAGTAAATAAATGCATGTATTAATGGTTGCCGCAGAAAATGATGCGTTACCTAATGCCAAAGTCGGTGGTGTTGCCGATGTCATACGTGATGTACCTAAAGCGTTAGCAACACAGGGACTAACGATTGATGTGGCTATTCCTGATTATGGTTTTGAATTGGGTGAGCGCCGTTTTATTGGTGAAGTAAACGTTGCGTTCAATTCAGCCTCTCACGTTTTATCGCTGTTTGAAATTCCACAAACGCAAAATGCAGTGAGGCAAATAGTAATAAGCCACCCTTTGTTCAGCCAATCACATAGTGTGTATTGCAATGATGATGACAATCGTCCATTTGCTACTGATGCGAGTAAGTTTGCACTGTTTAATGCCGCGATTTGTGAAGCGCTTTTACAAGGGGTATTAAAACAACCAAACACGTTACATTTACACGACTGGCACAGTGCTTGTGTGGCAGTGTTACTAAAATTTGAGCCTCGCTATCGTAAACTTGCTAAGCTGCGCTTGGTGTACACTGTTCATAACTTAGCCTTACAAGGTATTCGCCCTTTTAAAGACGATGACTCTAGCTTAGAAGCGTGGTTTCCCTCATTAAGTTATGATGGTCAATTGCTTTGTGATCCCCGTTACCCTCATTGTTTTAACCCCATGCGCAGTGCTATTAATTTAGCCGATAAAGTACATGTGGTTTCACCCAGTTATAGCCAAGAAGTGCAGATAGCGAGTAACAATGCAGGCGGTTTTTTTGGTGGTGAAGGACTCGAGCGTGACTTACAACAAGCGGCTGAGCAGGGCAAGCTGATTGGGATACTCAACGGCTGTGATTACACAACTCAACACCCGAAGCAGGCAACGCTTAGCGAGCTTTTAGAGCAGATAGAAGCTACGCTTTTTAGTTGGATGGCAAAAAACGTACACTTAGACAGCAGCCACTATATTGCTCACCAACGTGTTTTACAATTTATGGCATCAGAGCTGCAAGGGCCTTTAGTGACCAGTGTAGGGCGGCTCACCGAGCAAAAAGTATTGCTGCTGTGCCAGCCACACAACAATAGTTTAACTATTGATGAGGTATGCAAGGTTATAAACCAATATAATGGTCGCTTGATTGTATTGGGCTCGGGCGATAAAAAACTAGAACAATTATTTACCACTGCAATGGCACGAAATAGCAATTTATTGTTTTTAAAAGGTTATGGCCAAGGTGTTGGTGATTTAATGTATCAACTAGGGGACTTATTTTTAATGCCTAGCTCTTTTGAGCCGTGTGGCATTAGCCAAATGCTGGCAATGCGAGCAGGTCAGCCTTGTCTTGTGCACAGTGTTGGCGGCTTAAAAGATACAGTTGAGCATAATGTGACTGGTTTTAGTTTTACTGGTGATACCTTATTGGCTCAGGCAGAGGCATTTTTAGTTTGTTTATCTGAGGCTTTGAGTGTAAAACAAACTAATCCTAAAGAATGGCAAGCAATAAAAAATAGCGCTAAGCATGCGCGCTTTGGCTGGGATGACGTCATAACTGATTATATTACATACTTATATTAAAAAATTTATTAAAGTTCAGTGACATCCGATCCTATTTACGCTTTAATTACTTAGTCTGGTGAAAATATAATAAAGTAGGTAATGTGTCGGTATTTGTTGCAAGGCAAGCAATTCTCAATCGAAATCAAAACGTAGTAGCTTATGAACTACTTTTTCGCAATAGTTCTGAGAACTGCTTTCCTGGTGTATCTGATGGTCAAGCTACAGCAAGGCTTATCATGGAAAACCAGCTAAACTTAGGTACCCGCCATATTACATCGGGTAAAAAAGCGCTTATCAATATTGGTCCTGAGTCCTTAAAGCTTGATTTATGTGATTTCTTACCCTGTAAAGATGTGGTTATTGAATTACTCGAAACCATAGAACCCACCGACGATACTTACGAGCTATGTCGCAAGTTATTCCATAGCAACTATAAGTTAGCCCTAGATGATTTTGTTTACTCACCACAGTGGGAGCGCTTTTTAAAACTGGTCAACTTAATTAAATTTGATATTCGACTTACTCCTCTTGCCGAAATCCCTCTGGTAGTTAATAAACTTAAAAAATATAAAAATATTAAGCTATTAGCTGAAAAAATAGAAACCGATGAAGAGTATAAATTAGCTCGTCAAATGGGGTTTGATTATTTCCAAGGTTATTATTTTGCGCGTCCAGTAATGATAGAGCAAAAAGATATTCATTATAATTATGGGCTGGTCATTGCCATTTACTCAGAAGTAATGAAACCAGATCCTGACATTAAAGTGATCACTGGTTTATTTGAGCTTGATGCGGCACTGGCTTATAAGCTACTGCGTTTATTAAATAGTGGTATATTTCCGCTGCAAAGCCAAATATCATCATTAAAACAAGCGCTGGTATATTTAGGTCAAGCGCGTTTAAAAAAGTTTGTGAGCCTAATTGTTACAGCACACACAGTGCGTGATAAGCCGATAGAGCTTATGCAAATGTGTGTTATTCGCGCTCGCTTTTGTGAATTAATAGCCAGTAAAGTCGCCAAACAAGTACAAGGTGAGGCATTTTTAACTGGGCTGTTTTCTCTTCTTGATG
Source organism: Pseudoalteromonas sp. Scap03 (assembly GCF_013393115.1). GTDB lineage: Bacteria > Pseudomonadota > Gammaproteobacteria > Enterobacterales > Alteromonadaceae > Pseudoalteromonas. Next base: position 355,289 of record NZ_VDEU01000002.1, on the reverse strand, counting down.
CTATTTTAGATAAGCCAATGGACTTGTTGGTTGATAAACTGCCATTCCCAGATGAAATTAAAGCGGCACTAACCGGCGAGAAAAATGATTTATATTATATCCTTGAAACGGTAAAAGCTTACGAAACGGGAAGCTGGTGGGCGCTTGAGAAAGCGGTATCACTCATTAATTTAGACAGTGCTTTTTTACCAAAATTATACAAACAAGCTGTAAAATGGGCCGATAGCTACAAAGATAATATTTAAAGGGATAGAGTTTGCGTAATTATAATATGGATTTTATAAGGGGCATAGCAGTACTTGGCCTGGTATTTATTAACTGCTATTCCTTCGCAATTTTTGAACTCAATTACACTCCACTCACCACACCTCCGGCTAGCGATAATTTTTTACACACCTTAAGCCTTATATTTGTTGAAGGGCGGTTTCGCACATTATTTACGTTATTATTTGGTGCTGGTCTTTATATTCAGTTCCAGCGACAGCAATGTATTGAGCCATTAAAAAAACGCCTATATTGGCTTATTGTGTTTGGTTTAATACATGGGCTTTTACTGTGGGCGGGTGACATTTTGTTTTTATATGGGGTGTCAGCACTACTGGTAATACGCTATTTAGATTCCACGGATGAAGAGCTTAAAAACAAAGCGGTCTTTTTTACTTTTATCGCTTTACTTGCCACAGCAATGTTTATGTTAGGGCTTAATGAAGAACCACTCTATAGGGATTCTCCCGAGTTTTACCAGATATATAATAGTTATTACCAAAGTATTGGTGCGCATTTTAGCCAAAATATAACAATGAGCATTTATATGTTGCTAACAGTACCTATTTTATTACTGTGGGCAAGTGCTGGCTTTATGCTAATTGGTATTGTTGCCTACAAATGTAATGTGTTTAGTGATGGATTTAACAGATCGGGGCTAATTAAGTTAGTTGTATTAAGTGTGTTACTGACTAGCTTACGATTAGTGTTAACACCATATGATCAAGGTATTGGCTACGCGTTACAAGAGCCTGTTAATGAATTAGCTGCCTTATGCGTGGCGCTACTTTATATTCATTTAATTGTTAAACTATGCAACAACAGCGCGCAAATAGGGGGGCTTATCCAACAGGTAGGGCGGTTAGCGTTTACTTTATACATAAGCCAAACCATTATGCAGTTATTATTGTTTAAAGTGCTTTTCCCTCAGTGGGCGCTTAGTTTTAACCGCATTGATTATTGGCTTGTCGCTATTTGCTTAGTAGTTGTACAGCTTATATTTACTGCACTCTACTGTCGTTATTTTAAGCAAGGACCCCTTGAATACCTATGGCGTAAATTAGCGCAAATTAAGCGCGAAAAAATAGCTTGAGTAGTTTAAACTATGCGCCTTTATATTTAAGAAGATTTGCCATATGACAGACTTAAAGCGTTTAAATAAATTTATTAGTGAGACAGGGTTTTGCTCACGCCGCGAAGCCGATAAATATATTGAGCAAGGTCGTGTTACTGTTAATGGCGAATTACCTGAAATGGGTGTTAAAGTTGCGCAGGACGATGTGGTATTGGTAGATGGTAAGCCACTAAAAGCGCCACCAAAACGAGTCTACATTGCTTATAACAAACCAGTGGGTATTACTTGTACCACAGAACGAAAAATTCAAAGTAATATTGTAAAAGCGGTTAATTACCCTGACCGTATTTTTCCTATAGGTCGTTTAGATAGGCCTTCAGAAGGATTGATTTTTTTAACCAATGAAGGCGACATCGTTAATAAAATCCTTCGTGCCGGAAATAATCATGAAAAAGAATACGTGGTTACCGTAGATAAACCACTTAATCGTCAGTTTGTGAATAAAATGGCGAACGGTATTCCAATTTTAGATACTGTGACCAAAAAATGTAAAGTGACGCAAACAGGTGCTCAGCAATTCACTATTATTTTGACTCAAGGTTTAAATCGTCAAATTCGTCGTATGTGTGAATACCTCGGTTACGAGGTTATTACACTTAAGCGTGTGCGTATTATGAATGTAACCCTTAAAGGGTTAAAAGTAGGGCAGTGGCGGCATTTAAGCGAAGCAGAAATGGCGGTTATTAACGATTCGATTGCTGATTCAGGGAAAACGCAAGAGCATTCGCTGTATGACGATAGTACATCGAATAATAACGTTGGGCTAACCACAAGCAACCAAGCAAAATCAGTGCATAAGCGTGAGTATCAAGGTGACAAGCCTCGAGGTACAAAGAACAGCGAACAACATAAGCAAGCCAACAAAAGCAGTCGTAATACGCCTTATCAGAAACGTTCAACCACCTATGTTGGTAAATCAAATGCCAACAAAGCCAATTCCGCATCAGGAACTAAAGCGAAGAGCAGTGGCACGTTAAGCTTAAAAAAGTAATTAAGTTGGTATAAACCAAGCAAATAAAAAACGCAGCCTAGGCTGCGTTTTTTATTAATTATTAAGACTGTTTAGGGTAGTCAATTCTAAATACCATAGTGTATAAAACCGGCACCACAATTAGAGTAAGTATGGTGGCAAAGCCTAAGCCAAACATTATAGTGACCGCCATCGACTGAAAGAATACGTCAAACAATAATGGGATCATACCAAGTATTGTGGTGATAGCGGCCATAGCAACAGGGCGGACGCGGCTTACGCCTGAATCAAACACTGCTTGATAGGGTGATTTACCCTCGCTAAGCTCTAAGTTTATTTGGTCGACCAAAACAATGCCGTTTTTAATTAACATACCACTTAAGCTTAATAACCCAAGTAGGCCCATAAAGCTAAACGGTGCATTCATTGCTAATAAACCGGCACTTACACCAATAATTGCCAATGGCACTGTAGCCCAAATTACAATAGGTTGTTTTAGAGAGTTGAAAAGTAAAACAGTAATAGCAAACATAGCTAAATAGCCAAGGGGTAAAGAGCCGAATATTGCTTTTTGAGCCTTACTAGATGATTCATATTCTCCGCCCCATTCTAAAGAGTAGCCATGCGGTAACTTGATAGATTCAATAGGGCCTCGTACTCTAGCAAACAATTTAGCGGCTGTTTCGTCGCCCAATACATTTTGATCGGCCATTATTGTAATTGTTCGCTTTCTATCGCGACGCATTATTAGGCTATCTTCCCATTCAACTATAAATTTATCAACGACTTGTGTTACCGGTACAAACACACCTAAAACAGGGCTGTATATTTGCAAGTCATGAACGCTGTCTACATTAAGGCGCTCACTCGCAGGTGAGCGAGCAATAATAGGTAAAAGCTGGGTTCCATCACGATATACACCGACTTGTTTACCCGAAAGACTTGTAAGCAGCACATCATCCAGGTCTGATTTACTGATTCCTAAACGTCGCGCTTTTTGCTCGTTAAACTGTGGGCGAATCATTTTAGTACGTGCACGCCAATCATTTCGAATATTAAACGCACCATCGTCTTGCGCCATAAGCTTTTCCGCTTCAGCTGCAAGTTTTCTAAGAATAACAGGATCTGGACCGGTAAAACGCGCTTCAATTTTAGCATCAGTTGAAGGGCCAATTTCCATTGGCTTTATTTTTAGCTCAGCAGATAGCGCCGAGTTTTGTGAATAATTACGTACTTTTTGCATGACTACCGCAACAGCTTCGCGGTCTTTTACTCTTATAATAAGTTGTCCATAAGACGAGTAAGACTTTTGAGGTGCATAAGTAAGCATAAAGCGCGGCGCACCTTGGCCTGTTGTGCTGGTTACTTCTTCTACAAGTTCTTCTTTTTGCAAATAGCGTTCAAGCTTCTTTATACCGTCTATTGTTGCGCGTATATCTGAGCCTTGTTGTTGCCAGTAATCTACGTAAAACATAGGTGTGTTAGAGGCCGGAAAAAATGACTGCTTAACCGAACCAAAACCAACGACAGCGCTGCAAAGTAATACAACCATGAGGATTATTGTTGATTTACGATAATGCATTGCTAAGTCTAAGAGTGTTTTATAACCTGTAAAAATAAATCCTTTATATGGATCGTTATCTGAATCGTCTTCGGTATCTTTTGCCTTTTTAAACTCATTTTCTGAAAACATAAGATTTGCAAAAAATGGCGTTAAGGTAATAGCGGTTATCCAGCTGAGTAACAAGGATATAAATAACACCCAAAACAAGCTGCCGGCAAACTCACCCGTTGCATCAGAACTCAAACCAATTGGAGCAAACGCAGTAATACCTATAATGGTTGCACCTAATAATGGCCACTTGGTCTGCTCTACAATATTAATAGCGGCTTTAAGTTTGGTTTGACCCCGTTTTAAGTTAATTAAAATACCTTCAGTCACCACAATAGCGTTATCTACTAACATACCAAGCGCAATGATCAGTGCACCTAATGATATACGTTGCAAATCTATGGCAAACAACTTCATAAAAATAAAGGTGCCTAAAACAGTTAGTAATAAAATACCACCAATTAAAATGCCGCTTTTAATGCCCATAAAAATAAGCAAAACAACAATGACGATTGCAATAGCTTCTAGCAAGCTTATAATAAATCCGTCAACTGAGGTCTCTACTTCTTTTGGTTGGTTATAGACGGCATTAACGTCAATACCATGGGGACGCTGGTACTCAAGTTCTGCTAAATGAGCATCTATACGTTTACCCACGTCAACCACATTAACGCCATTCATAAACGACACACCAATTAATAGTGCTTGCTCAGAATTGTATCTAATAACATTTGTAGGTACTTCAGCGTATTCTCTAAATACTTCAGCAACATCACCTAAGTAAATAAGCTCGCTGGCACCTGGTTTAGAAATTAGTAGTGTTTCAAGTTCTTTAACATCTTTAAATTCGCCAGTAGGGTGAAAACGAATTGATTCGTCGCCCACTCTTATTTTTCCTGCGTTAGATACCGTGTTTTGAGATTGTAACAAAGCAAATATATGGCTAGGTGCTATACCAAGTTGGGCTAATTTACGGGTAGATATTTCTACCATTACTTGCGGCTGTTGTTCACCTGCAATAGTAACTTTACTAACCCCTTTAACTAATACCAATTCACGTTTTAAATAATCGGTGTAGTCTTTTAGCTCATCGTAAGAATAGCCGTCACCAATAACTGAATATAAAACACCATATACATCGCCAAAGTCATCTAAAATGGTGCTTGGGTATACGCCACTGGGTAGCGATGGCGAAAGGTCATTAATTTTACGACGCATTTCATCCCAAATTTGGCGAAGTTGTTCTTTTCGATAGGTGCTCTTCATCTCTACGGCTATTTGAGATTTGCCATTTGACGAAATAGACGTGACATGATCAACATATGGCAATTGTTGAATTGCATTTTCTAGAGGAAACGTAACTTCTTCTTCAACCTGTTGCGGCGAAGCACCAGGGTACATGGTAATAACCATAGCCTGCTTTAGAGTAAACTCAGGGTCCTCTAGTTGGCCTAAATCAAAATAAGATACACTTCCGCCAATTAAAAGAAGTAGTGCAAACATCCAACTAATTACTTTTTTTTCTATGGAAAGTTGTGCAAAGCTCATAATTATAAGCCTCGCTCTTTATTCCATGGGCGAACTTTCATGCCTTCTTCTATTGAGTGCACACCAGCAGACACCACAACTTGGCCTTCTTTTATGCCGCTAAGTACTTCTATGCCATCGTGGTGTAATTGGCCAACTTCAACAGCTTGCTTATGAACTTGACCCGTTTGCTCATCGTAAAGCCAAACATAGGCATTATTGTTAATCGCTTTTTGGGGATCAGAAAAAACCGACTCAATAGGCAATATGGTATAAGCAACCTGCGAGCGAGTTACTTTACTTAAATCAATTAAAACACGGCCAGTCATACCGGCTAGCAAGTTAAAATCATCAGGAACTGGTAACGAAAATACAACTTTATAGGTCAGTGTTGCAGGGTCGGCTTGGGTGTCCCACTCTTTAATGTCGAGGGTGTATTCTTTATCTTCAAAACCATCAAATTTAACTGTTGGATGGTAATCAGTGCCTTTTTTAAAACGCGCCACTATTTTTTCAGGAACCTGAATTTCTACGTCCATCAAATCGCGAGTTTCTAGGCGTAAAATATTTTGCTTTGCCTGAATGTTTTCAAAGTTTTTTACAAATACCTTTGCAACGGTACCGGCAAATGGCGCACGCAACTCGCTGTATTCGAGGTTGGTTTCAGCGATTTTAAAAGCCGATTCGGCAATTTGCATATTTGCTAAAGCTTGGTCTAACTCAGATTGGCTAGTGATTTTCTTTTCAAATAGCTGTTCTATTCTGCTCAATTGCGACTTTGCCAACTCATAACGTGCCTTTCGTTCATCAAACTGCAGTTGAAAATCTTCAGGGTCTAATTTTGCTAATAAATCCCCTTTTTCAACATGTTCGCCAGCAAGAACCGGAAACTCTATAAGTTCACCGTTTACTCTAAATGCAAGGTACGATCCCTGGTTTGCAACTACCTCAGCCGGAAAACTACGAATATTAATTTGTGAGTCGTGACCTATAGTGAAAAGTTTAACAGGGCGAATAGGCTCTTCTTTAACCTGTTGTTCTGGTTCAGAACAAGCGATTAAGCTAAGTAAGGTCGTCGTTAATAAACATAGACGAAAGAGTTTCATGTTGTCTCCGTTGCAATATTGGCAAATTAATTAAGTGCAGAATACGCTGCAAACATATAAAATAAAATTCATTAAATCTTACAGACTTAATAAGTTTTATTTATGATGTTTTTAGGTACAATATGAAGCTGAATCAATTAGTAATTTTAGATGCCATAGTACAAAGCGAAAGCTTGAGCGGGGCTGCTCAAAAGCTTCATAAAACGCAGCCTGCGTTAACGCTAGCGATTAAAAACTTAGAATCGCAAATAGGGTTTGAACTTTTAGACAGAACTAAATATAGGTTACAACTTACTGAAAAAGGGCGCATCTTCCATCGTGAAGCGCAACAGCTACTGCATGCAAATGACGAGCTTGCAAAACTGGCGGAAGAGCTCTCATTAGGTAATGAGCCGCAATATAAAATTTGTTATGAGCAGCTTTGCCATAAGCAAAGTTACAACCAGATCATAAGTAATACTTTTAAACAGTTTACCAGCACCGAGTTTTGTATTAGTAGCGGCAAACGATTTGTATCGTTAGAGCAAGTAAATAATGGACAAGCAGAGCTAGGCATTGGTCCGTGGTTTGATTTATTTCATGCCACTGGCGATTTAGAAAGTTTGCCCATAGGTAAGCTCGATATTGGGATAGTAAGCGCAAAAGGGGTTTTACCAAAACAGCTCACTTATAATCAACTACAAAACTACCCCTGCTTAGCGATGTTTGAAAGCGATTTAAGTATAGACAGTGAAAGGCTTTCATATTCCAAAGGGTCAGCAATGATGAAAATAGACGATGTAGCTACCTTAAAATCGTTTTTACTCTCAGGGGCTGGTTGGGCAATGATGAGCTTAGATCATTGCAGACCTGAAATAAAAGCAGGTTTATTACAAGAAATCATTATTACCGACCGTGAGCATAAATTTAGCGCACAAATAAGAGCGTTTAGGCAACACGCTATTCACCATGGTCCAGTGGCGCGTACTGTATGGAACCAATTTAAACAACTAAGCAAGGCATACGCTAATAAAAATGGATATTGATAAACACACTGTAATTTATACTATCATAGCGAGTATACCCAAAGGTTGTGTTGCCAGTTATGGCCAAGTAGCTGCCCTTGCGGGTTATCCTAATAATGCTAGGTTGGTAGGTCGTTTATTAAAAGAGATGCCAAAAGATTCGGCGATCCCTTGGCATCGAGTGGTTAATAGCCAAGGTAAAATATCGTTTCCCGAAGGAAGTGATAAATACCAAGAACAACGACAAAAACTGTTATTAGAAGGTGTTAATTTTAAGAATAATAAAGTGAATATGCGCGAGTGTAGATGGGAGTGATATCACCACTCTCGTCAGATAAGTGCCCGTGTAGGTTGGACAAGTGGCGGAGCCACGCCATCCGACAAAAGTAAAATATCTTGCCAATAACTCTCAATATTTTATGTTGTCGAGTGGCTAGAGAGTGCCAATTGCAGACAGTGGTAACGCCCGCAGCAACCGCAGCTTTGTAGTGGAGCCGCAGGCGCAACGGAAAAGCTGTCGGATTGCCTGCGATTGTTAGGGCGTGACTTAGCGCTACCCACCTTTAATTGCCGCTCCGACAAATACACCAACCAATGAGGACAACACGCCGATGACCACCGGCACCCACCATCGAAGCTCCTTACGACGAACAACTGCTTGAGTTTGTAGCTTCACTGCTACATCTATTAATGCAAGGATTTGTTCCGAGGACAGAGGCAAACGGGAGATATGAGACCTATTGTCTTTCGGCAATGCCTTGAATTGCTCTACCGTAATTACTTCTTCAGTCTGTGTGTTATAGACTCTAGGTTGAGCGCGCCGAACGACTAGTGACTGAAAATCGTCATCGCCTATACCGGCCCGAAAAAATTCGGGATGCTCATTAAAAATGGATTGCCAGTCATTCGCGCTCTTTGGCTTTTCGCCGAGCAAATTAGCCCATGACTCTACCTTGCGTCCCGAATACCTATATGTACCCATTACCTGAATTGCAGCGATTACATCAGCAAGCCTATGTTGATGAGCAAGGTAAGGGGATTGTTTCTCAATCATGACTTGTCCTGTTGTGAGCCCTAACAATTTAATAGTGCGCTCATCGCGCATATTTCTGCCGACTTAACGCTCATTTATCTATTTTATATAGTTTTAACAAATTATCTAAGGCATTACTATCACTAAGTTTTCTAAATTTTTTAGGTAAAGTTAAATGGACCAATATGCGCACAGCGCTCATTTTCATGAATATATGCGCAAGAGCAGTTTAACTAATCTATTAACGACAATATTTAGTCAATCTCAATGACCGTTTCTCGCTGTGTGTTGCATCGAATGGTTGAACTCACAGCTCAAACCAGACTAATCTATATGGCTAACCAGCCTAATAAACATAATTACTGATCGATATATAATGGCTAACGCATCCGCCAATAACAAAGAGGTGCCAAATAGCATGGCTATATTGAGTGCTTTTTGCACTGTAAAAAATAGTACCTACACTATAAAATAAGCCGCCAGCTAATAGCCAATAAAGTGCATTGATAGGCACGTTTAAATAAAGCGGATACACAATGGCTAATGCAAACCATCCCATTAATAAATAAGTAGCCAGTGATACTTTTTTATTGCCATTTTTAACCAATAGCTTATAAGCGATGCCTGCAAACGCTACTGTCCAAATAAAGACTAAGGTAGCCCAAGACCAGAGCCCAGATAACGACAGCAACAAAAAGGGCGTGTAGGTGCCTGCAATCAGTAAATAGATGGCGCAATGATCACATTTTTTGTAAAACGCTCTCAATCTTGGGCGCACACTGGCGTGATAAAGCGTTGAAGATAAAAATAAAATAAACAAGCTACTGCCGTATATCAGAGTACTGGCATAGCTTTTCACACTATTAGTTTGTTTAACTAAATCCCAAAAAACAAAAGCAGCAAATACAATGCCTAAGGCATGACTAATAACATTTAACAGCTCTTCTTTTTTAGAATAGGGAGCTTCAAAAGACATAACAGATCCTACCACTTTGCGAATGAATTTTAGTGTACATGTGTACGCTGAAATTTTCAAATACGAAACAAAGTCATTAATTTACTGAACATTAACAAACACACTATTATTTGGTTTTATTTTAAAATTAATTGGTCAAATTTACTAACCTAGATTTTGTGGATTTCTTTTTTATTAATTTATTTCATTTTAAAACAATGGCTTACAAAGTTTATTCATTATGGCATAGCCCTTGATTGTAACTAAGCGTACTAACCAATAAACAAACAAGGAATACTATTATGAACACTTCAATCAACATCACAATCGCAAGCTTACTTGTATTAGGTTCAACTAACGTTAACGCTACAGAAGTCGATTTAAATATTACAGATATGCTAACTAACACTGTGTCTACTTATGTGTCACAGGCAAGCAATGAACTTGAAAAGTCAGTAAAAGAAGCCGTTTCTTTTGATGCACAGGTTATTCTTGACAGCTTACTTGAAAGTAATCCTGTGGTTGATAATAGCAACATGGACGAAAAACAACGTGTAGTTAAAGCACAACCAAAGCAATAAAAAAGGGAATAAGAGTAATGAACAGTGAGTTCGAACTATTAGCCTTAATGTTGGCACCTGTGGCAAGTATACTGAGTGTTTATTACTTGGTTTACATGATAAAAAATGTGGGAATGAGGTTTAATTAGCGGATGCATTTGCACTGTAAAGCAATCGATGTAACTAAAGCTGATCGACTTGAATAAAGCGCACGTAAATAAAGGCAGAGTGTTTGAAAGAAGTAGACTTTATGAAACGTGCGATTTTCCCATTACCTATATTTATATTACCTGAAGGCTATACGCGATTACGTATATTTGAGCCTCGTTATTTAACGATGGTAAAAAACGCATTAAAAACCAATAGCGGTTTTGTTTTATGTACCTTTGAGCATGACACCCCGTTAAACATAAGCGCCCAAGGCTGTTTAATGGATGTTATTGACTTTGATCAAGACGAAAGTGGTATGCTATTAATTGATGTATTTGCATCTAAGAGTGTGCAAATAGATAACGTGTATCAAGATGAGCAGGAACTTCGCCATGGTGATGTATCCGCTTGCAACACACCTTATTGGTACAACAAAGACAACCACGAAATTGGTCAGCACCACTTTTTACAAGTGACACTAGAAGAAGTCTTTGCGAATAACCCCGATTTGCAATCGCTTTACAAAACCACCAAGTTTAATAAACTCACGTGGATTGTTGCACGATGGCTTGAATTACTTCCCATTTCTATAGAGAAAAAACAACAACTTGCATTTGAGACTAACTTTGATAACTTGCTTAGTTTCCTCCATACTGTGATTAATAACGAATTTGCCTAAAATAATTATGATCCGCTTGTAACCATTGCTCGTAATGGTATTCACTAAAGCAATAACGGGACATTTTACTATGGTAAGTCAACAACAATCACTAAGTTGTGAACCTAACACAGGTAAGTACACTGCCATGCCAGAAACACCAAGTACGGAACTCAGGGAAGCATTAGTTAATGTAGCTCAATCTCGCGATAAAAAATCTTTCGCGTACTTGTTTGAATATTTTGCACCTAAGATTAAGCGCTTCGGCATAAAGCAGTTTGGTGTTGAAGCCCAAGCAATGGAATTAGTTCAAGAAACCCTCACTTCCGTATGGCGTAAAGCCCACTTATACAATAGTGAAAAGGGTGCAGCTACTACTTGGGTCTATACCGTAATGCGTAACGCCTCTTTTGACATGCTTCGTAAAATGAAAAGTAACAAAGAAGAAAATATTAGCGAAGACATTTGGCCGTTATTGAATGAATCTGAAGATACAGATCATGAATACAGCGACCACCTTGAAGACCAACAAATTAAACGTTATTTAGATAAACTGCCTCAAGCGCAAAGAGAAGTGGTGCGCGGCGTTTATTTTCAAGATATGTCGCAAGAGCAGTTAGCTCAACAATTAAACATTCCAGTAGGCACGGTAAAATCACGATTACGTTTAGCCTTGCAGAAATTACGTAATGAAATGGGAGATCAGCATGATTAAACATCACCCGAGTGAAACACTACTGACACAATACTGTGCAGCAACACTTCCAGCATCGCTTAGCCTTGCCGTATCAATACATGTTGATATGTGCCCAGTGTGCCAAGCTAAAGTTGAAAAACTTGAAGCGGCTAATGCGCGAGCAGTTTTTAGTGACAATATGGATGTGGCAACTGATGAGCAAGCCGATGATGTAATTGAATCAAGTTTACTTGATATGATCACTGCCGATGACTCGATTGATGAAGTATATTCTGTTGAACCAGTTAGTATTAATGTTAATGAGCATAATTACAGCTTGCCGAGAGCTTTAACACGGATCTCGCATGGTAAATTTACCCAAGTAGGTAAGCTTGCGCGTTCTCGAATTGCCCTTGATGATGGCCATTTACGTTCAAGCTTGTTACATATAGATGCTGGTGGAGAAATTCCGGAGCACACACATACCGGTTTTGAGGTTACTTTACTGCTTGATGGTGAATTTACAGACGAAGAGGGCAGTTATGTTCCTGGTGACTTTATTTGGCAAGATGGCCGTCATCAACACACCCCCCTAACAAAAGAGGGATGTTTGTGCTTTACTGTTGTTAGTAGTGCGCTACATTTCAATAAAGGACTTAGCAAGTTACTTAATCCAATTGGTGGCTTGATTTATTAAGAGAATCTATGCAAACAGATACAATAAAAATAGGTATTAGCGCCTGCTTGGCAGGCGAAAAGGTAAGATTTGACAGTGGCCATAAAAAATCAAATTTTTGTATGGAAGAGCTGGCCAAGCATGTTGAATATAAAATGTATTGCCCTGAGGTTGCGGTAGGATTACCAATACCTCGTCCAACCATTCGTCAAGTAAAAACAGGCGATACTATCAAAGTGTGTCGTCCGGATGGCACGGGAGATGTTGGCCCACAGCTCACAGAATACGGTAAGAAAATAGCTACAGAACAAGCAGGGCATCTAAGTGGATTCGTTTTTTGTGCTAAGAGCCCAAGCTGTGGCATGGAGCGGGTAAAAATCTACAATGAAGCAGGAACCGGTAACACTTCTGAAGGCGTTGGTTTCTTTGCTGAACAAATTATGAAACATAATCCCTTACTACCTTGCGAAGAAAATGGACGTTTAAACGATGTTCATTTGCGCGAGAACTTTGTAATGCGTGTTTATACATTACATAACTGGCAACAGTTAGTGAAAGAGCCCGTTACTGTGCATCGTTTGACCCAGTTCCATGCTCAATACAAATATTTGTTAATGGCTCATAATTATCAAGCGTATCGTGATTTAGGCAATCTACTCGGAACGTTCGTTGGGGACGATGTTAACGCTCTGGCCGATGAGTATATTCTGGGCTTAATGACAGCGCTTAAACGTCCTGCTTCAAGAAAAAATAATTCAAATACGCTAATGCATTTACAGGGATACTTCAAAAAAGATTTATCAAAAATCGAAAAGGAAGAAATGCGAGATGCAATTGATGAGTATCGCCAAGGGTTGGTGCCGCTTTATGTACCACTAACATTGCTTAAACATCATTTAAAGGTTCACCCGAATGAGTATTTAAGTAAGCAAATTTACTTTAACCCTTATCCTAATGAACTTAAGCTACGTTACGGTTTGTAATGAATACACTATTTTGGTTTAGGCGCGATTTGCGCCTTTTTTCTAACGAGGCGCTTATTGAAGCGCTAAATAATGGTGCTAAACACGCCATTTTTTTTGTGTGCGAAAAACAATGGGCACAGCATAATACTGCTGCTATTCAAATTGACTTACTAAAACGCAGAGTGAGTTATATTCGCGAAGAACTTGCCAAATATGGCGTAAATTTGCATGTAATAGACGCCCCTTTTTTTGCCGATTGCCAAACTAAACTTCTCGATTTTTGTCAGCAACACGATATTAAACACATAATAGCCAACACTGAGTATGAGCTAAATGAATTTAATAGAGACAAAGCGATTCAGGCACAGTGCGACCAACAGCAAATAACATTTACTTTATACGAGGGTGATATCATTGCTCCCGTAGGTAGTGTACGCACTCAAAATAATGAAATGTATAAAGTATTTACACCGTTTAAACGCGCATGGTTAAAGCAGTATCAAGATACACACTTTAGTTTATTACCGTGGCCGTTATCTGAAGAGCCGATAGAAATCGAACAGTGTGAGTTACTAAGTGGTGATGAAAGCTCAATAAAATGGCCTGTTGACGATGATACTTTATCAACCGTAGTCGATAATTTTATTCACGATAAATTAGCAAGCTATGATGACGTACGAGACATACCCAGTGTAAAAGGAACATCGGGCTTAAGCCCCTATTTAGCACTAGGGGTTGTTAGTAGTAAACAATTAATGGTTAATATACAACAACATTACCCCGATATACTGACCACCTCAAAAAGTAAAACGTTTACCTGGGTTAACGAACTGATCTGGCGTGAATTTTACAAACATCTAATTGCTGAATTCCCAAAACTTTCACGCGGTGCCAATTTTAACGAAAAGTACGATAGTGTGAGTTGGCGTGACAGTGACGCTGAGTTTAAGCAATGGTGCGAAGGCCGTACAGGCTATCCACTTGTTGATGCCGCCATGCAACAGCTATTGCAAACAGGCTGGATGCATAATCGTTTAAGAATGGTGGTTGCGAGTTTTTTAACTAAGCACCTACTGATTGATTGGCGCAAAGGCGAGCAGTTTTTTATGCAGCATCTGATTGATGGCGATTTAGCCTCAAATAATGGCGGCTGGCAATGGGCTGCAAGTACCGGCTGTGATGCTCAACCCTACTTTAGAGTATTCAATCCCATCACCCAAAGTGAACGCTTTGATCCAAATGGTGATTTTATTCGTAAATATCTGCCTGAATTACAAAAAGTGCCAGATAAACACATTCATTTCCCACATACTTACTTAGCAGCAACGGGACAAAGTGAACACTGTTACTGGCCAGCAATAGTTGATCATAAAGCGGCACGAGCGAGGGCTTTAGCTGCATTTAAGGTGTGATATGGATAACCAATTATCAGTCGATAAATTTGTAGAAATATATCAAAAGCTTGATAAAAATAACCTGGAGTTATTAACTGAAATTTACGCTCAAAACATTCACTTTATAGATCCGCTGCACGAAATTAATGGTCTTGAAGATCTAAGACGTTATTTTTGTGGTTTATATAGTAATGTTAAGTATTGTCGATTTGACATAACCGACTCATTTACCAGTGATAATAATGCATTTGTATACTGGACAATGCATTATTCTCACCCAAAACTTAACGCGGGCAATACAATTTCAGTGCAAGGGCACAGTAAACTAGTATTTGAAGGTGCGAAAATTATTAAACACCGCGATTACTTTAATGCTGGAGAGCTTTTGTATAAGCATATTCCATTACTGGGCAACATTATTAATTTTATTGATAAAAGGGCTGGTTAATTATGATTACGCTTATTACAGGTGCAACATCAGGCATAGGTGAACAACTCGCGATAAAGTATGCAGAGCAAGGTGACACAGTCATTGCGTGTGGACGAAATACGCAAAAGCTCGCTGAACTTGCCAAGCATAACAACATAGAAACCTGCCAGTTTGATGCAACCAACTTGCAAGATATAAAAGCTGCCACTCTCGGCTACCCGCAATTTGACCGCGTTATTCTTAACGCCGGTAATTGCGAGTATGTTGATGATGCACGCAATTTTGATAGCGCCCTCTTTGAGCGTGTTATTAATGTTAACTTACTTTCTATGGGGTATTGCTTAGAAGCACTTTTACCCAAAATAACATCAGGCGGCCAATTAGTGATGGTTAGTTCGAGTGTTACTTATTTACCATTACCGCGTTCAGAAGCGTATGGCGCATCAAAAGCGGGTGTAAGCTATTTAGCTAAAACCCTTGCGGTTGATTTAAACGACGTTGATGTAACACTAGTCCATCCTGGTTTTGTAAAAACACCGCTTACAGACAAAAATGATTTCCCTATGCCTATGGCTGTTAGTGCTGAAAAAGCGGCTGACTATATAATCAAAGGCGTAAAAAAACGTCGTAAAGAAGTCCATTTTCCGTATCGTTTCACACTTATATTAAAAGCACTGCGAATATTGCCACTTTCGCTTTGGCTTAAAATTGCAAAAGGATTAACCCGTTGAAAAAAATAGCAATAATTGGGACTGGTGTATCAGGTTTAACTTGCGGACACCTATTGCACAAGCATTATGATGTCACACTATTTGAAAAGAACGATTATATTGGTGGCCATACTGCCACGGTTGATGTAAATCACAGCGGTATTAACTACGCAGTTGATACCGGTTTTATCGTATTTAACGATAGAACATACCCTTACTTTGAAAAGCTGCTTGAACGTATTGGTGTAAAACGTAAACCGACCCAAATGAGCTTTAGCGTTCATAATGAAGCCACAGGTTTTGAGTACAATGGGCATACATTCACTAGTTTGTTTGCTCAGCGCAGAAACATAGTGAGACCTAAGTTTTGGCGTCTATTGTACGATATCGTGCGCTTTAATAAACTGTGCAAGGCTTTGTATGAAAAAGGCCAATACACTGAGCAATCACTTGGTGAGTTGCTTCAACAACATCGCTTTAATGACTTCTTTAAATACCACTACATTTTGCCAATGGGTGCGGCTATTTGGTCGACAAGCATTAAAGAAATGGAAGACGTGGGCGTAGAGTTTTTTGTAAAATTCTTTTTTAACCATGGTTTATTAGACATTACCAATAGGCCGCAATGGTATGTTATTCCGGGTGGCTCTCGTGAATACATTAAACCGTTGATTGCTGGTTTTGCTGATAAAATACAGTTAAACACTGACATTAAATCGGTAACCAGAGACGAGCAGGGAGCCACCATTACATTTGCTGATGGTCAGCAAGCCCTGTTTGATAAAGTTATTTTTGCGTGTCACTCAGATCAAGCGTTAGCGTTACTCGGTGATGCCTGCGAGCAAGAAAATAAGGTGTTGGGCGCTATCCCATACACTGAAAACTCGGTGGTACTGCATACTGATGTATCATTATTACCAGATAGGAAAGCAGCGTGGGCGAGCTGGAATTATTTACTAAATAATAATACCGACAAAGCCGCTGTTGTTACTTATCAAATGAATATACTGCAAGGGATAGAGTCTGATACCCAGTTTTGTGTCACTTTAAATCACTTAGAAGGGATCAATCAAAGCAAGATTTTACGTGAGTTTACTTATCACCATCCTGTGTTCAATCAACAATCTATTGCTGCTCAACAGCTGAAAAATACGGTTGACGGTCAAAACAATACTTATTTTTGTGGGGCTTATTGGTATAACGGCTTTCATGAGGATGGTGTGCGCAGTGCCGTCGATGTTGCAAAACAACTTGGAGTAGAGTTTGACTAATGCAGTGTATTTAGGCGATGTAAAGCATCGCCGTTTTGCTGTAAAACACCATGCGTTTAATTACCCACTTTATATGCTGTGGGTTGATTTAAATAATACTGACTCGCTCAATGGCGTCCATAAGCAGCTTGGGACTTCAGGTTTTAAAGCATTAAAGTTTGAGCAATCTGATTATTTAAAGGGGTTACCCGATAGTCAACATCAGCCCATTATAGAGCGTGCTCATGCGCAGCTATCCCAGCTGGGCGTAGATGAAAAATTTAGTCATGTATACCTGCTAGGACAATTACGCTGTTTGGGCATTTATTTTAGTCCAGTTAACTTTTATTTTTTTGGTCATCAAGATAATGAATTTAGTTACATGGTGGCTGAGGTGAGTAATACTCCATGGAATGAGCGACATTACTACTTGGTTCCATTACAAAAAAAAGTGAACTTTAAGAAAGTATTTTCCGTATCACCTTTTATGAATTTGGATATGAACTATCATTGGACTGTGCGACAAAAGAAAGACAATATACTGATACGTATAGAAAATAAGCGCGATGAAGAACTACTTTTTGATGCTTCATTAAGGTTACAGCGCCAACCCTTGTGCAATAAACAAATGAGCAAGCTGTTGAAGCGCTTTCCTGCGATGACATGGTCTATTTTCAGAGGTATTTACTATCAGGCATTTAAGTTGTTTGTTAAAAAAGTCCCATTTTTAGGTCACTCAGGCAAACTTTAAAATTTAATTTATGTTGTTTTACAAGTAATAACAATAATATAGGTAAGTATATGGAAAAGGTATCGAGCTTACGCGTTCAGGAACGCACTAGTTGGTTTACTAATTTTTATAAAAAGTTAGTGTTTAAAGCGTTCTCGTCAATTGAAACGGGTCAGATAGTGCTAGTTGAGAACAATCAACAGTCTGTATTTGGGGATGTGTCTTCAGAGCTAAAAGTAACGGTAACCGTTAACGATAATGCCATGTACAAAGCGTTTGCTCTTTCTGGAAGTGTGGGGGCGGGCGAGTCTTACATTTTAGGGCAGTGGCAATGTGACAATTTAACTCGCCTAATCGAAATTTTTGCGATTAACCAAGATCAATTAGATGCATTTGAAAAGAAATTCGCGTTTTTTAGCAATATCGCTCACCGTATAAATCACATAAAAAACAAAAACTCACACGCCGGTTCAAAAAAGAATATTGTTGCTCACTATGACTTAGGAAATGATTTATACGAGTCTTTTTTAAGCAAAGAAATGCTTTATTCGAGTGCAGTATATCCAACTAAAGATGCTACCTTAGAGCAAGCCCAGCAATACAAACTACAACGTATATGCGAACAGGTTGAGCTTCAAAAAGGTGATACGGTTATTGAAATTGGTACAGGGTGGGGGGCGTTTGCAATTTATGCTGCAACTCATTACGACTGTCATGTAACGACCACAACTATTTCTGACGAACAACACGACTATGTTGCTAACAAGGTTAAAGAGCTTGGGCTTGAAAGCAAAATCACATTGCTCAAGCAAGACTATCGCTTATTGGCTGGCAAATACGATAAGTTAGTCTCAATTGAGATGATAGAAGCCGTTGGGCATGAATACTTACCCAGCTTCTTCACTAAGTGCGGTGAGTTATTGAAGGATAACGGTGCTATGCTTATTCAAGCAATTACGATTAGCGATCAGCGTTATCAACATTACTTAAAAAATTCAGACTTTATACAACAGTATATCTTCCCTGGTGGGTGTTTGCCTTCGCTTAATGAAATGAGTGAACAAATTAAAAATAACACCGATATGAATATACACACTATCAATGATATTGGTGCTCACTATGCCCGCACTCTTGCAGATTGGCGTGAGCGTTTTATTGCCAGCTGGCCAAAGCTTGATAGTAATAAGTTTGATGACCGTTTCTATCGCTTATGGCTATTTTACCTTGCCTATTGTGAGGGGGCATTCAGAACCCGAGCAACTAGTACCGTGCATTTAATGGCACGCAAACCCCGCTTCACGAGTAGTAATGATGAGATTGCACTCGCTTATTAATTTTGTGCTGTTTCAAGTGGTGTGGTTTATGTGCCTGCTACTTGAACAGGGCTCATTAGTTTTTTCTGCTGTAGTCATAGCGTTGATGTTTTACTTATCAGCACAAAAAAAACAAGACGCTTTACTGGTTTTAAAAGCCCTGCCATTGGCTCTATTGTGTGAATTTATTGCGGTTCAGCTAGGGTTATTTGAATTTAAAGTTCAACCGTTCCCATTTTGGCTGGTGTTTTTATGGATTGCACTAGTGCTGTGTATTAACACTTCAATGTCGTTTCTAACTAAGCTTAAACTGTGGCAAGCATTTTGTGTGTGTTTGTTATTCGCGCCAGGCAGTTATTGGGCCGGCTCACGATTTGAGGTACTAGAGTTAGGAATGCCACTGTGGCAATTTTGGCCACTTTACGGTGCTTTATGGGCTGCAACGTTTACCCTTATTTTATTTATAAACGGTAAAATTGGTGCGTTTGTTAAGCAATAACACAATACTGCTTGGAGATAAGGATGAAAACGCTTCTAAATTTACTCATGGTTTATGTTTTATTTAGCCCTGTAGCTAATGCCGATACTCAGTTTAACAAGGTGGGTGAAGCACGCATGGAATACCTGTTTTGGGATGTTTATGATGCAACGCTTTACACACCTTCTGGCACTTACACAGCAAAGCAAGCTCCTGTTAAATTTACCTTAACTTATTTGCGTGACTTTGACGCTAAAGACATTGTGAAAGCGACTAATGAACAGTGGCAGCACTTAGGTAAACCCCAACTTTCAGAGCGCTATGCAGATAAGTTACTATCCATATGGCCAAATATTAAAAAAGGTGAATCGTTAACTCTACTGACTGATCAGCAAGGGTACAGTACTTTTTTTCACAATGAGAACCAAATAGGTCGTATTAACGATGCCACATTTGCTGAGGATTTCTTAGCTATCTGGTTAAGTGAAAACACGTCAGAACCAACAATTAGAAATCAACTACTAGGGATTTAATATGATTAACCTAAAACGCGTTAAAGTCGCCATGGTATTGGCAGTTAGTTTTTTTATTGTCAGCTGTTCAGCCCCAAGTGTTGAACATTATAAGGGTTCTGAGCCAAATTTCGATTTTAAGGCTTTTTTCAGTGGCGATTTAAAAGCCTATGGCGTTGTACAAGACTTTAAAGGTGAATTAACCCGCAAGCTTGTTGTTGACTTAAAGGCTACTTGGAACGGTAATCAGGGCACTATTGAAGAAGACTTTATTTACGATGATGGTGAGACACAAAAACGCATCTGGAAAATTACCTTAAACGACGATAACACATTAACAGGAACAGCCTCTGATGTTTTAGGAATAGCTACCGGTGAGAGTGACGGCAGTGTGTTTCACTGGAATTACAATGTCGAGATCCCTTACGATGGCAGCACATTGGAAGTAAACTTTGACGATTGGATGTACCTAGTAACAAGTACGCGTTTAATAAATCGCACTTCTATCGTCAAGTTTGGTGTTGAAGTCGGCGAAGTAACATTAGTGATAGAAAAGGTACAGTGAGCCATTAAAGTGCAAAACTGCACTAATAGTGTGCCTAAATTAAGCTTTTGTTAACCCAACTCTCTGTATTTTACAGCTAATTTATTTATTTTTACTAATTTTTTAGTATTTTAGATAAAAAACGTAATTTGCTGTTGCTAACTCTTCGAAAATGCATAAAGATAGGATTTGCGAAGGCAAAATAAT
Source organism: Pseudoalteromonas sp. Scap03 (assembly GCF_013393115.1). GTDB lineage: Bacteria > Pseudomonadota > Gammaproteobacteria > Enterobacterales > Alteromonadaceae > Pseudoalteromonas. Next base: position 334,430 of record NZ_VDEU01000002.1, on the reverse strand, counting down.
AACGAATAGGAATCTAATAATGAACAAAGCTCAACTAGTTGAAAAAATCTCTACTGACGCAGAAATCTCTAAAGCAGCCGCTACACGTGCACTTGACGCATTCACAGGCGCTGTAACTTCTTCATTAAAAGAAGGCAACTCTGTTGCATTAGTTGGTTTTGGTACTTTTTCAGTTAAAGAACGTGCTGCACGCACGGGTCGTAACCCACAAACGGGTGCAGAAATCCAAATTTCAGCAGCGACTATTCCAAGCTTTAAACCAGGTAAAGGTCTTAAAGACCAAGTAAATCTATAATTTGGGATTTATGAATAAAAAAAGGGCTATTTAGCCCTTTTTTTGTACTAAATTTAACGCTTATTTAGCTTTAAGTGCTTTATCTCCCCGCCCAATGCCGACCGCACCTGAGCGAACTACTTCTATAATGTCGGTTTCGTGGCGTAAGGTATCCAAAAACGATTCTATTTTATCGGTGCTGCTTACTAATTGAAGGCTGTAACTTTGGCGGCCCATATCTAAAATAGCCCCCTGAAATACATCAACAACGCGGGTAACTGCCGCACGAGTCGCTTCATCTTTGGCAAAGACTTTTACTAACAGAAGTTCGCGCTCTATGTGACTCATTTCAGTTAAATCAATAACTTTAAGTACATCGACCAGTTTGTTTACTTGCTTCGTTATTTGCTCAACAATTCTGTCATCGCCTTTAGTGGTTACCGTAATACGAGAAAGAGACTCATCATCTGTAGTGCCCACCGTTAAGCTATCAATATTGTATGCTCGTTGAGAAAAAAGCCCCACTATACGTGATAACGCACCGGGTTCATTCTCTAATAATATAGATAATATACGACGCATTATGCTTTCACTCCTTTTCTTAACCACATCTCGTCTATGCCACCATGCTTAATTTGCATCGGGTAAACATGTTCTTTTTCGTCTACTAAAATATCTAAAAATACTAATCTATCAGTGATCGACATTGCTTTGTCTATCGCAGGTTGTAATTCATCAAGGGTGTTTACCCTGATCCCTACATGGCCATAGCTTTCAACAAGCTTTACAAAATCAGGTAAAGACTCCATATACGATGAAGAGTGTCTGCCACCATAAATCATGTCTTGCCATTGTCTGACCATACCCAGTGAGCGGTTATTTAAGGAGATCACCTTTACTGCTAAGTTATACTGTAAACAGGTTGATAGCTCTTGGATGTTCATTTGAATAGAGCCGTCGCCAGTTACACATAAAGACTCTTTTTCAGGAAAAGCCAGTTTAACGCCCATTGCCGCAGGTAATCCAAAACCCATAGTCCCTAGGCCACCTGAATTGATCCACTGACGAGGGTGTTTAAATGGGTAATACTGCGCCGCAAACATTTGGTGTTGGCCAACATCAGAGCTAACATAAGCATCTCCGTTAGTGGCTTCATATATTGCCTCGATAACTGCTTGAGGTTTAATTTTGTCACCATCATTATTGTAACTAAGGCATTTTTGTTCACGCCAGCTGATCACTTGTCGCCACCAATCTTCTTGTGCACTGCGATCAATTTTAATTGGACTGTTATCTATGGCAGTTTGTAATTGCTCAAGTACCGTCGCCAAACAGCCAACAACAGGAATATGAGATTTAATAGTTTTAGAAATAGAGGTTGGATCAACATCTACATGTACAATAGTGGCATTAGGACAGAATTTTTGAACGTTATTAGTAACCCGATCATCGAATCGTGCGCCAAGCGCCAAAATAACATCGGCATTGGCCATGGCTTTATTTGCTTCTAATGTACCGTGCATACCTAACATACCAATAAAGTTAGGGTGAATGCCCGATATGCCACCTAGTCCCATAAGCGTGTTGGTAATAGGGGCGTTAAGTGACTCGACTAAATGAGTTAGTTGCTCTGAGGTGTTTGAAAGCACAATACCGCCACCCGAGTAGATAACCAGTTTCTTCGCTTCTAAAATAGCAGTAACAGCTTTTCGAATTTGTTTAGAATGACCCTTTGTATTTGGATTATAGGTTCTGAGCTCAGTTGCCGCTGGAAAGTTGTAAGCAAAAGTTAGTTCTGGGTTAAGCATGTCTTTAGGAAGCTCTACTACAACAGGACCAGGGCGTCCTGTGCTGGCAATATAAAAAGCTTTGGCAAGTATATTAGGAATTTCACTCGCGCTTCTACAATTAAAGCTATGCTTTACAATAGGGCGAGAGCAACCAACAATATCGGTTTCTTGAAACGCGTCATCGCCAATAAGATTTGTTGGCACTTGACCTGATAATACCACCATAGGAATTGAATCCATATACGCAGTTGCTATGCCTGTTACACAGTTTGTTGCACCAGGTCCGGATGTAGCAAGTACAACACCCACTTCACCGGTTGCTCTTGCGTAGCCATCGGCCATGTGTGTAGCCGCTTGTTCATGGCGTACTAAAATGTGCTCAATATCATCTTGCTGAAAAAGTGCGTCGTATAAATCTAATACTGAGCCACCGGGGTAACCAAATATATACTTTACCTTTAGCTCTTTTAATGACTTAACAACCAATTCAGAGCCATTATATTCTTGTCTACTCATCCTCATTCCTCTGTTGATTATATGCAAAAAAAAACCCTCGCGTAGTGCGAGGGTTTTAAAAAGCATTTTTCACCTTTTAATACATCCCCGCTGGGCTTATCACTAAGACCAGTACGAGTAAGACTAAAAGGCGAAATTGTGTATTCATGATGTTTTGCTCTTAAAATAAAATACTGTTTAAATTACAATTTTTGTATGTGGTTATTTTTAAGGCTTTTGAGTACTTATGTCAACCAAAAACTGCATTTTTAGATTAAAATTTCATTTTTTAATTCATTTTAATCTATTCGTCTATTTTTAGTGAGTTTTTCTTACTTATTAGCAGATATTATGCAGTTTTATGTTGTGGCTGGGCTTGAGGAAGGTGGTTAAAAACGCATAAATACGGTATTTCTTAGACATAAAAAAAGCCAGCTAATGCTGGCTTATTAATCTAACAGTATTAATTACAGACGGTCAATTACTGATTGTGTGAAATCAGTAGTGCCGTGGCTGCCGCCTAGATCACGAGTAGTACGGTCGCCTGATTTAATTACATCAGCAACAGCACTACGAATACGCTCAGCTGTATCGCCCATGTTTAAATGCTCTAGCATTTGAATAGAGGCTAAAATTACTGACGTTGGGTTCGCAAGGTTTTTACCAGCAATATCCGGCGCACTACCGTGAACAGCTTCAAAAATAGCAGCATCTTCGCCAATGTTTGCACCAGGCGCCATGCCTAAACCGCCAACTAAGCCCGCACATAAGTCAGATAAGATATCGCCGAATAAGTTAGTTGTAACGACAACGTCAAACTCTTCAGGGGTCATTACAAGCTTCATACATGTTGCATCAACAATCATTTCAGTTGATTCAATTTCTGGGTAACGCTCAGCTACTTCACGCGCTACTTTTAAGAATAACCCAGAGGTTGATTTTAAAATATTTGCTTTATGTACAGCGGTCACTTTTTTACGGCCTTCACGCACAGCAAGTTCGTATGCGAATGTAACAATTTTTTCTGCGCCTTCGCGAGTGATCACTGATTTTGCTTCAGCTTCAGTCCCATCTTCTGATACAACTTGGCCTGCACCTGAATACATGCCTTGTGTGTTTTCACGAATAGTGATGATATCAATATCGTCGTAACGTGCTTTAGTACCGGCAAACGATTTAACCGGGCGTACATTAGCGTATAAACCAAATTGCTTACGAAGTGTTACGTTGATTGATGTAAAACCTTCGCCCACAGGCGTGGTTAGTGGACCTTTTAAGGTAATTTTATTTTTAGCAATTGTGTCAATTGTTTCTTGTGGAAGCAACTCGCCTGTTTTTTCAAGCGCAGCTAGGCCAGCGTCAACAAATTCATAATCAAAATCGCATCCTGCGGCTTTTAGTATTTCAAGTGCTGAGTCGATAATGCTTGGGCCGATGCCGTCGCCTTTGATCACTGTTATGGTTTGTTTGGCCATGAACTTTTCCTTTAAAGATTTGGATACACATATAAATAATAAACACTTTCAGAGTTTAGACTACTTATATGACAGGGGTGCTAAATTTAAGCCGGCATTTATACCAATATATCACTCATTTTGCCAGTTTATAGTATGAATACAGGGTATAACTTTAAATTATAGTGATAATAAGTCAGCTAAATACTATTATGTAACCCTAAGCGCAGCAGTGATTGATTAAAATCTTCCTCAGTTTGCCAGCCATGGCGACGAAGTTGTTGATTCAATGTTTGTTGTTGCCACGCTGTTAATGGCTGGTTGGGTTTTAATATACGCTGCGCCACAACTTTCAATGCTGCCCATAATTGACTAGCATCATCAAGCTGCTTTTTAGGGAGTTGCTCAGCTTTTAATAAAGCCGATGCCCATGGGTCGCCACTAAGTAATTCATTAAGCTCACTGTTTAAATGAGAACCATCTATGTTGTTTATACCAAAAAATGTACTAAACGGTGTATCAAGAGCTTTATTCGGTGTTTGATCTATGGTGATTTTTCTTGAAACATCAGGGCTGTAATGTATCAGTACATAATATAAATAGGCATATAAGCTTAAGCTAATACGCTCACTTTGAACGCTAGGATTATATTTAACTAATAGCTCTAATATATTTACTAAACAGCTAATACGGGTGTATAAAAAAGCATGTAGAGGATGAGCAATGCTATTTACTAATTGTTCAAACACGACCCCTTGAATAATAGCGGGTGCTTTATCGTAACCCACCATAGATAAGCTGTGCCTTAAATCTTTAGCGGCTAATCGCTCTTTATTGTAGTGCTTTACTGCTAAGCATACTGACCTTACAACATCAGGGTAGGGAGTAAGTAAGGTGTTTAAAGCTTTAAAACTGTATTCTTTTTGCGTTTTTATTTGTTTTACTAACTGATACAAAGGCGTTTGTGCAGAGTGATTATTATGCGGGATATTAAGATGTTCACTGTCCCATACTTTAAAAAATAAGCGATTATCGTTGCATTCCCATGCTTTTGAGTCATCCACTAAGGACGCTTTAATACGATACCATGCCATTTTAGTATTGGCGTTATTAACTATAATGTGTCGGCCTTGTGTATCAGTGGCTAAATAAACCATAGCTTGGTCGGCATAAACAACTTGGCTGCCTGGTATATATTGTCCTATATGAGCGACTAACGCTTTTAATAACGCTTGTGCAAATGAGTTAGGGGTTCTTATATATAAATCAGCGACCGCTTTATAAAAATTTATGTGCTGTTGCTTTGTATTACAAGTAACGTTAAGCGCTAGTATATTCGCTAAAGCAACCACCACACTAGCACCATCGTAAAGCATAATTTTAGGTGTATCTAATAATGCATGTTTGTATTTGCTGAGTTTAGCCAAAATATGGGCAATTTTATGTGCAGGTTGCTTAGCCGTTAATAGTACTTTGGCAGCAAGCTTATGGCGTAACGACCATATTTTTTTATCGGCTTCGTTAAACGCTTGCTGTTGAGCTAGCTTATTTAATTGCTTAGCAACACAAAGGTGCTCAACCAGTGAAGCACTAATATAAAGCTCGGTTAAATCGTTGTCGTAGTTTTGGCTACTACACAAAGCACAGGTTAATACACACTGATTAACGACTAAATTGGTTGCGTAACTATATTGTGTTTTATATAGATTTAACTGAGTTTGTAAGGCCGCTGGGTTTTGTTTGTATAACGCTGCGTATTGCTCTGATAGTTTACACACAAGAGGGTAAAAGGTATGCCACTGACTTTTGTTGTTATGGGAGCTTAAAAGCAATTGTGTGCTTTCGAGTAGTTTTTTTAGTTTACCCGACAGTGGAGCTTCCATTAAGTTTTCCCGTCATTATGCTCAAGGTATTTTTCATAAGCACTTGGGCCCCACATTATTAGTTGGCCATTTTTAAATAGCAACCCAGTACATTCATCCATGGTGGTGATGCCGTCAGAGGTTTTATGTTGGGTGCGATAAAAAATTACTTGCCATACTTGCTCGCCATCACGTTTAGCATAGGTTAAATCTGGACTACCTAAGTATTCAAGCACATTATTTAGCGTAAAGGTATCTTCCAAGCGCAATTTCTCTATATAGCGTTTATTAAAAGCTTCTCTATCTTGCCAAATCATAGCTTGTGGATCGTCTTTATAAAACATAATAACCGTCGTGGCTATTAGTGCATATAAACCTAATCCTAATATTAAATACCTAAAAAACTTTTTAAACATTGCCAACCCAGATCAAAACACCTATTACTAGTATACGTACTGCTAAAGTGCAGTGCTATTAACTTGCGACTAATTAAGCCTTAACTGCTTTAAACTAAAGCCTAAATGGATATCTGTACGCAAACTCACCAACTGCTTAGAAATAATAAACATATCCATATCTTCATTCAGCTTTTTTTGTAACCGCGCGTTTAACGATTCATCCTTTAACGCTTCTTCAATAGAGCTATATTGATTAACCAATTGCTGCGCAGATTTAACACCAATACCTTTCACACCCGGAATGTCATTGGTTTTATCGCCTGCGAGTGCCCAAAAGTCGATGAGTTTATGTTGAGCGACAGCAAAGCGCTCTTCAATATGTTCTTTATTCAGGTGCTGCTTTTTAAAGTAATCGTATACTTCAATATGCTCATTCAAATGAGGTAAAAATCCTTTATCCGTAGAGACAATGGTGTTGTTTATCTGATTATTAGCGGCTTTATGCGCTAAAGTCGCAATAATATCGTCGGCTTCATCGTTAGTCGGTTCAAATACCACAATACCGGTTTCTTCAATGGCCGCTTTAAAATGAGGTAACGCGCTTTTTAGAGTCTCTGGCATAGGAGCACGCGAATGTTTGTAGTCTTTATAAAAGTGGTAACGCCAGCTTTTGTCACCATCAAAAACGGCTATTGCATGGGTTGCATTGGTGGTTGTTAAAAGCTTTTTGCATGCATGTGCAACTCGGGCACAGCATGCTTTTAACATGTGTTCGTCGCTATGATGGCTTTGGTTTGCATCAACAGCATAAATGCGCCTAATTAAATTAAGCGCATCAATAAGGAGTAAATGGGGATTCAATTATAAACTCACGCTTTTATTGTATAACAAGGGATATACTTACTTCCGGGAAGTTTCATTCTACCTTGTTCTACAAACGCTTGTAAAAGTTTGTCCATTGCTTTCATTAAATCAGGCTCACCACTTAGTACATAGGGGCCATGCTCGTTAATTACATTTAAGCCTTCTTCTTTCACATTACCTGCAACAATTCCCGAAAACGCACGGCGTAAATTAGCTGCAAGCTGTTGTTTGGGCTGATCAAGATGTAAATCAAGTGACGCCATGGCTTCATGAGTTGGGTAAAAAGGCTGCTGAAAATCATTTTCTATTTTCAACGTCCAATTAAAGTAATAAGCATCGCCTTGGCTTTTACGATATTCGCGAACTCCGCTCATAGCCGATTTAAGCTTTTGGCTAACTAATTGAGGATCATCAATAATCACTTCAAATTTACTCAGTGCGGCATCGCCTAAAGTCATTTGAATAAACTTACAAAGCTCTTCAAAGTAAGCTTTGCTGTGTTTAGGGCCAGTTAAAATAACCGGTAAACATTGCTTTTCGTTTTCGGGGTGTAACAAAATACCTAATAAATATAGCAACTCTTCGGCTGTACCTGCGCCACCTGGAAAAATTATAATGGCATGTGCGGTACGAATAAATGCCTCAAGACGTTTTTCAATATCGGGTAAAATAACCAGTTCATTTACAATCGGATTGGGTGGCTCTGCCGCTATAATGCTTGGCTCAGTTAAACCTAAATAACGATTATTGGTAATACGTTGCTTTGCATGGCCAATGGTTGCGCCTTTCATTGGGCCTTTCATTGCACCAGGCCCACAGCCGGTACAAATATTTAACCCACGTAACCCCAGTTCATAGCCAACTTGTTTAGTGTATTTATATTCGACTTCGTTAATCGAATGGCCACCCCAACATACAATCATGTTAGGTTCGCTATTTACTTTAAGTGCGTCGGCATTTCTTAGCATGTCAAAAACCATGTGAGTAATGGCTTTTGTTTCCTGCAGGTCTTTTTCATACTTTTGGCAAATAAACAAAATATCGCGAATAACCGAAAATATGTGCTCATGTATACCAGTTACTATGTGGCCATCAACAAAGGCTGTTTGCGGAGGATTTTCTAATTCAATTTTTATACCGCGTTCACGGCTGACCAAGCGTATATCAAAATCTTTATGTTTATCGTAAATATCATTGCTTACATCGGTGTGGCTGCCTACATTAAGCACGGCCAATACACAGTTTCTAAATAGTCTGTAGCGTTCGCTGGTTGATGATTGCTCGAGTAAGTCTACTTCTAGCTGCGACAATAAGTCTAATACCCCTGTAGGGTTTAATTGTATTAGCATCGACATTCTCCTTGAAACCTCTTGGGTAAATTTACTGCGTAGTTATGCCTTATACTCAAAGGTAAAAGTGCATAACACTATTTACTAATACACAGACGATCCCGGCCTGAGTTTTTAGCATCGTATAGAGCTTCATCGGCTCTATCAAACGCTTTTAGAGGCGTATCACCCACTTCAAATTGGGTTGCGCCTAACGAAACGGTAATTTGAATTTGTTTGTCTTTAAATTTAAATGGGATCTTTTTAATCGACAGTCTTAATTTATTGAGATGCTCGACAGCGTTATCAAGTGATGTACGAGGCATTAATAACACAAACTCTTCGCCGCCATAACGGGCAATAAAGTCAGTTTGTCTAATCGATTTTTGCAGCGCTTTGGCAATCACTTGCAAGGTAATGTCGCCGGCTGTGTGACCAAAGCGATCGTTAATTGATTTGAAATGATCAACATCAATAACCACTAAGGTTATGTCTGACGGTTGTTCATTAAACAAATTAATTTCGTGATTGTAGCGTTCGTCAAAGGCTGCTCGATTAGGTAACTTGGTAAGACTGTCGAGTAAACTTTTAAAGCGTTGTTCATTTAAACGTTTTTTATAATTACTAACTTTGTTTTCTAAACTGCCAATTCTATCGTTTATTTGTGCAAAGCTAGAAATTAAAATTTGGCGATCTTTTTGTTCCAGTTGTTCTTTTTCTAGAATGTCTGCACTCAATGAGCGTAACTCATTTTCAACCAATTGCTTTAATTCTGTAATTGATGTTGCTTTATTTGTTTGTGTATTTAAATTTTTTAATTTTTCACCAATTCGTTGATTAATTGATTCGAATTCAACATTCATAGATTCAGAATGTTCTCTGGTTGAAACCAATGAACTATGTAGCTCTCCAAGCGTTTGATTTAATGAAGTTAAAAAGCTTTGCGCTGACGCACGCTCAACTTGAATGCTTTGTACAATGAGTGTGATTACATCAATTGCTGCATCAAGAAGTTGGTCTACGGCTTTATTTTTAGCGATACGTTTTTTTATTAAATACAGCTCATCGTTGGCTTCTTCTTCAAGTACTAACTGACTAACTAATTTAAATAGCTTTTCAGTGAGAGCACTAAGATTTGGAGGCTTAAAGGTATCGTTGCTTTTAGCTATTAAAGCTTGATGATAAAAAGTGATCAGCTGATTTAAAACAGGTATAAAACCATGTACAGATTGAATATTGTCTAGCTCGTTATCGAGTAAGTGGCGCAGTGTTCTGCGGGTATCGTTAGGTAAACCTTTGGTTTGTTGTAATTGCTTACCTGCATTTTGTACACTGGTGAGAAGATCACGTTGATGTGCTAGTTGAATGGCTTCTTGGTTTTTTAGCAAAGCTAAAATATCATCCACCAAAGGAGCAAAGTCTTCATAACCCATTCCTTTGTTTAATGCGCTTCGAAACTTAGCTAGGCGGTTATCAAGCTCAGTATCAAGTCCCTTACAGCTTAAAGATAACTTAGCTGCAAAATTAGAAAGCGTACTCACTTGATGTTGGCGAGCACTTTCTACTACTTTTCTACTGTCGATTGCTTGCTTTAGTTTTTGTTCCACCGTATTGGAGCTCCTAGACACCTACACACCATTATCTTAATACCTTCATTGTTTTAGTTTACAACAAAAACATATTAATAGTAGGGATGAGATCAAAAACTTAATGTTTTTAATAACAAAATACGAGCGATCTTAAATATAAGTGCATTTACCGCTTTTAATTCACTTTTAAAATGGGTCTTGTTAACCTTGGTACAACAATACGTTATATAAAAAAGAGCCTTCATGAAAAAGCTACTTGCCTTATCAATTTTAGCTGCCTGTTCAGCACCTGTATTTGCCGACGTTAACTACGCTTTAAATATCTCTCAGCCAGAACATCATTTAGGTGATGTAAATGTAGAGTTTCCTAAAACGGCGCAGTCTTATTTAGATGTAAAATTGCCAGCATGGCGTACTGGTCGCTACGAAATTTTAAACCTTGCCAATGGCGTTCGCTATTTTAAAGCCAGCGACGATGAAGGTAATGCATTAAAGTGGGAAAAAATAGACCACAGCACATGGCGTGTTCATTTAAATGAGCCGACTCAAGTCAATGTTGATTACCAAGTGTATGCCAATGAGCTAGGTAAGCGCGCTCGTCATATTGACGACAGCCACGCGTTTGTTGACGCATCTGGCTTTTTTATGTTCAGCGAATCATTTCGCCAAGAGCCCGTTACGGTTGAATTAAACGTACCTAAAGCATGGCGCTCTGTGTCGGGTATGGAAAACTATAAGAATAAACACAGCTTTAAAGCCAGCGACTACGACGTGCTTGTTGATTCACCAATAGAAACAGGTGTTAATGAACTGCGTACTTTTGAAGTTGATGGCCGTGAGTACGAACTAGTAGTGTGGGGCGAAGGTAATTACGACATAGAACTGATGCTAACCGATTTAAAAAAGCTTGTAGCAACGGGCAATGTAATTTGGGACAGCTACCCGTATGAGCGTTATGTATTTATGGTACATGCTACATCGGGCGCGGGCGGCGCAACTGAACACTTAAATTCAACTATTATTCAACGCCCACGGGATCGCTTTGCTAAACGTGAAGACTATTTAGCTTTTATAAGCACAGCGGCACATGAATTTATTCATACTTGGAATGTAAAAGCGTACCGTCCTAAAGGGCTTGCGCCATACGACTATACCAATATTAATTATTCAAAACTGCTGTGGATTGCTGAAGGGTCTACCAGCTATTTTGAAGACCATTTATTAGTGCGCTCAGGCATTCAAACCACCGATGAGTTTTTTAAGAACTTCAGTAAAACCATTAATCGCCATCTCACAACCCCAGGGCGTGAAGTGCAAAGTGCTAGCGAAACCAGCTTTGATAAATGGATAAATCAAGGTGGCGATCATGCACGTAACTACGGCACTAATATTTACCTTGAAGGCTCGTTATTGTCGATGGCGTTAGATATCGACCTACTTGAAAAAAGCCAAGGTAAAATAAGCTATAAAAATGTACATAACGAACTTTATAAGCAGCATAAGCTACCAGCGGGTTTTACTGAGAAAGACGTATTAGCAATTTTAAAGCAGCTAACAGGGCGTGATTACAGTAATTGGTGGCAAGCAAATGTTAGCACACCAGCCAGCTTAGATTTTGATGAATTACTGGCAAAAGTAGGTTTGAGCTTTGAGCTGCCTGAAAAAGCCAAGGCTACACCAAGTTTAGATGCCTTTACTAAAAATACCGGTGAATTGCTCACCCTTACTCATGTACGTCGCGATGGTGCAGCATGGCAAGGTGGTTTAACCACCGACGATAAACTCGTTGCTATTAACAAAAAACATGTAGGGAAAGACTTAACCGCCAGCCTAGAAACCTTTAAAGCAGGGGACAAGGTAACTGTTGATTTTATTCGCCGTGACGCTTTGATGTCGACTGAGCTTGTGTTGTCTGAAGATTTCGACAAACCTAAAAAAGTAGTCGCTAATAAAAATGCCTCTGCTGAGCAAAAAGCGCTGTTTAAAGCATGGATGGGTGTAGCGCATCCAAATGATGTGAAAAAAGACGACTAACATCGTTTATCTTTTTGTTTAAAAAGGAGCTTAGGGTCACAAACCCTGAGCTCCTTTTTTGTTTATTGAGCGCTATATTGTAACAATTTATCTCAGCGCAGTTGACCTAACTCATACTTAATGAGTAATCTGCTGGTTCAATAATAAAAGGGATTCTATAATGCGTTTAAAACCTCTTGTTACCACATTGGTAGCAACCTGTTCACTGGCACTTTCTTCTGCGGTCCATGCCGATGAAGGCATGTGGCAACCTCATCAACTACCAGAGCTTGAGTCAATTTTAAAAGCCAAAGGGCTTGAAATTAGCGTTGATTCAATTTCAAAATTAACCGAGTTTCCAATGAATGCGGTTATCAGCTTAGGCGGTTGTACAGCCTCGTTTGTTTCGCCAAAAGGCTTAGTTGTAACTAACCACCACTGTATTTATGGTTCGGTGCAATATAATTCAACGCCTGAAAATAACATTTTAGAAAATGGCTTTTTAGCAAAAACACCGACTGAAGATTTACCAGCTGCGCCAGGTTCACGAGTGTACGTAACCGAAACAGTGACCAATGTGACCGATAAAGTGATTAGCGGCACTAACGAGCTAAGCGCAAAAGCACGCTATGATGCGTTAGAAAAAAATCAAAAAGAACTCGTTGCACAGTGTGAAGCTGATGCTAGTTACCGTTGTAATGTGTATTCGTTTCATGGTGGTTTAGAGTTTTACCTGATTAAATCACTGGAAATTAAAGATGTACGTTTAGCGTATGCACCTGCCATGGGCGTAGGTAAATACGGTGGCGATATAGATAACTGGATGTGGCCGCGCCACACAGGCGATTTTGGTTTTTACCGCGCCTATGTAGGTAAAGACGGCAAGCCAGCAGAGTACAGCGAAGACAACATACCGTACGTGCCAGAGTCTTACTTAAGTGTAAGTGCTAAAGGCGTGCAAGAGGGCGACTTTGTTATGGTAACTGGCTACCCAGGGCGTACTAATCGCTACCGTATTGCGGCAGAGGTCGATTATGTTTTTAACGACAGTTACCCTAAAGCGCGCATGCACAATACTAAATACGTGTCACTAATTGAAGAAAACTCAGAAGATGGCAGTAAAGCGCGTATTGCTTACGAAAGCACCATAGCCGGTTACAACAACTACATTAAAAACTATGGTTCGATGATTGAAAGCTTCAAAAAAGGCACCATGTTTGAGCGTAAAAAACAGTTTGAACAAGAGCTTACAAGCTGGATAAACAGCGATAGCGAGCGTAAACAGCGCTACGGGAATGTGCTTAATGAGTTATCGGCATTAGTAGCTCAATCGCAAGAGCATAGTGAGCGCGACCGTATGGTAGGCTATGTTCATCGTTCACAAATGATCAGCACGGCACGTCGTTTATATCGCTTAGCGGTTGAAAAACAAAAGCCAAATAGTGAGCGCGAATCAGGTTATCAAGAACGCGATTTACCGCGTATTAAATCTTCTCTTGAGCGTATGTCACGTCGCTTTGATGCCAATGTAGATAAAGCTATATTACTGCACTTTTTAGAGCAATATGCAGCATTACCTAAAGCAGAGCGTTTTAGTGAAATTGATAAAGCTTTTGCTTTAGAAAACGGTTTTGATAAAGCAAAACAAAGTGCATTGCTAGATGAAATGTATGCCAAATCAACGCTAGATAATGAAATTGTACGTAATTCATTATTTGAACAAACACTGAGCCAGCTTAACCAAAGCCAAGACCCGTTCATGCAATATGCAAAAGCCATATTCACAGTAATGAAAGCTGAGGAAGATAAGTCAAAAGCCCTGGCTGGTAAATTACAAGCTGCTCGCCCAGAGTTAATGAGTGCAATTATTGCCTTTAACAAAGCGCAAAACAAACCGGTTTACGCCGATGCAAACAGCACATTACGTGTAACTTACGGCACGGTAGGCGGGTATTCTCCGCAAGATGGATTAGTGGCTACGCCGTTTACCTCACTTGAAGGGTTACTGGCTAAAAACACCGATGTTGACCCATTTAATGCGCCTAAAAAGCTGCAAGAGCAAATTAAAGCGAAGCTTTATGGTGATTACACTGGTGGCATGAATACTGTTCCAGTTAACTTTTTATCAAATGTAGATACAACAGGCGGTAACTCAGGTTCGCCAACGCTTAACGGCAATGCCGAGCTGGTGGGTTTACTGTTTGACGGTGTGTACGAAAGCATTATTGGTGATTGGGATTACAACCCAGAACTAAACCGCTCAATTCATGTAGATTCACGCTACATGCTGTGGGTAATGGATAAAGTAGATAACGCCCAAAACCTATTAGACGAAATGAAAATCGTAAAATAAGTAGCAGTTAAAATAACAAAAGGCGCTTACCTTAACCGGAAGCGCCTTTTTTGTTTAAACATGTTTGGATTAATTTAACTTAAGCTACGGGCTACGGGCTACGAGGTTCGGGGGAGCTAATATTTAACTTTTCACTGACACTCGGCTTTGTGTGATGGTTTTGGTTTCTCATTTTCTGCTTATTGTCTTCTCCATGTTCAAATAGCTTTTAATGAATTATGCACAACGAGGGCGAAGAGACGCTGCGCTTTTAGAGTAAGAAAAAACTAAAGCTGTTTGGTTGTTCTGTTTACTCTTTTACTCCTCATTCTCTTCTCTTTGTTAAATAAGAACTTTAAGTGATTTATTCACAAAGGGAGCGAAGCGACGATACGGTTTTAGTGGACGTAAAAAAGCAATATATTGTTCTGTAGCAGCGATTTCATATCGCGCTAGAGTTAAGTCTAAATAAGTATTTACCACCGAGAACACAGAGTTCACAGAGAAATGCTTAAAAAATACCAATTCATCTCTGTGCAGCGCAAAGCGCCTCGGGATCCTCTGTGGTGCAAAAACTGTTTTTAGCAGTAAATGTCTTTCGTAGCAGCGATTTCATATCGCGTCAGGCTTAGCACATTAAACATAGAAACGCGGGGTAAACCTTCAGTCACGAGTTTGATGTTCAATTTACTCTTTTACTCCTCATCCACTTCTCTTTGTGTAATAAGATCCTTCAGTGATTGATTTACCATGAGGGCGAAGAGACGCTGCGCTTTTGCAGGAGCAGGGTGTTTTTAAAATTAAACTTTTTTATAATGGTAACTACGTAAGTTTAATTTACTAAATGCCAACTAGCATAATTTTACCTTGTGCCATGCCCTCAAGCTGGCAGCTAAAATCAATGCGCTTTTCAGCAGGTGTTTTATACAGCAAAGTGAGCTTACGAAAAGGCGTGGTAATCACTTTGACCGTTTTGATTTGTAAACTAACGCGTGTTCGCTTGTCTAAAAAGGCAAAAGCCGTTTCCGTTAATGCTTTTTTACATGCGCTTAATGCTGTGTTTGTAACAACGCCAGATAATATTGAGTTACTAATATCTTCAGCCGACAAGCTACTATAACCACTTGCCATTACACAGGCGGCATAAATATCAAGTATGGCAATAGCGCGTACTTTTTGACTTTTAGGATCCTCATAAACAGCCATTACACAGGGTACTTTAGATTCATCGAATACCTGCGGTTGAATTGTGTTTACGATTAAAGACTGACTTATATGTTTATGAAACAACCGTTCTAATTGCGACAGCTTTGGCAACGCTAAATCATCATTTAATTCAATTTCATCAGGAATGACTTCGTTATTTTCTACAAGTTGAACCAGAGGTAATAACTTATCGTGAAGTTGTTCATCTGTAAAAGGTTTTGATAGAACAAAAGATGCGCCAAAGCTAATGGCTTCTTCAATTTGAGACTTTTCATCAACCGTGGTTAGCATCGCGACTATTATATTAAGTTGCCTTTGCTTTATTGCACGTAATAGCGTCACTCCACACATATCAGGCATATGCCAGTCTGTAAGCACAATATCGGGGTGCCAACTACCAATCA
Organism: Pseudoalteromonas sp. Scap03; assembly: GCF_013393115.1. Taxonomy (GTDB): domain Bacteria; phylum Pseudomonadota; class Gammaproteobacteria; order Enterobacterales; family Alteromonadaceae; genus Pseudoalteromonas. The sequence continues at coordinate 318,421 of NZ_VDEU01000002.1, read as the reverse complement.
GCGTTAACGCTGATTTAGCATTGTTGGCTTTTTCTATTAATAACTTCCGATAGCCAAACTTTTCCAACCCTCGGCGTACTATTTCAAGTGTTGCATGGCTATCATCCACGATAAGTATTTTCACACAGGTAACTTTTTTTTTAATGTTGTTGTTATTATGGCAGATTTTTTTCACAGCGCTAAACTCTAGTAAATAAACACTTAATTTAAGATAACTAAATAATGCCATATGCCGTATTTCCGCCAGAGGTTTATCATTATATTGCTATAAATTTTGGGCTACTTATTTTAGCCGCGTGGTTTTATATTCTTTTACTGATACTCAGAGAGTTTAGGGCATTTGCACTTAGCATGGTTAAAAGTAACGGCACAATGGATGATGCTACTTTAGCTATGTGCAGAGAGTCTGTTGAAAATGCCATGAGCTATGTTAACGATAATCGAAAAACTATCGCTGAGTTAATCAGTGTACAAATGCTATTACAACAGCAATTAACTGAGGTTACTTCATCAACCAAAGATCATGTTACCGAAAAAGAACAACAGCTAATCGATGATCTCAATAAAAAATTAAAACGCTCGCATAAGTTAATCCGCAAACTTAAAGGGGATTTGGATAAAAGTGTTGAAAAATTAAAAGTTACCCGTCAAAAACTCTATGCACAATATGATGCAGTGACTGTACTTCAAGAAGAAAAAGACCAGTTACAAGCAGATTATGAAGCGCTTAAAACCGCGAGCGAAAATAGTGATAAAACATCAAACGCAGATACATCGTCAACGCCCGATCAAACAAAGTTACTTAACACTTTAAACGAATATAAAAGGCAAATTGCAGAGCAAGACCAACTATTACAGCAATTGCAGTTACAAACTGACGGGCCAGAAAGTAGTGAAGAGCTTGACACATTAAAACAAGAGCTAGAAAAAACCCAGTACGCACTTAAGCACCTTACAAAAGAAAAAAAATTCATTGAGGGACGCTATTTAGAAATGATGAAAAATAGCCAAAAACCAAGCTAACTAACGACTTTTTTTAGCCTGAGCGAGTAAACGTTATTACAGTGTTTTCTGCTCATTCACTTCTCTTTGTTTAATAAGGTCTTTTAGTGATTTATGCACAAAGAGGGCTAAGAGGCGCTGCGCTTTTAGAAGAACAACACTGTGCTTTTCACACATGCTTTAGCTAATATTGATGTTTTGCATAATTGATTGATTGGTTGTTTTTTGTTAATTAAAGGCTTAGATGTAAATGATTAAATAAACCTTATTCGAGGTTTTGTCGCACTGGCGACGGCAGCCAAAGAGGGGCTGCCGCTGGTCCCTCTCTGGACACTCTCAGCGCACCCGAGCATCACGCTTTATCCTTCAAATAAACTATTGCTTGAACGTAAGCGGCGTATATTCACCATCCTTGGTGAAGTTACGCCTTGTATTTCATCCATGAAATACATTACTCAGCAATACCTTATTTTCAGGGCGTGATGGCGGGGAAATGTTAAACGTAACATGGGTAGTCACTTTTTACTTAGGTCGATTACAGTGAAGCTCAGTAAACAAAGGCAGCCTCAATTATGATTAGTGTTTTGTATTAACGATTGGCAGCAAAATATCATGAGCAGACGGTCAGGAGTTATAATGTCTGAAGTCAAGATTTGACCCCTTTGGCTATGGTTATATTACCTATGGTCTGATCATTCATAAGGGTAAAGACTGCCATTTTGATAAATGTTTGCCAGCCAGTTATTTACAATAGTGTTGGCTTCACTGAGTTCAGTCTGTGAAAGCTGAGGGTATTGCCGTTGCTCAAACCATGCATAACGATTATATAGTTCACCGTTTTCCGTTATTTCCATCATTAGGCGATTTAATGCGTACGACTTTGCTAAGCTATTACCGCTGATTTGTTGCGAATGATACAAAGCCGACAATTTCATTAACGCCTTTTCACTGCCATGCTTGGCTGCTTGCTCTAAAAAAGCGATTTTTTGTAGTTTGAATGCATCGCGTTTTTTAATGTACTCCTCTCTGTTTTGTGTTTTAAAACCTTGTGATTGCATATAAAACTCTGCTGTTATATCAGCAAATGTTTGTTGCGCTGCAACAGATCCGTTTTGCGCTGCATCATAAAAATATAAATAAAACTCACGACGTTGATCCTGATTAATTCCACTACAGTAATCAAATTTTTCTAACGTAGCATCAATTGCTTCACCTGCATAGGTATAATCAGCTATGGCTTCTAGCTTTGCTTGTAAGGCAAAATCATCAATAGGGGCAGTAAAGCAATATCTTAAATTGGCTGCAACAATATACTTTGCGTCAATATCGCCTTTGTCAGCCTTATTTTTTAAGTGCGCTAAATGTGTTTTTAGTTGCCCTTGTTGTTTCCAGCGTGGAATGGCCATTACAGCAAGTTGGTTATTTTGATCTTGTATGCCTTTTTCTATAGGGGCGATAGTGTTTTTATCGGATAAATCATCGAGTGTTTCTTGTTTTAAACTAAGGGGGGGAGTTGCTTTTAATGTATTTGGTTCCTTTACCACTGAGTTGAGAGGTGAAGAGTGCGATAATCGGCCACTGCTATAACTTAGTGCAATCAAAAGTAATATTAAGGCTAAGCATAGGTAAAGCAAAACACCTAGAGTTTTATTATTTATTTTCAAAGGCTTGGTACCATTTATTTACGTTAAGTTAAAACAGATTAAATTCTTATTATTCTAAGTTAGCATGTTAGTTATTAAATAACTTCATCTTCATTAGCTGGATCACCACTTTCATCTTCGCTTTTAATTTGTTTTTGCTTCATTCTTTCAATTTTTTTTATTTCTTGAGGAGGAATAGGGTAGATTGATATTAATGGAAAAAAGCTAAAAAGACCAATGCCCCCTTTGGCATTTTTTTGCTCCAAGTAACTAACTTAAACATTCCCTGAAAAACGACTAAGGCGAGTAACATTCCACCTAAATAATAAAATACTTCAATATCAATAGCGTTGAGTAAATCCATTTATCACTCCATCTTGTTATAGTAACTCAATGGGGAGAGTGCTGATGATATTCAAGAGTTAAATGAGTTTTGGTACTCATTTACTACTAATTGCCTTCTCTATGTTCAAATGATTTTAAGGACATTGTCAGAGTTTAGGTGTTTGTCATATCCCTGGTTAACATTTGATAAATACTCATTATATAAGTTAAAACAATAACGCATGAGATAGCTAAGATACTACTGTTAGGAAATAAATACCAAGCGGCTACAATTAAAATACTTCTTAACACAGCATGAATTAAGCCAACAGGATGTTTAACGATCCAAGAATATACTACCCAATGAAGTCCTAAGCCAACGCCTAAACTCAAAGGAACAAATTCAGGTGCATTTAAAAGTAATGGAATATGGACAGCCCAAAGAAGATTAACCATCACTATGCATAAACCCATTAGTTTTGCTAAAGGGTTGGATGAGGAAACTAAGTTCTCTTTTCTAAATTTAGCAATTAATAAGGCTATAGGAAAAATCCCGCCTGTTGCAAAGAGTAAAATATATATAGAAACATTTGCGCTAAATAGTGTACTTAGAAATCCAACTAAACCCCAAATTATGGTTCCAGCAACCGGCATTGAAATAGATCTGTTTGAAGATTGTTCAAATTCTTTTCTGTATTCATCTAATGTCAAAATACTCTCTCCTTGCTTGAGTAATGCTCAGACTTATTGAAGCACATAACTTCCAATATGAGCGTATACACGTGTGAAAAAACAGCGAAGCTGCGCACGTGCTTGTGACCCAGCGATCGTTGTTATACCGCGATTTTTGCACGATTAACGGTGGTGATAAAATCTTCTGGCGAATTTACACCTAAATATATTTTTGTTTTTCCATTTATAGGAGAACAGAGTTTGATAGCAACATTAGGAACACCAAAGTAGTTAAATCGTTTTACGTTGCGCGAACGTTTCACAAACGAATTATTTAGACTTATTTCAGATACGTTCTTTAATGGTATGGTTAAAGGCGCATAAAGTCCGTAACGAATGATTAAGTTTATCCCATGGATTGAAATGGGGCGTTTACCAACGGCTTTGTATTCGGCTAAGAAAAATATAAGTCCGAACAACGTAAGTCCTGTTGTGATATTTGCGGCGATGCTTGACCATAAAAAATGAAGGAGTAAGTGGACAAGTGGAATTTCGATAATAATAAGGAGTATAAAGCCAAATAGGTTACTCTGAGCACCATCTTTTTTATCGTAGAAAAAATGCTGATCGCCACGATATGCGCTACTTTTTATTTGCGATGCAAAAAGTGCAAAGCTCCAGACGCGCCCTTCAATTGACAGAATTGAGCTGAACAGCGATGAGCCGAAAATTTTCTCGATAGGATTAGCTACGGCTAAATCTGGATCTTCTTTGTTCACAAGTGAAGCTTGGACAGCTAAACATACAGTAACTAATGCTGTGACTTCCAAAACAAGAATGATGGCTAAGACAAAATAACGGCCACTCTCGAGAAAATGAAAAATAACTTTATTTTGTTCGGGAATGATAAGGCTTCCTATGAACACAGAAGTACAACATAAAATAGCCGTTTTCAAAAGAGCTTTTTGTTTATCGGATTCGCAAAGAAAGCACAAAATTGGAAGTACCAAGAGTGTGTCGAGCATAAATAGCCACTCATATTTAGCATTTCCATATTCGTTAAGCGCATTTGACGATGCGTAATAATACCACCACCAAATCGATATAATAGTTAAAAACGCCAGTGGAATTTTGCTTTTTATGTTCGGTTTCATGACACCCTTTAAGCGGTTAAAGAAAGCTGGCTATACTTGAGCGAAGCGAACAACCAGCTTTTTGTGTCCGCCCTGAAAACCCTTGTTATGTGTTGGACTCTTCGCTAGTACTCATTAGAACCAAGCGGAACTCACCAAAGTTTTTACCAAGAATAAGCTTTAATGGAATGATTGAAATTCCTAGGCCTATTAAGAAGCCAATAGGTTGAACAATTAACTTAATCGTATCAGTAGAGGCACCAAGCATACCTAGAATAAAACCTAAAACACCACCGACAATAGCGCCAATAACAACAGCTCCAATAATTGCTATGATGTTACGCCAAATATATGACCACCAAATTCGAGCGGCTCGTTTCCATGTTATTTCTAATTCCATTTAATACCCCTTAGTTTGATTGAGATTGACACATAACGCCCCATTAATGGACAAATATCAGTTAGTCAAAATATGCGACAGGAGCAAAAATCAACAGTTATTTGTCCCTGTTTAATGACTTATTAGGGGTAATTACCACCTTAAGTAACCATGCTAAAAATATTGCCATAAAAATAGCAAAGTAGTCGATTAAATACCCTTGACCATTTGAGAAATCACCAAAGGGAAAGGAAATTGTTATAGGAGCAATATGTGGAATTAAGCTATCACTTCCAACACTCCGAATACTCTGAAAAAGAAATAAGATCACAGAAACTAATATTCCAGTACGGCTTCTTATAAAAGTACCATATGCACCATAAGCCGGTATTAATACATAAAGTACGGAACAAATGATCAACCTTTCAATATTCTCAAAGTCTGAAAATATAGTCACTCCCAAACCTATCAATGTAAATAAGGCCAGAATTGAACTAGCAACTTTGAATTTCACTTTACTCCTAACGCCTTACTAATGGGCGCAAAAATGCTTGGCTAAACTCTGTAGCTTAGCGGAACCGAGCAAACGGTTAGCAGTCCCATGCTTAATGCGCTTGTTATTTTTCACGGTACTCGGACTGAATTAAACCAAAGCATTTAAGGTCGTGAAACTGGTTTTTCCAGAAACCACTTTGGCGTCTTACACCTTCCTCTTTGAAACCAACCTTTAGAAGTAGTGATTCAGATGCTAAGTTCCCCGGAACAGTATCCCCTTGTATTCGGTTAAGTTTACCGCAAGATAGTTCACCTAAAAATGCAGCTTTAACTATTCGATGGACTGCTTCAGTGGTCAAACCCATGCCCCAATACTGAGGCAACAAATCATACCCAAGTACGGCATTTTTCATTTTTGGACTCCAAGTATTAAAGCCACAAGTTCCGATAAATTTATCTGTTTCTTTTAGGCGAATAGCCCAACGAATACCAGAGTTTTCATTAAAGCGAGAGTTAAAGAGCTCTATTAAGTTGCTCGCTTGTGATAGTTCAGTGAAAGCTTCCAGATCATAGTATTCGACAACTGAATTGTCAGAGAATAACTCAAATAAGCTATTTGAGTCTTCTTTGGATAATTTATCTAACCTTAAGCGATTTGTCTCTAAAACTGGAAATGACAACCTGAATCCTCCTTGAAATATAACGCCGCGTTAAGCGGACAAAAATTGTGGGTTATAATGTGGAGCGAAGCGAAACGTAACCCACTGTTTTTATTCCGTTTAAACGCCTTGTTATGAGTTTTCACTGCGAACTTTGAGAAAGTATTGGAAAATCATAAGCACGATAGAGGCAATAATAGAAGCTACTACACCAATCCAAAAACCAATCCATCTTTCAGCTTTAGCCGATTCTATTGCTCTAGCTTCTTGTGCAGAAAACAATGCTTCAACTACTTTTTTATCGGCACTAACTAACGGCTCTAGTTTATTTTTTTCTTCGACAAGTGTTTCAAGTGATGTCTGATTATCCGTAACTTGAATTTTTTGCAATTTAATAAATTCAAGCAACTGCTTCAAGCTACTTTCAGTGTTCTCCAATTGTTCAATTTGAGATTTGAAATTAAGGTCTTGGGAGAGTTTGGCTTCACGTTGAATTTCAGCTTGTGTATTAAAGTAGATAGCAAAAACAAAGCCAAGTACACCAATAATAAAAGACAGTATGCTAGTTGTTTTGGGCGATTTTATGTATGCATGAATCCATGCTGTTGCTGCCTGTTTAGCAATCGGATTTGAAAATGCCTCAAGAACTTTATCTGCTTTTTGCATGTTACATTTTCTACAAGCGGCAGCTAAATTTTCGCGTTCATCAGATCCACCTTTACTGCGCGGCATCTTGTGATCAATCGAGCAACTGGATTCATCTAACTTAATTCCACAATATTCACACTTCCAATTAGCTTCATTAAGTACTTGTTGTTTTAAGGCCTGGGTAATTCTCATCGACTTCCTTGATACTCATAACAATTTAATAGTGCGCTCATCGCGCATATCTCTGCCAATGTCACGCTCACTTTTCTATTTTATATAGTTTTAACAAATTACCTAACATATTGCTATCAATAAGTTTTTATTGTTTTTAATAAATACTTAGAGGACTAATATGCGCGCTTGGCTCATTTTCTTGAATATATGAGCAAACGATAGTTTTAACACTTACCTAGATACAGCATTCAATCAAATTGCTTCAACATTCTTTAGTATATTTCATGTGCACTTTGTAACCATTAAATGCTACGTTAGATGTAACTATATTGAAGGAATAAATTATGAAACTTGAGTCTTTAGCGTTGCACCATGGTTATGAATCTGAAGCCACCACTAAATCGGCGGCGGTGCCAATTTATAACACCTCTTCGTACACCTTTGATAATACCCAGCATGGCGCTGATTTATTTGATTTAAAAGTGCCGGGTAATATTTATACCCGCATAATGAACCCGACCAATGCGGTACTTGAGCAGCGTATTGCCGCGATGGAAGGCGGCATTGGTGCGTTGGCTGTGGCCTCGGGTATGGCGGCGATTACCTATGCGATTCAATGTTTATGTGAAGTGGGCACTAATATTGTAAGCACCAGCCAAGTGTATGGTGGCACTTATAATTTATTTGCTCACAGCTTGCCGCGCCAAGGTATAGAAGCGCGAATGATTAAAGCCGATGATTTTGACGGTTTTGAAAACGCGATTGATGAAAACACCCGTGCGGTTTTTTGCGAGTCAATTGGTAATCCTGCTGGGAATATTGTTGATATTGCTCGCCTTGCGAAAATTGCCCACAGTAAAGGGGTGCCTTTAATTGTAGATAACACCGTGGCTACGCCGTATCTGTGTCGTCCATTTGAGTTAGGTGCCGATATTGTGGTGCACTCGCTCACTAAATACATTAACGGTCATGGAACCGCGATTGGCGGCATGATTGTTGATTCGGGCAAGTTTGACTGGAAAGCCAATGCAACCCGTTTTGCGATGATGAATGAGCCTGATCCGTCGTACCATAATGTAGTGTATACCGATGCATTTGCTGAGGCGGCGTTTATTGGCCGTTGCCGTGTTGTCCCACTTAGAAATACCGGTGCGGCGCTTGCGCCTAAAAACGCCTCTGATATTTTAATTGGCCTTGAAACGTTAGGGCTAAGAATGGATCGTCACTGCGAAAACGCGCAAAAAATTGCTGAATACCTAGAGAGCCATCCTAAGGTGCTTTGGGTTAATTATGCGGGATTAAAATCAAGCCCGTATAACGAAATAAGCCAAAAAATTACCAATGGTAAAGCGTCAGGTATTTTAAGTTTTGGTATTGCCGGTGGCCTTGAAGCCGGTACGCGGTTTATTGATGCTCTAAACATGATTTTACGTTTAGTAAATATTGGCGATGCTAAATCGCTGGCGTGTCATCCTGCATCGACCACGCACCGCCAATTAAATGATGAAGAGCTGGCCAATGCGGGCGTTAGCCGCGATTTAATTCGGTTATCGGTGGGTATTGAAAACATTGACGATATTATTGCCGATGTAAGCCAAGCGCTTGATAAGGCCTAAATCGTACAGTAAATACCTCAAACTTTTTTGAGGTATTTATTTTTGCAATTAAAAAGGAGTGCCGATACATGAAATTTTTAATTTTTCTCGGTTCGGTTAGAAAAAGTACCCCACCTAAGCCTGCGCGTTTAGGGGAAAGGGTAGCGAAAGCATGTGAGCGTTGTTTGCTTGAGCATTACTCTGAGCATGAAATAGAGCTTATTGATCCGCTCGATTATGATTTAGACCCTGTGTTTAAACCGCACTTTGCTTATTTGCAGGCTGAGGTACCTAAACAGCTTGATGCCTTAGCGGCAAAAATTAAAGCCAGCGATGGCTTTGTTATGGTAAGCCCTGAATATAATCATTCTATGAGTCCGGCACTCGCTAATTTGCTAAACCACTTTGGTAGTTCTTTATTTGGTTATAAACCTAGCGCGATTGTTACTTATTCTGCAGGGCAGTGGGGCGGCGTACGTGCTGCTGTTGGCATGCGCAGCTTTTTAAGTGAACTGGGTTGTTTACCGGTATCAGCAATGATCCATGTACCAAAAGCGCAAGATGTGTTTATTGAAAGTGGTGACGCAAATAATGCGACAGAGCAAACATCGTGGGATAGCTATTTTTCGCGCACCTTTAATCAATTAATTTGGTGGGCAGAAGGTGCTAGCAAACAACGTGAAGCGTTAGATCCTAAGCAGTTAAGCAAAGATTTTAAACGTGACCCATCACAGCGTAATGCGCCTTAACGGTTAAAAATTTAAGCTAGTCTTTTTTAGCATCTTCACGAGGGGAGGCCAATATTGCTTGCTTTTGTTCGTCAGTTAAAATAATCCAGTCGAATATTTCGTCGCTGGTGCGACCGCACCCAGTACAGTAGCCATTCATTCTATAACATTCACCGATACAGTCTGTTTTTAAATGAGTGGATTGTTTACTGGGTGTTTGGCGCATACATTCTCTCGTCATTATTTAGTGGCGACGGGCTTTCCTACTTCTAAAGAGGTCGACCAAGTTTTAATTTTTGATAACGTTTTGCTGGTATAAACAGAAATAACCGGCGACTTATCATCAAGTACAAAGGTGGTACGCAGCGACGTTTCTGACTCTTTTTGTGTTTCTAACCAGTTGTTTGTTTTAGTTAAACATTGGCGAGTGAGTTCAATTGCTTGTTGATGCATAGCTACCGCTTGCTGTTGATCTTTGTAGCTTTCTTGGCATTGATAGGTCACAGTTTGATTGTTAAAACTAGTCACTTGGCAGTTATCGCCAAAAACGTTGTACTTTGCAGTCCACACATCTAAATATGAGTTTTGTACTTTAGTGTCTTTTAACGCATCAAAGCGATTATCGAATTCGGTTATTAAGCCATCCATTTTTTCACAGGGCGTTAAGCTGTCTAATTTGGCTTTTTGTTCACTGGTTAAACTGCTACAGCCAGATAAAATAAGGCCCGTGAGTATAAGCGATATATAAGTTTTCATAGTGCGCTATCCTTTTGTAATTGCTACCAAGGATACCTAAGGTAGAGAATAAATGCTATTGAGAGTCTGAATTAAAAAAGAAAAATTATGGCTTTTTATAACGATGTGCGCCAAATAATGGCGCACACAGTAATCGTTATATTTACTTATGACGACCTTGTAGGCAAGCAGCTACACCAGTGAGCTCTAACCCTTGTCGTTGTAATAGTACAACAAGGTGATACAACAAATCGGCCGATTCGTTGTAAGTTCATTGTTATCGTGTTTCATTGCTGCAAGTGCCACTTCTACACCTTCTTTACCTACTTTTTGACAGCTACGGCTTAAGTCTTCTGCGAACAGTGACGCAGTGTAGCTTTTAGCGCTTCGCTGTTCATAAAGCCTTGCATTAAAATTACGCCAGAGCGGACATCTTGAACAATGGCAGGGATCATCTCGCTTTTAGCGAAAGCAACTTGAGTTTGGTTTTCTAAGGTTACTTGCATAGTCTTGCTGCCACTTGGTTATCGATTAAAAATTGTTTTAGTTCACCGATGTTTATCACGTTTTTGTAAAAAAACACTGGCTGCGAGCGTACCATCTACTTGGCTTTGTTGAAATACATCAACAAAATCTTGCATGCTGCCTGCACCGCCTGAGGCGATTAAAGAAATATCACACAGCTGGCGTATTTTGCTGAGTTGCTCGTTGTCGTAACCGTTGCGAACACCATCTTGGTTCATACAACTTAAAACGATTTCGCCTGCACCTAAGTCTTGTACGCGTTTAACCCATTCTTCGGTTTTATAACGGGTGCGGCTTGACGCATTAGGATCGCCAGTAAGCTGATAAACTAGATATTCACCGGTTGTTTCGTCAAAAAAGCTGTCAATGCCAACAACTACACACTGTTTGCCAAACTCATCATGTAATTCTTTTATTAGCTCTGGACGCGCAATTGCAGGGCTATTAATACTGATTTTGTCAGCGCCACGTTCAAGCACACGAGCTGCATCGGCCACCGATTTAATACCACCGGCTACACAAAATGGAATATCGATATGGCGGGCAATGTTTTCCACCAAATTGACATCGAGTAGGCGTTTTTCAACACTTGCACTGATCTCGTAAAACACCAGTTCATCAGCACCGACTTTGCTGTAAGCTTTAGCTAGGGTAAGTACATCGCCAACCACTTCGTGGCCTTTAAATTTAACTCCTTTAACGACTTAGCCGTCTTTTACATCTAAACAAGGAATTATGCGTTTTGATAACATGAGAATGCCTAGTTTTTAAAATTTTGATTTGAAATAAAGCTGTTTTTACATTTATCGTTTGTATGACTAAATAGAAGACACATAGACTGCACTTGATATGTTATTTATTTGATAAATTTGAATAGTTAATTTAATGAATGAATCTTAATGCATTACTATGCAATGAATTCTTAGCCTCACCACATAATAGAACTCCGGCTATGTTAATACTTGAAGCTAGAACTTAAAGTGATAATTAATGCCTTAAAAAAATATCCGCTTCAATGCTTATTTAAATTTATAAAATACTAAAATTAAAATGTTTATTTTGAAAAAGAATAACCGTATCTGAGGGCGTTTTTAGCAGCTATAAGGTTTGAAAGGTATGTTGTATATGCAGTATTTTTTAAAAGTTAATTGTGATAATTATATGAATTATTTTGCTCAAAGCTTATAAAAAGGCCATGACTTACTACTAAGCATGGCCATATTTTTGTTGGCGTTTAATTAGTTGCCTGTTCGTCTTGTTTAACATTCATAAAAATGGCGTATAGAACAGGTATTACGATTAATGTAAGCAAGGTAGCAAACAGTAACCCGAATACTAAAACCACAGACATTGATTGGAAAAATGCATCAAAATACAGTGGAATAACCCCTAACACCGTGGTTAGTGTGCCCATCATTACCGGTCTTACCCGACTATTTGCCGAGTCGATAATGGCATTATATGCAGGTTTACCTTGGCGAATTTCCATGTCCATTTGATCTACTAATACAATGGCATTTTTAATTAACAAACCTGAGAGCGACAGTAATCCTAATATACCCATAAACTCTAGTGGTATTTGTGTGGTTACCAGCCCAAACACAACACCAATTAAGGCTAATGGCACAACAAGCCAAATAATAATTGGTTGTTTTAAAGCATTAAATAACACAATAACAATCAGCACCATGGCTAAAAAGCCCATTGGAATAGTTGAGGCCAACATTTCGTTAGACTCTTTCGATTGTCCGTATTCGCCATCCCATTCAAGTCGATACCCTTGAGGAAGGTCAATGGCTTCTATTTTAGGCCTTACCCGATTAAATAACTCTGAGGCTAGTTCACCCGGCAGAGGATCCGCTTGAGCTTTTATAGTCCATTCACGGTCTTCACGTTTTAAAATGCCATCGCGCCAGACGGTTTTAAACCCATTGGTTACTTGCGCTAGGGGCAGTGTTTCACCAGTGATATTGCTTTGTACCTGAATGTTGCCAATATCGTTTATGTCGACACGTTCCGATTGTGGTGCTCTAACAATAATAGGAATGAGCTCTTCACCTTCACGATACTGTCCAACCACTTGACCAGAAAAGTTCTGCTGTAAGGCTTCAGCAACCGCTTTACGCGTTACACCAGCGCGCTGCGCATTAATGGCTGAGTACTGTGGTTCAATAACACTAATGCGTTGTCGCCATGTATCTTTAATAGACAAGGCGCCGCCATCATCAATTAATACTCCTTTTGACTGTGCTGCTAGCTCTCTTAATACATCTGGGTCTGGCCCTTTAAATGTGGCTTCTATTTTAGAGCCCCCACCTGGGCCCATTACAAAGCGCCATGCTTTGCCTTGAGCATCAACAAAGTTATCGTCAATGTAATTTTGTACGGTAGGTAAAAGTTTATCTAGCTTTTTGTAGTCATCGACTTTAGCTAAAATTTGCCCGTAAGAGCTGTTTGGTGACTCACTACCATAAATAAGCATGTAGCGAAGCCCGCCGCCGCCAATAAGCGTTTGTATACCTTCAACGCCATTTTGTTGCTTTACAAATTTCTCTAACTTGAGCATATCTCTTTTGGTTTTTTCAATATCGGTACCTTGCGGTAGCCAAAAATCAACCACCATTTGTGGTGTGGTAGAAGCTGGAAAAAATCCTGATTTTACAAATTGAAATCCCCACATAGACACACTAAAAGTGGCAACCACAATGGCAATACTGAGCCAGCGATGATGCAATGCCGAAACCACAACAGATTGATATAACGTCATAAGTTTATTTGGCTTCGCTGAGCCTGAGGTGTCGTTATCTTGCTCTTTAAACAAGCAATAACAAAATAAGGGGGTTAGGGTAATGGCAAATAACCAGCTGTATAACAGAGAAATTAAAATAACCCAGAATAAATGACCGGTAAATTCAGCGGTATCACCTGGGGCAAGACCAATAGGCGCAAAAGCAACAATGCCTACCAAGGTACCACCCAGTAGTGGCCACTTAGTTTGCTTGACGACTTCGCTAGCAATTTCTAACTTTTTACGGCCCTTTTGTGTACCAACTAAAATCCCTTCGGTCACAACTATAGCGTTATCAACCATCATGCCTAGCGCGATAATCAGCGCACCAAGAGAAATTCGATGCATGGGTATGCCGCTCCAATCCATGGTAGCAAGGGTCGCAAAAATGGTTAGCAGTAATACGGCGCCAATAATAATTCCTGAGCGCAAACCCATAAATAGCAGCAGGGTAACCATTACGATCACCAGTGCGACTAAAACATTCACTACAAAGTTGTCGACTGAATCTTGTACTACTTTACCTTGGTGGTAAAACTCATGCACTGTGATACCCAGCGGTCTGAGGTTTTCAGTTTGTTTTACTTTGTCATCAACGCGGTCAAATACTTTAACCACATTAGCACCCAAGACACTGGCGACCCCAAGTGAAATTGCAGGTTTAGAGTTATAACGGACTAACTTGGTTGGTGGGCTTTGAAAGCCACGGTATACATTGGCAATATCTTTAAGATAAATTGTTTTACCTTCACCGCTGGCACTAACCAATAGATTTTTAATGGTATCAACGGAGTTAATTTCTCCGGTAGGGTCGATAAAAATACGTTGATCGCCAATTTGAGTGTTACCAGCGCTCAATACAGCGTTTTGCTCATCTAAAATGCCGTAAATATTATTAATAGAAACGCCTAAAGAGGCTAACTCTTCACGGGCTATTTCTACAAAGATGCCTTCTTGCTGCACGCCTGTCATAGCAACTTTGGCTACGCCCTCTACTTGTAAAATGTCACTTTGCAAATCTTTAGCGTAGGCATGTAACTCGTCGGGTGAGTATCCTTCGGAGGTTATTAAATAGCTTAAGCCATATACATCACCAAAATCATCATAAACTTGTGGCGTGCCAGTACCAGGCGGTAATGTTGGACGTGTGTCATTTATTTTGTTTCTGAGCTTAGTCCAAATAACTTGCAACTCAGATTTAGTCGGGGAAAACTCTGATTTAATCTCTACTTTAATTTCAGATAAGCCCGTAGATGAGGTGGACGATATAGTATCAACTTCTTGTAGTTCTTGAATTGCACGTTCAAGCGGCTCAGTTACCTCCTTTGCTACTTCTAGCGGGCTTGCACCTGAGTAGGAGACAAACACTTGCGCGGTGCGAATTATAAATTCGGGGTCTTCAAAGCGAGGCATGTTTTTATAGGATGAAAAACCAAATCCTAGGGTTAAAATAATGAGTATAGTGCTTATTAACTTATTATTAATTGTCCATTTTGCTAAATCCATTATCGCGCTCCTATGCTTTAGTCCAAGGACGTACTTTCATACCCTCAGTCACATAGTTTGCACCTGCACCAATAATTACATCCCCGGCTTTTAAACCGTCAGTGACAATGAGTTGCTCGCCAATGCCATTTTCAATTTTAACGGGAGCTTTAGAAGCTTGCATTGTTTTAGCGTCAACCGTCCAAACAAAGTGTTCTCCGTTTTGTTCAAAAATAGCAAAGGTTGGCACTAGTAAGCGAGTTGTATTTGAGCTGCTTTCACGGGTGATTTTTAGACTGGCATTCATGCCAGGCAATATATTAAGGTTATTTGGTACAGCAAAGGCAAATCGTACTTCATAGGTTTGGCTCGCTGAGTCGGCTTCTAAATTGGCTCGTCTAAATGTTGCAGGAATGGGAGCAGTTGATACATCTTGTAAAATTACTGAGGCTACATTGTTCTGCTTAGAATCTACTGTGGCCACAATAGACGCGGGAATATTTACCACCGCTTCCATTTCACCTTTACCAAATAAAGTAACAACGTGTTGCCCAGCACTTATGTTTTCAAGCTGCTTTACCGGTACTTCTGCAACAATAGCATCGTAAGGCGCTATAATTTTACTGTCAGATAATGCTTTTTGCGCTGAGTCATATTGCGATTCGGCTACTTCTTTTTTAGATTTTAGTTGCTCTATATCACGTTGTGAAATAACCCCATCTTTAACGAGCTTCAAACCACGTTGGTAATCATTATCGGCTGTTTCAAACTGAATTTTGCTCGACTTGACCTCATTAATAAAGTTTCGTTGTTCTAATACAGCAATTACATCGCCTTTGTTTACGTTTTGTGCAGCAATAACGTTAAGCGCTTCTAACTTTCCGCTAACCTGAAAAGCAAGCTTTGAGCTATTTATAGTGTCGACAGTGGCGGGGTAGGTGAGCGTTTTTGATTGCGAAACATCACCTATGGTTATTAGTTTAACCGCACGCGGTTCGTTTTGTTTTTGTGTGCTGACATCACTTTCTGAGCAACCGGCTAATAAAAGTAGAAACGTAATACTAATTAAATTAAATTGAGTAAAACAACGTGTTTTGATCATATGGCTTACCTTAAATAAAAAGTGCGTTGTTAATTTTTGGCATTTTTTAATCAGTAAAAATTATAAAATAGCCAATTGCGTTTATTTTCGAATTTACCTGAAATGTGTGTTATTAAACTATAACTCTGTCTCTTATACACATCTCCGAGCCCACGAGACCGGAGCCTATCTAATAAATAACACTTATGCGATCGTCGGCAGCGTCAGATGTGTATAAGAGACAGTTGCTGTACCGTTTTGTTTTAATTTGTATGATTTTGTAGAAAGCACCAAAAGTGCAACTTAATACTTGCTTTATGTTGGGCTAAGTATAATTAACAATCAGCATTTTAAAAGCAGACGCCTAAAATATTAGGTATATAGTATTAAAACCACAAACTATACTTTTTACAAATTAAATTGAAATATTAATTGCTTAGGAGCGGTCTTGTAAGAGTGATGTAGGTATTGCTTGATAAAAACACTTCAACTCAAAGCATCACTCAGCAATGGTTAGCCATTATTTTCGCGGGTAATTTTAACTGTGAAAAATTCCAACATAGTCATCAAAAAATAATCATACGAGGTCAAATCCTACCATGAGTAAAAAAATCATCTTAATAGCAATTATTAGCTTATTTTCCCTGACTATTTTGTATTTTACTGGCGCATTTAATCGTGACGCAGTGACTGCACAGCGTTTTGTTAATTTACAGCAAGGTGATAAAACCCATAAGGGATTTCGCCGAGCACACGCAAAAGGTATTTGTTTAGCAGGCTCTTTTGAGTCAACGGGTGAGCTTGCTAAGTATTCGCAAGCGAAGGTATTTGATTTAGGGGCCACTCCTTTTGTAGGTCGCTTTTCTATTGCGGGTAATAATCCAACTGCACCTGATTTAAAAGCTCCTGTGCGTAGTTTAGCGTTTTCTATAACTACTGATGATAACCAAGAATGGCGGGTGGCAATGAATACGCCTCCGGTTATGGCGGTAGCTACGCCAGAAGCGTTTTTTAAACAACTACAAGCACTTTCACCCGATCCGGTGACTAAAAAGCGCAGCCCAGAAAAAATTAAAGCGTTTTTTGCAGCACACCCTGAAAGTGCTGCTTTTAATAACTGGAAAGCAAGCTACACGCCAACCAGTAGCTTTGCCACTGAGCAATACCACAGTATCAATGCGTTTTATTTGATGGATGAAAATGATGAAAAGCATGCCGTACGCTGGATTGCTAAACCACAATTAAGTGATGAAAACATCCAACCACTTAATAATAATTCACCAGATGCGTTGCAGCTACAACTTAAAGACCAAGTAGCTCAGTCTTCGGTTAAGTTCGATATGCTGTTTAGTTTTGCAACCGAAGAAGATGATGAAAACAACCCAACTGTTTTATGGCCACAATCGCGCAAAACCATTAACGCCGGTACGTTAGTAATATCACGCTTGCAAGCACAAGAGGGTGGGGTATGTGAAAACATGAACTTTGATCCGCTGGTATTACCAACAGGTATTGAGCCAAGTGCCGATCCTATTTTACGTGCCCGTGGCGCTGCGTATGCAGAGTCATTTCGTCGTCGTGCTAAAGAAGTACTTTTAAATAATTAATCACAGGAACGAGTCAATGAACACTATTACTAAATACTCAGCGTCGAGTATGCTTATTCACTGGGCAATGGCATTAATTATACTTTCTATGTTATTTCTTGGTTTATCGATGGTACAAAGCTTAGCCGTATGGCAAGTAGAAGCTATACAACTACATAAATCGTTTGGTGTGTTAGCACTGATACTAGTTGCAATAAGATTAATTAATAAAGTACTGTATAAAAGCCCTGCGTTACCCCAAAGTGTGCCTAAAGCACAAGCTTTAGCGGCACATTTAACCCAAGTGGGCTTATATGCGTCTATGATTTTAATGCCAATTTCAGGCTGGTTAATGCAAAGTGCTGACGAACGTTCTGTGAGCTTTTTTGGTATATTTACTTTGCCTAATTTAGTTAGTAAAAATATTGAGACCTATGCATTTTTTCGTGAAGCACATGGCTTAATTGCTTATGCATTTTTACTGTTTATTTTTATGCATGTAAGCGCTGCACTTTATCATGGTTTCATAAAGCAAGATGGCGTATTGGGTTCTATGTTACCGGGTAAGCATAAATAATTTAGTCAAAGTTAATTAGGGGCTGTTGACCTTTTGAGATTAAATTTGCAGCAGTTTGTTTGGTATTTAGGCAAGGAAGAGCCTAAGTAGTGTGAATATTCCACATAAATAGGCGATAACGCAGCATCAATGCCAAACAGGCGCTGCCCGAAGGGTTCTGCCTAGAGGCTATTTACTCTTTGTTGCCTACATGGATGTAGGTAAGGGGCGTGAGCAGGACGCGGAAGCTTTGCTCGGTTTTTACTTATTCTTACATGGATGTAAGCCAGTAGAATAACGCAGGAGCAGTTATCGAGCCCACTAGGTTGCAAACCTCGCGCCGGGATTAAACCGCCCCTAGTTTGAATAAATATTAATCCGCAAAGGTCAGCAGACCCTAGTTAAAGGATACCTAAGGGAGAGAATAAATGCTATTGAGAGGCTGAATTAAAAAGAAAAATTATGGCTTTTTATAACGATGTGCGCCACATAATGGCGCACACAGTAATCGTTGTATTTACTTATGACGACCTTGTAGGCAAGCAACTACATCAGTGAGTTCTAACCCTTGGCGTTGTAGTAGTACAACGAGGTGATACAACAAATCGGCCGATTCGTTGGTAAGTTCATTGTTGTCGTGTTTCATTGCTGCAAGCGCCACTTCTACACCTTCTTCGCCTACTTTTTGACAGCTACGGCTTAAGTCTTCTGCGAACAGTGACGCAGTGTAGCTTTTAGCTGGATCATCATTTTTACGCTCAACAATGACATCTTCTAATTGTGCTAAAAAGCTTAAGCTTGGTTTAGCATCATCGCCAAAGCAGCTTTGTGTGCCTAAGTGGCACGTTGGGCCCTCTGGGTTAGCCATTACTAAAATTGAGTCGTAGTCACAATCGGTATGAACCGATACCACGTTTAAAAAGTTTTCTGATGATTCGCCTTTGGTCCATAAACGCGATTTAGAGCGCGAATAAAAAGTCACTTTATTACTTTCAAGTGTTACTTTAAGCGCTTCGCTGTTCATAAAGCCTTGCATTAAAATTACGCCAGAGCGGGCATCTTGAACAATGGCAGGGATCATCTCGCTTTTAGCGAAATCAACTTGAGTTTGGTTTTCTAAGGTTACTTGCATAGTCTTGCTGCCACTTGGTTATCGATTAAAAATTGTTTTAGTTCACCGATGTTTATCACGTTTTTGTGAAAAACGCTTGCTGCCAATGCGCCATCGACTTCGCTTTGTTTAAATACATCAACAAAATCTTGCATGCTGCCTGCACCGCCTGAGGCGATTAAAGGAATATCACACAGCTGGCGTATTTTGCTGAGTTGCTCGTTGTCGTAACCGTTGCGAACACCATCTTGGTTCATACAATTTAAAACGATTTCGCCTGCACCTAAGTCTTGTACGCGTTTAACCCATTCCTCGGTTTTGTAACGGGTGCGGCTTGACGCATTAGGATCGCCGGTTAATTGATACACTAAGTATTCGCCGGTTACTTCATCGTAAAAACTGTCAATACCTACAACAACACATTGCTTACCAAATTCATCGTGTAGCTCTTTTATGAGTTCAGGGCGTGCAATAGCAGGGCTGTTGATACTTATTTTATCGGCACCACGCTCTAAAACCCGTGCTGCATCGGCTACCGATTTAATACCGCCAGCCACACAAAATGGAATATCAATGTGGCGGGCAATGTTTTCAACCCAGTTAACATCAAGTAGGCGTTTTTCAACACTTGCGCTGATTTCGTAAAAAACCAGTTCATCGGCACCAGCATCGCTGTATGCTTTTGCCATTGTTAAAATATCTCCCACTATTTCATGGCTTTTAAATTTAACGCCTTTTACTACTTGGCCATCTTTTACATCTAAACAGGGGATTATGCGTTTTGATAACATGCTAACGCCTCCTCAACACTAAATGCGCCATCAAGTAGTGACTTACCTAAAATTACGCCACCCACACCAAGTTCATTGAGCTTTTTAATATCATCTAACGAGCTTACCCCACCTGAGGCTTGCACTTTAATATTTGCATTATGATTAATTAAATCTTCATAAAGCGCAAAAGAAGGGCCTGACATGGTGCCATCTTTGCTAATGTCCGTGCATAAAAAGTCAATAACATCCAGAGCAACGTAAAAATCAACAAGCTCAAGTAAACCAAACTCAGATTCACTTAGCCAACCGTGAGTAGCAGGTGCCCATCCTGTGGCTGTTTTATTTACATCAAGGGCAATTACAAAGTGCTCGGCGCCAAATTGTTCAATCCAGGCTTTTACTTGCTCGCGTTTTTCTACCGCCATTGAGCCAATAACCACTTGGTTAGCACCGGCTTTTAGCCAATCGCTCACGTCTTGCTCTGAGCGAATACCGCCGCCCACTTGGTACGGTACATTAAGCGCTTTAGTTGCAGCTTGAATATGTTGCCACTGTTTTTTACTTGGATCGCGTGCGCCTTCTAAATCTACAAGGTGTAATTTACCTGCGCCGCTGTCGGCGTATTCTTTTAACCGTGCGCCAAGCTCGAAAGGATAAAACTGGGCGGTGTCGTATTTACCTTGGTATAAACGAACAATTTGATTTTGTAATACGTCTAATGCTGGAATAATCACAAATAATCTCTTTATTGTTGGTTAATGGGCTGTTTATAACTGCCAATCAACAAAATTTTGTAATAAACGGGTGCCTACTTTTGCACTGCGCTCAGGGTGAAATTGCATGCCAGCGTAGTTGTCTTTAGCAACTATGGCCGAAAAGGTTTGGCCGTATTCGCCGCTTACAAGTGTTGCGTCGTTTACGGTGTGCGCAAAGCTATGAACAAAGTACACTTGCTCGTCTTGTGTTAACCCTTTAGTAAGTGCATGCTCTTTATTAATGCTTAAGTTATTCCAACCCATATGCGGCGACGTTAAACTGCCAACATCAAGGGCTTTTACTTGCCCTGGTATTTTACCTAAGCACTGCACATTACCTTCTTCGGTGCTTTCGCACAGTAACTGCATACCTAAACAAATTCCCATTAGCGGGCGCTGATATTCGTTAATTGCTTGCTGCCAACCATTATCAACCAAACGCTTCATAGCAACTGATGCATGGCCAACACCGGGTAATATTGCACGTTCAAAGCCTTTTAACTGCTCTGGTGTGGTAATTACCGTTGGCGTTTGCCCTAAGCGTTCAAAGGCAAAACGCACTGAATTTATATTGGCACACCCGGTATTAATTATGGCAATCATAAACATCCCTTAGAGCTGGCTGTTTGTTGGCTGGTGTCTTGTGCTACTGCCATACGAAGAGCACGTGAAAACGCTTTAAATAAGCCTTCTACTTGGTGATGACAGTTACCGTCACTCACCGATAAAATAAGGCTAATAGCGGCATTATCGCTTAAGCTTTTAAAAAAGTGCTCAACCATTTGTACGTCTAAATCACCGGCTTTTTCACGGCTAAAGTTAGCGTTTAATACAAATGAAGCGCGACCCGATAAATCAATTTGTGCCTCTGCTTTACATTCATCCATTGGCAGTGCAAAACCATAGCGCGCTATTTGCGATTTAGTGCCAAGCGCTTGTTTAAGGGCAACACCTAAAGCAATACCAATGTCTTCAACAAGGTGGTGCTCGTCTATGTGTAAATCGCCTTCGGCTTTAATGTTTAAACCAATGTTGGCGTGCGTGCGAATTTGATCCAGCATGTGATCAAAAAAGCCAAGGCCAGTGTCTATGCTGCCATTTTTCGTTTGATCAAGGTTAACCGCTACATCAATTTGCGTTTCTTTGGTGTTACGCGTAACACGGCCTTCGCGGTTGGCTGTGGTTAGCTTGGTAACAATGGCAGGCCAGCTGCCATCGTACAAAATGCCTTCACAACATAAGTTTTGCGCAAGGCCAATATCGGTTTGGCGATCGCCAATTACATATGAACGTGCTAAATCAACTTTGCCTGAGCGCATAAGTTCAGTTAATAAACCCGTTTTAGGTTTACGGCAATCACAGTTTTGTTCATCAAAATGTGGGCAAATTAATACTGACTCAAAGCTAATGCCTTGGCTATGCAGTATGTCCATCATTTTGTCTTGAGCAATATCGAAATCGGCAGTTGGAAAGCTGTCTGTGCCCAAGCCATCTTGATTCGATACCATCACTAAGCGATAGCCTGCTGCTTGCAGTTGCAATAAGGCAGGAATGACACCTGGTAAAAACGCTAGTTTTTCAAGGCTGTCGACTTGTTTATCGGTGATTGGCTCTTCAATAATAGTGCCATCGCGGTCTATAAATAAATAGGGGTTACTCATGATACTTCCTGTTGTGCTGCGGTTTGTGGCAATTGCAGGCCATCTAACCAAATTTTTACTTGTTCTAATTCTTGCTCATTACCAATTGAAATACGTAGCCAATCATCTTCATTAAATAAGGTGAAGGCGCGCATTACTAAGCCTTGTTTAAGCGCTTGTTTAAAGTAATCCTTGTTAGCTAACTTTAAAGTAACGAAGTTGCCTTCACCAGTGAGTATTTTTAATACTGCAGGGGAGGCGTTTAACCAGTCAATAAGCTTTAACTTTAAGCTATTTAAAATCGTTACTTGGCGACGCATTGAGGTAATGGCATCAGGGGCAATGGCTTGTGCTGCAATACTGGCCACCACACCCGATACCGGATACGGTGCAATGACTTTACGAATAGGCGCTAATACACTGGCCTGAGCGAGAGTAAACCCTGTTCTTAAACCCGCGAGTGCGAATGCTTTTGAGAGTGTACGAAGCACAACAATGTTACTAAACTCGTTTATAAGTTGTGTTGCACTTTGCTCTGGACAAAACTCTATGTAGGCTTCATCAACAATCACTAATGCTTTACCTGCAAGCGCAGTGGCAATGGCTTTTACTTTATCTAGCGGCGTTAAGCTTCCAGTTGGATTATTTGGATTACAAATAAACACTAGTTTTGAGCTACCCACAGCGGCAACTATTTCATCCACGCTGCCATTTAATAAAAGCGCTTGTGTTAGGCCATTGATTGCGACGTTGTGTGTATCGGCCGTTACTTTGTACATACCATATGTTGGTAAAAATAGTGCAATACTGTCTTTTGACGGTTCACAGTAGGTACGTACTAATAATTCAATGCCTTCATCTGCGCCGCGAGTCATTAATACATTTTCGTTTTCAAGCTCAGCATAGGCAGCGTAGCGGTCAATGACCAATTGAGGCTGAGGATCGGGGTAACGATTCAAGTCTTCAATTGTTATTTCAAGGTTTTTAGCATACGGGCTTTCATTCGCATTGAGCCACGTTGTACCGGTTAACTTTTCACTTTTAGCTGAGCTATACGCAGCAAGCGCTGCAATATTATCAGGTAATAAGCCGCTATCATTGCTCATTTTTTATTGCCTCTAAACGAATTGAAACCGCATTAGCGTGGGCATCTAGGCCTTCTGCATCTGCTAAGGGTAAAATAGCTTTTGAAAGCTCAGTTAAGCCACGTTTACTGATAGTCTGTACTGTGTAAGTACGGAAAAAATCAAGTAAATTCAAGCTAGAATAAGTTGCACTGTAACCATAAGTGGGTAACACGTGATTAGTGCCTGAGGCATAATCGCCCGCTGACTCAGGGGTGTAATCGCCAACAAATACAGAGCCTGCATTCTTTACTTTATCTAAATAAGGAGTGGCATCTGCAAGTTGTAATATTAAGTGCTCTGGCCCATATTGCGCTGATACGTCAAACGCTTGAGCTACTGAATCAACTAGAATAAGTGACGAATTAGCCAATGCCTGTTCGGCAGTGTTTTTTCGGCTTAAGTTGGCAAGTTGACGTGTGAGTGCATCTTGCGTTTGTTCAATAATGGTTTCACTGTTACATAATAAAATAACTTGTGAGTCAGCCCCGTGTTCTGCTTGAGAGAGTAAGTCTGCAGCAATAAACTCTGGGTTTGCACGTTCATCTGCAATCACTAACACTTCTGATGGCCCTGCTGGCATATCAATCGCCATACCTGGAATCGTTTGTGCGACTAACTGTTTTGCCATAGTGACAAAGCTGTTACCTGGACCAAAAATTTTATTTACTTTAGGAACAGACTCTGTGCCATAGGCCATAGCAGCAATCGCGCCTGCACCGCCGCTTTCAATAATTGTAGTGATACCACATAATTTAGCGGCATATAAAATAGCCGGGTTAATTGCTTTATCACCTTGTACTGGGGTGGCTAATACCACGGTTTTTGCACCGCTTAACTGCGCCAATACACCTTGCATAATAACCGATGACGGAAGAGGGGCACTTCCGCCAGGTACATAAATACCGACTGCTTCGATGGCTTGATATTTTAGTTCACAGTCAACACCGGGTTGAGTCGATAACTTAATATCTTTTGGCAGTTGCGCTTGATGAAAACATTTCACATTGGCATAAGCGGTATCAATTGCATATTTAAGCTCTGGGCTTAGCATTTTCTCAGCGGCATTAATTTCATCAAGTGGTACACGTAAACGCGGCTTGGCTCTATTATCGAACTCTTTTGCTAATGCAAGTAGAGCGGCATCGCCTTGCGCATTAACTTTTGCCAAAATAGTCTGGCAAATGCTTTCTACTTTTACACTTGCTGATACAGCAGGGCGCATAAGCGCCGCTGCTTGAACTTGTGATGATTCCTCATTCCAACGAAGCATTGTTGTTACTCCATCATTTTTTCAATTGGCATAACTAAAATAGAATTGGCACCAAGGGCCTTAAGTTGTTCCATGGTTTCCCAAAATAGGGTTTCACTGCTCACCATGTGAAGGGCAACATATTCATTATTACCCGCAAGAGCCAATAATGTAGGTTGGCCAGCGCCAGGTAAAATCTCACAAATTTCATCAAGCTTGTCTTTTGGTGCGTGTAACATAATGTATTTGCTTTCTTTAGCTTGCTTTACACCACGTAAACGCGGCATTAGTTTATTGATGAGCGCTAATTTTTCAGGATCTTGTAGTTGAGTGTTTTGGATTAAACAAGCATTTGACTCTAAAATTGTATCACCCTGCATTAAGCCATTTGCTTCAAGCGTTGCGCCAGTAGAGACTAAATCACAAATCGCATCGGCAAGTCCTGCTCGTGGTGCTACTTCCACTGAACCGGTTAACATTACTGTGCTGGCGTTGATGCCTTCGCGTTTTAGGTATTGACTTAAAATTTCTGGGTAAGTGGTTGCTATGCGTTTGCCTTCAAACCAGCTCTTGTCTTGCTTACCAAGTTCTTGTGGCCATGCAAGTGCTAAACGACAGTAACCAAAGTCAAGTTTAGCAAGCTTTGTTACTTCACTCGGTACACCTTGGCGTTCTCTTTCTGCTTGTACTTCAACTAATACGTTTTCGCCAACAATACCTAAATCACATACACCATCCATAACTAAGCCTGGAATATCGTCATCGCGCACACGCAAAACGTCGATAGGCATGTTGGTTGAGTGTGCTATTAGGCGCTGCTCACGAAGATTGAGTTTTACACCCAGTTGTTTAAGTAGATCTTGACAATCTTTAGATAGGCGGCCACCTTTTTGGATGGCGATACGAAGACGATTACTATTATTCATTACTCATTTTCCTTTAATTTAAAAACTAAAAACCCCGAGGGAAACCTCAGGGCGAAAATGAATCTTGGTATGTTGATTCGCCAGAGGTTTCCTTTTAGGAACAACCTCTCAGCGAAAGACCTGACAGGTTATTCCGATGAATGATGGTGGTGATGTACAACTGTCAGTGAATTAAGCATTTTATATCCTGTTTAGCTATTCGTTACTATGTTAACGCTTAGCTGCTGTTTGTTTAATAATTTCCCATTTATAAAAACATATTCACTAACATCATGGCAAGGAAAATTTTCTTTAATTAAAGAATATCTTATAACTGCCGGTACTAAGAATATAACCCATTTAAATTAGTGTTACATGAATTGTTTGATTTTCATTCATCAATAGACTGAGTTTTTGAAGGATGTACGCATAGCTATGATGCCCACTTATTTGGATAAAGTAATCGGTTTGTAGTATGAGTCTAAAGGTATGTCTTATATCGCAGATGTGTAAAACGGTGCAGCTACCAAAAAATTACAACTTGAATTACAAAATAGAAAAAACGAAGTCCTTTATAAAAAGCAAATTAAATCACAAATAAAACAGTAACCAAAATGATGATGGAATTGAACTCTTGGGCTTAAATCATCATTTAAGTAAAGTTAATTAATCATTTTTACGCCACTTTGCAGGTGTTAACCCTGTGCTTTTTTTAAATAAGCGAGAAAAAAAACTACTGTTTTCATATCCTACGTCTATTGATATTTCGTTCACGGTCTTATCTGTTGCTAATAACTGTTTTTTGGCCCTATCTATGCGTACTTCTTGTACATATTTGTTGATTGATATACCTGTTGCTTGTGAGAATCGCCTTTTTAAATTGCGTTCACTAAAGTTAAATTGTTTTGCTAATTTATTGATAGTGATTACACCGCTTGGGTAATTATGAATCCAATCTTGTACTTCGTTAATTTTTTCGTCTCTGTGGTTATTAAATTGAGGCAAAATAAGGTTTAACTTACCAGAGTCAGAAATAAGTAAATGAGTAGCGCACTGCTGAGAAAAACGATCGCCTTTGTCTCGAGCAACAAGGCTTAAAAGTACGCTAATACCGGCTTCAAAAGAGCCCGTTGTATATATATTTCCCTTTCTTAAATACGATTTATGACTAATAAATTGGCAATCAGGAAATAATCCACTTAGCGGCTTGACTAAGCTCCAATGCGTAGCAATCACCGTTTTATTTAATTTACCTGTTGCCGCTAAAAAATAAGAGCCATTACTTAAACAAAGAATAGACGTATTACTACTTATTTTAGGTTTTAACCATTCAATAATTAACTCAGTGCCCCGTGGCATATTTTTTAATTTAGAACCTTCTATCGGCGGTATAATAACTAAGTCATACTGCTTATCAGTAAGTGACTTATCGGCAATAACCAGTGAATTACTCGAGCTTGTTATAGGTGCACCGTCGGTCGTTATTATTTCTACGTTATAACTTTGAGGTAATGAGTAATGTGTGTCGAGTAAAGAAACAATAGTAAAAAAATCTTTAGCTAAAAATACGCTAACAGCCCAGCAGCCCTCATAGGCAATAATTGCTATATTTTTCATAATTCTTATGGCCCAATTGGACTATTTAAAATGCCTGTGCAGACATAGTATTTTAATTTTTGTATAAGTAACATTAAAAGATACTTTAAAGACTTATATAGTTTTAAAATTATTGTTTTAAAATGCTTTTTTACTATTAAAAAATATAGTCAAACTATCTGTAATTACAATAAATACATTCGTTAAGGGGACAGGTTTGAAGCAGTACTTACAAAATGATGCTTTTTTCAATCACAAGCATAATGAAATTAATAGCTGGCTAAAAAAGGTAAAAGGTAATGACGAACGCACTAAGGCCGTTTCAATATATTACCTTGTAAGAGACGGAATTAAATATGATCCTTTTACACTTTTAGATGGGGCAAAGTCACTAAGTAGTGATTATTGCTTAAATAATAAAGCAGCATATTGTATTCCAAAGGCATCATTACAAATAGCATTAAGCCGAGCTTGTGATATTCCTGCACGGTTAGGTTTAGCTGATGTTCGTAACCATTTGAGCACTCCTAAATTAGATGAGTTACTAAAGAATGAAGTGTTTACAATGCATGCTTACGTGGAGCAGTTTATTGAAGGTGAATGGGTTAAATCGACCCCTGCTTTTAATAAGGAACTATGCGACTTAGTTAAAATAAAACCGCTAGATTTTGATGGGGTTAATCATTCTTTATTTCATCAATTTACTACAGATGGTAAAAAGCACATGGAATATTTAAAAGATCACGGTCAATATGCTGTAATGCCAACAGCATTTATTAATCAAAATTGTGAGCTTTATTACCCGCATTTAAAGCTTAATTTTAGCAATATTGAATAATGTATTAATTGATATGACGGCAAGAAAATTTAATGAATATTTTACAGCTGCCGATAACATTAACAGTATTGCGTTATTTATCAACAGTTTTATATTTATAAAATTACGCCTAACCTGCTGGAGGTACACATGGATATAATGATCCCCTATTTAGGGCAAATTACCCGTTTAGCGCTTGAATCTAAAGGTGCTTTTCATATTGCAGGGGTGCAACAAAGCGCTAGAGCAAAACAAGTTGAACTTGAAGAGCGTAAAAAGAAAGAGATAGAAAAGCAAAAAAAAATATCGACAACAAATGCTGATGAACATAATAAAAATACAGATGGTAACGATAAACACCTCGATACATGGGCATAACAATTGAATATGCCCTCCACTTTTTCGTAATTCTTATTACATGCCTTTCTTTTTTACAAATTACAATCTCGATTTTGTAACTTTAAATTTACAAATTGAATATTTAAAATTCATTAAAACGAAATTAAAAATCATTCTGCATTGATTTTTAATACTTTATTTTTGTTGGCTCATACTTTAATTGTAAATTTTTTGTTTAATTTCCATTTGGTTGTTTTGTGACCTACGCTGATCCTGAATCGGGAACAGGTAGTGCCGGTTAGTATAAATATACTATTAACAAAACAAAATGGAGCGTAACCGTGAATTTATCAAAAATCACAATAGCAACCCTTGCAGCTTTTACACTAGTACAAGCACCAGCAGCGGTAGCTGCGAATAAAAAATACCTTAGTGAGCAGTCAAATAACATCAATAAAGCGCAAAGTAGTGTTGTATCACTTAATGATACTAACCTAGCTGCAAAAATTGGCTTGGAGTCAGGGAATAAATTAGTCGTAGTAAAAGAAATTAAAAGTAAAAACGGAGATATAACCAAACGATATCAACAGTTCTTTAACGATTTACCCGTTATAGGAGATACCGTTAGCCTAACATTCAATAATGGCCAGCTAAAACACTCTCACGGCGCTGCTGTTTATGAGCTTGCTACAGATATTAATAGCGTTACTCCTAAGTTAAGTAAAAATAAAGCAATTACAAAAGGGTTGCAACAATCAGATATAGCAATAAAAACCGCTGATTTGAAAAAGTATAATGAAAAATCTCAACTAGCAATTTGGCTAGACGAACAAGGTACTGCTCATTTAGTTTATGAGGTGTCTTATGTAACTTATGGTCGAAACCCTGCGAGACCTTATCAAATTATTGATGCAAACAATGGAGATATTCTATTTAGCATCGATAACCTCCAACATGCTGATGCGACTGGCCCAGGTGGAAACTTGAAGACGGGCAAATATGTTTATGGCACTGATTTTGATAGTTTGAATGTAACTCAATCGGGCAGTAATTGCGTGATGGAAAATAGTAACGTTAGAACTATTAATTTAAATGGTGGGACGAGCGGAACAAGTGCTTATTCATTTACCTGTCCTGAGAATACCTTTAAAGAAATTAATGGTGCTTACTCACCTTTAAATGATGCACATTATTTCGGCAACGTAATTTATAACATGTATAACGATTGGATTGGTACGCCACCATTATCTTTTCAATTAAAAATGAGAGTGCATTATAGCAACAATTATGAAAATGCATTTTGGGATGGCAGTGCAATGACTTTTGGAGATGGTCAAAATACATTTTATCCACTTGTAAGCTTAGATGTATCAGCCCATGAAGTAAGCCATGGGTTTACCGAGCAAAATTCAGGTCTGATCTATAACAGCAAATCAGGCGGGCTGAATGAAGCTTTTTCTGATATGGCAGGTGAGGCTGCAGAGTATTACATGAGAGGAAGTAATGATTGGCTTGTAGGTCAAGACATATTCAAAGGTAATGGTGCTTTGCGATACATGAATAATCCAACACAAGATGGGCGCTCGATTGATAAACAAAGCGATTATACTAGTGGTATGGATGTACATTACAGTTCAGGTGTTTACAACAAAGCGTTTTATAACCTAGCCACGACTGCTGGATGGAATACAAAAAAAGCATTTGAAGTGATGGCGCGTGCTAATCAACTGTATTGGACTGCCAGTACTAACTGGGATATAGCCGGTAATGGTGTTATGGACGCAGCCTGTGATCTAAACTACGACACACAGGACGTAAAAGCGGCGTTAAGTGCTGTTGGTGTAAACTCTAGTTTGAGTGCTGGTAGTTCGTGTGATTCAGGTTCCGAAATAGAAGCGCTTACAAATGACATCCCACGTACGGGGATCAGCGGTGCAGCCAAACAACAAATATTCTTTACGCTTGATGTGCCACAAGATGCAGGTAACTTATCATTTACCACATCAGGTGGAACAGGCGATGCTGATTTGTATGTAAAATTTGGGTCTAAGCCAACGCTAAATAGCTTTGACTGTAATAGCACAACGTCAACAAGTAATGAAAGTTGCGCTATCGGTAATGTTCAAACCGGTACTTATTATGTAATGGTTGAGGCATGGAATCAAATCTCAGGAGTCACATTACTTGGCAGTTATGATGGCGATACTGGGGGTACAACGCCTATAAATCGAACTGAAGAAAATGTAGCTGTAAGCTCTGGAGGCTGGACTCGATTTACGCAAAGTTTAGGTTCAGGTTATAGCTCACTTAATGTTTCAATTGCGGGTGGCAGTGGCGATGCGGATTTATATGTAAACTTTGGAGCAGCATCAGATACAAATACTTATGTTTGTCGCCCATATAAAAATGGCAATAACGAAAGTTGTACTATCGATAATCCACAAGCAGGGACTTGGCACATTGATTTACAAGGATACCGCAATGCAAGTGGTGTAACGCTTACTATTCAAGCTAACTAAATCAATTCCTAGGGGAGCGTCCGCTCCCTTTTTTATCTTAGTCATATCACTTTCTATGAATATAGCTTGATTTAAAAGGAATCAATTTATGAAACGTTTATTAAATATTGCGTTAGTTAGCGCTAGCGCCTTAATTGTTCAACCACTGTATGCACAAGACAACGAAAATATATGGGTGACAATAGATCCTATTGCAGCAAAGCATTATCAGCAGACTAAAAAAACAGTAAGTAAATCACATCAATCATTAACTATTCATGCAACTGAGCTAGATACCGTTAATTTTTTAAAGGTTAAGACCTCGGATGTAGCACAGCTGAGTGAGTTTATGCATGATAATTACCATCGGTGTGGTGGTTTTGTAGCGCATGAATCACTAGATGAAGCAAAACAATATACTGAACAGTTGGCAGCTGTGCAAAACCAAAACACCTTAGCTTTTGATTATAATATTGATAATGCGCAAACAACACAGCAACTAATTAATCGTATTAGCCCTAATAATTTAACAAATACTGTTAATTCAATGAGTAGCTTTTACAATCGCTACTATACAACTCAAACTGGGATAGATGCATCTCAATGGTTAAAAGATTATTGGCAACAGTTAGCGGCAAGTCGTAGCGATATCAGCGTTGAATATTTTACTCATAGTTGGGCGCAGTCGTCGATTATAGTCACAATACCTGGGGAAGAAAAAGCTGATGAAATTGTTATCATAGGTGGACATTTAGATTCAATTAACCAATCAAACCCTACAAATGGACGTTCTCCTGGTGCCGATGATAATGCATCAGGTATCGCTGTATTATCAGAAGTACTAAGAGCAATTGTTGATAATGACTACAAGCCGCAAAGAACAATTCAAATAATGGGCTTTGCAGCTGAAGAAGTTGGCTTGAGGGGGTCAAAAGCGATTGCCTCAGCATACAAATCACAAGGAAAAAATGTTGTTGGTATGGTGCAGTTTGATATGACTGGTAATAACGGTAGCAATGAAGATATTGTGATGATGACAGATTACACAACAAATGCTCAAAACCAGTTTCTAGGTCAGCTAATCGATACTTATTTGCCTTCTGTTAGTTACGGTTTTGACCAATGTGGATATGGATGTTCTGATCACGCATCTTGGTATCAACAAGGGTTTACAGCATCTATGCCATTTGAGTCGAAAATGGCTGATATAAATCGATTAATTCACACCATTAATGACACTAATTTTGACGCTGATCATGCTAGTAAGTTTGCAAAATTAGCTGTTAGTTTCATATCGGAAATGGCAAAAAATGCAGGCGATGTGATCCCCCCAATTGGCGACGAATTACAAAACGGTGTTACGGTTGCCGGTATAACAGAAAGTGCAAAAGCGGAACGTGTATTCACATTAAACGTACCTGACAACGCGACTAACTTAAACTTCATTACATCCGGTGGTTCTGGTGATGCCGATTTATACGTAAAATTTAATTCAGCACCTACCTTAACAAGCTTTGATTGTAAAAGTACAACCTCTTCAAGTAATGAGAGTTGTGAAATAGGTAATGCCCAAGCGGGCGTTTATTATGTCATGGTTCAAGCATGGAATGCGATTACGAATGTTTCTTTAACCGGTAGCTATAACGAAGGTAACACAGCAGAACCTATCAATCGTGTAGAAAATAATATTTCGGTAGCAGCAAACAATTGGAGCCGATACACACAAAATCTTGATGCTGGCTATTCGTCATTCACAGTTAACATTAGCGGCGGCAATGGAGATGCTGATTTATATGTAAATTTTGCAAGCCCATCTACAGAATCTGTTTATCAATGTAGGCCATTTAAAAATGGTAATTTAGAAACTTGTAATATTGATAACCCACAAGCAGGTACTTGGTTTATAGATTTAAAGGGCTATAGTTCTGCAAGCGGAGTTACCTTATCTATTACGGCACAATAATAATTAATAGGGGGACAGTGCCCCCCTTATTATATAACTTAATTACTTGCCCTTGATGTTTCGCTTACGTAGAATCCCGCTATTATTTTTTACAAAGTGATTGGTATTATCAAACAGCTGTTTAGTGCGACCGGGCCTTTGGCTTTATCAATAGATGGATATACACCACGCCAGCCTCAAATCGATATGGCGGTGGCTGTTGATGATGCATTAAAAACCCGATCTCAACTTGTTGTTGAGGCAGGCACTGGCACAGGTAAAACCTTTGCCTATTTAGCTCCCGCTCTTAAATCTAAAGGTAAAACCATCATCTCAACGGGTTCTAAAGCACTGCAAGAGCAGCTTTATCATCGTGATTTACCGGTATTAGTAAAAGCCTTAGGTGCTGCTAAGAAAACGGCCTTGTTAAAAGGGCGTGCCAATTATTTGTGTACGTATCGACTAACTCAGCATGTGGCACACGTACCAACAGACGACCCTGATGTTATGCATCAGCTTGCTATGGTTGCAAAGTTTGCCAGTGAGACCCACAGCGGTGATCTTGCCGATTGCATTGGTATTGAAGAAGACGCCAAAGTGCTACCTTATGTAAGCTCAACCGCTGATAATTGCTTAGGCAAAGAGTGCCCTGACTTTCAAGAATGCTATATTCGCAAAGCGCGTTTAAAAGCGGCTGATGCCGATGTTGTAGTAATAAATCACCATTTGTTTTTTGCCGATATGGCGGTAAAGGAATCAGGTTTTGCAGAGCTTATGCCTAATGCGGATGCCTACATATTTGATGAAGCTCACCAATTAAGCGAAATTGCCAGCGACTATTTTGGCGAAACAATGAGCACCAAAAAGCTGGTGGATTTAATTAACGATTTGCGCGCTATTTATCGCGCTGAAATCCCCGATATGCTGCAATTAGGTAAAAGTTTAAATAAACTCGAAACCAGTGTCGCTGATTTAAGGTTGCAGTTTGGGGTAGATGGTAGCCGTGGCGATTGGCGCGAAAAGCTCAGTAATAAGCTTATTTGCTCGGCATTACATCGCGTTATTAGTGATTTAGAATTTGTGTATCAGGTTTTAAAGTTATGCTTAGAGCGCAGCGATAAAATAGAACATCCGTTTGAACGAGTTTTGGCTTTTAAAGGCCAGTTAGAACGTGTATTTGATACCGCTCAAACTGGGTTTAGTTACTGGTACGAAACCACGAGGCGCTATTTAACAATAAATATAACGCCATTAAACGTATCGGCAAAATTTGCATTGATGATGAAAGAATCTGGTGCGGGGTTTGTATTTACCTCCGCCACGTTATCGGTCGACAATGAACTGAGCCACTTTAATGCAAGCCTTGGCTTAAAGCCAAAGCAAAGTATGATGGTGGATAGTCCGTTTGATTATGCCAATCAGGCGTTGCTGTGCTTACCCCGTTATTTACCACAATCTCATGAAGATAATATGCCTCATGCTATTGTAAAACTGACTTTAGAGCTCATAAAGTCGGCTAAGGGGCGTTGTTTTGTGTTATTTACTAGTTATCGTATGATGCATTTAGTGGCTGAGGGTTTAACGACGCAAATGGACTACCCAGTTTATATGCAAGGGCAAATGTCTAAACGAATTATACTAGAAAAATTTACTCGCCATGGTAATGCAGTATTGCTGGGCACCGCGTCATTTTGGGAAGGGGTTGATGTACGAGGCAGCACCTTAAGCTGTGTTATTATAGACAAGCTGCCATTTGCTGCCCCTGATGACCCTTTACTGCAAGCCAAAATGCAGGATTGCCAAATGCAAGGTAAAGACCCGTTTGCACATATTCAATTACCTCAAGCGGTGATTGCATTAAAGCAGGGGGTAGGTCGCTTAATAAGAGACAACAAAGATAAAGGCGTGTTAGTGATTTGCGATAATCGCTTAGTTACACGCCAATATGGACAAGTATTTTTAAAGAGTTTACCGCCAATGCGCCGTACACGAAGCTTAGAAGATGCCAATACATTTTTAAAACATATTAATTGAGTACAAAAATGATCAAAAGTAATATTCTCGCCCTAGATGCTTCTACAGAAGCATTATCAATTGTTTTGCATTATCAGGGTAAAACGTTTCATCATTTTGAAGAGTGCCCGCAGCAGCATAGCCAAAAAATTCTGCCACTTATTGATGAGCTACTAGGAAAAGCCGGTTGTAAACTAAAAGATTTAGACGTAATAGGATTTGGCCAAGGCCCAGGTAGTTTTACTGGCGTGCGCATAAGCGTAGCCATTGCACAAGGTCTTGCGTATTCAACTAATTTACCATTAGTCGGGGTATCTACTTTAGCAGTCATGGCACAGCAGGCATTAGAACAGTTTGGTGCTAACGATGTTTATTCTAGTATTGATGCGCGTATGGGAGAAATATATTTTGCTCAGTACCAAGCAAAAGATGGATTGATGACACTTAAAGGCGAAGAGCGAGTATTCAAACCTGAATTGTTAGATGCAACCTTGATAGATATAAACATTGATGCTGCAGGCGTAGGGACGGGGTTTAAAAGTTATCCTGATTCATTAACGGCATTTAATAATGTAACCATACAGTCAGAAATAAGCTTACCGGATGCACACTATATGTTGGCACTAGTAGAGGCGCAGTACCTTGCAGGTAAGGGTGTACAAGCCAGTGATGCACAACCAAAGTATGTGCGTGACACGGTAACATGGAAAAAATTACCGGGCCGAGAATAAGATAAACCCGGTTGTTTGCAAATTAAGCGATTTTAAATCATAATTTAGGTATGTTGTTGGTTGGAGAAGCGCTGTGTCGCTACCTATAAGTTCTGGTTTTTTCACTGGTGATATACCTGGTAATGTGCGTTCTACTTCGGTAGTTCCGGTGCAGCCTGAACGAGTACTAGAGCAAGCCAAACCACAAAAAACTAATACCGATTATGTCAAAAGCAGCCCTGAAGGGCTTGAACTTGCAAAAGAGTTTACAAAAGCGAACAGCAAAGACAACCAATACAGCCAAACTATTTACGATCAACCCTCAGCCCAAGTAAGTAAAGCGATTTCGACTTATACTGAGTTTGCTAATTTAGAGCGAAGAGCTGAAGTTCAAAATTTAATTGGTGTTGATATATACGCTTAGCTAATACCAATCCTCAAAATAGATCACTTAAATAAGAGAATTGGTATAAAATGAAAATAAGCAAATAAAAAGCCCGAATGAATCATTCGGGCTTTTTTAATTTCATTACTGAGATTATTGTTCTATGTAACCAATCAATTTTTTAGCTATATCGGTATTATTTTGAGAGCCAACAAAGTCATCGCTATTTTTGCCATAAGCAAATACTTGTACATCAGACGCTGTGTGACCGCCCGTTGTCCAACCTGTAAAGCTTAAATCATTAATGATGCTTTTAACGGCTAAGTTTAGGGTTTTCTCACCCATAGCTTTGGCTTGTTTAAGCTTAATTTCGTTTTCAGCTGTAAACTCAATGCTCGTATTTTCCTGCCATACCTTTTTAAGGTTATCTGACTCCATTAACAAATTGGTCAATGTACCCGCAGTGGCTTTAACACCTTTGATGACATCTGTTTCCCATTTATATTGGCCATGTGCACCAATAGTTAAACCACCTGTTGAGTGGTCTGCCGTGATCACCAAAATAGTGTCTGGGTTCTTATCTACATAGGCTTTAGCCGTTTCGATTGATTTAGCAAAATCATCCATTTCAGCCATTGCACAGGCAATATCATTTGCGTGACCACACCAGTCAATTTGGCTGCCTTCAATCATCACAAAAAAGCCTTTATCATTTTGCCCATCAAGCAAATCAAACGCTTTAGAAGTTAACTGCTTTAATCTTGTTGGGTTTTCATCAAGAGCAAACGGTAAGCCTTTAGGTGCATATAAACCTATAGCAGGCACTTGAGTGATTTGACCAAGGTTCTGAATATCATCGCCATATTGATAACCAGCTTGTTTAAATTCGTCTACTAAGTTTCTGTCATCACGAATAAAGTACTCAGTACCACCGCCTAACATTAAATCTACCGGTAATTTACCTGCAATTTTATTGTCAATGTAGTCATTGGCAATATCATCGTAGTTTCTTCTTGATTCATTATGTGCGGCAAAACTTGCTGGTGTTGCATGGTTTATTTGTGAGGTAGCTACTAACGCTGTTGTCATTCCTTGCTCTTTTGCAATTTCTAGCATGGTTTTAACAGGCTTTTTAGCTGTATCGACGGCAATAGCGCCATTATAACTTTTATGGCCGCTGCTAAGTGCAGTTGCACCTGCTGCGCTGTCTGTAACATAGGTATGGTCATCTGGATACGTGTGCGCCATGCCTTTTAATATGGTATCAAAAACGGTGGTTTCTATTTCTTTTGTTGTTGGGTCATCTTTGTAGTATCGATAAGCGGTTGTGAAAGCGGGACCCATGCCATCACCAATCATATAAATAACATTTTTAGGCGCTGTTTGAGCAAATGCTCCTGTTGTTGTACATAAAAGCGCTAATAAGCCGAACTGTTTTTTCATTGTGTGTACCCTTTAAGTGTACTTATTTTAATAGCGACTATTATTGTATACTGATGACCAGATAAATAAATGAATATGTTATGAAATCTCGCAATTTAAGTGTGTACTCTTCTAGCTCGGTTCTATTATTTGTGTATTAACTCTTGTATGTTATTGCTATAACCAAATAAAAAGTAGAGGTTTGCATTGCAACCATTTTCTGTCAAAGCTAACGACTTAGATATACATGGCCTTAAATTTGGAGACGGTGAAGAGGTTGTTATTGCGCTTCACGGTTGGTTAGATAACAGTGCTAGCTTTGTACCTATGCTAACTGACGTACCGTCAAATCAAACATGGTATTGTATTGATTTTGCAGGGCATGGACTATCATCTTGGCGAAGCCCTCAGGCACATTACTACTTTATTGATTATGTGGATGATGTTTATGCCTTAATCACAGCGCTTAAATTAAAAAAGGTACACTTGGTCGGGCATTCGATGGGGGCGATGGTCGCGGGTTTATTTGCGAGTTGTTTTAACGAGTATGTTAAATCCGTTTCTTTTATTGAAGGAATAGGCTGCGTTACCACACAAGCAAATGAAGTCGCTTCACAGCTAAGAAATGCCATACTTAACCGGGCACGGTTAACGATTAAAAAATCAAGGATATACACTTCAAAAGAGCAAATTTATCAAGCGCGTGCAAAAACAACTGATTTAAATGATAAATTAATCGCTTTGCTGATGGACAGAAATATAAAACAAATGCACAGTGGGTTTGAGTTAACGACTGATCCTAAGCTTAAAAATCACTCAGGTTTTCGATTTGATGAAGCGCAATGTATTGGTGCAATAAAAGAATTAATTGCACCATGTCAATTAATTTTAGGTGATCAAGGTTATCCATTTGTAAAACAAAACTTAGATAAGTATAGTAATTATTACAATAACTTGAGAGTATTAGAAGTGCCTGGTGGACATCATTGCCATATGCAAAGTAGTGGGCTATGTTTTGAACACATTCACGTATTTATGCTGCAAAGTAGTGCATGTTAATTGTATATTACCGATAAATGTGGGATTATCTCTAGATTAGAGTATTTGCTCAATTGTGAAAGTGCCTTACTTAGATTAAGGTTAATAAAAATATAATTATAACAGGGGCTAAGAGTGGAAAAAATCTGGCTTAAGCGCTACCCAGAAGGTATGCCTGAAACAATCGATCCTGAGCACTACAACTCGTTACTCGAAGTGTTTGAAAAAAGTTTTAATGAATACAAAGATTTACCTGCATTTACTAATATGGGTAAAACATTGTCTTACAACGAAATAGATGCTGCAACAAAACGCGTTGCCGCCTATATCCAAAACGATTTAGGATTAAAAAAAGGCGATAAAGTCGCTGTGATGATGCCTAATTTGTTGCAAACCCCTATTGCTATTTTAGGTATTTTGCGTGCAGGATGTGTTGTAGTTAATGTTAACCCGCTTTACACCGTACGAGAGTTAGAGCATCAGTTAAAAGATTCTGAAACATCAGCCATTTTTATACTTGCTAACTTTGCTGTCACTCTTGAAAAAGCGCTGCCCAACACCGACGTGAAACATATTGTGGTTACCCAAGTCGGTGACATGATGGGTGGTCTTAAAAAGCATTTAGTTAATTTTGTCGTTAAGCATTTCAAAAAAATGGTGCCAAGCTACACATTACCTAACACGATTAACTTTTGTGATTTGTTAAAAGCAGATCCAACTGGTTACAAACGTCCAGATGTAAACCTTAGTGACTTAGCGTTCTTGCAGTACACCGGTGGAACTACCGGTGTATCAAAAGGCGCTATGTTAAGTCATGGCAATATGGTAGGTAATCTTGAGCAAGTATCTGGTTGTTTAGACAAAGTGCTTGACCGTGGTAGTGAAGTAGTTATTACTGCGCTTCCGCTTTATCATATATTTGCATTAACAGCGAACTGTTTAGCATTTATGAAATACGGTGGCTTAAATGTTTTAATTACTAATCCACGTGATATGCCAGGATTTGTAAAAGAGCTTAGTCAGCATAAATTTACAGCTATTACAGGTGTAAATACTCTGTTTAATGGCTTATTAAATACTCCAGGTTTCTCTGAACTTGATTTTAGTAACCTTAAAATGTCACTGGGTGGCGGTATGGCCGTTCAACGTCCAGTTGCCGAAAAATGGCAGAAGGTCACTAACAGCAAATTAATGGAAGGCTATGGTCTGACAGAGTGTTCGCCATTAGTTACAATTAGCCCATATGATTTAGAGTCTTATAATGGCTCTATTGGCTTACCAGCGCCAAGTACCGATATCAAGCTAATGCTTGATAGCGGTGAAGAAGCGGCTAAAGGTGAACCGGGCGAGTTATGGGTTAAAGGCCCACAAGTAATGCTTGGTTATTATAACCGTCCTGACGCAACCTCTGAATGTTTAAAAGATGGCTGGTTTGCTACCGGTGATATTGCGACATACGATGATGAAGGCTTCTTCTATATTGTTGACCGTAAAAAAGACATGATCATTGTGTCAGGCTTTAATGTATTCCCAAATGAGATTGAAGAAGTGGTTGCGATGCACGAAGGTGTATTAGAAGTTGCCGCAATTGGTATTCCTCATGACATTAGTGGTGAACAAGTTAAAGTTTTTGTTGTGAAAAAAGACCCTTCTTTAACTGAAAAAGATATAATAAAACATTGTCGTGATAATTTAACTAATTATAAGGTTCCTAAACTCGTTGAGTTTAAGGATGAGTTACCTAAAACTAACGTGGGTAAAATTCTCAGAAGAGCCTTAAAAGATTAGCAACTATAAAAAAGCCGACATTAGTCGGCTTTTTTATTGTAGGAGACTCAGTGCACTACCAATTGATCCAAACCCAAAATGAGCTAAATACGTTTGTAGAACAAATAAAAAACAAACCCATTCTTGCTATTGATACCGAGTTTATGCGCCGCCGTACTTTGTATCCCGAAGTTGCACTAATTCAAGTTTATGATGGCGAGCATTTAGCACTCATCGACCCGCTTGCAGAGCTTTCCTTGTTTGATTTTTGGCAGATACTTAAAGATCCAAACGTGTTAAAAGTACTTCATTCTCCTTCAGAAGATATTGAAGTTTTTCAAAAATACGCAGGTTTCGTTCCTTATCCATTGTTTGATACTCAGTTTGCACTTCAGCTATTAGGGGAGGGTAACTGTATGGGGTTTGCCTTAATGGTAAAAACCTTGTTGAATATTGAAATTGATAAAAGTGAATCGCGTACCAATTGGTTACAACGTCCTCTCACTCAAAAACAACTTGAATACGCTGCGGCCGATACGTTTCACTTACTGCCTTGTTTTGAGTTAATTATAGACAGCATTAAAGCGGCCGATTTATTTGATATTGTTATTAACGAAAGTGAATTAGTGGCAAACAAGCGTGCTTTTCAAACACCAGATGAACTGCTTTATAAAGAGATTAAAAATGCATGGCAGCTTAAGCCGCATGAATTAGCTGTACTTAAAGAATTAGCCGTGTGGCGAAGAGATAAAGCAATTCGTAAAAATCTTGCGCTTAATTTTGTTCTTAAAGAGCACAACATGACTGAAATCGCTAAGCGAGGCCCATCGAGCTTAAATGCGCTTAGACAAATTCCGGGTGTTGAGCCTATTGAAGTGAATCGTTCAGGGGTTGAAATTTTGAAGTGTATTGAGCAAGCTAAAGCTATCCCACCTGAACAGCACCCAAAAGTACTAAAGCGTTTAATTGATTTTCCTACATACAAAAAAGTAGCGAAAGAGATCAAACAAAACATTAGTAAGGTTGCAAAAGAGCACAACATACCAGAAGATGTAATGGCCTCTAAAAAGCAAGTGAATCAACTTATAAGTTGGAACTGGAAGCTAACAGATGAACAAAAATCACAGCAGATAAAACCAGATTTACTCAATTCTTGGCGCTATGAATATCTTAAAGGTGCACTCAAAGAGTGGGATAATTAAATAAAGTTTACAAGACGAGTTAAAAACAGATGATAAAGGGCGCTTAGCGCCCTTTATCATTATTTCTTTTCTTCGTCAGGTAGTGTGACATTGAGTTCGAGTACGGCTAAATCATCTTCATTTTGATCAAACTGAACTTGAACTGCATCGGCGCCTACATTCACGTACTTGCGAATGACATCTAATATATCTTGCTTTAACTGCGGCAAGTAATCAGGTGTACCACGCTGAGAACGTTCGTGCGCGACTATGATCTGCAATCGCTCTTTTGCTAATGACGCACTGTTTTTCTTTTCTGAGCGGAAGTAGTCAAGTAAAGACACATTAACCTCCAAATATCCGTTTGAATAAACCCTTTTTCTCTACATCTAAAAATCTAAATTCAACCGTCTCGCCTAATAAACGACTGATCGCATCAGCATAGGCTTGACCTGCGTCTGATTCGCCATCAAGAATAACGGGTTGTCCTGAGTTAGATGCACTAAGTACTGCTTGAGATTCAGGAATGACACCTAGTAAGTCGATAGCTAGAATGTCCTGGATATCTTCAACAGATAGCATTTCACCTTTTGATACACGATCTGGATTATAGCGTGTTATTAGCAAATGCTCTTTAATGTTTTCCAAACCTTCTTCAGCACGTTTAGATTTACTGTGTAAAATTCCTAGTATACGATCTGAGTCTCTTACTGACGAAACTTCTGGGTTGGTAGTTACAATCGCTTCATCAGCGAAGTACATGGCCATCATAGCACCGGCTTCTATACCTGCCGGAGAATCACACACGATGTAGTCAAAGTCTTCTTTTAACTCATTGAGAACACGTTCAACGCCATCACGTGTGAGTGCATCTTTATCGCGTGTTTGCGATGCAGGAAGTAAGAATAACTTCTCTACACGCTTATCTTTTATAAGTGCTTGGTTAAGGTTGGCTTCACCATTGATTACATTGACAAAGTCATACACTACGCGACGTTCACAACCCATAATAAGGTCTAAATTCCGCAGGCCGATATCAAAATCAATGATAACAGTCTTATAGCCTTTCAATGCCAAGCCTGTACCAATTGCTGCGCTTGATGTTGTTTTACCAACACCCCCTTTACCCGAGGTAACGACAATTATTTTTGCCATGAGATTTATCCTTTAACCAAAGCTGAAATTTCTAAAGATTCATTTTTTTGTTGTATTTGAACTGCGTTACCCCAGTGTTCACCTTGCAGTGAGTCACTGAT
Source organism: Pseudoalteromonas sp. Scap03 (assembly GCF_013393115.1). Lineage (GTDB taxonomy): Bacteria > Pseudomonadota > Gammaproteobacteria > Enterobacterales > Alteromonadaceae > Pseudoalteromonas. The sequence continues at coordinate 275,689 of NZ_VDEU01000002.1, read as the reverse complement.
CCAGTAATTACCATTGATTGAAACGAGTTCTGCTTCTAATTTATTACAAAAAATGTATGCGTTTTCTAGCCCTTTCGCACCGGCGATTGCACGGCCGCGTAGGGTTCCATATATATGTACATTGCCATCTGCAATTACTTCTGCACCATGGCTTACTGCGCCTAATACCACTAAGTCACGGTCTTTGGCGTAAACCTGTTGCCCTGAGCGAACTGCACCATTAATAATTTGTGCTGGTAAATACACGGTTTTTTCAACCACTGACGTATTAGGCTCTACTCTTGGAGGTTCACTCTTAACGTCTTGTGAATAGTTTAAAACAGATAAGCCAGCAGCTTTCGCTTGTTTGTGCTGCTCATCAGAACCATTACATACACCCACCGCATTAAAGCTCATACGTTCAATAAGTGATTTTAAGTGAACAAAATCAATAGGATTATTTTTTACTTCAATTAAATTCACGACAATGGGGGCACCCTCAAAGAATTTTGGGGCTTGGGCTATTTTTATATACAGTTGTTCTGCTAAAAGGGGGATATCAGTACTATAAAGATGTAAAACTGATAACGTAAAAAGGTTGCCTTTTAGCTCAAAAATTTGGTCCGACATAGATGCTCAACTGGATTGTCTTGTTAGTGTGAAATTTTTATATAAACCTAGGCTGAACAAGGCGTTTATTGTAGTTTTCACTCTAATTTTTATAACTTATTATTATTGCCATGTTATAGTGTGTAGCACTGTTAAGCAAGATTTTATAGGGCCATAATGCTAACTGCGGTATATAAAAGTAAGAAAAAAGCAGATACTTTCTTATTTATTGAAAAAAGAGACGATTTTAGTAAAGTTCCGGAACCTTTAATGGCCATGTTTGGTCAACCTCAGTACGTGATGATCATTAACTTAGCTAAGCGAACTCAACTAGGCGTAGCGGATTTAGACACTTTAAAACAGTCGCTCAGCGACCAAGGCTATTATTTACAAATTCCGCCACCAGAAGAAAACTTGCTGAGTGAATTAAGAAAACAAAACGGAGTAGATAGTGATTAAAAAATTAGCAGTTGTATTGTGTGGTATCTGTTTAAGCTCATCTGTGATGGCAAAAACCCAAGCTGAGTTTCAACAATACCTTACTAATTTAAAGCAAGAGGCAATAGCGAAAGGTTACGATACTCAGTTACTTGAGCAAGCATTTGCCACTGCTTCTTACAAAGAAAAAGTGATTTCAGCAGATAAAAATCAGCCTGAAGTAAAAGAAACACTGGAAACATATTTACCAAAACGAGTGCCTCAATGGAAAATTGATCGCGCGCGTAAGTTGTACAAAGAAAACCAAGACGTTTTAGAGAAGGTCGCAAAAGACTTTGGCGTCCAAGCACGCTTTATTGTAGCTATTTGGGGCTTAGAGAGTAATTTTGGTGCCATTCAAGGTGGCCACAACGTGATTTCATCGTTGGTAACACTGGCTTTTGATGGGCGCCGTGAAGCATTATACAAGCGCCAATTATGGGCAGCACTGGACATATTAAAGTCGGGTCATATTACGCTTGATAAATTTAAAGGCTCATGGGCAGGTGCAATGGGGCAAACTCAATTTATGCCAACCTCATTTAATGCCTATGCTGTAGATTACAACAACGATGGCCGTAAAGATATTTGGACAACCAAAGAAGATGCGTTTGCCTCTATTGCTAATTACTTAAAGCAAGAGGGTTGGAATGACAACTTAACCTGGGGTCGCCAAGTTCAATTACCTGCTGATTTTGATCAGCAGTATATTTTAAAGCGCGGTACTAAAACACGTAAGCAATGGCTTGAATATTGGAACAATTCAGAGCGCTCACTCGCTGATTGGCAAGCATTAGGGGTTCGTCGTGCTGATGGCAGCGATTTACCAAATGTTGCTGTGGATGCTGCACTAGTGATGCCTGATGATGAAAATGGGCGCATGTATTTAGCATACGACAACTACAAGGTATTTATGCACTGGAATCGGTCATATTATTTTGCAACCAGCGTGGGCTATTTGTCAGATAGAATTGCTTATCCAAAAATTTAAATAAAGCAAATAACTAAAAAGCCGCAAATTGCGGCTTTTTTGTGAGTGACCTATCGACTAAATTTCTTTTTTAAATATTTTATCTTTTAGGTCAATGACTTTGCCAATCCCTGAACCTAGTTTCATTAGCTTATTAAGCTGCTCAGGAGTTAAACGTTGTAATTCTGACGACCATTTAGTTACTGTTTCAAGTAAGTTATGGATTTCGCCCATTTGTTTTTGAGCGTAGATTTCATCGTCGTTACTTGCTTCGTCTAGTAAGTTATCCCGCAGTAAACTTAGTGTCGGCTCAACTTCACGTTTTTTGCGCTCTTCGAATACGCGATTTGCCATATCCCAAATATCGCCTGCAGGGGCATAGTACTCTTTTCTATCTCCTGGGATATGCATTACTTTGATCAGTTGCCAAGATTGTAATTCTTTGATCCCCATACTCACGTTACCGCGAGAGATACTTAGCGCATCAGCGATTTGATTTGCCGTCATCGGGTCTTTAGTGATAATCAATAAACCGCACATTTGTCCAATGGTGCGATTAAATCCCCAGCGGCTGCCCATCTCACCACAATGCATTACAAAGGCAAAGTTTTTTTCTGATAATGTCATTGTTACAAGTTTCAAAAATAAATGAAATCTATGCTAGCACGCTGGTTAGGTATGGCAAGACTTAAGCTGGGATAAAAAGCCACGTTTTACGACTAATGATTGATATAGATTAATATCTAAGCATTTATAGTGAGGTATGTTGCGGATATGCAACATGACATTGTTATTTAACGACCTTGTTGAATAACAAAATTTTTTATAAACGATGGAATGACTATGAAAGCAGCAATAAATACAGAATATAAAGGCAAGTTAGCGATCACCGATTTGCCTATCCCAGAAGTAGGTCCTAACGATGTCCTAGTAAAAATAGCCGCTTGTGGTGTGTGCCACACTGATTTACACGCATGTCATGGCGATTGGCCGGTAAAACCAAAAATGCCATTAGTACCTGGGCACGAAGGTGTTGGTGTAATAGAAAAACTAGGAAGTAATATTAAGCACTTAGAAGTGGGCGATAGAGTAGGCGTACCATGGTTATACAGCGCATGTGGCCATTGTGAGTTTTGTTTAGATGGGCGCGAAACCTTGTGTTTATCGCAACATAATACGGGTTACTCTATTGACGGTGGGTATGCAGAATACTGTTTAGCTCATGGTGACTACATCATCAAAATACCGGAAGGTTTAGGTTTTGCTGAAGCTGCCCCCTTATTTTGTGCGGGCGTAACAACGTATAAAGCTTTAAAAGTATCTGGCGCTAAACCAGGTCAATGGGTTGCTATTGTCGGTGTGGGTGGTTTAGGGCACTTAGCAGTGCAATATGCAAAAGCAATGGGCTTTAATGTTATTGCGGTAGATACTGGTAAAGAGAAAATGGCGCTAGCTAAAGAGTTGGGTGCTGATATTACGCTTGATTTTAAAGAGGTGGTGCCCAGTGAGGCCATTTTTGAGCAAGTAGGTGGCGCGCATGCTGTTGTTTGTACGGCAGTATCAAAACCTGGGTTTGAACAAGCATATAAAAGTGTTCGCCGAGGGGGAAAATGTGTATTGGTTGGTTTACCGCCTGAAGATATGCCATTGCCAATTTTTGACACCGTATTAAATGGTGTTTCAGTGGTTGGCTCTATTGTAGGTACGCGCAAAGACCTGCAAGAATGTCTTGAATTTGCTGCGCAAGGCAAAGTAAAAGCTATCATTGAAGAGAAAAAACTTGAAGATATTAATGAAATTTTTGATGACATGCTTAAAGGCGAAATAAACGGCCGCATAGTTGTTACGATTTAATATTAAGTTTTTACATGAAAAAAGCACGGTATTTCAATTGAAACTCCGTGCTTTTAAAATTATTAAACTATTAAAGTGTGTAACTAAAGCTTAGCTTTGCATTACGTTCTTCACCTGGCATTCCGCCTAAAAACATGGCTTTAGAATAATAGTTTTTATTAAACAGGTTATTAATGTTTAACTGCATCTGCCAGTTATCAGCTTTATAGCTAACTGCAGCATCATATACGGTATAAGCGGGTACGTAACCATTATCAATACCGAATGAACTTGAGTTAGTACTGCGTTTATCAACGAATGTTAAGCCTGCGCTTAGATCAACTGCGTGTGGTAATTCAAACAGCGCTGCTGAGTAAGTAACCCATGAACTAGCTGTTACATAAGGCACCCCTTTTTGGCGGGTATCAAAGCTTGAGCTGTTTGGATTAGTTTTATCGCGGGCGTCTTGATAAACACCGTTAATATTAACTTTCCATTGATCGTTCAAATAGGCATTTAAATCAATCTCTACACCTTTTGTCTGTTCTTCGCCATCAAAAAAGCTCTCTACTACGTTAGGTGCTGACACGCCGGCTTCATAAAGTGGATTGGCGTATTCTAAATTAGTGCGCGCACTTTCAAATACTACAATCGAAGCTAGTAATTGATCATCAAATGCTTTAAAACGAAAGCCTAAATCGTTACTCACTGATTCTGAATCGTCTCTATCGGCTTCATTACCAGCAACAGAGCCAAGAACACTGTAAGCTGTGCGTCCTTTCGAGTGATTTAAAAACAAAGCCATATCAGCGTTTACTTGATAAGTAGCACCTAAGTTATACGTTAAACCACTGTCTGATGTGTTTGCTTCAGGCGTTGGATTTGCGCGGCTTTGGCTATAACGTGGGTCTACCCCAAAATGCTCATAACTTTGTTTTATGCGATTATGAGCAACACCAATACGAGTAGTGATCTTGTCGTTAATATAAGCAACATGCTGCAGGCCTACGCCCCATGCTTGTACTTTTTTATTGTAATCACTGGTTTTAAGCGGATCATAGTCAGCAAATTCACCTGTAGGCCAATTTGGTTGACGTATATCAAAAATATATGGCAGTGCGCCTTGGTAAATCACTTCACCGTCATTGTTTTTAATGACCTTATCAGCATCATAAATAGAGTACTGTTTAAAACGAATATCACGGTCTTCATAGTTGGCATTAACTAGTAGTTCGTTTTCTATATTACCAAGCATAAAGTCATAACGTAAATCTAAGAAGTATTGCCAAGATTTTTCATCCGCTTCTACTTGGCGATATTCTTGGCGTCTTGCAGCAAAAGGATGTAATACATTATCTACAACTAACGGTGCGCGTGGATCTTGGTTAATTACACCGCGTCGGTTCCAATAAACATAATTATAAGCACCTGTTTGACGAGCAAAACTTGAGGTGTAATTGCGATACTGTAGCTGTTGATTTAAAAATAAATCATCACTAATGTAATAATTATGCGCTAATTTAAAACGCAGCTCTTCACCTTCGTTATCCTTTGCCATCGGTGATATTATGCCATTAGTGCCAAAGTTAAAGGGTGTTAAACCATCATTGCTTGCCAAAGAGTTAGCTAATTCATTTCGTTGTGCTTCACTCAATTGTAACCCACTTGCTGTAGGGTCATTAACTAAATCGGCGCCTGATACTTCTCCAGCAGTTAAACCGTTAACCGATTCACTGTTAAAAATACGAATAGGGTGGCCAATAGAATCCACTGCAATAGCGTCTTTAATATATGCCCCAGACAATACAAAAGATTGTTGGTCATTAAGCACATATTTTAAAGACGAGTAAATTTCATCGCGCTGCTCTTTTAAATCACGAAAGCCATCGCTAGAGGCGGTTTTTGCCATTACCCGATAAGCTAAATCGTCGGTTATTGCATTGGTGCTATCGAGTGCAAGCGAATAACTATCCCACTGACCGATATCCATTTCTAGCGTATGTTGCTCGTTAAACTGTGGTTTTTTCTCAATGAGGTTGATCACACCACCGGCACTACCCATACCATACAAGCCAGTAGCGGGACCCTTTAACACTTCAATAGATTCAACATTGGTTAAAGACCGAGTAGGGTTAAATGTATTGCCCAAGCCTGCGCCGCCATACATGCCATCATAAGTGTAATTAGCACCCAAACCACGAATAACTAAATTGTCACCAATGCCATAGTTATTACCCGCTTGAGTTAGGCCACTCACATTGCGGATCACGTCCTGAAGACTATCAATACCTTGTGATTCAATCAGTGCTTTATCAACAATAACCACGGGTGCTGGGGTTTCCATTAGTGACATGTCTGATTTAGTCGCTAAACCAGAATTCATCACTACTCGGTTTTGTTGCTCGTAAACGCTAATTCGTTCAATATCTGAATTAACTTGTGACTCGTTAGCCATTGCTAAATTTGCGTTTAAACACGCTAGAGTGAGGAGAGAGTATTGAAACCTTTTCATAAACTGATAACCATTCGCATTTGTTAATTTGCGCGAATGATAATGGTTATCATTTTAAATTTAAATAAAAAGTTCAATTTTTTTTACTTCAATAGGTACGTTTGCTTGATTGTTATTCAATGTGATTTAAAAGTAATCATATTTGAAAATTTCAAAGGGGGATTGCAGTAGTTAGTTGGTTTAGCAGAAAGATTTTTTAATAAAATTTTGATGGCTAAACGAGCAGCTTAGCTACATTTGCAAAAAATTTTAAGGTTGAGCGGTGCTCAACCTTATAGAAACGTTTGGGCTTACTGTTTGTAAACCACACCCGCCTTCATAACAAACGGGATCTGCTCTAGTGTAGAAATGTTTTTTAATGGATTAGTATCTACCGCTATGATATCAGCTGCAAAACCAGTTTTAATTTGCCCTAGTTGTTTATCAGCTTTTAATAATCTAGCACTATTAATGGTCGCCGCTTGAATTGCTTGTAATTCACTCATGCCAAATTCAACCATACGGGAAAACTGTTTAGCATTATCACCATGTGGGTATATTGCTGCGTCGGTACCAAATACCATGTTTACCCCAGCTTTAACAGCGCGTTTAAAACTATCACGTTGTTTTTTTGATACCAGACGTTCCTTATTTAGGTTTTCTTCATCAACACCATTTTGCTCACCAAAGCTCAGCGTATACTCTGTATTATAAATATCCATCGATAACCAAGTACCATGCTCTTTTGCAAGCGCAATCGCTTCATCATCTAGAAAGCTAGCGTGCTCAACACTATCTACACCGGCTCTAATCGCCGTTTTAATACCGTTAGTGCCGTGTGCGTGAGCGGCAACAGGTAATTCACGCATGTGCGCTTCATCAACAATGGCTTTCATTTCTTCAAAGGCGTATTGCTGTATGCCGACTTTTGTTCCTTTAGAAAATACCCCACCTGTGGCGCATAGTTTGATTGCATTAGCGCCATATTTTATATTTTCACGCACTTTAATACGTACTGCCCATGGGCCATCAGCAACGCCGGTGGCAGTATATTTCATCTCTGGAGGTAAGCGATTATTATCGCAGTGCCCACCAGTAATGCTCAAAGAAGGCCCTGCAGCCCAGATACGTGGGCCGATAATATCACCTGCATTCACACCATCTCGCACCGCAATAACACTGTAGCCCTCAGCACCTAAGTTCCTTACTGTAGTAAATCCAGCTTCTAAGGTTTGCTTAGCAAAATAGCTGGCTTTAATGGCCATTCGCGGAACAGATTGCCCTAAACGTTCACTTCGAGAGACGGTAGGATCGCTGGTTAAATGTACGTGCATGTCCATTAACCCAGGTAACAGGGTAAGCGTTGGTAGGTTTATCAGTTCATCATTACTGCTAAGCTTGGGCTTTTTATTAAATTGGATTTGGCTAATAACACCTTTATCTATGGCAATCAAAGGATTAGCCTTAAGTTCGCCTGTTTCAACATCTAGCAAAGCTTTGGCCGATATATAGGTTGTGGCTAGTGTACTTGCACTGGTTAAGCTCATTAATGCGATTGATAGAGTCAATAAATGTTTTTTCATGTTTAAGTCATTATAATTATTTTCATTCACTTGAATGTAGCAACCATGCGCTATTGAGTAAATAATGTAGCGACGAATAGCATTGACCGTAATTGCTTTATTTAAGTTATTTAAAACCGCATAATTGGCGGGTAAAAACTAACAAGGGAATTTATGAAAGTTATTAAAATAGCTCTGGTTGCCAGTAGCGTTATGTTTGCCTTAAGTGGTTGTATGAGCACCAGCTCACAATTAAACACAAATCAGTCAGTTGCACCTGTAATAAGCGAATTATCAGCCGAGCAGCAATTAGATGTGCTCGTTGCTCAGTACTACGATGAATCATTAGCTTTTAATCCATTAAGCGCTACTTATAATGGCCGCCATGAATTTGATGATCAATTTTTGCCTGAAATATCGCAGCTTAATCGCGATAAGAAAGCCGCTTTCTACAAAAAATATCAACAACGCTTATCCCTGATTGATGAATCACAACTGACCGGTCAAGCGCTACTGAATTTTGAAGTGTTATCCCGAGATTTAGCCCTCAAGCTTGAGGGGATGCAATATAAAAATTATTTGTTACCGATAAATCAAATGTCGGGTGCGCATAATACCTTCGCTGGATTTGGTTCAGGACAAAGTGCTCAGCCTTTTAATACTGTTGCCGACTACGAAAATTTTATCAAGCGTGCAGATGGTTTCGTTAAATGGCTTGCAAGTGTTGAACAATCAATGGCGCAAGGCGTTAAATACGATGTGGTACTGCCTATGCCATTAGCAAAAAAATTACTCCCGCAATTTAAAGCGCATGTTGTTACAAGCGCAGAAGATTCTCTCTTTTATTCGCCCATTAAAGCCATGCCCGACTCTTTTTCAGCTGATGAAAAGCAACAGCTAAAATCGCAGTATAAAACACTGATCTTAGATAAATTAGTGCCTGCATATCAGCGAATGAGCGATTTCTTACTTAACGATTATATTCCTTATGCCCGCGATTCTGTTGGTTATGCTGATTTACCCAATGGTAAAGCGTGGTACGAATACCAAATAAAGAAAAATACTACGTTAAGTTTATCAGCGGATGAAATTCATGAGATTGGTTTAAGTGAAGTGGCAAGAATCTTAAGTGAGATGAAAACGGTGAAAAACACCGTCGAATTTGAAGGAGAATTATCAGCCTTTTTTAACCACTTACGTGACTCCGATGAGTTTTATTACAAAACGGCCGATGAGTTAATTGCTGCCTATGAAAAGATAAAATTAAAAATAGACGCTCGCTTACCAAAGTTATTTAATATTGAGCCTAAAGCACCTTATGTTGTCAAAGCGGTTGAAGCGTATCGAGCCCAATCAGCTGCGGGAGCGTCGTATGCAGGACCCGCTCCTGATGGTTCGCGCCCAGGCATATTTTACATCAATACATACAACTTAAAAGCGCAGCCTAAGTTTTTACTCGAAACACTGTCTATTCATGAAGCCGCTCCTGGTCATCACTTTCAAATAGCGCTGCAACAAGAGGTGCAAAGCTTGCCCGATTTTCGTAAATTTGGCGGCTATACCGTGTTTGCTGAAGGCTGGGCATTATATGCAGAAAGCTTAGGCAAAGAATTGGGCTTATTTACCGACCCGTATATGTGGTACGGGCGTCTTAGCGATGAGCAGCTAAGAGCGATGCGATTAGTGCTTGATACAGGATTTCATGCCAAAGGTTGGACACGTCAACAAGGCATTGATTACATGCTAGCAAATTCTTCAATGGCAAAAAGTGATGTTATTGCTGAAGTTGAGCGCTATATTGCATGGCCAGGCCAAGCACTATCGTACAAATTGGGTGAGTTTAAAATTAAAGAGCTCAGAAATTACGCCCACCAGCAATTAGGTGAGCAATTTGACATTAAAGCGTTTCATACGCAAATATTGATTGATGGTGCACTACCTATGCCTATTCTGGAGAAAAAAATTAAACGTTGGGTTAAATCTCAGCAGTAATAAAATCGCGCGAAGCCATGCAGATATTAGGGATTGGCTTTGCGCGCTTTGCTGCAATACGTTAGAATGCGCGCTCTTAAAAGGGGCGAGAACACCATGTTTGATCAACAATTAGCAAATACCCAATTTTGGCTTAGTAAAAGCCTGAATGAAATGAACCAGCAAGAATGGGAAGCCATTTGTGATGGATGTGGAAAGTGTTGTTTAAACACCTTTATTGACAGTGAAGACGAAGATGACTTTACTGCTACCGATCAGCTAAGAGAAGGCGAGCAACTAATATTTACCAACATTGTTTGTCAATACCTTGATAACAATACCTGTGGCTGTAGTGAATACGAAAACCGCCAAACATTAGTCCCTTCGTGTGTTAAACTCACTAAAGAAAACCTAAAAGACATCTTTTTCATGCCACAAAGCTGTAGCTACCGCCGTCTTCATGAAGGGCGCGGTTTAGCAACGTGGCACCCGTTACTTAATAACGGCGATAAAACTAAAATGCATGAGCTAAACATTTCAGTCAAAGATAAAACAGTAAAAGATTGTGATGTAAAATTAGACGATTTTGACTTGTATATTGCCGAGTGGCCAACCAAGGATTGCAACTAGTGAGTAAGTTACAAGCAAGTATTGGTTTAATAAACCCTAAAAGCCCAACCAATGTGGGTGGTGTATTACGCGCAGCAGGTTGTTATGACGCCAAGCAGGTTTTTTTTACCGGCAACCGTTATTTAAATGCACAAAAATTTCATACGGATACGAAAAATGTGGTGCAACGCATTCCATTAACCGCCACTGACGATTTAGCATCAGTCAAGCCAAAAGATGCAAAAGTAGTGGTAATTGAGTTAATTGAAGGCGCCACTCCTTTGCCCGAATTTACTCACCCTGAGAACGCATTTTATGTATTTGGTCCAGAAGACGGCTCTGTGCCCAAAGATGTTTTAAAATGGTGCGACGAAGTGGTGTATATTCCTACTATCGGCTGTATGAATTTAGCGGCAACCTGTAATGTTGTTCTTTATGACCGACTCTCTAAATTGGGCGGGATTCAAAGCAGTGATGAAACCATTATTTCATCACGCGATACCAATAATAAAATGAAATGGAAAAAGTGATTTAAATAATAATTACTCAGTGTAACGTCATTATTAAATTCAAATTTTAATCTTTTTACTTTTCTAAAAGGCAAGTTGCATAGAGTCTTTCTTTGCGACTAGTTAGACCGTCGCTATTAAAAAATCATCTTATAGATATTTTTCTGTACATCAAAATAATACTTTATCATTATTTTTTAAAATTTAATCAATCCCAGCTTATATTTGCTAAGACTTTCAGTTAAAAATTTGTTAAAAAGACAGTGATAATAATGATTAATTCTTAAGGTACTTATGTTTAGCTCGCTGAAATTCACCTCCAAAATCACCATCGCTGCGTCATTGGTCTTAGTTTTAGTGTTAGGTGTTTTCACTATTAACAACTATTTTTCAATGCGTCATCAAACTCAAGAGCAGCTATCTTTAGTATTAAAACAAAATTCCCAGTCTGTATCGCAGAACATTGCAAGCTGGCTGAATAACAAGTTAGCCATTGTTATCTCGCTGGCAAACACCTATCAAGTTACAGACGCTAAAGCGCTTACATTATCGCAATTAAATACTGCAGAGATGGCAGGTGATTTTAAAAATACTTACATCGGCGAATCCTCAGGCGCGTTTATTTTAAATGATCAAAGCGTCATTTTACCCGACGATTTTGATGCAACTAGCCGCCCTTGGTATAAGTTGGTTGAAAACAAAACTAACACTGCATTCACCACCCCTTATATTGATGTAACCACCAATGAACTGACCATTTCAGCTGTTGCGCCCATAAATATTAATGGCCAATTTAAAGGAGTTGCAGGTGCTGATATTGATATGCAAACCATAGCTAAAATTATCGACGATATTGATTTTTTAGGGTTAGGTTATGGCTTTTTATTAGATCATAAGGGGCAAATACTAAGCCATCCAAATAGTAAGTTAAATTCAAAAGCGCTTACTGAATTATTTGGAAAAGACATTGAGCTGGCTGATACTTTTACAGAGCACCAAGTTGCTGATGAAACTGTTTTAGTGTCATTTACTAAAATTCATGGCATAGAAAATGTTGATTGGTATTTAGGAGCAGTGATCAATAAAGACACGGCTTTCGAAAGTGTGTCGGCATTTGGTCAAAAAGCACTGATTTACTTAATAGTAGGCACCTTAGTCATTGTTTTTGCGCTACAGCTTTTATTGCGTTACTTAATGCGTCCTATGTATCGCTTAAACGATGCTATTAGAGATATAGCTCAAGGTGAAGGCGATTTAACTCGTCGCCTCAGTGTAGAAAACGATGATGAGTTTGGTCAGTTAAGTAATTCATTTAATATTTTTATAGAAAAAATTCAAAATTCAATTGTTCAAGTTAAGTTTTCAGCGCAATTGTTAGAAACAGCTGTTGCTAAGCTGGTTACGCAAACAGATTCAACCTTGACTATGTACGACGATCAAAGTGAACGTACTAACAGCGTAGCATCGGCAATTAATCAGTTTTCTGCTACCGCCACAGAAATTTCAAGCAGTGCAAGTAATGCCTCAACGCTTGCTAAAGATGCTGATCAATATTGCGCTAAAAATCAGCAAACACTGACTAACAACGTATCAAGCATTCATCAACTTTCGCAAAATATAGAGCAAGCGCAAGAAACAATTAATAGTTTAGATTCACATACCGCCAATATCGGTAATGTATTAGCAGTAATTAAAGGAGTGAGTGAACAAACTAACTTGCTCGCTTTAAATGCAGCGATAGAAGCCGCACGTGCGGGTGAAGCGGGAAGAGGGTTTGCCGTTGTTGCCGATGAAGTAAGACAATTAGCACAACGCACTCAACAATCAACGCAAGAAATTGAAAATACGGTTATTGAACTGCAAAAAGGCTCAAGCTCTGCCGTTGAACTGATGAAAACCAGTTTAGAAGAAAGTGAAAAAAGTGTTCAGCAAGCGGATGCCGTCGGCGACGTAATGAAGCAAATAATTAGTGCGATAAGGCAAATAACGGATGCTAATCATAGTGTGGCTAATGCCACAGATGAACAAAACCAAGTTGTTAAATCATTACACTCAGATATTCATGTTATTAGCGACTTATCTACTCAAGGTCAATCTAACCTTAACCTTACTTTAGAGGAATGTACCAAGCTTAAGCATCAATTTAGCGACTTAGATCGGATGGTTAAAAAATTCAAAGTATGATCAATAAAACAAAAATAAATAAACCAAACTGGCTTAGTCTAGTTAATATTGACAGTGTTTATAGCTTTGATAGACAACGCCAAGCGTTTTCTTTATTTACCATGATAGCGATTGCCTTGGTGTTAATTACTTATTTGGTGATTGCAAATTATCGCGTTTATGCACCTATATTAACTGCCGCATTAATCTCAGTTAACTTAACGATTGTAGGGTGCATCGTTTATTTTATAAAAACCAAAAAGCTCAATGCTATTGCGTTAATTACTCTGATGATTGTATTTTTGATGTGTTTAGCATTGGTATACACAGGCGGTAAAGATAACACTGCTTTATATTGGCTTATGTTTTATCCTGTTGCTGTTTTCGCCATATTGGGTGTTAAGTTTGGCGCATGGTTAAGCAGTGCCATGTTATTGTGCTGTATTGTTATGTTGTATGGCCCCGATATGGGGCAGGTTATTTATGGTGAGGTAGAAAAAACTCGTTTTGTTGCTGCATTTTCATTAGTGCTGGTGTTTTCTTTTATCGGTGAGTATTTTCGTCACCGAAGCCACCTTGCCATTGCTGATATTACCTTAGAACAAAAACAATACGCCTATACAGATCAGCTCACAGGTGCACCCAACCGTCGCTTTATTACCTCTCATTTTTTAAAGCTTGCTGCTTCACGACCTGCACATTATTTACCGCTGTCTATATTGCTCCTAGATTTAGATAACTTTAAACAATTAAACGACACCTATGGTCATGATTTTGGTGATACCGTATTAATAGAGTTCACTAAATTATTAGAGTCGCAGTTTCCTGCAACCGCCCTTAAAGCCCGTTATGGTGGTGAAGAGTTTGTAGTAATTTTACCGCAGCTAACGACCATTGAAGCCAGTATTTTAGCTAATCGCTTTAGAGAATGCGTGCAACATCATGTAATGTTAACTGATAAACAACAACGAGTATCGTTAACCTGCAGTATTGGCATTGCACAAGCTAATCATGTTGACGACTTCAACAGTGCATTAAAACAAGCCGATGAATATTTATATCAGGCAAAATCACAAGGGCGTAATAAAGTCATATTTGCGCAGGGCGAGCATGTCAGTCAGTAAGCTTATCTATGTGCATGATCCTATGTGTAGCTGGTGCTGGGGTTATAAACCTACTTGGCAAAAGCTAGAAACTGCTTTAGTAAATATTCTACCTATAGAATATAGAGTCGGGGGGTTGGCGGCAGATAGCGACCAGCTAATGAGTGCTGATATGCAGTTGCAACTACAAGGCATATGGCAAAACATTAACAACCAATTAGGCACTGAGTTTAATTTTAATTTTTGGCGAGAATGCCAACCACGCCGCTCTACTTATCCTTCTTGTAGGGCGGCATTAATTGCTCGTAGCTTTAACAAAGAGCCACAGATGATTGACGCTATTCAACAAGCGTATTATTTAAAGGCGCAGAATCCATCGGATGAAGACGTGCTTATTAAACTATGCGAAAAAATTGGTTTAGATCCCTGTTTATTTACTCAGCAGTTACACTCTAAGGAACTTCAGCGTCGCTTTTATGATGAGCTTAACTTTGTTCGCAGTTTACCTATTCAAGGTTTCCCTTCGTTAGTATTAATACATAACAACCGTGCTTACCCTATTGCTATTAACTACATAGATTGGCAGCATACCCTTAGTGAAATACAGTCTTACTTATAAAATTTACGCTTCAAACATTACCCTGCACTTTAAATTCAGCCAATAAGGCTAATTTATTACCATTGTCATAAAAGCGACTTTTTTACGCAACACGCTTGTCATTTTTAATCTATACACTTTCGCTCATTGAAACTATCTCGCTTTAAAATGTTTTTTCATAAACAGGCTAAAGCGACTAATAAACACTAGCAAATCCGCTAATTAACGAGCAAAGGTGTATACGATGAAAGGCGTTAAACCATTAATTTTAGCTGGTATTGTAGCCGCAAGTGCAGCAGTCCACGCCAATGATTTAAACACGGTAATTGATAAAAGTAGCGACATTAATAATTTAGCTGCGCAATCACAAACAAAAATAGACAAGATTGCAGATTCAATGCAAGGGCGTTTACAGCAATTTAAAACCCTAAATAAAGAAATAGATGGTTTAGCCGTTTATAACGCACAGCTGACAAAACAGTTAAATAACCAAATAGAAGAGATGGAATCGCTTAATTTATCAATGGATCAGGTATCGATTATTGAGCGCCAAATAACCCCTTTAATGCTTCGCATGATCACCGGGCTTGAACAGTTTATTGCCTTAGATGTGCCGTTTTTAAAACAAGAACGTAAGCAGCGTCTTGAATCGTTAAATGCAATGATGGAGCGTGCTGATATTTCATCAAGTGAAAAATTCCGTCGTGTCTTAGAAGCTTATCAAGTTGAAGTTGATTACGGACGCACTATTGAAGCGTATACCGCATTGCTTGATGTGGACAATAAAGAACGTGAAGTTGATTTTTTACGCATTGGCCGTTTAGAACTCATTTACCTTACCCGCGATGGCAAACAAGCAGGTAGTTGGGATCAACAGTCACAGTCGTTTGTTGCACTGCCTGATTCAACCATTAGCCAAATTAATAAAGGGCTTCGCATTGCGCGCAAACAACTAGCCCCCGATATGTTAACACTGCCAATTCATGCTGCAGAATAAGAGGTTTACCATGAAATTATTAACGAAAATGACAAAAATGGCCGTGTTTGCAGCCAGCTTAGGTTTTTCAGGTGCGATGTGTGCCGCTGAACCAATGAACTTAGATGCCTTATTAAAAACGTTAGAGCAGGGTAAATCAGCGCAATCAGAACAAAATAAACAACGCGAACAAGAATTTGCAGCACGTCAAAATGAACAAGTGCAAATGCTGAAAAACACCCAAGCTAAACGAAACCAAATGCTTAGCGAGTCAGAGCGTTTAGAAACGCAGTTTGAAGAAAACGAAATTAAATTAGCTAACCTAACCGATACTTTATCAAAGCGTATGGGTTCATTAAAAGAGCTATTTGGTGTGCTACAACAAGTTGCTGGAGATTCTAGCAACAAGTTTGCAACCTCGGTGGTATCGGCTCAGTTACCTGGGCGTAGTACTTTTATGGACGAATTGGCGCAAAAAATGGGTTCTACCTCAAAGCTTGCGTCTATTGAAGATATCGAAAAGGTTTGGTTTGAGTTACAACGCGAAATGACCGAACAAGGAAAAGTAAGCCGCTTCAATACTGATGTAATTGTTGACGGTGGCAATAAAGTACAAAAAGAAGTGGTACGTGTGGGTGCATTTAACCTTATTAGTGACGGTCAGTACCTAGAGTATACGCCTTCTACCAATACCATTAGCCAGCTTACTCGCCAACCAAGTAGCCGCTTTACTGCGACTGCGGCTGATTTGCAGCAAGCAAACACCGGTGTGGTGCCGTTTGCCCTTGACCCAACGGGTGGTTCAATTTTAGGTTTGTTAGTACAAGCCCCTGATACCAGCGAGCAAGTTCATCAAGGTGGTGCAGTTGGTTACGTTATTTTAGGCGTTGGCTTATTAGCGTTATTAATTGCGTTAGAGCGTTTTGTATCGCTCCTGCTGATGGGTGGAAAAATCCGCCGTCAATTAAAAGACGATACAGCCCGTGATGATAACCCGCTAGGGCGCGTCATGAAAGTGAAAGACCAATATCCTAATGTGGCGTACGACACGCTTGAGCTTAAGTTAAGCGAAGCCATTTTACGCGAAATGCCAAAAATCACCCGTAATCTAACGCTTATTAAAATTATCTCTGTGGTAGCGCCATTGCTGGGCTTACTCGGTACTGTAACCGGGATGATTAATACCTTCCAAGCAATTACTTTATTCGGCACTGGCGACCCTAAACTAATGGCAGGCGGTATTTCGCAAGCCCTGGTTACTACGGTATTAGGCCTTGTTGTTGCTATCCCTACGGTGTTTTTATACACCTTATTGAATACTCGCTCAAAAGGCTTACTGCTTATTTTACAAGAACAAAGTGCAGGTATTATTGCCGAGCGAAGCGAGAAAGGAGCTTAAACCATGGTGCTATTGATTGATTCAATCAATGCTATCCGTGATTTTCTCGACACGGGTGGCCAAGTGCTCTTGGTCATTGCCGTGTTAATTTTCGCGATGTGGTTATTGATACTCGAGCGATTTATGTACTTTTTTAATGGCTATCGACACTACAAAAAAGACGTTAAAAATACGTGGAAAACGCGCAGTGAACGCAACAGCTGGAACGCAGAGCAAATACGCCAGGCCATGGTGTCACGCGCCAGTATGCGATTAAATGCAAACTTACCGTTGATTAATGTAATGGTAGCGCTGTGTCCACTATTAGGATTGCTTGGCACAGTAACAGGGATGATAGAAGTTTTTGATGTAATGGCCATTACAGGTACAGGCAGCGCACGCTCTATGGCATCGGGTGTATCAAAAGCAACCATACCCACTATGGCAGGAATGGTCGGTGCGTTATCTGGGGTGTTTGCCTCAACCTATTTACAGCGTAAAGCAAAGCGTGAAGTTGAATTGTTGCAAGACACTATGGTGTTAGACCACTAAATAATTATTGAAAAGCGGTGTACATAATCACCGCTTGTTCTAGGAGAAGTAAAATGAGAGCCCCATTAGGTAATTTATTCCAAGAAGATGAAGCAGAAGAAATAAACATGACTCCTATGCTGGATGTTGTATTTATTATGCTTATTTTCTTTATTGTTACAGCCTCGTTTGTAAAAGAAGCCGGTATTGATGTAAACCGCCCAGAAGCAGCAACGGCTGTTAAAAAAGAGCGGGCTAACATATTAGTAGCTATTTCAGATCAAGGCGAAATTTGGATCAATAAACGTCAAATAGATGTACGTGCTGTACAAGCCAACATTGAACGTTTAAAAGCTGAAAATCCACAAGGCAGTGTGGTTATTCAGGCCGATAAAAAAGCCACTACAGAAACCTTGATAAAAGTGATGGATGCCTCGCGTGCAGCGGGTGTATTTGATGTTTCAATAGCGGCTCAAGAAGGGTAACGAGTGATGCGTTATGTACTTGCGTTAATTATAGCGGGTGTGGTGACCTTTATGCTGTTTTTAGGTATGCAGGCATTGATCACCGGCGGAGAAGGCGCCATGACGGAGCCTGCAAAAGGGAATGTGTTGGATTTTGTCCGTTTGAAAAAAGAAGAAACGGTGCAAAAAAAGGAGCGCAAACCACAAAAGCCACCAACACCTAAAGAGCCACCACCGCCAATGGAATCGCCACAAATGCAAAGTAGCGATAACAACGCTGCTAGCAACAACTTTGATTTTGCTGCCAATGTCGATGCTGATGTAAATCTAGCGGGTGGATTAGCGTTAGAAACCAGTGATGGTGAGTATTTACCCATAGTAAAAGTGGCACCGGTATACCCAAGGCGTGCGTTATCGCGTGGTATTGAAGGGTATGTCATTGTTGAGTTTACAGTGACCAAGCAAGGCACAGTGAAAGAGCCACAAGTTATTAAAGCCGAGCCAGAGTCACTGTTTGACAGAGCAGCGATGGATGCGGCCCTTAAGTTTAAATATAAACCGCGCGTTGTTAATGGCGAAGCCGTTGAAGTAGCCGGTGTGCAAAATAAAATTTCTTTCCAAATTAATGGTTAATTCTGTTAAGTAAGTAAAGAGTGAACGTGAGGCAATTATGAAATTAAAACTAACAACCAAGCTATTAAAGCTTAGCATGTTGTGCACTGTTGCAATCAGTGCCAGCGTTGTTACACCAAGTGCATTGAGTGTACTTCCGGGTGTAAATTTGGCGACAGTACAGGCCGCTGAACAACAAAAAACAACACGAGTGCCCGCACTTCGTGAAAAGGTATACAGCCAATTAGCACGCGCCCAAAAACTTGCGGATGATGGCGACAGTAAAGCGGGTTTAGACGCGCTTGACAGCATACAAGCGCGCTCATCAAGTATGAATTCGTATGAAATTGCGATGATGCATAACTTTTATGGGTTTATTTATTACAATGAAAACGACCTTGTAAAAGCGATTGCCTCATTTGAAAAAGTGATTGCAGAAGATGGCATTCCAGAAACATTGCGTTTGAGCACGACATTCAGTTTAGCGCAGCTTGCAATGGCTAACAGCGACTACAAAAAGGTGATTGCATTTTTAGACAAATGGGATGCCATTAATACAAAGCCTAAAACTGATGCGTATTATTTATTAAGAGCGCAAACCTACTATCAATTAAAAGACTATGCGCAAGGCCTAAGTTACATTACCCAAGCCATTAACTTAAGTGATAGCAATGGCAAAGTACCAAAAGAAAACTGGCTGGTACTGCAACGTGCTATGTATTACTCACTTAACCAAACCGATAAAGTAGTGAGCGTACTTGAGCGTATGGTAAAGCTTTACAATAAACCTGAGTACTGGGTGCAATTAGCCGGTATGTATGGTGAAACTGGGCAAGAAAAACAGCAGCTTAGTATTTTAGAAGCAGCTTACCAGCAAGGATTTTTAACCTCTAAATCTGACCTAAGACAGCTTGCGCAGGTATATTTATATAATCAGCTTGCCTACAAAGCCGCCAGTGTAATGAGTAAAGCAATAGAGCAGGGCATTGCTGAACCTACGGCTAAAAATTATGCCTTTGTAGCCGAGGCCATGGTACAAGCTAAAGAAGATGCTAAGTCGATTAGTTACTTTACCAAAGCTGCAGAGCGTTCGGAGCATGGTAAATACGACCAGCGCTTAGCTGAAGTGTATGTAAACACAGAGCAGTATGACGAAGCTGCTGATGCAGCACGAATGGCGCTGGATAAAGGCGGCCTTGATTTCGAATCAAATGCGTTTGTTGCTTTAGGAATGGCGCAATACAATTTACAAAATTTTGATGCGTCTATCCTGGCGTTTGAACAAGCCGAAAAGCACAAAAAGTCACAACGTTTAGCCCAGCAATGGATCAAATATGTAAAACGCGAAAAAGTGCATGCGCAAACATTAAAAACAGCACTACTTTAATTTTTATAGTGCGATTATTAGTTCTTAATTGACGCACTAAAAACCATTTCATAATTGCACTACTCAAACCACACTAACATTAAGTTTGTGTGGTTTTTTTGCGTGCACTTTTAAAGCAACCTATTGATTTTTAGTTAATTAACATTGTCATTTTATGTTTATTAAAGTGTAACTTCATTGTCATAACACTCCCGTATTGTACTTCGTATTCGATAACTCAAGTGACCTTAATGCATGAGTATCGTGCCTTAAAGTGACTTAAGTTATTACTTAATGCGCTAACACAATAATTAAATACTTTTACGGAGTGAACAATGAAATTATCTGGCTTATTCAAAATCAGCTTAGTGGCTACAGCAATAACACTTGCTGGTTGTGGCGGTGGAGATATTAACGTTACACCTACGACAGTTGATAACAGTGTAGACAATTCAGTGACTAACCCAGGTGGTGATAATGGTGGCGATACTGTAAGTTGCGCCACATACACATTAGATGGAGCTACATTTACAGGTGAAGCAGAAGGCGTAAACTGCTTATACAGCCAAGCATTTGCAAGTAATGCAAAAGAAATTACTAGCTCTTTTGTTATCCCTGCGCTAGACGATGGCGGTGCCCATGTATTTGAAGGTGCTTTATTTATAGGTGACGATGTAGACACATCTACAGGCGCTACTATTGATGTTAATGGCCCAACATTGTCTATTGAAGCAGGCGCTACCATTGCGTTTACCAAGCCAGAGAGTTTTATTCGTATTGCACGTGGTGCAAATATTGAAGCAATTGGTGAAGTAGATAAGCCAATTATTTTCACAAGCATTAAAGAAGTTGATGGTGATGATTCAACAACCGCTCAAATTGGGGATTGGGGTGGCGTTCAGGTAAATGGACGTGGTCATTCTATTCGTTGTACAGCGACAGCTGCGGCACAAGACATGTGTAATCACTCAGCTGAAGGTATTGTATCTTATTACGGTGGTAATGACCCGCAAGATAGTAGCGGTATATTAAAGCATATTGTTATTAAGTATGCAGGATTTGGCGTTGAAGGTGATGAGCTAAATGGTTTAACACTAAATGCTGTTGGCTCAGGCACAACAATTGATTATGTTCATGTACATAATGGTTTTGATGATGGTATAGAGCTCTTTGGTGGTAGCGTTAATCTTAAACATATTGTTGTTACTGATACTGGTGATGACGGTATTGACTGGGATGAGGGTTGGAAAGGTTACGGACAGTACATTCTTGTACGTTCAAATGAATATGGAAATCATGGATTTGAAACAGATGGCGCAAAAGTTGATCCACTATCTGCAGACGCACAAGATTTAGTAACGACTGTATCTAACCCAACTATTGCTAATGCAACCGTTGTTACTACTGGTGATCAAGGTGCTGAAGGGCGTCGTACTGGTGCCGGTATGGAAATGAAAGAATGGGGTAAAGCGCAATTAGCTAACATGTTGTTTGTAAACTCATCATCTGTAGATGGTGCTGGCTGTTTTGATTTATATAATGAAAAAGATAAATCAGGAGATGCTGGTGTGCATGCCAATGCAAACAACGGTGATATCGCATTTATGAGTTCAATATTTGCGTGTGGTAAGAATTTTGAAGACGTAAATACTCCTTTAACCGGTGCGTTAGCAAGCTTTGATATCAATACCTGGTTTACTGGTGGCGAAAATAACCAGCTGATTGGTTTTGCTGATTTTGCAAATGTGCTTGGTGCGGATGGTGTTTCAACTGCAGCAACTATTACAGACTCACAAGGTACTGCGGTAGCTACAACAGCGAAAGACATGAGTGAAGTTGACTCTTTCTTCACTAACGCAGGCTACATTGGTGCACTTAAAGAAGGTGAATCAAGTGAATGGGCTGATTTTGTAGCTGCATCTTTACAACGCGCTAGTAATTAATCTAGACCGGCTCTAATTATAAGGCGCTCTGGCGCCTTTTTTAAGGGAATTTTAGGTTTAGAGGATATAAATATGAAACATCAAAAGCAGTTTAAAACTAATCTAATAACGTTATCTCTGCTCTCCCTTTTTTCTTCATTTAATTCTTTCGCTGAACAGGCACAAGAAATAATCAATGAAGAAGCGATAGAAGAAGTTGTTGCAACAGGTACACGCCTCAAAGGCAGTGCTAGTGCCGTAATTGATGAACGTAAAAATCAGGCATTTGTTGCTGATATAATGGGTTCAGAGCAAATATCTAGAACGGGTGATAGCGATGCCGCTTCAGCACTTCGCCGTGTTACAGGCTTATCTTTAGTTAACGATAAGTTTATTTATGTACGCGGTTTAGGTGAGCGTTACTCAAGCGTGCGTTTAAATGGCGCAGTTGTTCCAAGCCCAGATCTGACCAGAAATGTAATACCACTTGATATTTTCCCATCAAGTATTATTGAATCTTTAGCTGTTCAAAAAGCCTATTCACCTAATATGCCTGCGGCTTTTGGTGGTGGTGACGTTAATATCAGGACGAAAAGCATTCCAAGTGATACTTTATTTAAAGTTGAGATTGGTGCTAGCTATAAAGATACAAACGATGAAGGCTATACATATAATGGCGGCAGTGATGACTGGTTAGGTAAAGACGATGGTACACGCGCCTTACCAGGAGCCGTTAAAACGGCGCTAAATACCTATATTAATGGTTTGTCTGATATTTCATACAGAAATATAAGAGATGTGGAGTCAAGACGTCAGGGGGCTGATATTGGTCAAGCAGCTGCAATAGACTTAAATAAAAGTTTATCAAAAGCACTACCAAGAGATTTTGGCTTAGAAAAAGAAAGCTTAAACCCTGATGCAGGCATTAAAGCTGTTTATGGCGACCGATTTGATAACTTATTTGGTTTAGATGGCTCTTTTGGCTTCTTAGCATCAGTTGCTTATGAAAATGAATGGTCTAATGCAGAGAAGTTTAGCGCAGTACTTTCTTCTGTTGACGCATCTGAATCTGAATGTTCAAAAGATGACTTTACTTGTTACTCTGCCACAGAGAAAGAAGTATCAACAAAGCATAATATAAAATTAAATAGCTCTCTAAATTTAGGTTATAAAATTGGCGGCCATGATTTAACAGCCACCTATATGATGCTACGAGATACTGAAGATGAAGCTTCTGTTGCGCTTTACCAAGAGCCTTCAAAGTCATTAAGCATTGATGCTGGGCAATTACAGCGAAGCCACTTAACCTCTTTTGAGGAACGGGAACTTGAAATACTTCAACTTCGTGGAATGCACAATTTAGAGTGGAGTTTTCTTGAAGGTGTGGGTGTAGATTGGCAATACACTGATTCAACAGCGACGACGAGTATACCTGGCGAGCTTGAAGTAACGGTGCGTGATGAGTACGCCGATGGCGAATATCAACGTACTTTTTATAATGGCAGCTTAGGTGGTAATCCTTATTTGTATCGATTTGTTGAGCTAGAAGACGATGTAGAAAACTGGGGCGTTAATGTTAACAAAGTTTTTTACTTTGAGAACGCCGAAGTTGAAATCGCGGGCGGCGGCTATTTTGTTGAAAAAACGCGTGATTACCGCACAGACTTTTTTAACTATCGCTTCAGCCAAACACAGTCTTTAGATTTAGCACAAAGTGAAGAAGAAGCGCTGTCAATTGGTAGTTTCTTTGCTAATGATGCTGTTATCGATTCAACGGATGTAGAGTTATTGTTTCAAGAACCTACAGCCGATGATTACCTAGCAGCGCAAATGATTGATGCTTATTACGGCTCTTTTGATATCACTTTTGCTCAAGATTGGCGTTTAAGTGGTGGTGTGCGTTACGAGGACTTCCGCCAAGTTGCCCTTGCTTTTTCTCGCTCAGCATTCGATCCTGCTTTATTGGCAGATAAATTAAGTGCAGATGCGATAAAACAAGCAAGTGTGATGGAAGATGAGTATTTTACTTCATTATCTATGACATATAGTCAGCAGTCGTACCAAGTTCGTTTTGGCTATGGCAGCACGGTTGTTCGTCCTGATTTGCGTGAGCTAAGCCCTGTTCAATTCCAAGATCCGTTGACTGGTTATCGAACGCTTGGTAATCCATTCTTGGAATCTAGTTACCTAGATAACTTTGATGCACGTATCGAATTTTATATGGACAATGGTGATAACTACTCAGTTGGCGCATTCTATAAAGATATAGATAATCCAATCGAAGCATTATTAACCGAAAGTGACGGCCGTTTTACTCTGCAGTTTGACAATGCAGATACAGCCTATGTTTACGGTATAGAAGCTGAATGGTTAACTGAGTTGCATAGTGATTTATTGGGTGGTGCTTTTTTTACTTCTGGTAATTTAACGGTTAGTGATTCAGAAGTTGAAATTGCACAAGAACAGCGCGCCGACCTTACAAATCTAAAGCGACGTATGACTGGCCACTCAAAGTATGTTGCCAACCTACAATTGAATTACGATTCGCATGATGGCATGCATCAAGCTTCAGTTATTTATAACGTATTTGGTGACCGTATTTTAGCTGCGGGTGTTAACAACTTTGATGACGCTTACGAACAACCTTTAAACTCGTTAGACATGGTTTATAGTTACTACCCAACGTTTAATACCACATTAACACTTAAAGTGAAGAATATGTTGGGACAAAACTTTGAAGTAGAACAAAATGATGTGTTAATTCGTTCTCAAGAAATGCCTAGAGAACTGAGCGTCAGCTTTAGCTACGAGTTTTAAAGCCCTCGAACGACTAAAATAAGCCGTTACAACCCTTAGCCCTGCTATATGTAGGGCTTTTTAGTATCTCAGTTTTAAACGTAGTTGTAGTTTAATATTTTTTATATAAATAGTTTTTTTAATTCTCTTTTATCTTAAGCATCATTCACTTCATACACATACTCCCTCTAAATCATTTAACTTTAATGATTCTTTAACAAATAAAGCATGATTGTTGTTTACATTTAACAGGCTGTAATTAAGTTTTATAATTTTATTTTAAAAGGAACAATATCCATGAATTTAATAAGAAAGGTTATTAGCTCAGTTGTTATATTTGGTTCTTTTGGTTTTGCGAATGATGCTCTAGCTGCAAGATCATGTTCTGTTATTGTCGATGATATTCAACTAAATCATTCTCAGGTAATTGTAAAGACAACTAATAGTATTACTCACTTGGCTAATGACAAGTTAACCTTAGCTTATCAAGATAATCAATTTGGCCAGATCTTAGAAAAGCTTGCTGAAGCAAAAGGTTTAGAAACGCCTGTAAAAATTTATATACTCGAGGAGTTTAATGGTGATGATGCGCGCAGTTGTAATGATAGCATTACTGACTATATAGGATCAGTTCATCGCATCTAATGGTCTAAATTGTTTGTAGCCCTATAATTAGCATAGGGCTACAATTGAATATTTTACTGACACTTTATAGTTGCATAAAGTTGGTAGCATTGGTTTTTACTACCGGTGCTTTTCATTGTCCATAATTGGTTATACCAATCAAAGTTACCATAAGCGCTTTCATCTTCCCCACAAGTGATTGTGCTTCCTGAAATTTCTTGGTTATGACCACGTTCTTCACAAAATTGATTTCCATTTGTAGAGCCTACAAAAAACTGCTCTAAGCGTCCATTTATCCATACCTTTGGGCTGTAATAAGTTGTTGCAGTATTGACTAGTACGCCTTGTCGCTCTTCCACATTTATTTCTGCGCGTTCAAAATATACTTTTTCATTTTCTTTAAATGCCATTGTGTTTGCTGAAAGCGTTGTATCTGCAAATACATTAAGTGATGCTGAGCTTAAAGCGAGTAGAGCGAAAGTAAGTGTCTTCATTATCTTTTCCTTTAGTTGAATGTAGAATTACACAAAACCTCTTTTTTCAATGTGCCTTCTAAGCTTGGTAAATACAGGTTTCAACAAGGTTAAGCTTTTATTAAAGTTTAAAATAATCGTTGTATGCTTTTGCATTTTTTACATTATGAAAAAAATTTGAGTTAGACTTTATTCACTAGTTTTAGCGTGCTGGTGGTGTTAGTTTAAGGCTGTAAAAATTAAATCTCACGCAATGAATTTTTAATTTTTAATGTATAGGCTCCTTTTATGAATCAAACAGTGGAACAAACAATGAAAAAAGTAGGATTAGTCGGATGGCGCGGCATGGTAGGCTCAGTATTACTAGAGCGAATGGAACAACAACATGATTTTGCACATATCGACACCACCTTTTTCACCACCTCACAGGCAGGTCAACTTGGTCCTGAGTTAGCTGGTCCTGCTAAACCGCTTTTAGATGCTAGTGATATTTCTGAACTTGCAAAAATGGACATTATTGTTACCTGTCAGGGTGGCGATTATACCAATGCGGTGTACCCAAAATTACGTGAATCGGGTTGGGATGGCTATTGGATAGATGCGGCCTCTGCGCTGCGTATGAGCGACGACAGTATTATCGTACTTGACCCTGTTAACAAAGATGTCATTGAGCAAGGGCTTGAGCAAGGCGTTAAAACTTTTGTAGGTGGTAACTGCACGGTTTCACTTATGCTGCTAGCACTGGGCGGTTTATTTGAGCACGACCTAATTGAATGGGTAAGCCCAATGACTTACCAAGCAGCGTCGGGCGCCGGTGCGCGCAATATGAAAGAGCTTATTGCCCAAATGGGTGCTATTCATACGAGTGTTGCAAAGCAATTAGATAATCCAAGTTCAGCTATTTTAGAAATTGATAAAATAGTCAGCGAAAAAATGGCATCGAGTGATTTGCCACAAGACCAGTTTGGTGTACCACTGGCGGGTAGCTTAATCCCATGGATTGATGTGCCTATGCCAAGTGGCCAGTCTAAAGAAGAGTGGAAAGCACAGGTTGAAGCGAACAAAATTTTAGGCTCTTCTAAGCAGCCAGTACCTATTGATGGTTTATGTGTACGCATTGGTGCTATGCGTTGTCATAGCCAAGCGATGACAATTAAATTACGTGAAGACATTAGCGTTGAGAAAATAGAAGAAATCTTAGCATCGCACAATGAGTGGGTTAAAGTAATTCCTAATCAGCGCGACGTTACCAGCACCGACTTAACCCCAGTTAAAGTAACCGGTTCGCTAAGTATTCCTGTTGGCCGTATTCGTAAACTCGCTATGGGACCAAAATACATCAGCGCCTTTACCGTAGGCGATCAGCTGTTATGGGGTGCAGCGGAGCCACTTCGCCGGATGCTACGAATTATTGTAGACGGTGAATAACTTTCTAGTTCGCCAAGTAAAAGGGTTAGCTAATTGCTAACCTTTTTTATTGCCTCTTCGAAATATTCTCATATTATTTCTTGCTCAACCCCTTTAGCCACACTATATTCTTAAGAGTGTTTTTAGAGGTTAATTGCATGAATATATCAAAAAAATTAAAGCTCTCTTTTGCATCTGCAATTGCCTTGCCGTTATTAATTATAGCTGCTTTAGTTATTTCACAAACTAGAGAGCAAGCACTTGATAATTTTTCTCAGTTAAGTGAACGTGAAGCCCGCCAAGTTGATAATGCAATTACTATGTTTTTTGCTGAAATTGCTAAAAATGTAGATTACTTAGCCTCCCACCAAACGATTAAAAATGCCCGTGAAAACATAAAAACCCATATGAATGTTGGCACTAAGGTAATGCTTGATCACCCTAACCAAAGTCCGACGGAGCAAGCTGCTTACAGTTTATTTAATCATTTTGGTGAGACTCACCCTGGGCTTGCTTATATTTACATGGGGAATGAACAAGGTGGTTATATTCAATGGCCTATGGGAAACGTAAACGCTAATTATGATCCTCGCCAGCGCCCGTGGTATAAAACGGCTAAACAAGCCAACGGTAAAACAACCCGTACTAATGCTTATTACTGGGCCGCTGATGATTTAGTGATTGTATCTACGGTCAAAGCCATTATTGATAACGGCAAGTTAATTGGTGCTCAAGGGATGGATGTTTCATTGGGCGGGCTTACCGATATTATTGCCGATATTAAATTAGGCGAAACAGGTTACTTAATGTTGATTGAAGACAGCGGCAGTGTGCTGGTGGATGTGAAGCACCCAGATTACCGATTTAAAAACCTAGCTGATATTGAGGGCGGAAAATACGCCGATTTAGCTAAAAACAACAAAGGCCTGTTTGATGTCGATATTGATGGAAAACAGTATATGGCCAATATTTACACGTCTCCCATTTTAGGGTGGAAGTTTATTGGGGTGGTTGAAAAATCCGAGGTAATGAGCGCGGCCAATGCAATGGCTTACACCATTTTAATTATTAGTGCTGTGTTAATTGGTGTGTTTATTGCGATAGCGAGTTATATTTCTAAGCTTATTTCCGCTCCTATTGTTGAGGTAAGTGATGGCTTAACTGAAATATCGCAGGGTGGCGGTGATTTAACCCAGCGCTTAGCAATTAAAACTAAGGATGAAA
Organism: Pseudoalteromonas sp. Scap03; assembly: GCF_013393115.1. Taxonomy (GTDB): domain Bacteria; phylum Pseudomonadota; class Gammaproteobacteria; order Enterobacterales; family Alteromonadaceae; genus Pseudoalteromonas. The sequence goes on along the minus strand of NZ_VDEU01000002.1, from coordinate 247,042 downwards.
CCGCTAAACTAGCCACCAGCTTTAACTTATTTTTAAATCTGATCAGTGAGTTGGTGACGCAAATTAATGAATGCGCACAAAATGTTAGCAAAACCTCATCGCAAACCTCATCTCAAGCTGTGCAATTAACAAGCTCTACCAGTCAACAACAACAAGCTTTAGAAATGGCGGCAACGGCTATTAATGAAATGGCTGCTACTGCTAATGAAGTGTCTAGCAGTTGTGCGAATGCGGCGGATTTAGCGGTTCAAACACAGCAAGCATCGGACTTGGGGCAATCGGTTATTACACAAACCGTAGAAAGTGTGGTTCAGCTGTGCGATGTAATAAATAATGCTTCAGCAGACATTACTAAGCTCGATAGTGAAAGCGAAAATATTATGTCGATTTTAAGCGTTATTCGCGGCATTTCAGAGCAAACTAACTTATTGGCTTTAAACGCAGCCATAGAAGCTGCGCGAGCTGGTGAGCATGGGCGTGGTTTTGCCGTGGTTGCAGATGAAGTTCGTGCGTTATCGCAACGTACTGCCGAGTCGACCGAAGAAGTAGCATCGCAGCTTGATAAATTACGCACTATGTCGTCTAAAGTGTCTAAAGACATGGAACGCAGCATAGAAACCACGAATAAAACTGTAGAACTTGCGCACTCGGCGCAACAACAGTTTAGCGAGATCACGGCGTCTATTGTTAATATTAGTGATTTAAACACCCAGATAGCGACTGCTGCAGAAGAGCAGCAACACGTAGCTGAAGACATAAACCGAAACGTAACGGAAATTAAAAATTCGGCTGATGAGGTTAGCGATATTGCTGTTAGCACCAGCGAGAACGGTAATGAAATGAGCCGTCTTTCTTTAATGTTAACGGACTTAGTTGGCAAGTTTAAAGTATAAATAATAGGGCAAGTACATACTTGCCCTATTCAATCTGCTACTTATTCTTAAGTAATTGTTTTAACTCTGCCAGTTGCGCCTTCAATTCGTTTACTTGGCCTTGAGTTGCGGGTAGTGAGTCAGTTTCGGCTTGCTCTTCTCGTGCATTGCGATGCTCCTCACTCATTACTTCTAAAATAGCCCCCACCATCATATTTAAAAATACAAATGCCGTTAAAAAGATAAAGGTTAAGTAAAAAATCCAACTTAATTTGTACACCGCCATGGTTTCGTACATCACGTCGGTCCAATCTTCGAAGGTGGCGATTCTAAACAAGGTAAGCATAGAAATAGAGACATCGCCCCACAGTACTGGGTTTATTTCAGCAAACAACATGCTACCTGTGGCAGCATAAATATAAAAAATCACAAACATTAGCAGCGCGATATAGCCCATTTGCGGGATGGCTTTTATTAGTGAGTTTACCAATAAGCGCAGCTCTGGGATCATAGACACTAAACGTAGTACGCGGAAAATGCGCAGCAGTCGAGCAATAAAAATAGTCGAACCTGCAGCAGGATATAAACTACCGATCACTATAATGAAGTCAAATATGTTCCAGCCTTTGGAGAAAAAGTCTTTGATCCCTTTACTGGCAATATAACGAATAACCAATTCGATTAAGAAAAACACCGTAATGCCTATATCCATCCAATGCAGAAATAGCTCAGCGGTAGGGTGCAAAGAATAGGTATGTGCGCCCACGGTCAGTGCAGAAACCACAATAACTGCAATAACAAATGATTGAAATAATTTACTTTTATCGATACGCTGGAACAGCTCTTGTAACTGCGACAACATCATAACGTGCCCTTAACGGTTATAAATACAAAACCAGTGCAATATACAGCAAAAATAACGAAAATCAGTAGTTTTCCGGTTAAAATAATAAGGAATTTTGAATGCTAAATAATAACTTAAAGTATCTACTTTCGTTATCGGTAATCGCAGTGTTAACAGGGTGTAGCAGCGATAGCCGCTATCATGAAATTCAATCAGCCCGATTAGATGAATGCAGCCATATGGCTGACAAGGAATACCATGAATGTGTTAAACAACAACAAGACAGCTACAAAGAATTTAAAAAACAACAAATCGCCGAGCAGTAATAAACCATGACCAAAACCCAAAAGCAGCTAGATAAACGTATTCGTCAACAATTAACAATTGCTTGCGAGCAAATAAAAGATAACGTTGAGGGCTTTAGCTTTCTTACTCACTCGGTTGATTTAAACAATTTACCTTCTAAGTTTACTGTAAGTTGTTATTTTATTGATGCTATTGCACTAGAGCAGGCTAAACAAAATAATCAGCTAGATTACATTGTGCAGCTTATTTGTAATGCATTAGCTAGTTTAAATATCCATATAAAAAACAATGCTATTTCATTTCTTAAGCAGTAAAAATAGGTACTGTGTTTTTGTTTAATTATCCCTCATTTTAAGCTGTATTTGGCATTTATGGTCTTAGTAAAAGCTTTAATATGGAGAGATTCTATTAAGCAGGCTATAATCGCAAAAAATTGTAATAGAGATTAAATATGGCCGTTCCAACACGCTCACAAATAACGCCAGGCACAGAGGTTAATATTGTGCTTAAACAAGATCAACGCAGTGGTACTTTAACCAATGGTATCGTGTCGCGTTTATTGACCAAGTCACCTAATCACCCGCACGGAATAAAAGTACAATTAGAAGACGGCCAAGTGGGTCGGGTAAAAGAGATCATTGCATGAGTGAGTTAACCTTAACTGATTTTTGGCGACTGGTTACAGTTGAAGATAAAACCGCAGAGCCTGACTCAGTGTGCCAATTGCTTAAGTCGGCACTGAGTGACTTATCAGATGAGCAATTAATTGAATTTGATAAGCAGTTTAGTATTTGTATGCGTCAAAGTTATACCTGGGACTTATTTGGTGCCGCGTTTGTTATGGCGGGCTGTAATGATGAATATGGTTTTTCAGAATTTCGTTGTTGGTTAATTTCTCGTGGTGAAGCCGTATTTAAAGCTGCACTAGAAAACCCAGATAGCCTGGCTCAGTGCACGCCGCTTTATTTTTTAAACGAGCAACCTTATCCGTATTTAGATGAGTATGACCTAATTGCAGGTTTGTTATATGAAGAGCGTAACGACGATGAGTTATCCTTTATCCCATCAGGGCTTGACCAACCTAAAGGTAAGCGCTTTAAAGACAAACCTAAGTTTTTAAAACAAAATTACCCGCAATTATTTGCTAAGTATTGGCAATAACTCAGCGTGTTATTAATGCATTACTTAATTAACCTGAACTGCGGATAATAAATTCATCTCAAGCAGCTATTTTCAGCGCTAACTGCTTTGAGTTTACTTGCAATAGGCTAGCTATTGACGCGTAATTTCGCCTTGTTTTCACTAAAAATTTCTAGCTAGAGAAAAGTAGGTAAAAATATTTTTTGATTCAACATGTTAGTAAATCTTTTAACCAGAGTTCAGGTTAATCACAAGTAATGCATTTTCTTCCCCCTTTATGTAATAAAGCTTACGTCTAGTTTAATCTTATTTGTTGTTAGCTACGTATTTTAAGTTAGTTTTTGCGCAGCTGCTCATAGTAATACGACTTCGCATCTTTTATAGTAAATCTCTGTTATAGTTAGAAATAGCTAAGCATCGTCACAGTGCTTGATCATGGTTGATACACGAGGATAGAGCTTATAATGAAATGTTTCACACTGGTTTTACTTACCATAAGCCTTTTTAGCTGCTACGCAGTGGCAGGCCCAAGTAATAAAACTCGCTTTATTCCACTATTAAAAACTAAGCTAGGTAATTACGAAGTTACCTCAAGTAACTCGGGTTTGTGCACTAATAGTCGATTGCAATTTAATAACCCTGAAGATCCTGAGCAAGGTTTTAGCTTAGGTAAAGAGATTTTGTTTAACTCATTACACAATGGCACTCGTACTATTCAAAAGCCTAATTATTGTTTTATTACCAGCTCACTTAAATACAAAACTAATGGCCTCGAAAATGGTTTACGTATGAGCCGATGTGATAATCCAATTCACGAAAGAACCATTAAACAAACCATTACTTTTTTAACCGATAGCACCCTTAAATACACCTTAGATAACCCAAGTGTAGAATGCGAATTTATTAAAGTTGCTGACTAACACTGTATTTTAGGAATATCGCGCCAACGGGTTGTGTATTGCGGCGATAAAAAAGCTCTATTCATATGCCAGCGTTCATTTAGTTGGCTGCTTGCTACGCTAAGCATTCCTTTCCCAAAGCGATGATTTATCGCATCTAAGCAGCCCATTAACTGCGGGTTATCGGTTTGTTTCTCAAATAAAGTATGTTGTTGAAACTGCTGTGGGCTAAGCTCTAATGCACCCACTCCGCATTTATAAAAACGAATACCCGGCTGATATATCTGCTCAAAACTCTTTGATACTGCACTTGCTATAACACGGGTATCGTTAGTGGGCGGGTCAAATTGATGCATAGCTGACTTTTTATAAAAGGCTTGCTCATGTGATGAGCTGGCAGCAAAAATATAAATACGATGAGTTAGCGACTGTTGCGCTCTTAATTTTTGTGCAACTACACTGGCATGATTTATTAATGCGGTTCTCACTGCATCAGGATCGCTAAGGCGCTGGCCAAAACTACGCGTTGAAAAAATAGCTTGTTTGTCTTGGCGCACATCATCCCAGTTTAAACAGGTAATGCCATTGAGTTCGTTAATTGTACGCTCAAGCACTACGCTAAATTGGCGACGAATTGTTTTTGGACTTTGCTCAGCCAGCTGCCATGCGGTATTAATATTCATTAGCGCCAGCTTTTTAGCTATACGTTTGCCCACTCCCCATACATCCTGGCAGTGCATTTGCTGTAAAATAGCTTGTCGGCTTGCTTCATCATCAATCACGGCAACCCCATTAAAGCCAGCTAGTTTTTTAGCAGCATGATTCGCGGCTTTGGCTAAGGTCGGTGTTGGCCCAAAGCCAACCCCAACAGGGAGTTTGGTTTCGCGCCATACTGTACGTCTAATTAGCTGTCCGTAGTGGTGCCAATCAGTAATTAATGGCTGATAGCCTTTAAAGTGCAAAAATGATTCGTCAATACTGTAAATATGCTGGGTATCACAAAAGCGAGCAATAACGTTCATCATTCTATCGCTTAAATTAGCGTATAGTTCGTAGTTAGATGAGCGCACCACCACCTGATGTTTTGCTAGTAATTGCTTTACTTTAAAATAGGGGCCAAATTTAGGAATATTAAGCTTACGGGCAATAGGGCATACCGCACATACGCAGCCATCGTTATTGGTAAGCACCACAACTGGTTTTGAACGAATTGCGGGGTCAAATACCTTTTCAGCACTGGCATAAAAAGCAACCGCATCAACTAAGGCATACATGAAAGTATCTCAGGGCTTTGCCGATGCAACCTAATTGAGCGGGTTACCACGCCTTCAAGCTGAAATTCATCAGACTCGGTTAATTGCACGGGCTTATAAGCAGCAGAAGCCGAGAGCAGCCGCGCATTAGTTTTATCTAGCAGCTTACATACAAATAAACCATTTAAGTTTGCCACAATAACATCGCCATCTTTGGGAATTTCAGCACGGTCAACTAACAGTAAGTCGCCCTCAAAAATACCAATTTCTTGCATAGAGCATCCGGAGGCAACGCCAATAAAGGTGGCATCAGGGTGTTTTATTAATAGCTCGTCGAGTGATATTCCTAACTCACTATACTGCGCTGCAGGCGATTCAAACCCGCAAACACCGGCCTCTATATAAATGGGAATAACAAACATAACACAACCTAAAACGCATATACTGTATAAGTGTACAGTATATGCGTTTTGTATCAGTTATGCCAAGTAATGAATGGCGGATCAATCCATGTTTTTGATCATTTGTTGGGCAGTATGTAAAAAGTCATTGATTTGCTGTGAGTTTAAGTTTTTACACATTTGCGTATTTACTTGCTCTTCGGCGGCTAATAGCTTGTCATAAAGCGTGCGACCTTCAGGGGTAAATGACAAAATAAAACAGCGCTTGTCGTGGTCACTGGCATCTTTGTTAATCAAATTTAATGCGAGTAGCTCTTTTACTAAGCGTGCTATTTGGGCTTTGTCGCGCTGAGTTTGATTAACAATATCGTTTGCAGTGCACTGAGTTGTTGTTGCAATAATATGAAAGCAGCGTACGTGCATTGCGTTTAATCCAAGCTCGCCCGCATTAATCGCCTCACGTATGGTAACGCGATAATTTTGCATTAAAGCAAATAATGTATTGGCCAATGAGATATGCATAGGGAATCCATAATGGTTGACAAAGTCAATTAAATTGATATAGTTGATTTTATCAACCAATGGAGCGTTGTGCAATTCATCTTTTTTAATGAGGTAAATTTATATGGGTAAAAAAGTACGCAAAGCAACAGTATTAAGCACAGAGCAAGTAACCCCACATTTACAACGTATTATTGTTGGCTCCGATGAGTTTAACGACTTGAGCGCTCAATATATTGGTAACTACGTAAAGGTACTTATTCCCCAAAATGGCCGCGTTGATTATAATATTAAAACTTCATGTATGCGTTCATACACTATAAGGCATGTTGATGAGCACACCGGCGCACTTACCCTCGACTTTGTAATTAATATGCACCAAGGTCCCGCAACTAATTGGGCTAAAGAAGCAAGAGTAGGCGATGAGGTAGGTATAGCGGGGCCAGGCCCTAAAAAGCTAGATAACTATGAACACCCACATTACATACTACTTGGCGATTTAACTTCGGTTAATGCAATTAAAAGCTACGTGCAACATCTGCCTAAAAACGCAAAAATTGACGCGATTATTCATGCACCAACAAAAGATGATGTGATCAGCTTAGAGTCGCCGCGAGATGTAACTTGGTTAATAACACATAAACCAGATACAGATGTGATAAACGCATTAAAATCGGTGCCGCTTAGTGAGCAACAACCTATTGTATTTATGGCACTAGAGGCCGGATTAGTACGCAAAGCAAAAACCGTATTAACTGATGAATTAGCGATACCTCGCAGTCAGATTGTTTCATCGGGTTATTGGAAAAAAGGCCTTGATTCAGAGGCCTATAAACTAAACCGCCAACAAACTGCAGCTAAAAGTAGCTAGCTTTTTTGTCGCTCAATCGCAACACCTTAGCGTTTCAAGATAAGCTGCCTTGAATTGGTGTAATGTACACCCATCTCTTACTTTAGATTTATTATTTATGGCTAGCACGTCATAAGTCGCTATTTAATTTGGAGATGCTGCTTTGTTATCAACTATCCCTTTTTCATTACTTGAACTGGCGCCTATGCAAAAAGGGGCCACGGTTAGTGACACCTTAAACAAAAGTACAGCCTACGCACAAAAAGCAGACCAATTAGGTTTTAACCGTTTTTGGTTAGCCGAGCATCATAATATGCCTGGGATTGTTTGTGCCGCCACTTCAATTTTAGTAGGGCACATAGCCGGCAACACTAAAAAAATACGCGTAGGGTCGGGTGGAATTATGTTACCTAATCATGCGCCTTTAGTTGTGGCTGAGCAATTTGGCACCTTAGAGAGTTTGTATCCTGGTCGAATTGATTTAGGGCTAGGGCGCGCACCAGGTAGCGATCCGGTGACAAGTCGCGCCTTAAATAACGACATTAGCCGCGCTGAAAACTTTCCTAATGAAGTAAGCGAGTTACAAACACTATTAGGCCCATACGATGGGGCTAAGCGTGTACGAGCAATACCCGGTGAAAACACTAATGTACCTATTTGGCTGTTAGGCTCAAGTTTATTTAGTGCCCAGTTAGCAGCGCAAAAAGGATTACCCTATGTATTTGCGGGGCATTTTGCACCGCGTTTTGTACATGATGCAATAGCCTTGTATAAACGAGAATTTAAACCATCAAGTGTATTAGTTAAGCCTTATGTAATGTTGGCATTACCTTTAGTGGCTGCCGATACAGATGAAGAAGCACAATATCTATCAACCACTTCAAAACAGCGGGTACTGTCGTTAATCAGAGGCGATGAGTTGTGGTTAAAACCCCCAGTTGAAACAATGGAGGGCTTATGGAGCGAACAAGAGCGCACTCATGTTGAGAGCTTTTTAGGATTAAGTGTTACTGGTGGGCCAGCGAGTATTAAACACAAATTAGAAATGATCGTGAACCAATTAGAGGTCGATGAGCTTATATTCACCAACGATTTATATGACGATGAAAAACGTCATCGTGCGTTAAAAATACTAATGGAAATAAAGAACTAAGCTGTTTATTAAGCAAGCGTACACGCAACCATAGTTACACTAATAACCAAATAGAGAATCGAATAAAGATTGAGTACAAATAAATGATTTATATTTTCAATCGAACTTATTCAATTAATCTGTTTTAAGGATTTAATCAAGCACGTTAAAATAAAACCATATTCCGTTAAGTTAACAACTAAGAGGTACACCGTGAAATCTCAAATAAATGTTGCTCCACACACATTCAATAAGCCTATGCACCCCAAAACTGCATTGATTGCTGAAGGTGGAGGTCAGCGAGGGATATTTACAGCCGGTGTACTTGACGCGTGGTTAGAGCAAAACTACGACCCGTTTGATTTATTTATAGGCACCTCTGCTGGCTCGCAAAATTTAACCAGTTATTTAGCGCGTCAAAAAGGCTACGCAAAACGCTTGATCAGAGGGCTTTCGCGTCATAAACGTTTTTTTCAGTTAGGTCGAGGCCTAATGGGTAAACACATTGTTGACTTAGACTGGTATTTCGAAAAAACCACTGAGGTTAATAGAGCATTAGACTTTAAAACGGCAAAAAATAGCCTTGGTGATAGAGAACTACTGATCACTACAACCAATGCACGTGATCGTAAACCGTATTATTTATCTCCTACTGGCGATGGCAAACACTGGCGAGAGCTATTAAAAGCGTCAAGTGCTTTACCTTTTTTGTATAAACAAGGTGTTCAACTCACTCCTTGGTTAGGCTCAAAAGCGGCAAACGAAGCACATTTAGCTGCAGAGCAATCGAATGAAGATTTTTATTTAGATGGCGGCTTAGCTGCGCCATTGCCTGTACGCGAAGCTTATAACCGTGGCGCACGAAAAATCGTGGTAATAAGAACCGTTGATGAGAATTTTCAAGCGCAAACTGCATGGGTTCAAAAGCTTAGAACATTTGCATGTGCATCGGGCTACTGCCCAAAAACACTTGATTACTTGATTCAACACGAGCAAGCATACCTAGACGAGCTTGAATTTATTGCTAATCCCCCAGATGATGCTGAAATTATTCAAATTTTTGCTAACGAAAAGCTACATAGCAAATTGTTAGGCAGCTCTAATGATGATTTACGCTTTGATCATAAACTAGGTGTAAAAGCAGGCCGCGCTTATTTAAAAAGCCAAAATACACGTATAGTAGATTATGCACACAGCTACGCCATGTAGCTGTGTATCAACGCTTAAACTTAAATTACCACTTAAGTTTAAGCGTTGATAAAATTAAACTATGCTTTTTTTAAACTTATCGATGGCCTTTTATTGCTAATCGCCGCCCCTAATAAAATAAGCGCTAAAGCTATAAATACTGACCAACTAAAGGGAGTCTGCGAGGCGAGTATTAAAATAAAGGTAGAGAGCACCGGCGTTAAAAAACTCAATGAGGCTAATAGCGATCGGTTACCAAATTTTAAGCCATGATCCCATAAATAAAATGCACCACCCACTGGGCCTAATCCCAATAAAATAGCACATAGCCATTGTGAAACAGACAAACTAATAACGGTTGTTTCAAAATAAAAATGTGCAAAAAGGGCAAGCACTGCCACAATAAGTGAAAGCCAGCCTATGTCATCTACATGGCTATCAAATTGCGACATTAAATAAGAATAACTAGACCACAGTACCGCGCAGCAACCTGCAAAAAAGTACCCTAAGTAATACTCACTATTGATAGATAATCCACTGCCATCGGTAATTAAACTAAGCGTGCCTAAAAACCCCAGTAATCCGCCTAATATTGCTTTAAATTTAGACCCAGGGGTAGCCACAAATACACCCAGTAATAATGGCCAAAGATACACTATTAAGCTTACCTCTATTAAGGGGCCGTACTTTAAAGCCATAAAATAACAAAAGTGAAAACCAAATAAACCAGTAACACCTATTATCATTTGTTTTTTAGAAAGCTTAGGAGGGGTTAATAAAGGCTGTTTTGATGCAAAACGCTTTACTAATAAAATAATAAAAGAGAGTGCAAAGCACATGAAAAGCAACTGAAAAGCAGGGAGCGCTTTGGTTAAATTACCTAGTAAAGCTAAAAGCCCCCACGAAAATATTGCTAAAAAACCTATGTGTGTTGCCATTAATTACCCTCCGTAAATACTATTTACTGAGTGTATCAATGTAGCTTTTTAAAAATGTGCTAAAAAGACGGTGTTATTGTTTGCTATGACGTAATTTAACCTACGCTCTGCTTGAGCTTGCTTTATTATTTCGTGTTTAAGTTATCTATATTACTGCTTTGCAAACGCTTTAGGTGGCTGCCCAAAGTATAAATTAAACCGGCGGCTAAACGCAGAGGCATCGTTATAACCAATGCGCTCGCCTACTAAAGCAATCGGTAAGTCTGAATGGGTTAAAAGGGCGCGAGCGTGCTGCATTCGCAACATAGTTAAATATTGCAGTGCACTCATAGTGGTACTTTTTTTAAACACAGTTTTAAATTGCGTAACGCTTAAACAGGCTATATCGGCCAGCTCTTTTAACGTGTAGGGGTAGGCTAAATTTTGCTTAACAGTGGTTATTACATTATCTATTCGCTTATCAATATTACTGTGGCTGCTTTGCTTACAAAGTAATAAGTAAAATAAATCAAAGGTTGAATTAGTAAGCTTTTCATCGCTAACAACGAGCAGTTGCTGCTCTATAAACTGTAAGTAACTTAATAAACGGCTATCTATTGAGATTTTAGGGTATAAAAGGTTAATAAGGTTTTCAGGGAGCGCGTCTAAATCTGCCACAATAAAACGTGCGGCTTCATCGGCCGTAAAGGCATGCACTAGGTTTTTCTCTATAACGATACAACTACCCGTACTAACTGTTGTTTTAAAGTCATTATTTAACGTTATGAAAATTTCACCGTGTAAGGGTAAAACAAGTTGATGGTAATTGTGCTGGTGGCGTTTTATATCTTGCGAATAATACCGAATAGAAAGCTTATTCATTGCCTACTCCATTACCTAATAAATAAACCGAGTATTGCCTAAAATACTTTAAGTAAAACATGGCGTTAATAAAACCTAAGTAGATGATAATAATATACTGGTTTCGCTATTTAAAATGCCTTCTATTTCGCGCACTTGTCTAAGTACGCCATCAAACTCACCTAAATTTGCAGCCTGTATTTCAGCCACTAAATCCCAAGCGCCGTTGGTTGTATGTAACTTTGTTAGCTCTGGTATGCCGCGCAGGGTTTTAATTACCTGCGATGTAGATTTTCCCACCACTTCCACCATCATTATTGCTCTTACAGCCTCGGTTTCTATGTGTTCATGTACACGCACCGTAAAGCCTAATATAGCGCCGGATGAAACTAAACGGTCTAAGCGATTTTGCACCGTCCCGCGTGACACCTTTAAAACATCGGCTAGGGCTGAAATAGAAGCGCGGCCATCTTTTCGTAATTCGGCTATTAATGCGTTATCTAAGGAGTCGTAAATGTAAGGGGTCATAAAACGCCTTGGGTTATGTGTTTATTACAAATTACTAAATTTGTACTTTATTGCATAGCAATTTGCTAAAAAATAACATTATTTGTATAAACTTTTGGCATTTTAACTGTCACCTCTGGCCTATAAACTTATTTCAATTAACTTATATAGTCATTAAAGAGGTGTTTATGAGTCATTTTATAGCAGAGCCAAAACAAGGTGTTCCATTTGTTAGCGTACAGGCAATGGCTAAACTTATAACTAAAGTCGGAATAGAAAACGTATTGCTTGAGCTTACCCAAAGATTAGAACACGACTTTGCTCGCTGGAACGAATTTGATAAATCGCCACGTTATGCGGCGCACTCTCCGGATGGCGTAATAGAGCTTATGCCCGTAAGCGACGGTAAAATGTTTAGCTGTAAATATGTAAATGGTCATCCAAAAAACACCTTTAAGGAACTTCAAACCGTTGCCGCGTTTGGTATTTTATCGGATGTTGATAGCGGCTATCCGGTTATGATCAGCGAAATGTGCTTACTCACGGCCTTACGCACAGCGGCTACATCGGCGCTTGTGGCAAAGTATTTAGCACCCAAAGACTCAACAACGCTTACATTAATTGGTAATGGTGCACAGTCTGAGTTTCAGGCATTGGCTTTTAAAGCCGTATTAGGCATTACCCACATTCGTTTATACGATATTGATAAAAACGCCTCTAAAAAAGCCTACAACAACTTAAGTGGCTATGGTTTAAATGTGACTATATGCAATAACGCAGAAGAAGCCGTACAAGGTGCGCACATTATTACAACCTGCACAGCCGATAAAAAAAATGTCGCTATTTTAACCAGCGATATGATCCCGCAAGGTGTTCATATTAATGCGATTGGTGGCGATTGCCCTGGTAAAACAGAGCTTGATTCGCAATTGTTAGGGCGCGCAAATGTGTTTGTAGAGTATGAGCCGCAAACCAGAATAGAGGGCGAAATCCAGCAAATGTCCGAAAACTTTGCAGTGACCGAGTTTCATAAAGTAATTAATAAACAAACACCTGGGCGTACAAGTAACGACGAGCTTACTATTTTTGATGGGGTAGGTTTTGCGAGCGAAGACTTTACCGCGCTGATTTATATTAAAGACGCGCTGGTGGTTGCGGGTGAGTTTGAACTACTTGATTTAATTACACAACGAGCTGATCCGCGTAATTTATTTTCGGTACTTAATAGTGTACAAACATCAAAAGCAACTAAGCAAGAGCAAGTCGCATGAGCCACATAAAGCAAGCACCGACAGCGGTGGTGATGGTGCGCCCGCATCACTTTACATCTAACCCACAAACTATGTTAGACAATACGTTTCAAAGTACCTGCAACTCACAAAACCAGAGTCAGCTTGCCTTTGACGAAGTAACTAATGCGGTCAAATTATTACAAAACGAGGGCGTAACAGTTCATCTTTTTGAAGACGAACATACGCACACGCCCGATTCTGTGTTTCCAAATAATTGGTTTTCTACCCATCAAAGTGGCGAGCTAGTTATGTACCCAATGTACGCAGAAAACAGAAGGTTAGAATATCGAAAAGATATTATTGATTTTTTGACTAATCACTATAAAGTGTTTTCTGTGACTGATTATTCATTTTTATCGAAAGAAAATGCATTTCTAGAAGGTACAGGTTCGCTTGTTATTGACCACCCCCATAAGCTTGCTTATGCAGTAGAATCGAAGCGCACTAATAAAGCTGTAGTTAATACAGTATGCGAGCAATTAAAGCTAAAACCTGTTGTGTTTAACGCCTACGATGAGCAAGGTACTGCGGTTTATCATACTAATGTATTGATGTGTGTAGCCACACAGTTTGCCATGATCAGCTTAAATATGGTGCCAAATAGTCAGCACAAACAATTAACTAGCCATTTTATACAAAGCCATTTAGAAGTAATAAACTTAACTAATGAGCAAATAAATAGCTTTTGCGGCAATGCAATAGAGCTACAAGGTACAAATGGTCGTATTTTAGCCCTCTCACAAACGGCGTTTAATGCACTTACAACCGAGCAAAAAGCAGCAATACAAAAAACAGCTAAACTTGTTCCGTTACCTATACCAACCATAGAGTCGGCGGGAGGTTCGGTTAGATGCATGATTGCGGGTATACACCTGCAAAGTAAATAACCTACCTCTAAGTCAACATTCTAAGGCAGCTTAGCTCCGCTAAGCTATGGCTAACATGCATTATTAAATGCAAATTACTCAACTACTCGCTGAGTAAAAACATAATAAATACAAAAGGATTAGCCCATGTTCGATATCGTAGTAAAAAGTGTCAATGGCCTTTTATGGGGCGAAGGGCAAGTACTTATTTACATTCTCCTATTTACCGGAATATGGTTTTCAGTACGCTTAAAAGCAATTCAATTAGTTAAATTTAAGCACATGTTTAGCCTGCTAAAAGGCAGTAGTAAGTGTAATAAAAACGATATTTCATCATTTCAAGCGCTCTGTACTGGGCTGTGTGCTCGAGTAGGCACAGGTAATTTAGCCGGTGTGGCTGTGGCTATATCACTCGGTGGTAGCGGTGCCATTTTTTGGATGTGGGTTATTGCTATACTAGGTATGGCAACCGGATTTGCAGAAAGTATTTTAGGCCAGGTATATAAAATTCGCGACAGCAATGGCGAATTCAGAGGTGGCCCTGCGTATTATATTCAACAAGGCTTAGGCAGTCGTGCATTTGCTATTGTGTTTGCCGCCTGTTTGTTTTTAGGTTACGGCTTTACCTTTAGCGCCATGCAAACCAACACCATTACTGATGCACTAAATTACGCATTTGAAATACCCACTTTTTACTCAGGTGTTGTGATCACACTTTTAGCAGGCTCTATTATTTTAGGTGGCTTTAAAGCCATTGCCCGATTCGCCGAGCGAGTAGTGCCTGTTATGGGCATCGTGTTTGTGCTTGTTGCTGTAGTAATTACACTGATTAACTTCACCCAAGTACCTGCCATGCTTAAAGATATATTTTTATCAGCGTTTGGCTTGCAAGAAGCTGGTGCAGGCGCCATGGGTGCAGCCATTAAAAATGGTATACAACGCGGTTTATATTCTAATGAGGCTGGCGCGGGAAGTGTGCCGCATGCATCGGCTAGTGCCAGTCCAATGCCAAACCACCCAGCGACACAAGGCTACATACAAATGTTAGGGGTGTTTTTCGATACCATCGTATTGTGCAGTTGTACCGCGGTTATTATTTTATTGGCCGATATAGATATAAGCGGTGAAATGGAAGGCATACGCTTAACACAAAGCGCTATGACCTCACACTTAGCGCAAGGCGGCGTGTATTTTGTAGCCGCTGCCATTACTTTATTTGCTTTTACCTCGGTAGTTGCTAACTACGCCTACGCCGAAAGTAACCTCCACTTATTTAAGCTCGATAACAAAGTAGGGCGCAGTATTTATACTTTGCTTTATTTATCAATGATGTTGTGGGGCGCATCAGCCACCTTAAAACAAGTATGGGATTTAGCTGATATTGCTCTAGGGTTAATGACAGTAGTAAACGTAATCGCTATTATACTACTCACACCGACTATTTTGTCTGTTACTAACGACTACCACGCACAAAGAGACAAAGGCATAGAGCCTGAGTTTAAGGTAAAAAACGTAAAAGTGCAGGGCAAATGTGAAGACGGAATTTGGGATTAAGATTAAAGTTTAAACTTGTTGTTGCATAAGTATTCATTTTTAAATTTGGCTTTAACAACATTAAACTGCGACTCTACAGGTAGTATTTTTAGATGATCGACATTTATGCGGGTAAAACTGCAGCAAAAATAATAAACGAACAAGGTTTTAAACCCGAGATTTTTACCTCTTTTTTAGGGGCAAGTGGTGGCCCTAAATGGTTTACCTTATTTGGTTTAGACAAATATATATTTGGCGAATTTTTTAAACATCGCACCCAACCGCTTAATTTAATTGGCTCATCTGCTGGGGCTTTTCGTTCAGCCTGTTTTGCACAAAACGATCCAGTTGCAGCCATTAAGCGGTTAGCAAAATCGTATTCACAAACCCGATATTCTAGTAATAAACCAACGCCCGCTGAAATTACACTAAAAGCCCGCGCATTATTAGATGATGTATTTGGTGATGATGGCGTTACTGAAATTATAAATAATCCTGTTTTTAAAGCGCATTTTATTGTCGCAAAATCTAACGGGTTTATTGCCAGCGAACATAAGTTAATACAGCTTTTGGGTTTATCAAAAAGTTATATGCTTAACCGCGTTAATCGTAAATTATTAGGCGCTCAGTACGAGCGTTTTATTTTTGGCGCGCCCAATAGTAATTTAAGTATTACCGACAGTTATAAGTTTAAAACACAAAACATTGAACTTACTCAAACAAATTTGAAAGATGCCTTATTGGCATCGGGCTCTATACCACTAGTAATGCAAGGTATAAAAAATATTGCCGGTTCGCCACCAGGAATTTACCGCGATGGCGGAATAATTGACTACCACTTTGATTTAAAAATTAATAATCCAGGTTTAATTTTGTATCCGCATTTTAATAGCGAGCCAAAAGCAGGGTGGTTTGATAAAAACTTAAAACGTAAAGTAGCACCACAAAATTACGACAACGTTGTGATGATCACCCCATCAAAAGAATTTATAGCCGGCTTACCTTATGGAAAAATTCCAGACAGAAACGACTTTACCGATCTTGATGCAGACACTCGTATTAAATATTGGAACACCGTGTTTAGTGAAACTGAGAAATTAGCTGAAGCGTTTGATAATAAATTAAATGCTGATAACTTTGATTTGAAGTTATATAACTAATTTAACTTTAAAAATTAAAATAACCATCTCAAGTGATATAAATGAAAGAGTGTAAGCCTTTATATTAAAGTGTTTAAGTTTTAATTATATTTAAAAGCTGGTTTTTTAGGTCAGATAAATAAGTGTTCTAAGTTTTATTTTATGCTTTAAATGTTTTATACATGTTTTCTGCTATTCGTTAAAAAATGAAAAGAGAATAATAAACATCGTATATTGGATTCTATAAGCGTAAAATTATTTTAGCTGATAGCTGATAGCTGATAGCTGATAGCTGATAGCTGATAGCTGATAGCTGATAGCTGATAGCTGATAGCTGATAGCTGATAGCTGATAGCTGATAGCTGATAGCTGATAGCTGATAGCTGATAGCTGATAGCTGATAGCTGATAGCTGATAGCTGATAGCTGATAGCTGATAGTTAACTACCCATAAATTACGTTATGTTAAATTGAGTGAATTAAATTAAAGTGGGCGTAATCCATAAAACTAGCCCACTTATGATAGGGTTTTGATAGCTTAGTTTAGCTCAGAATCTACCCAAAATTTAGTGCCTTTTAAAACAGCTTGCAGTGCAAGGCCACTTTCGGTTAAAGAGTAAACAGTAACTTGGTCAGCAAGAGCTTCGGCAACTAAAGCGCCACCTTTATCTTGGTATTTTGCAGCAGCATCGGCATTACCACCGAACGCCCAACCATGTTTAATAAATCTATTTAACGCTGCTTGATCGTGAAAAACCATCACAATATTGAAATCTTTAACACCTAAACCTAAGCCTAAACCAGCTTCGCCCATATTCATATAGGTAGATTTTCCGGTTAGGTTATTTTTTACTACACCGTACCCACCACCAAAACTGGCTAAAATAACGTTTACATTGGCATTATCAAATACAGCATAACCGGCAGAGTTTGCAATTTGAGTTTTAACATCTGGTTTTTTTTCGTATAAAGCAGTTAATGTATTCGATTTCATACTTTGTACTAAAGCACGTTTTTCTCCAGGAGAAGCACTGCCTGTAGTAGCGCAACCTACTAATAAAACGCTAATAACTAACATGCTCAACAGAAGTAATTTTTTCATGATTTTTCCTTTAATAAGGTATATGGTTAATAAATCTGCATTTAGCATAAATATCAAAATTTCGTTATGTCCAATACTAGACAGTATCGGACTTTAAGGTTAATCTATAAGTCTATTATTTTCTTATATATTTTACTATTATGCTTGTTGCTCTGGTCGATACATTAAAACAATTACGTTATCAAATAGCTCATCTTGAAGATAATACACTGCAATCAGAATATCCAGAACTAGCCTCTTTTATACAGCAAGTCAGCTTGACTGTAACTGAATCAAAGGCCGATCTAAATTTTTTATACCAGTTTTTATATGTTTATGGCCGAAAATCAGAAGCAACTTATAGTCGTTTTCGCAATGAATTAGAACGATTTTATTTGTGGTCATGGCTTATAGCTGAAAAATCAGTATTCGATTTAAAGCGTGAAGATATTGAGGCGTATGTTGATTTTATGGTCGAGCCGGATAAAAAGTGGGCATCAACTTCGGTGCAGTGGCGCTATAAAGATGAGCAAGGAGTACGTCGGTTAAACCAAAATTGGCGCCCTTTCATGCAAAAAGAATCTATTGCGAGTCAGCAAACATTATCCGCAATGTTTACTGCACTTAATGTATTTTACAAGTTCGCTATTTTAGAAGAAAAAACCTTCGCTAACTTTGTACCTGTGGTTAAGAAAAATAGCCCCTACTTGGTTGTACAATCACAAATACAAATTCCCGATACATTAAGCGATATTCAATGGGAATACGTATTTGGTGTAACGCGTGATCTGTGCGAACAAAAACCAGAGTATGAAAGAAACCTTTTTACCCTCGCCTGTTTAAAAGGATTATATTTACGTATATCAGAATTATCAGAACGTCCACAATGGTCACCTGTTATGTCTCATTTTTGGCAAGATAACGATGGCTTTTGGTTTTTACGTATAATGGGTAAGGGTAATAAATTACGAGATGTAACTTTAAGTGATGATTTTCTTGAGTATTTAAAACGTTATCGGTTATACCGTGGTTTACCTGCCCTGCCCCGTGTTGACGAATCCGACCCGTTAGTGCATAAAATTCGTGGCCAAGGTGGTATGACAGTAAGACAAATTCGACGTTTAGTACAACAAAGTTTTGATATTGCTCAGCAGTCATTACTTGATGATGGCTTTAAAGATGACGCGGAACAATTAGAAGCGGCCACTGCACATTGGCTTCGACATACCGGTGCAACGCATGACGCACAAACTCGACCTTTAAAACATTTATCTGAAGATTTAGGCCACGCAAAAATAGCCACAACCGATCAAATATATATTCAAACAAATATTAAAGAACGGGCAAAGTCTGGAATAAAAAGGAAGATTTAATGGAATACTTAATTATTGCTCTTATTGGTGCATTATTTTTAATTTATTCTACAACACTACGCCAATTAGAAAAAACAGAAATTACTGGGCCGATGTTTTTTGTTATAGGGGGGATGCTGCTAGCATTGATAGCTCCGAACGAAAGTGAAAATTTTAAAAATGGCTTACGGTTTTTACTGCCCTTTATAGAATTAACGCTCAGTATCTTTTTATTTACCGATGCAGCAAAGTCAAAATTAGGAGTATTAAGGCATAGTTTTCAATACCCAAGTTTACTTTTATTTGTTGCCTTACCATTAACTTTATTACTCGGGATTGTAACCGCGTTATTTTTATTTGCTGAGCTTTCATTAATTCAAGCAGCACTTATCGCAATTATATTAACCCCAACCGATGCGGCGTTAAGTAAGGGATTATTAAGCAATACAAAAGTTCCTGAAAAAATACGCGAAGGTATTAATACAGAAAGCGGTTTAAACGATGGCTTATGTGTGCCTATATTTTTAATATTTATTCTGCTCGCAAAAAATCCTGAATCTGCAATTACTGCAACACAAACGTTAAGTGTATTTGGTAGAGAGTTGGGAGTTGCATTATTAATTGCATTTGCAAGTATTGCTGTTTTTATTCCGTGTTTAAACTTTGCAATGAAGCGACATTACTTTGCCCAAAACACTAGCCCGTTTTTACTATTGGGTTTTGCTATGGCTGTATTTTCACTTACGCAATATTTTCATGGAAGTGGATTTATTGCCGTATTTGTAGCGGGGCTTTTATTTGATAAATACGCGAGCACCAAAATAAACAAAGAGCTGATTGAAGACTCAGAGCATATAGCTGACTTTTCCTCTTTAATGATTTGGTGTTTATTCGGTTTTGTTTGTGCTTATTTAGTGATCCCGAAATTAAATACTGAAATAATAATTTATGCGCTACTTAGTACAACACTGATCAGAATAATTCCTGTTATGTTGTCACTGCAATATACGTCATTAAAAATAAAAGAGCGTTTAACGTTTGCTTGGTTTGGGCCGCGAGGATTGGCTTCGATTGTTTTTACTTTAATGGTTATTGATACACAAATAGAAAATAAATTTCAAATTGCGACCATTGCTATGACCACAATTTTATTTAGTGTATTTATTCATGGTATTAGTACAAAACCGATTGCAGACAGTTTTTCAAATAAAAAAGCGTAAACACTGTTATTTAAAATTGTGGTAATATATTTTCTAATTATTTTTATAAGGATATTTAAGTGAATAAAATTGTTAAGTTTATTTTGAATGTAGCTATTGTTATTTCTGTTGCATCTTGTGGTAGTGGTGGAGGTGATAAAGAACAGCCTAAGAATAGTAATATAATTCCAACTGTTAACGCAGGTCCAGACCAGATTGTAAATAGCAATGAAGTAGTTAATCTAAATGGCGTTGCTTCGGACGAAGACGGTAACATTGTCTCATTTTTATGGGAGCAAATTAAGGGTAAAAAAGTTAATCTTCAAAATTATAATACCTCAAAAACAAGCTTTACTCTGCCGAGCTTTGAAGAAGAAACTGAATTAGAGTTTAAGTTAGTTGTTATAGATAACTCTGATGCACAAACAAGCGATACAGTAAAAATAATTGTAAAAAAAACAGTTATTCCTTTAACCGTAGATGCAGGCTCCAATCAGATAGTCGAGGAAGGTTCAGAAGTGCAATTAATCGGTTCAACTAATATTGATGATAATGCACACACCTACTCGTGGATTCAAATATCAGGCTCCCCCGTTACGCTTAATGATAATGATAAAAAAATAACAGGTTTTGTATCTCCTGCTGTTAGTAATACTGAAGTGCTAGAGTTCAAATTTACAGTGAGTGACAATTTTAATAACTCGATCGAAGATACTGTATTAATTACAATAAACGATATAAATGAACCACCAACAGCAAGTGCAGGTGAATCGTACTTTGCAATTAGTAGTGAAACAGTTGAATTAGATGCTTCACTGAGCAGTGATGATAATGACATTTCTTTGTTAACTTACACTTGGAGTCAAATTGATGATTCAGGGTTGATAATTGAATTAAATAATTCAAATAAACAAAAAGCAAAATTCATAGCACCTTCTGTAATTGTATCAACAGTTCTATCTTTCCAAGTAACAGTTACAGATGCTGAAGGACTAACAGATATATCTACTGTAAATATAGCAATAAAGCCATTGATTAACAGTAAAATAAATGATACTGGTCTATTGCGCTGCGCTAAGGAATTCGATGCTGAGGGGAAGTTACTACCGAATTGTCAATCTAGTGTTGGTGAAGATGCTCAATCTGGACGTGATATTAGTAGTAACTATGATCAAGATGGAAAGGCCGGTTTTAGTTTTACTAAACTTGATAGTAATGGAGACCCAGTCGATAAAAGTTCACAGAGTTGGTCTTGTGTACTTGATAACGTTACTGGATTAGTTTGGGAGGTTAAATCGAGTGAAAAAGCTCTTCATGATCCAAAGCATACATATAGTTGGTACGATCCAGACTCTTCAAAAAATGCGGGTTATCCTGGTTTAAAGAACCAAGGTGTGTGTTCTATTGATAGCTGTGATTCTTATTCATACATTAATATGGTTAATGAACAAAATTTTTGTGGGAAAAATGATTGGCGATTACCAACGCAAACTGAATTATTATCAATTCGAGACTTTGGAATTTCCGCAGCTGATAATACTCCTAATATAGATACCTCATTTTTCCCAAGTACTTCTTTTAATCTTCCTTTTTGGACTGCGACCTCTAAGGTGACTCCCTATCCCGAACAAAACCTTGCTATAGGTATTTTTTTCCTACCACCACCAAATTTTGGTGATGAATATTCTTTAGATAACTTTATAGTAGAAACGTCTAAAACAAAAGCAAGTCATATTCGATTGGTTAAAAATCAATAAGTCAAATTAAAATTAAAGGGATATAACATGAATAAAAAAATAAATTTTTCTACTCTACTAATTGTATTTATAACTCTATTTACGTTTTCTATAGCAAAAGCACAAGAATGTTCAGAAAGCATTATTAAGACAACCCCAAATGAGCGCTTTAGTATCAATGGTGATGGAACAGTTACTGACATAAAAACAAATTTAATGTGGATGAGATGCAGCTTAGGTCAAACTTGGGATAGTAATAATTGTTCAGGTGATACTTCATCAGCCCTACTAACATGGAGGAATGCGTTAAACATAGCTGAAAGTGAAACATTTGCTAGTTACACAGATTGGCGCTTACCAAATGTAAAAGAACTAGAGACAATTATAGAGCATAGTTGTCATAGTCCAGCTATAAATAAATATATTTTCCCTGGTACAATTCAATCTAGAAAAGACTCTATCGATGAAACAAGATTTATAGCTATGTATTGGAGTTCCTCTATAGATTCTAATTATTCATCAATTGCATGGAAAGTTGATTTTCTTACAGGTACATTAGCCACCCAGTATGATGACATCGGCGGCGGTAATACTGCGTATATAGAATATCCACAAGCTGCTAGGCTTGTTAGAACAGTAAATTAAACTCAAATTTTGGCGCATAATAAACTATGCGCCAAGATTTTACTTAATTAACTCTGCCAGTAGCTCTATTGGATGCTTAGGCTTAAATTTTTCATAACGTTTTACTTGGCTACGACATGAGAAGCCAGTTGATAAAAGTTGCTCAGGTTTATTTTTATCAACGATAGGTTTCCAACTCATTTCATAAAGTGCTTTAGAGTTTGCTTGGTTTTGTGCTTCATGACCATAAGTACCGGCCATACCACAACACCCAGTATTTGTGGTGTTTAATGTTAAACCAAGCTGATCAAAAATATTTTTCCACACACTTGCGGCTTTTGGTAGCGCGGTCGTTTCGGTGCAGTGGCTTAACAAGGTAAATTCAGTATCAGTTTGTTTAGCTTCTAAAGTACTGAACGATAGTGTTTCTAACCATTCATGCGCAAGTTGCACATTAAAGTCACCACGGTTATTTTCTAAAATTGTATTATATTCATCGCGATAACACATTACTAACGATGCATCTAAACCAACTAGCGGTGCATTAATATCATTAAGCTGATTTAAAAATTCTGCGGCACTTTTTGCTGTTAGCTTAAATTCATGTAAAAAACCTTTCACGTGCTGAGGTTTACCATTGGGTTTAAAGGGTAACAGCATTGGTTTTTTTCCAAGCTGAGTAATTAGGGTAATAAAACTCTCAACCAACTCTGCTTCGTAAAAGCTGGTGAATGGGTCTTGAACAATTAACACATAATCATTTTGCTCATTGGCACTTAACTTTTTAAGTAATTCTAAATTAAATGTTTGCGCTTTGTTTACACGTTTTTTGAGTGCTGGAATACTTAACTGCGGGGTATCAACATAGCCAACCGTTTTTTTAATGAGGCTACTAACTAATGATGTTTTTACAATTGGATTAATAACTCTGGCAAATTTTGCCATTAATGGTGCGCTGTTTTCTATATTACCCACTAAGTAATCTTTGAGTGGGCGGGCATAATAACTATGATAATAATTTAAAAAACGGGCACGGAAAGTTGGCACATCTACTTTTATTGGGCAAGCCGTGGTACACGCTTTACACGCTAAACATTCATCCATTGAGGCTTTTACCTCATGCGAAAAATCGTAAACGCCTTGTTTTTTCTCTCTGCTATGAACAAAGCGCTCCCACCAAGTAATTACTTCACCTTTGTTTAGCTCTTTTTCAACCTCGAGTAAATTAACATCTTTTGACTCTTGAAGACGTAACCATTCACGCATTAGCCCTGCTCGGCCTTTTGGCGAATTACGGCGATCGCCAGTTACTTTATACGACGGGCACATTGGCGAGTTTTCATCATAATTAAAACACAGGCCGTTACCATTACAGGTCATTGCATTGTTGAAACTGGTCTTAACATCAATAGAAATTTGCTTGTCGAAGTAAGAACGCTTTTGCCCATCAACGCTAACTAGTGAGTCTTCACTTTCAAGCGGGGTACATATTTTACCGGGGTTTATTTTGTTGTTTGGGTCAAACGCCGATTTTATTTTTCGTAGTTGGGTAAATAAATGCTCACCAAAAAATTCAGGACCGTATTCACTTCTGTAACCTTTACCGTGCTCGCCCCACATTAAACCACCGTATTTAGCGGTGAGTTTTACTACTTCATCTGAAATAGTGCGCAGTAATTTTTCTTGTTCCGGGTCGCACATATCCAGTGCTGGCCTAACATGTAAAACGCCCGCATCAACATGCCCAAACATACCGTACTGTAAATTATAGCTATCAAGTAGTGCTCTAAATTCAACAATGTAATCGGCTAAATTTTCTGGTGGAACGGCTGTATCTTCTGCAAATGCGAGAGGTTTTTGGCTGCCTTTTACATTGCCTAGTAAACCCACTGATTTTTTACGCATTGCATAAATTTTTAGTATATCGCTTTTATCGCTGGTTAACTGATAGCCAATAACACCATTAGTTTGATTAGCTACACATTCATCTAATAATTTACATAATGTGTCTACTTTGTCTTTTATATCTTCTGGAGATACGGCATTAAACTCAACCATGTTGAGTCCTTGCATATCTTTATTTGGTACATCAGTTATTAAGTCCGATACTGAGTGCCAAATAATATCTTCACGAGCAAGATTTAATACTTTGCTGTCAACAGTTTCAACTGAAGTTGCGCGGGCATCAACTAAAAATGGTGAATGGCGAAGCGCAGAATCAAAACTGTCGTATTTTATATTTATGAGGGTTTTAAATTCTGCGATAGGTGTTAGGTTTAATTTTGCTTCAGTAACTATGCCTAAAGAGCCTTCTGATCCTGTTATTAAGCGGCTCATATCAAAAGTTTGTAAGTCTTCACTTAGCACATGTTCTAGGTCATAACCGGTTAAAAATCTATTTAACCGTGGAAATTTGGCTAATATAGCGTCGCGTTCATTAAGTGATATGTCTAATACTGTTTTGTAGAGTTTGCCAATTAAGGATTCCTGATCGGCAATTATTTTTGCTTTTTCAATGTCTATCGGACTGGTAGACATTGCAGTGCCATCAACTAAATAGGTGGTTAGCCCTAAAACATGGTCGCTGGTTTTGCCATAAACTAAGGAGCCTTGCCCCGATGCATCAGTACTGATCATGCCGCCAATAGTGGCGCGGTTACTGGTAGATAAATCGGGTGAAAAGAAAAATCCATACGGTTTTAAAAAGTCGTTAAGTTGATCTTTTATCACACCGGTTTGAACTCGTACCCAACCTTCTTCAACGTTTATCTCGAGGATTTCACGCATATAACGTGATAAATCAACCACAATACCAGGCGTTAAAGATTGACCATTTGTTCCTGTGCCGCCACCGCGAGGACCAAAAGTTAACGATAAAAAAGGGTCTTGCGATGCTATTTGCAGAGCAACTTGAATGTCTTTTTCGCTTTTAGGAAAAATAACACCTTGCGGAAGCTGCTGGTAAATACTGTTATCGGTTGACGCTGTGAGTCTGGTTGCATAGCTTGCGTCTGTATCTCCAGTAAACCCTTGATTTTTTATAGTATTTAAATAATTTGCGACAAGCTCGGTCGCGGCATCTTGTTGTGTAATAGTTGCTATCATGGCGGCGCTTATTAATGCATTTGTGTAATTATATCATGGCGATGGCTAATAGAAATTGAAGATTTTACAGTTTGTAACACTCTTTTTATCGATATATGAGCAGCTGCAATTATAATCAAGTTAAACGCCTACTATGAGGTTTATATGAAAAAACTACTAATGCAGATCAGCGGAACAGTGTTTATTTTACTCGGATTATTGTTTGCTGTGGTGCCAGGGCCATCGTTAATATTTTTTATTGCAGGCTTATTCTGCTTTTCTATGTATTACCCTAAAGCTAGAGGGTATTTAACATGGTGCCAAAAAGCACTGACTCGTTCATGTGCCTACTTAGATAAAAAATTAGCAAAAAATTAATTTTTAGCCATAAAAAATGCCAGCAGTTGCTGGCATTTTTTAACGAGGTAACTTACTTAGCAAGTTTGTCTGCTAAGTATAACCATGTTTCTAGTACTGTATCTGGGTTTAGCGAAACAGAGTCAATGCCCTGCTCTACTAACCATGCTGCAAAGTCTTCATGATCTGAAGGACCTTGACCACAAATACCTACATATTTACCTTTTTCTTTGGCTGTTTTAATAGCCATAGAAAGTAGCTTTTTGATTGCAGGGTCACGCTCATCAAATAGGTGAGCAATTAAACCTGAGTCGCGATCAAGACCAAGCGTTAACTGTGTTAAATCGTTAGAACCGATAGAGAAACCATCGAAGTATTCTAAGAATTCTTCAGCCATTAATGCATTTGACGGAAGCTCACACATCATGATTACTTTAAGACCATTTTCGCCACGTTTAAGGCCATGTTCTTCAAGTAATTCAATAACGCGTTTACCTTCTTCAAGGGTACGTACGAATGGGATCATGATTTCGATGTTGGTCATATCCATGCTGTTTCTTACGCGTTTTATAGCTTCACACTCAAGTGCAAAACAATCACGGAAGTCTTCAGAGATATAACGTGCAGCGCCACGGAAACCAATCATTGGGTTTTCTTCTTCTGGCTCGTATTGCTGGCCGCCCACTAAGTTAGCATATTCGTTTGATTTAAAATCAGACATACGAACAATTACACGCTCTGGTGCAAACGCACAACCTAAGGTAGAAATACCTTCTACTAGTTTACCAATATAGAATTCAACAGGTGATTCGTAACCGGCAATCATGTCTGTGATTTCTGCTTTTAATGCATCTGTTTGTGCATCAAAATTTAATAACGCTTTAGGGTGAACGCCAATCATACGGTTGATGATAAACTCAACGCGCGCAAGGCCAACACCTGAATGTGGTAAACGTGCAAAATCGAATGCGCGATCTGGGTTACCTACGTTCATCATCACTTTCATTGGAAGTTCAGGCATTTCATCAACACGTGAAGTAAGTACTTCAAAGTCTAAAATACCTTCGTAGATGAAACCAGTATCGCCTTCGGCGCATGATACAGTAACTTCTTGACCAGCTTTAATTAAGTCTGTTGCATTACCACAACCAACAACGGCTGGAATACCTAACTC
This sequence comes from Pseudoalteromonas sp. Scap03, assembly GCF_013393115.1. Taxonomy (GTDB): domain Bacteria; phylum Pseudomonadota; class Gammaproteobacteria; order Enterobacterales; family Alteromonadaceae; genus Pseudoalteromonas. Next base: position 219,935 of record NZ_VDEU01000002.1, on the reverse strand, counting down.
ACGTGCAATGATTGCAGCATGACATGTCCGACCACCACGATTTGTAACAATCGCAGCCGCGCGTTTCATAATAGGTTCCCAGTCTGGGTCTGTCATGTCGGTAACTAATATGTCACCTACTTGTACTTGGTCCATCTCTTTGATTGAGTCAAGTACACGTACAACACCACTACCAATTTTATGACCAATTGCACGGCCTTCAACAACAACATTGCTGCTGCCATTTAGTTGGAAGCGTTCCATTACGTTTGTGTCTTCGTTTGAGCGAACAGTTTCTGGACGGGCTTGAACTATATATAGTTTGCCATCGTTACCATCTTTTGCCCATTCGATGTCCATTGGACGACCGTAATGTTTTTCAATGATTACAGCTTGTTTGGCAAGATCTTGCACTTCTTCATCTGTAATCGAAAATTTGTTTGAAAGTGCTGAGTCTACGTCAACAATTTCTACTTGTTTGCCATGAGCTTTGTCTTGAGAGTAAATCATTTGAATGGCTTTAGAGCCAATGTTACGACGTACTACAGCTGGCTTGTTTTTAAGTAGCGTTGGTTTATGAACATAAAATTCATCAGGGTTAACCGCACCCTGAACAACCATTTCACCCAAACCATAGCTTGATGTGATAAACACTACATCTTCAAAGCCCGATTCAGTATCAATACTGAACATTACACCTGATGCTGATTTATCAGAGCGTACCATGCGTTGAATACCCGCTGATAACGCTACACCACGGTGATCGTAGCCTTGGTGAACACGATAAGAAATAGCGCGGTCGTTAAATAACGAAGCGAATACGTGTTTAATAGCAGTCATTACAGAATCAATACCAACAACGTTTAAGAACGTTTCTTGTTGGCCTGCAAACGAGGCGTCTGGCATATCTTCAGCAGTAGCTGATGAACGAACAGCGAATGAAACATCTGCAGAAGCGTCACCATGAAGTTGGCTGTATGCATCGCGGATTGCTTTATCTAGACTAGGTTGGAATGGGGTATCGATAATCCACTGACGGATATCGGCGCCGACTTTGGCGAGTGTGTTTACATCATCAACATCAAGAGTATCTAAAATGTCGTGAATTTTTGCGTTGAGTCCTGATTGTTCTAAAAACTCGTTAAAAGCGTCTGAGGTTGTAGCAAAACCACCTGGGACTTGCACACCTGCGTTAGCTAAGTTTGAAATCATTTCACCAAGTGAGGCATTTTTACCACCAACTCGAGGAACATCTTGCATACCAAGCTCTTGATACCAGAGAACGTATTCTTGCACGGATCTTTCTCCAAAAAACAAATTGTAGTACTAACTGTGAGAGTTAAGAAAGAAAACCTTTTATAAAGGTCGCCCCCATTCTACACTGGCAAACGTCCTCACGTAAACCGTGATACACTTATTTTAAAATTAAATGTAATAAAAAAGAGGCTTTATGAGAACTGCGTTTTATATTTCAGATGGTACGGCAATCACATCTGAAGTGTTTGGTCATGCGACCTTGTCTTTATTTCCTGTCGAATTTAATCATAAAACAATTCCTTTTGTAGAAACCGAAGAAAAAGCGCATGAAATCAAAGCGCTTATTAACGCCACATCGTCTAAGCAAGGTGAGAAGCCTCTAGTGTTTTTTACTTTTGTGAACCATAAATTATCGGAAATTATTCGCTCTGCAGATGCTGTCTCGTATGACTTTTTAACAACCTATAGCGAAAAAATTGAAAGCGAATTAAACGTTGCCCCAGTACCTAAAGTACATAGAACCCATTCAATACACGAAAAAAGTTATGACTTTAGAATTGATGCAGTTAACTATGCTTTAATGAATGACGACGGCGGTAATATTAAAAACTTTGCTGAGGCTGATATTATTTTAGTTGGCGTTAGTCGAAGCGGTAAAACGCCAACAAGCCTCTATTTAGCCCTGCAATACGGTATTAAAGCGGCTAACTATCCGATCACAGAAGATGATTTAGAAAGCGAAGGGTTACCCAAGTGCTTAGTGCCTTATAAGCATAAACTGTTTGGTTTAACTATAGACCCTGAGAGACTGGCTGCGATCAGAGATAGACGAATGGCAAATTCAAAATATGCATCAATTAGACAGTGTCGTATTGAAGTGCGCGAAGTAGAAATGCTCTATAAGAAGCATAAAATTGCTCATTTAAATTCTACCCACCATTCTGTTGAAGAGATCTCAGCAAAAATCATTTCTGATACAGGTCTTGAGCGCCGTAAGTACTAACAAACTAACATGTGATTTAAGCATGTAATTGCGCCCAGGACACAAAAAAGCCGCTAAATAATAGCGGCTTTTAACATTTTAAGAAGGTGTATTACTTGCGAGCATCCTTTAAAAGGTCTGCAACTAAAAAGCCAAGCTCTAATACTTGGTCGGCATTTAAGCGAGGGTCACATTGAGTTTTGTAACGCTGCGCTAAGTCATCATCTGATAAACCGTATGCACCACCGGTACATTCAGTAACGTGTTGTCCGGTCATTTCTAAATGAACACCACCTGCGTATGAGCCTTCAGCTTTGTGAACAGCGAAGAACTGACTAATTTCGCGCATAATGTTATCAAAGCTGCGAGTTTTATAACCTGAGCTGGCTTTCTCTGTATTGCCATGCATTGGATCTGAGCTCCAAATTACCTTACGCCCTTCTTGCTGTACTTTGCGAACAAGCGCTGGTAGCTTCTCTGGTAATACATCTGCACCCATTCGTGTAATGAGCGTTAACCTGCCAGGAATGTTATCTGGGTTTAGTGCATCAATTAAACGGATAAGTTCGTCAGGATCCATACCTGGGCCAACTTTAACGCCTATTGGATTTTTAATGCCCTTAAAGAATTCAATATGAGCATGGTCTAACTGACGTGTACGCTCACCAATCCAAACAAAGTGCGCTGAACAATCGTACCAGTCGCCTGATAAATGGTCTCTACGGGTTAATGCCTCTTCATAGCCTAGCAATAACGCTTCGTGTGATGTATATAAATCTGTTTCTTTTAAGCTTGGCGCTATAGTTGAATTAATACCACATACTTCCATGAATTCTAAAGCGTCTTGAATTTTATCTGCCAGCTGTTGGTATTTTGCTTTTTGTGGATTAGCAGCAACAAAGCCCATGTTCCAACGGTTAACCTGATGTAAGTCAGCAAGCCCACCTTGTGCAAAAGCACGTAGTAGGTTGAGTGTTGCCGCACTGTGATGATACGCGGTCATTAAACGCTGGGGGTCTGGAATACGTGCTTCTTCAGTAAACTCAAAGTTATTTACTATATCACCACGGTAAGATGGTAACGAAACACCGTCTATTATTTCTAAGTCGGCTGAGCGTGGCTTAGCGTATTGACCTGCCATACGTGCAATTTTTACAACTGGGCATTTACCGCCATAGGTTAGTACTACAGCCATTTGTAAAATGGTCTTAAATGTATCGCGAATATTTGCAGCGTTAAAGTCACTAAATGATTCTGCGCAGTCACCACCTTGAAGTAAAAATGCGCGGCCTTCACACACATCTTCAAGTTGTTTAAACAAACTTCTAGTCTCTTCTGCAAACACTAAAGGCGGTGCGCTTTTAAGCTGGCCTTCAACCGATTTTAATACGTCTTGATCTGGGTACTGTGGCTGCTGCAGTATTGGCAGTTCTCTCCAACTATTTGGGTTCCACGATTGCATGTTCATTCCTCATTCCTATTACCTGATGTATTGAAATTAACGTATGCAGAGGGCTTTGTTCAAGGACTAAATCGACTATTTACGAATTATTTAGTTATTAGTTAAATTTAAATAGGATTATTATCTATGATTTAACTATTTTATTGATAATAAATATATAAATAAAGAACACTAATACATTATAAAACAGTAGGATAAATAGTAAGAGTGGTATTTATTAAGCTTTGCTTGTAGCCACTTAGCTAAGCTGTATAAGATAATGTTAACACAAGGAACACATCATACTTAAATCAACTATATGTATTCTTAACTTTACAGTTAAAATTAAATATATCAGCCGTCAGTTATGTAGTTTCAAATATATATGCTAGCTGAGTAGTTCTGCTGGTTATACCCACTACTTCATACTGCGTTTATATATAACTATTAGTTAGTTAGAAAATATTATTATTAAAATGATCACACCAACAATAAAGAACACATCATACTTAATCTGATTTGAATTCAATCTTGGCATTAGAATAATATTTAAAAAGTAACTACCAAAAGAAAAGGTTATTTGCGAAAATAACTAAATAGTAAGATGTGTTCTTGTTGGTGTTATGGTTACGAAGGTACAAATTAGAAGTCAGTTTGATTTACTCAATGAGTTAACGCTTAGGCTAATTGAGGAACTTAAAGAGTATGGGTTTGCTAAAGCTGAATACTATCAACTGCCAGAAATAAGCAGTGTGGATGAAAATATAATTCCCGAGTCGATTGCAGTATCTAAAATTACAGGGGAACTGGCACATAAGGCTATTTTAAATTCTTTTTCTGATATGTATAAAAAGCCTGGTCTGAGTAGTCGCGTATTAAAGCGCCACCCTGGTTTATTAATTATACAAGACGCTAATAAACAAGCTATTATTGATCGGATTGCTCAAGTTAATAATGCAAAAGCGGCATTTAAAAATTGTATTTTGGCGATAGACAATAACGATGCTCGATTTGAAGCCGTACATAATGCTATGCCAAATTTAATTACGCTTGCCGCTTATCGTAAAATTCATAGCGAAAGCGAATCCCCTTTTTCAGTTCGTTTTACTTGGATGCATAAACACGCAACTAAAACACTCACAAAAAAGATGGCTCTTGAAATGCTCGAAAAGTCCGCTGGGTATAAAAACCCAAGAATGATTGATCAGCAAAAATGGCAATCATTGGTTGCTCAAGAGCAAGTTCGTGTTGCCAGTCTAGGTGAAAAAGAAAAATTACGAATTAGGCGCCCTACCCGAGTTAGCCCACAAGTTAATGTAAGATACACGGCTCAAAATCGTTATCATGTTAGTGCGGCCTTACCTTTTATTCTTATAAACCCACAACCCGATGTTAAGTATGGCCAACTGCCGAGTTACGAAAAACCGTTATCACATCCACGAAAACGTGAGTATGACTTTCTGGTAGACCGTTTATATTTAGAACAAGTAACAAAGTAATTATGTTAAAAAGGCCACTTAATGTGGCCTTTAATATAACTACTGGTAAAAATTAATATAATTATTTTTCTACAATTTCTTCCAGCTTATCTTCATCAATTAATACTGCATTTTCAACAATGCGTTTACCACCTTGTATCTCTATACGCTTGTTATGTTTATTTAATGCCAGTATCTCATCACAAAACTGATCAGATGGGTGCATTTCATAAGTGTAATCTACAATATTACCTGTTTTATCATCTTTTACATTAGTAATGCTGTACTCAGATATTGCTCCTTTTTCTATTAAATCTTTCATCGTGGTAGTCATATCACGGCGCAGTGCTTTTAATTTATTTTCGGTAATATCATCAGTTGAATAGATAGAGCCATATTTTTCCATAATAGACAGCAGTCTAAAATGGTATGTTTTTCCTGGGGCAGCATAGCGCCATAAATGATATAAACGTAGCATCATCCAACGCGATAATCCGCGCTTTAACTCTTGAGCACTATTAAAATAATAACCTTTATATTCAAGGTTATCTATCATGTTATGAACAAACGCATTTAAACACGCTACACATTTAACATTTCCGCCTTGGCCTTTTTTACCACTAAAGTGTAAAGACGATAAAAAGTTCATATTCGACTCGTAGAACGAATCATCAATATCTGAGTTTTTAGTGTCAGTAGCAGAATATTTAAAAGAAAGTTTTGAACCTTGTAATGCTTCGAGCGATTCTTTAATTTGTGGGTAAGGCATAGATTGACCTACCGCTTTAAGTTCTTGTGCTAATTCGTTCATAGAAAACACAACGGCATATTGAATACCGGACTTAAAATTAATTTTTACTATTTTACCTTTTGAAGCAAGGCGAATAAGTGCACGCTCAACTTTTTCTTCTCTATCTGATGGCCAAACTAAGTATTCTACGTCTTCACCATCTTTACGAGTACTTACCACAGCCGGTGTTATTTTAATTTCACCATCGTATAAAATACCGTCTACTTTTTCAGATATCTTACGTGTAATTATGGTTTTTTTAGGGGCTTCTTCAAGTGGCAGCTTTTTATGTCCTGAGCGAACAAAGCGTCCCCACAGATCATAATGGTTAAATGTGTTAGAGTAAGCGCGTAACCCATGGGCTGCATTTTCTATCGAAATTCGCACATCTTTATTATCTGTAAATAGTGCTAAGCTTTCGTTATCAATTGCACTTTCCACCCCGTGAATTTGGCCCCTAAGTGTATCGGGCAAGTTATCTACCGAGATGTTGACCTTTCGGCTCATGGTTTTTATTTCCGTTTTTATTGTGACAGCTAATAACAACACATAAAGCCACAAAAGTTAAATGTTTAAGTTAGTATAAAAGTGATCTGACTTCAAATAAAATGCACAGATCAATATTTTACTAAGAAAAAGTTAAAACATGAGATTTCAGATCAGGTTTTTACTAACTAGGCTTTAATAAACCGAATTTTTACTAACTGAAGAATAAATTTGTCCATTGCAAAGTGTTTTTTTTTAAATTTAGCACGACAAATGACAGTAAAAATGAGAGGCCTGTGGATAAGTTTAGTTCCAGTTAGCATAGATCTGATCTGTACTTACTACAGATCAGATCTATACTAATTAAACCGCTTATTATTCCTGATGGTGGGTGCATAACTTTATAATTTACTTAGTAAAAACATGATCTACAGCATCTATTTTGTGAGTAACTCAGTGCTTAACCTGTGCGTAACTAAGCTGCTAAATATTTGCTTAGTAAAAAGGTGATCTGCTAGTAGATAAGGATCTGATCTTAACCACGTACAATACTGATCCAGTTTTTTTAACATTGTTTATATAAATCATAATGTTATATGTATATTTTAAGGCCTTAGCCTTTAATACCTTATATATTTAACCATACTTAAACTTCTTTATTTATACTAAGCAATATTAAAGGCGTAAAATTATTTTATATGTCATGTATTTAAAATGCATGTCGCCTTAAATAGTTGTTTACAGCTAATTGAATGGACATTATACTAAACGCCTAACTTTGAGGAATAAAGTATGTCTATCAATAATAATGCGCTAGATACCTACCGACTTTTGAAAGCAACCGCAGAAGTTGCTGAAAAATCACTAGAAGGACGTATTCAACATTACCGCGCCCATCTTAAATCTGAAGAAAAAGAATTAAGAACCTACACCCAAAAAGCCGCTGCTGATTTACTTGGTTGTAATAATCGTACCTTAAAAAGACGCCATGACAATGGTGATTTTGACGATTTAAACATAAAACGCGGTGCAAACGGTCATTACGCTTATACGTTGGTTAATATTTTTGCCATGGCCGATATAATGGATATAAAACCCGATCATCGTGCACCGACAGACAAACTCCAAGTTATTGTTATTAATTCACTAAAAGGTGGTTGTGGTAAAACAACGAGCATGGTTAATATTGCTGCAGCACTTGCAACTACTAACATCAAGCGTTACCGAATTGGCATTGTCGATTTAGATCCACAGGGGTCATCATCTAGCTTTTTCCCATCTTCTGAGCCCGATCCAATTACTGTTGGTGATTTAATGCGTGACTGCATTGATCTTGAAGAAGGAGAAACCTGGTCTGAATTTGTTTCAAACTCTTTTTTACCAACTCATATTCCTAATATTCGTGTTTTACCCTCAGGTATGGATGATTTTTATTTTGAACACGAAACTGCAACGTTGCTTAAAGACACCTCAAACTATGAGCAAACTCGCCATTACCATAAGCTGTTAGAGCGTGTTATCGAGCCAGTAAAAGATGAATTTGATATTTTACTAATTGATACAGCGCCTACTCTTAACTTTATGTTTTATAATGCATTAATGGCTTCTACAGCGATGCTTATACCGGTTCATCCTGAAGCGGTAGACTTTGATGCTAATAATAAATATTTAAAACGTTTAGGTGAGATTTATCATACCGTTGCAGCTCTTGGTCACGATGGTTGGGACTTTATGCAATTTTTGGTTACCAATTATGTAAAAGGTAATCACTCACAACGTGACATAGTTAAAGACGTAAGAAGCGCCTTTGGTCGCCAAGTCATGAGCTACCCTATTAATCACAGCTCAGCAATTACTGCGAGTTCATCCTCGTTTAATACTATTTTTGATCAAAAAGCGTCTGACAGTTTAGCGAGTAGAGAATCGTTAATGCGCGCACAAGAAAATATCAAAGATGTTGTAGACGAACTCGAAATGCTAATTCGTTCAAATTGGCAATCTACACAATCAAAATTAAATACGCCTAAGTAAGGATGTTGACTAAAAATGGCTAAAAAACGTAAAAATGACACCCGCTTAGATCCCTTTGCAACCGCTGTTGGCAGTAGCAGCTTAGACGCTCTTTTAGAGCAAGCTAATGCAGGCGATGTTATTCGTATGCCTGCGCCAAGCGATCCTAATCGCGAAATTACCTTGGTTTGTAAAGTGATTGCTCATAACGAGATTGAAAAATCGACTCAGGTTTATGGTAAAAATCGCCGTGTACAAGCGCTTTTAAACGAAAAGTCGGTATCCGATATACTTCCTGCAATTAAAGAAGATGGACGTAATCAGCACCCCGCCCTGCTTTGGGATCAAGGTGATATGAGTCTTGTTCTTGCAGGCTCAAGACGTCGCAAAGCCTGTATTTTGGCTGGTGCAGATTATCTTGTTTTGAGTTCAAGTGATTTTAATGAGCAAGATGCTAAAGTGTTAGCAGTTTCTTCGGATCAATACATTGCTCCAAGTCTTTGGGAGTTAGGTCAAGCGTATCAGCAAACTCGAAACGAACTCATTCAACAAGGCAAAAAAGGATCGTACCGCGAGATTGCCGTTATTGAAGGGGTATCGCATACCGCCATTGCGGATGCGATTAAAGCGTATGAGCAAATATCTGCCGATGTTATAGCCCTTTACCCAACAGCTAATCATGTTGGTAGAGAAGTCGCTAAAAAGCTGATTAACGCAAAGGAGCGAGACGAGGTTGCATTTAACGAGTTAGTTGTAGCACTTGCAAGCAATGATGAAGTTAACGCCTTAGAAGCCGACGACAAGCGCGCTATGCTGATCACTAAACTATTAACCGCAGAGCCTAAAACAGCATTAAAGCGTGAGGCTGTGCTTGAAAACGACTTTATTAGTGTGCAACGTAACCTTAAAAGTGGTGACGTTTCAATAAAAATTAATAATAAAGTGATGACAGACAAGCGCTTAGAACAACTTACTAAACTATTAAGTGCTTTTAATTAGTTAGTAATATCGTGATCTGTAAAGGGGGGAGGTTAGTTAAATAGTGATCTAGCCTTCTTAATTAGTTAGTAAAAATCTGATCTTCCGTGGTGATAAAAAGCAAATAAAGCCCGATAAACTACTAAGGATCGTATCTTTACTAACTAAACCTACTCTATTTGATTAAATTGCTACCTTGTTAGTAAAAACCTGATCTACTCCTAGCAAAACCTCTCTATTAAGTTAATTTATTGTTTTTATTTTGTAATTTAAACGCCTTTTTTTAGTGAGCAAAATTAAACAATCCTTATAAACCAATTTTTTACTAACCAATCAGATCCAACCAGTTTATTTTAAAAATAATATTGCTTTAGCTCAGCGTTGATAAGGCATATACTGGAAAAATTGTTTTTAAATTTTAATACTTTGAGTGACATGTCTGCTAACTTATCAAAAAATGATTTAATGGCTATTTTTGAAGAAATTAAAAATGAGCAGGCTACCCAGTTTCCTCTTTCTGAGCGATTCATAAAAAAATTGTTTAAACCCGCGGTGTTAGCAAAAGGTAAGTCGTATTATAAAAACGGCCAAATAAGTTGGTTAGAACATAATGCTGATTTTTCTGTTGTTGATTCTACTGTGCAAGGCGATAAGGGCATTGCGTTTAACCAACGAATTGAGATCAGTAAATTACCAACTGGCTATTCAGTCGACACTCACTGTACTTGTAATGTTAAAACTAAATGCCGCCATTTGGCTGCAATTTTGTTAAAACTTAAAATTGAACACTCAGGTGAATACGGCGAAGACTATTTTATTAATGACTGGTTTAGCGAACTCAGCTCGCTTAAAAACACCGATCAAGCTCATCCATCACAAGTGTTACTGTTTGTATTAGATATTGAAAACGATAAAGTATTTTTAACGCCTAAAATTGCCAACTACGATAAAAATAATAATTATGCATTAGGTCGCAATTTAACTGAGCAACAGCTTAATAGTTTTGTAACCCCTAGCGACCTGCTAGAAAGTGATTTTAGATTATACAGCTGGATCCGCTCGCAAAATGCGGTCGGTAATATTGAACTCAAAGGTCAATGGGGCTTTAACGCGCTGCAGCAGTTACTAGCTACAGAACGATTATTTTTACAGCGTTCCCGAGTACCTATAAAAGCGCAACCTGGCTTACCCCTAAATTTTGTTTGGGAAAAACAAAAAGAAGTCACCCAGTTAAAAATTCATCTTGATCAAATTCCTAATTGGGCGTTAATTAAAACTACGCCGCCCATCTACTTAGATTTAGATAAATACAAGCTAGGCCGCATTCGCACGCCGCTCAGTGCTGACGAAATTGCTCATTTACAAACAATACCTGCACTACACGATACAAACTTTGATCGAATTTATAAGCAGCTTGCTGATAATTTTGGTGCCGGTGTTATTCCCCATCCTACTAATGCACTAAGCATGCCTGTTAAGTCGTTGAGTAATGCCGTACTTAAAGTTAGCATGTCGGGCTCAGTAATGGCTATTTCGTTATCGTTTAAGTATAAAAATAAAAACTACTTAGCAGGTACAGCGCCTGAAAAACTAATAAATAGTGCATTTGAAAACACCGTTACCAACGAGCTGGTCAACTTAGGCTTTGATTTTTGTAAAGGGGGTTTACACAGCGAGTTTATTTTTAGTCAGGAATCGGCTATTCACTTACACTGGTTAGCGCATGAGGTGTTACCAAGCTTTAAGCAACGTGGCTGGCAAGTATCAATGAGCAAAATAAATATTGCCGATACTAAAAACCAAATTTCCTTGCATGTAAACAGAGCTGCTGGGCATCAAATGCATTGCAAAGTTGTGCTTAACGATACCAAAGTGGCCACTTTATTTAATGTAAATAATAAACTGTTTGAATCGTTAAATCGTCAAAGCGAATTGTTTTATTACTACCCCGTTGGCCGTCAATTTGGAGTTATAGATAAGGCTGCGTTTAATTTATTAATTGAGTTTAAATTGCGATTTGAGTTTATTAAAACGCGCGACGAATTTAATATTCCACTTTCATACTTACCTGAGTTAGTTAAGCACACAGCCATTAATGTTGAGCTACATGATCCTTCATTAGAGCGCTACCTTGATGAGCTAAGCAATGACGCATTGTTATCGCCCAATATCGCCATTCATGGCTTACACGATTCTGTGGTGCTTAGAGAATACCAGCAAGAAGGCGTAGCTTGGCTTAACTTTTTAAAGCGTAATCAGCTAGGTGGTATTTTAGCCGACGATATGGGCTTGGGTAAAACTTTGCAGGTGATTGCTTATTTAGCCAGTTCTTATAATACTCCGCAGGCTGGCCCTACGCTTATTGTTTGCCCAACAAGCTTAGTGAGTAATTGGCAAAACGAAATTACCAAGTTTGCTAAAAACTTAAAAGTGACCACTATTTTTGGTGCACACCGTAATGATGCGTTGAAACACTTGGCACAAGCACAGTGTATATTAACAACCTATCCGTTATTAAAACGCGACATTGCTTATTATTCGCCACTGTATTTTGAAAACATTATTCTTGATGAAGCGCAGTATATTAAAAATGATACGGCACAGGTATCGCGGTTAGTTAAACGTTTGAATGCCGATTTTAAGCTTTGCTTAAGCGGTACCCCAATTGAGAACAATTTATTTGAATTAAAGTCGTTACTCGATTTTGCTATGCCTTCGCTACTAGGTTCCCAGGCACACTTTAAACAGCACTTTCAAGGTCCTATTGAGCGCGAAAGTAACATTGAGCGTGCAGAGCAGTTAAAAGCGCTAATTATGCCGTTTATTTTGCGCCGGACTAAAGCCCAAGTGGCTCAAGAACTGCCGCAAAAAACGGAGCTTGTTAAAGAGTTTGAGTTTGAGCCTAAACAAAAAGACATGTACCAAGGCATAACACATGCGCTTGAAGAAAAACTCATTGATTTATTTGCCGAGCAAGGCGTGCAAAAAAGTAAACTCGCCTTTCTAGAGGCACTATTAAAACTTCGCCAAATATGTTGTCATCCTAAACTTATTGAGCCAGAAACCGACGCTGCTAGTGCTAAGTTAGAATGGTTATCAAGCCATTTACCTTTAATGCTCAGCCTTGGCCGTAAGGTGATTATATTCAGCCAGTTTACCTCTGCTCTTGATTTAATTGCCGAGCGTTTGAATACACTTAACATTAAATTTAGCATGTTAACTGGGCAAACGCGCCATCGCGATAAAGTGATAGACGAATTCACCAGTGGCACTACTTCGGTATTTTTAATTAGCTTAAAAGCAGGTGGCACAGGGCTTAATTTAACCCAAGCCGATACCGTTATTCATTTTGATCCTTGGTGGAATCCAGCTGTTGAAAAGCAAGCGACCGATCGTGCTTATCGTATTGGTCAAACTAATCCGGTATTTGTGTATAAATTGATTATGGCTAACTCTATTGAACAAAAGGTGTTTCAAATGCAGCAAGATAAACAAGCGCTTGTAGATGCATTATTTACCGAAAAATCAATGAGTTTTACCCAGTTTGATGAACAACAAATGTTGTCTTTAATTAAAAGTTAAAAATTAACAATAATTTTTTGAACTTATTTGAATGGTGGGCGTCTATTAATACAGCTTGGTTAAATTGCAGTTTCTCCAAGTTTTCATGTTGATATCCCATATAGTAGTTACTAGACATAGTAATGATTAAGCCAGCCAGTTCAGCGCTGGCTTTTTTTTTGCCTGAATATTTTAAACAATTTTATTTAAAATATTTTTGAACTAATCAATAATAGCTGGGTCTATTAATATGCTTGTAGTTGATATGTTGTTATACAAGTTTCATGTTGATTTCCCTGTTTGATTACTAATTTACTAATTTAGTAATATTGAGCCAGCTTTATTAGCTGGCTTTTTTTATGCTCTAAATTCAACTTTTTTAAAAATTATTTTGAACTAATTTAATCAGGACGCGTCTACTATTATGCTTGTAGTGATGTGTTGTTATACAAGTTTCATGTTGATTTCCCTGTTTGATTACTGATTAAGTAATATTGAGCCAGCTTTAATAGCTGGCTTTTTTTATGCGCTTAATTTAGTGCGTTACCCCTACTGCTAAAGAGCGTTATTCGTTATGATGGCATGTCACTAAATTTTAAAAGTTTATTTTATGTTTACTTCGTTTTTATCCCATTTAGATTGGTTAAGTGTAAGTGCTGGCGCTATAACAGGCATGGCTATTTGTGGTGTTGTATCAATGCAATTAAGCAAAAAAATAAAGCGCCAAGTAAATGAGCAACAACAACAGTTAATGTTATTACAAAGCCAGCATGAGCAAACACAAAGCCAATATGCCGCGTTGGTTGAAGAGCACGATTTATTAGGACTTACACATCAAGAGCAGCGGGATCAGTCTCAGCATTTTAAAACCCGTTTAACTGAGCAAGAAAAGCAAAGCCAACTTTATAATCAATATTGGCGTAAAGCCGAAGCTGAGCTAACCGTTCTGCGAGAGCAATACAACCTGCGCGATGTAGAGCTTAATAATATACGCACTACCCTTGAGCAAAAGCAGCAGCATTTTAGTGAACAACTCGCCCATATAGAGCAAAGTAAAGAAACGCTTAAAAAAGAATTTGAAAATTTAGCTAACCAAATATTAGAAGAAAAGTCGCAAAAATTTAAAACCCTCAATCAAGAAAGCATAGAGCAGTTACTTAAGCCGGTTCAAGGTGAGCTAAAAGGCTTTAGAGATAAAATGGAGTCTATTCACGTTGAAGACTTACAGCAACGTGCAGCACTTAAAACCGAGCTATTACATTTACAAGCCAAAAGCCAAGCAATTACCGATCAGGCCGATAAGCTAAGCAATGCCTTACAAGGGCAAAAGAAAACCCAAGGTAATTGGGGCGAACTCATGCTCGAAAATGTGCTTGACAGCGCAGGCCTACGCGCTGGTACCGATTACAAGCGAGAAGTGTCGTTTAATACCGAAGACGGCCGTTTGCGCCCTGATGTAGTGGTGTATTTACCTCAAGGCCGCCACTTAGTGATTGATGCTAAAACATCGCTAAACGCATACACACGCTACGTTAATGCCGATAATGAACTAGAAGCTCAACAAGCAATTAAAGAGCATGTTGAGGCCGTAAAAGCGCGTATTAATGAGCTTGCTAGTAAATCATATGACCGCTTACCAGGGCTTAACTCCCCTGAGGTAGTGATCATGTTTGTACCGATAGAATCCGCGTTTGTAGAAGCCCTTAAATACCAAAGCGACATTTACCAACAAGCCATTGAAAAAAACATTCTGGTTGCTACCCCCACTACCCTGCTAACCAGTTTAAATATTGTTAAACAGTTATGGCGCTTTGAAGAGCAAACTAAATATTCAAAAGAGCTGGCTAATCGTGCTGAGCGTTTTTATAGCAAGCTCAATGGGTTTTTAACCAGTATGGAAGGCGTGGGTAAACAGCTCGATAAAGCCAAAGAAAGCTACGATAAAGCGTTTTCACAGTTATATCGCGGTAAAGGTAACTTAATTAAACAAGCTTCTGAGTTTAAAGAATTAGGGGTGTCGGTACAAAAAGAATTGCCTAAAGAAAGCGTTGAACGAGCGCAATTAGAGTTAGATGAATAATTTTGCTAAACGTTATTGTGTCATCATATAGACGTGCAGTTTAAAGTAACAAGAAGGATAATTTATAGCGATGAAAGGTTTTATAAATAAAGGAGTCGCTAAGCTAAAATCAACATCAGATCAACTGTTTGATGAATTTAATAAAGGGTATGTCTTAGCAAGAGAAAAAATCGATGGCTTGCCGATCTTTACGTCGTTTGAGCGCTTTGGTACGCAAACCCCTACGTCATTCGATGAAAAGCATTACTTTGTTATTCCTTTTGCACTATCTGAACATCAATTCGCTTTACATACCATGCGCTATTTACCAAAAGGTGTACCAGAGATTAATAACTTGCCCAAGCGGCGTATTTTTCATTTTCCTAATGAGCACGCTGAAGCAGGTCTTCGCCACTATATGCTAAACAGTGCCGATGAAATTATGCGTGAGCAAGCTGTTGGTCAAACTAACTCATTACAGTCGCTTGCCAACGATATTGATGCTTTAGATCAAAAACTCACCTACGGAATGCTTTTAGTTGGCGGCTTAGCAGCTATTGCAAACCCATTGTTAGGAGCTGGCATTGCAGCTAAAGCTATGTTGCCAAGCATCACCGGCCTACTGAATAAGTATGATGTTCGTGCTTCTGCCGATAAACTGTCTCAGTATCAACTTGAAAAAGAAATAAAAGCAGCTCAAAACAATATAATTACAGAGTTTGAGGCCGCAAACACGCTGCAGTTGATCAACCCTATTCTACAAGAATTAGAGTTAACTCTTAGAACGACTGAAGCTGAGCATGATCCTTTAAGCTGTTTTAATTTAGCTGATGGATCATTATCAGAACTTAACGATGACAAATGGCGTGAGTTAACAGAAGTTGCTGTCTGTCATGTTTATAAAGATGTTTACGATGAACCCTCATTACATAAACAAGCAAATTTGGATGCAAAAGACTTAAGATGGTTAAAGTTAATGTTCGATGCAGTCAAGGAAAACACGTTATGAACATTGGGATTTATATTTACGATGATGCCGAAGTACTGGATTTTTCAGGCCCATTTGAAGTGTTTAGCACGGCAAAGCGCTTAGCAGATAATAACTGGCAGGTATTTTTTGTAGCAGAACATGCAGCGCCAGTAATTGCCCGCGCAGGGTTTAGTGTAAACCCCCATTACAGTTTTGCCGATCATCCGGTTATTGATTTGCTTATTGTGGTTGGTGGTGTTCATACTGGTGAGCTAAGTAAGTCGCAAGTAATTAGCTGGGTAAAAAAAGCGGCTGATTCTGCAAATCACGTTGCTTCGGTGTGTACAGGGGCTTTTTTATTAGCCAAAGCGGGTTTGCTCGATGGCTTAACGGTGACTACGCATCGGGAAGATCAAGCCGATCTTGCTGCTATGTTCCCAAGCCTAAACGTAGTTGCAAATAAGCGTTGGGTGTCACAAGGTAAATTTACTACCTCTGGTGGTATTTCTGCGGGAGTTGATATGAGTTTGGCATTAGTTGCGCAGTTAATAAGCCCATCACACGCTGAGCATACAGCAAAGCAAATGGAATACCGATGGCATAAAAATGGTTAACTCCCTGGTAACTGTTGCTGAATAAAATTATGTATGTAATCACGTAAACAAACCGCTTTTTTACTAAGTAAACGACCGCTTGGCCAAATAGCAAAGATTTCGCGATTATGGCTTTGCCAGTTTGGTAATGCCCTTACAAACTCTCCTGTTGCCAACTCGTTTATAATTTCAAATCTAGGTAATAAGCCTACTCCTTGATGATCAGCCACTTGGTATTTAACAAAGCCAGTATCGTTATAAATACTGCTAAATCGACACATGTGTGTATAGCTTGCGCGTGAAGTAATGTGAGTGAGTGGCCATTTATTTCTTAGTGTCGTGCCAATTAAGCGGTGTTGTTTAAGGTCGCTTGGTTCTGTGAGCACTGGTGCATTGGTTAAATAAATTGGGGTAGCCACCAAAATCGAATCTGCTTGTCCGAGTTTTTTTTGTTGCAAAAGTGAATCCGCTTGTGGGCCGATTCTTAATGCTAAGTCGGCTTGGCTTTTAATTATGTCTTCAAGTTGATTGCTTAAAACAAGTTCCAATTGGATATCAGGATACTCTTTAGTAAACGACAACCACATTGACTTTAAAAAGCCATGGCAAATATTAAGCGGCGCAAGCACTTTAAGTTTGCCGCTTAATTGCTCTTTTTGTTGATTGAGGTGATGACTGGTTTGTTCAAACTGCTCAACTAAACTTGCGTAGCTTTGGTAATAAACCTCTCCCTGTTGGGTTAGTGTAAATTGGCGCGCAGAGCGGTGCAGCAGCTTTTGGCCCAGTCGAGACTCTAGGCGTTGTAATCGCCTTGTAACGGTTGCCGCAGGGAGCGATAAATACTCGCCTGCTTGAGACAGGCCCCCTTGTTGAACTATGTGCACAAACAACACTATATCGTCTAACATGATTCCACTTTTGCAATTTAAGTTTGATTAAATCTTTGTATTTAACGTTTTTGCAAGTATATATCATAGTGCTTAAGTTTTCAGCAAAGGGTGACATTATGTTTTCAACAATTGATTGGTTGGCGGTCATAATTATTGGTATAGGTGCTACGGCATTACTTGATGTATGGGCGCTACTACTTAGTAAGTTTGGTATTAACTCTTTAAACTTTTGTATAGTGGGTCGCTGGCTATGTTTAATGCGCTACGGCAAGTGGAAACACCTTGCTATTAGTAAAACCGCTGCACAACCTAATGAATGCGCAATTGGTTGGTTTAGTCATTACTTCATAGGGGTTATTTTTGCATTGGTATTTATACTATTGTTGCCAAATCATTGGTTAACAGCGCCAAGCTTAATGCCTGCTCTATTTTTTGGCGTGCTAACGGTTGTTATACCTTTTTTTTTGATGCAACCAGCTCTCGGGCTAGGTATTGCTGCGGCTAAAACATCAAAGCCAATCACAGCTAGAATTAAAAGCATTTTATCGCACGCAGTGTTTGGTGTGGGTTTATACCTAAGCGCATTAGCGCTGTCACTCTTTTGAGAGGTTATTATGCAAGCAGAATATTGGTTAAAGCGCTGGCAAAATAATGATGTTGGCTTTCATGGCGATAATGTA
Organism: Pseudoalteromonas sp. Scap03; assembly: GCF_013393115.1. Lineage (GTDB taxonomy): Bacteria > Pseudomonadota > Gammaproteobacteria > Enterobacterales > Alteromonadaceae > Pseudoalteromonas. Next base: position 201,781 of record NZ_VDEU01000002.1, on the reverse strand, counting down.
AACCCGAGTTTAGATCGTTATTTTACTAACTTAAATTTACCGCTAGATAGTCGTGTGTTTGTACCTTTGTGTGGCAAAACAGTTGATATACACTACTTGCTCAATAAGGGCATGCAAGTTGTGGGTGTAGAACTTAGTGAGCTTGCTGTTCAACAACTGTTTGATGAATTAGCACTTACGCCAAAAATAACGACACATGGTCTACTTACTGCGTATCAGGCTCTGGGGATCTGTATTTGGGCCGGTGATGTGTTTGCTTTAACGGTTGAGCATTTAGGTCATGTTGATGCAATATATGATCGCGGTGCCTTAGTCGCGCTACCCTACACTATTCGCAGTCAATATGCCCAACACTTGATTAGCCTAAGTGATGCTGCACCGCAATTATTGATCACCTGTATTTACGACCAATCTCAACGTAGTGGCACGCCATACAGTGTGCCTGCGGCAGAGGTACAGAGTATTTATGCAAAGCAGTACAGCTTAAAAATGCTCAGCTGCGAAAAATTAAACCAAGGTATTAAAGGTGTTACCCCTGCCAGTATTGTGGTTTGGTTGATGACTGCTAGAGCTTCTTAGAATTTGCACTTTAGCTGTGCATTTTTGTGGCTAGTTAATTGTGATTTGAGCATGCATTATAATAACCACATCGAACAATTAAGGGTTAAGTATGCCGCAACCAGCAAATGTTTTCTTTTTATCTCATGGCGGCGGTCCATTACCGCTGCTAGGAGAGCCAAGCCATAAAGATATGGTGGAATGTTTACAAACCGTTGCTGCTAAAATCAAAAAGCCTAGCGCTATTTTAATGATCAGCGCACATTGGGAATCAACCCCTATTGCAATCACAGCCTCAGCAACACCTAAATTAATTTACGATTACTACGGTTTTCCTAAGCAGGCGTATCAATTAACTTACCCTTGTGCTGGCCAGCCGCAACTTGCTAATTTAGTACAACAAGCGCTCACAACACACAATATTGACTCAAAACTCGATCTACAGCGTGGCTACGATCACGGTATGTTTGTACCGTTAAAAATTATGTATCCAGAGGCCGATATTCCCTGTGTGCAAATATCCTTGCACCCAAGCCTTGATCCGCTGTTGCATGTTGAAATTGGTAAAGCGTTGCAAAGTATTGATTACGATAACTTATTAATTATAGGCTCAGGCTTTACCTTCCATAATATGCGCGCTTTTGGTGTTACTCAATCAAACGATGTTAACCAGCAAAATCAGGCATTTGAAAATTGGTTGGTAAGCACAATCGCAGATCAAACATTAACCGAGCAACAGCGTGAACATCAATTATTAGCATGGCAGCAAGCTCCAGCTGCACGCTTTAATCACCCTAGAGAAGAGCACTTGTTACCGCTACATGTATGCTATGGCGCTGCTATGTGTGCAAGCACTGAGGTATTTGAATTAAATATTGCCAATAAACGAGCCAGTATGTATTTGTGGCAATAATAAAAAACACGCCAGACTTTGCTAGGCGTGTTTTTTGGTTCTACTGTATTTATTACAGTGGTTAAGCGTAAGTAATTACCATTTCATTTCGCCTTTATGAACTTTAGCGCCAATGCTAAGAGCCATAGGTAATACAGCCTCTGGGTATGAGTTGGTCATTTTATCTATCAGCAGCTTACTGCTATCACTACTTTGCTTAGCGTGTGCAAAATCCTTTAAATACTGGATTGAAAAATCAATATTTGCAGCATCTAATTGGGTGCCTGCTTTCATATGCCCAGGGATCACCACGTCAGGGTTGAGTGCTTTCATTTCATTAAGTTGCTTTGCCCATGCATTTTGCTCTGCCTGAGTTTGTGCATCGGCCATCCATAAATGAACATTAGCGTATACAGCCACATTTCCTAAAATAGCTTTATTATCAGGGATCCATAAATATGGGCGATGATTATGCTCACCCTCTGTACCACGAATTTCAATGGTATGGCCTTCTATTTTTAAGCTATTACCATTAAATATCTTAGGTACGACGGGGTTTTTAGGGGCGTTTTCCCCCATTTTTGGCGTCCAGAAAGCAAGTTTACCTTTAAGCTTTGCTGCTATTTTTTGGTGCACTGCCGGTGTGGTTATAATCTTTGCGTCAGGAAAAAACTGCTGTAACACTTCAGCGCCAAAGTAGTAATCAGGATCGGCTTGGCTAATAAAAATAGTTTTTAGTTGTTTACCAGAGTCAATTACTTTGGCGGCAATGCGCAGTGCATCTGCTTTGGTAAATCCGGTATCAATTAAAATTGCATCGGTACGGCCATACACCAGCGTGGCATTAACATGAAAGCTATTGCTGTCAGCGTTATACACATCAAGGGTTAGTGGGGTTTCGTCTGCAATAGCGATATTGCTGGCTAATAGTGTGCTTAGTAAAAGAGTGCGTAGGTTCATAGTATTCTCATCATTGGTTGCTAATGCGAGCATAATAAAGGTTTGATATGTTCAGAAAAACAACCAATAATTAGCATCATTGTTTCATAAATCGTGCAAATACTATGGATAAACTCACCGCAGCGCAGGTTTTTGTGGATGTTGCCTACTCAGGCAGTTTTACTGCTACTGCCGATCGGCTTGAAATGTCACGCCCTATGGTTACTCGTCATATTGAGTCGGCAGAGGCCTGGTTAAATACGCGCTTATTGCATCGCACTACCCGTAAAGTAACGCTTACCACCGCCGGCGAGGCCTGTTTACCCGAAATAGAGCAATGGTTAGCACAGGCTAACCGTTTAGTTGAACAAACTAAAAGCCAGCAACAGTTGTCAGGTAAAATACGAGTAGCGACCAGTATGTCGTTAGGTTTTGCACAATTAGCCCCTATATTTACACGTTTTATGAAACGTCACCCTAACGTGCAAATAGACATAGATCTTGAAGACTCAACCACAGATCTAATAGAGCAACGTGTTGATTTGGCAATACGTATTGCAGCCAATCCTGATCCTTCGTTAATAGGTAAACCTATTGCCGAGTGTGAATCTATATTAGTGGCCTCAGCCGACTACCTTGCTGATTATCCGCCAATAACGACACCACAACAGTTAAGCGCTCATCAGTGTTTAGGCTATAAAAACTTCGACCGATATATTTGGCATTTACACAACGGGGATGAGTTTCAATCTGTTGATGTTAAATGCAATTTAAGTGCAAACGAGGCCACCACATTACTTCATGCAGCCATAGCCGGTGGTGGTATTTCAGTACAGCCTACGTATTTGGCAAATCAATATATACTTGATGGTCGCTTGCAGCGTGTATTAGCGCCATGGACATTAAACCAAATGAAAATATATGTGCTTTACCCTTCTCGTCAGCATTTATCGGCAACAGTAAGAGCACTAATCGACACGCTCAGTGATGAATTTAAAAATCCAGCATGGTAATTAATTATAAAAGTTTGGGTTTAAACCATAGCTTTGTGCGTTAAGCATGCTGATATTGTGTAGGTTATTTTGTTACAGTAAATGTAATAAGCGCCTTAATCTATAAAGGTCAGCAGACCCAAGGAACAATAACAATGAATCTGATCAAAATATCGGGCTTGGCACTGGCCATTGTTGCGGGCTTAGGCTTGCAAGCATGTTCAAGTACCAGCATAACAACCAACAATAATGCAGCGATGAGCACCGTGAATAATCCATTAAGCCTAGCGCAAATTTATAAAGATAAAGAATTTAAAACCCAGCGAAGCACTTACTTTAAATGGCTAGACGATGGTACCGGCTACACCGTACTTGAAGAGCGCGAAAGCGAAAAAGAAAAAGCAGACGATAGCAACGCCGATGACGACAAAGAGCACGGCGTAAAAGGCAACGACATTGTATTTTACAATGCTGACGGCACGGGCCGTAAAGTATTGGTTGAGTTTGAAAAGCTGTTGCCAGAGGGCGCAGACGAGTCATTTGCAATCGAAAGCTATCAGTGGTCAAAAGACGGTAAATGGCTGATGGTATTTACCAACAGCGAGCAAGTTTGGCGTTCGCGCAGCAGAGGCGATTTTTGGTTACTTAACCTTGAGACTAACCAATTACAGCAACTTGGTGGTAAAGACGTTGAGCCAACTAAATTAATGTTTGCTAAGTTCTCGCCAGATAGCTCAAAAGTGGCTTACGTACGCGACAACAATATTTATATGCAAGCGGTTGGTAGTAACGATGTAACTGCGCTCACAACCGATGGCAGTGCCACCATTGTTAACGGTAATTTTGATTGGGTATACGAAGAAGAGTTTACTATTGCCGATGGTTTTCGTTGGAGCCCCGACAACAAATCAATCGCCTATTGGCAGCTTGATACCAGTGACGTTAAATTTTTCACTATGATCAACAACACTGACGAACTGTACCCTACCCTTAAAGAATTCCCTTATCCTAAAGCGGGTGAAACCAACTCTGCCGTGCGTGTTGGTGTGGTAAGCCTTGCTGATAAACAAACCCGTTGGGCTGAGCTTGAAGGCGATAACCGCGACCGTTATATTCCGCGTATTAGCTGGGCAGGCACCGGTAATGAATTAATGATTCAAGACTTAAACCGCCCACAAAGCCATAACAAAGTGTGGTTGTTTGATTGGCAAAAGCAGCAACTGACTAAAATTTTAGAAGACAAAGACGATGCGTTTATAGAATGGTTTTATAAAGCCAACTGGTCAAAAGACGGTGAGTTTTTTATTTGGCATAGCGAACGCGACGGCTGGCGTCATCTTTATCGTGTATCGCGCGATGGCAAAACTATTATCGACCTAACCCCAGGCGATTACGACATTATTGATATGCTGAGCATCAATGAAGACAAAAACGTAATGTATTTTATTGCCTCGCCAAACGATCCTGGTCAGCGTTATTTATACAGCACACCGCTTGATGGCAGCAGCAAACCGGTACGGGTAACGCCTGCTGAGTTTGAAGGTTCAAACAGCTACTACATGTCAAAAGATGCCTCATGGGCTATGCACACTTACTCAAAATTTGGTACGCCACCGACTAAAGAGATCATTAAAGTGGCAGATCATAGTAATGTAAAAACCTTAGTTGAAAATACAAAGCTTAAACAAAAACTGGCTGAGCAAAGCTTACCAAAGCATGAGTTTTTTAAAGTAAATGCGCAAGATGGCACCGAGCTTGACGGCTACATTATGTTCCCAGAAAACATGGATAAAAGTAAAAAATACCCAATTGTGTTTTACGTATACGGCGAACCATGGGGCTCTACCGTGCAAGACCGATGGGAAGGCAACAGTTACCTGTATAAATCACTGCTAACGCAAAAAGGTTTTATTGTGGCATCGGTTGATAATCGTGGTACACGTGCACCAAAAGGCCGAGATTGGCGCAAATCGATTTATAAAAAAATTGGCTCAATTACCGTGCAAGACCAAGTAGACGCGCTTGATGCTATGGCTAAACGTTGGGATGTAATAGACACTGACCGCGTTGGCGTGTGGGGACACTCAGGGGGCGGTAGTTCAACCCTTAACTTACTGTTCCGCCACGGTGATAAATTTAAAGTAGGCATTGCCTCAGCACCGGTGCCAGATATACGTTTATACGACACCATTTACCAAGAGCGTTATGCAGGCAACCCAAACACCGATCCTGCGAGTTACGATAACACCTCGCCGATTACCTTTGCTAAAAACCTAACCGGTAAGCTGTTGCTTATTCACGGCACAGGCGATGATAACGTGCATTATCAAGGCTCAGAGCGTTTAATTGACGAGCTTGTAAAGCATAACAAGCAGTTTGAGTTTTTCTCATACCCTAACCGCTCACATAGCCTACGTGAAGGCAAAGGCACCACTTTGCATTACCATACTATGATGGCTGGCTTTTTTGAAAAGCACTTACTAACCAAGCAATCGCTTTAAAAAGTAAAATACTAAAGCCGCACACTAATTATTAGTGTGCGGCTTTTTTGAACAAAATGTAATGGGGGTTTACAGCTTCTTATACTTCTTTTTTCGGTTATATAAGTACACTTTTTCCATATATCCAGCACCAAGAACTATCGATGTAAATGTGCCTGTCTTTCTTAGATTGATGATCAACGCCTCCAACTCAGTGGATCTTCAGGCTGTTTGATAATAAAAGTTTGGATACGAATATTACTCTTTTTTAAAGTAATATATTAATAACTTTCAAATGTTTGCTTGACTATTGAAGTTTGAACAATATTAAGCATTTGGCCTACAACTCTAATCACGCAATGCTTTTGATTAATGTCATATCGATTTATAAATGTTCAATTATGCTCAGAATGGCGCTGTAGCCAAGGGTTTGGAGCTATTAGATCATATCAGTTAACAAAGTGCGATCCCGCCCTGGGACTATAGAAGTGTGGTTTAATTTAGTTTTGATTTAACTAAATAAGTAAAAAAAAGATATTATATCTCTCATTTTATTTTATATTTAATTATAATAATCAAATATTTATGTAATTTGTTAATTGTTTGTTTCTTTTGTGGGTGAGTGGTTAACGGTGAATGTTCCTCTTGTGGGCAATGATTGGCAATATCTCGCGTATCGCGACTTATTAACGGATTACATATACCACTTCTTCGTATTGATAGGTAATAATTTTTTATGAGAACCACCGCTCAAACCATTGCTAATATTAAACCTTCGGTTTGTATTAAGCATATTTCAGCAATCAGCTCTTTATTTAATCTGGGAAAATTCAGGTTGAAATCCGGTATTAAATTACTTGCATATAATGCCTTTGCTTTACTTTTATTTGCTTTTACCAGTATGGCATACGCCAATAACAACCCAGTGTGGCAGCATTGGAGTAAAGATAAAATTGCTTCATTTACAAACGGTTATCGAAGTGATGTGGCAGACTTTAATCAAGATAATCTACCTGATTTTATTGTTACGTCATTGTATGGCAATGCTGTTAATGTATATCTAAATGATGGCAATGGTAAATTTGCAACAGTCGTGTCTCCATTAGGCGCAGATGGTGCAGATTTACGGGAAGTCGCCGCTGGTGAATTAGACGGTAAACCAGGTCTCGACTTTGTTGTAGCAGATTTTAAGAACGACGCTGTGTATTTATACACCAATAATGGCGCGACGCCGACCCCTGCTTTTACTCGTACGACACTACCAACAGATATCGCATCACCAAATGGTGCTCAGTCTATCAGTCTCAGTGATCTAGATGGTATCAATGGTTTGGATATTGTTTTAGCGTCTCAAAATTATCGCGATCGTATATATGTTTATCTAAATGATGGTGCTGGTAATTTCACCCAAAGTCGGATATACGATGGCGATAATTATTCGTTATTTGAGATAACAGTTGCTGATGTTTCTGGCGATGATATACCTGATATTATTGCTGGTGACTTAGGTAGTACAGCTGGACGTAACTTCTGGTTAAAGGGTAATGGTGATGGCACGTTTCAAGCGGGGTTAAATTCATATGCCACAGAAGCAACTGATTTACCCTCACTTCAAACTGCTGACTTTAATGGTGATAGTACCAACGATATATTTGCTATTTCTAAAACTGAATTATATTGGTTTGAAAATAATGGTACGGGTTCGTTCACCGAGCATTTGATCAACCCAGGTGAGCCTATTATCGATAATGGCTCGCAGGGAAATGTGGCTGATATCGATGGAGACGGCGATATCGATATTTTAATGGGTTCAGAGAGCGATGTCATTTGGTATGAAAATAATGGTTTAGGGAGTTTTACAAAACAGCAGATAAGCTCAGGTTTTGAGCTAATAAATGCTGTCAATGCTGTTGACTTTGATGGTGATAATAGCCCAGATATTGCGGTAGTCGACAGAGTTGGCGGGGGAGTTTTTTGGTTAAAGAGTCAAGCTGATTTTAGTGTCGAAGAAAAGAACGTTGTAGTAGGCAGTGTTAATGCCGAAGATATGGATAGCGACACTTTAACCTATAGCATTTCTGGCGGGGTAGATTCTGCGAAGTTTAATATAAACTCAAGTAATGGTGCTCTTACTTTTCAAAATGCACCTGATTATGATATCCCAGACGACGATGGTAAGGATCGTATCTATAACTTTAATGTAAGTGTTAGTGACGCAAAGGCAAATGTGATTATGCCTGTTGAAGTCACTATCACCGAAGCTCCTAAATTTGCACCCGTTATTACCGAAGGAACCTCAGTGTCGGTAACTATGAGTGAAAACGCAAATCCAACAGCCTTTGTATTAACGCTAAACGCTACCGATCAAAACAACGATACATTGACTTGGTCAATTAGCTCAAATGCTACCAATGGTATCGCGAGCGTTTCTGGCACAGGTACTTCAAAAGCGATTGGCTATACCCCAAATATCAATCACGATGGTACTGACCGCTTTAACGTGAGAGTCAGTGATGGTGAAGGCGGTATGGATACAATTACTGTCAATGTCATCATACAAAACGTTAATGTGCTGCCAATGGCGACATCTCAGACTGTTTCTTTAGCTGAAGATACGGCGAAAGCGATGACCTTGAAGGGGACCGATAGCGATGGCACCATTGCCCGATATCTTATCGGTACACCTTCTCACGGTAGCCTATCGGGTACTGCACCTAACTTAACCTATATCCCCACTGCTGACTTTAATGGTAAAGATAGCTTTTCCTTTACAGTGACAGATAATGATGGCGGCGTCTCTTCTGCTGCAACGGTATCGATTTTGGTATCATCGGTAAATGACCTACCGACAGCGAGCGCACAATCTGTATCGGTTGAAGAAGATGGTAGTGTGGGTATGACATTGTCAGGATCTGACCGTGACGGCACCATTGCCCGTTATCTTGTCGGTACACCTTCTCATGGAAGCCTATCGGGTACTGCACCTAACTTAACCTATATCCCCACTGCTGACTTTAATGGTAAAGATAGCTTTGCCTTTACAGTGACAGATAATGATGGCGGCGTCTCTTCTGCTGTAACAGTATCGATTACTGTATCGTCGATAAATGACTTACCTATGGCGAACGCACAATCTGTATCGGTTGAAGAAGATGGTAGTGTAGGTATGACATTGTTAGGCTCTGATCTTGACGGCACCATTGCCCGTTATCTTGTCGGTACACCTTCACATGGCAGTCTATCGGGTGCTGCACCTAACTTAACCTATACACCCACTGCTGACTTTAATGGTAGCGATAGCTTTACTTTTTCTGTAATTGATAATGAAGGCGGCGAGTCAGAGCCTGTAAAAGTCGATATCACCATTGATGCAGTAAATGATGCGCCATTGGCTGAAGATGACACCATGGAGTTTGATAAAAATGGTCAGAATAGGTATGTCCTAGATGTTTTAATCAATGACAATGATATTGATGGTGATACGTTAAGTGTTGTATCGGGCAATGCTGATATTGGTAGCGTGGTTGTTGAAAATGGCCAGCTTGTCTTTAATGCCCCTCCTGGTTTTATAGGGTCACTCACATTAACTTACCTCATATCTGATGGTAATGATGGGACTACTACCGCAACAGTCACGCTTACCATTAACGGCTTGTTTGATGACATCGCGCCAACGCTTACCCTACCGGAAGATCGAGTCGTTAATGCCACAGCGTTATATACTAAAGTTGATTTAGGCGTAGCAACCGCACTCGATGCGAACGGTAACCCATTACCAGTATCGCTGGTCGATAATCGTGCAATGTTTTCTCCTGGTATAAGTAAAGCTTACTGGCAGGCTACCGATGCTGACGGTAATCAGTCAATTTCAGCACAAGGTGTTCAGATCCATCCGCTGATTTCTATTGGTAAAGACCAAACCGTTGTGGAAGGGAGTACGGTAACGGTGAAATTTTACTTGAACGGCACGTCACCGACTTATCCAGTGGTGGTACCGTTTACTGTGTCAGGTGATGCGCTTGAAGGGGCTGATCATAGCTTAATATCTGGTGAAGTCGAAATTAGCGAAACCAACACAGCGAGTATTACTTTCGAGACCTATGACGATAGCGTCGCTGATAGCGGTGAAACCATAGTAATTAGCCTGTCTGATACCGTGAACATTTCTCCAGATTCTGTACAAAATATCACATTATCTGAAGGCAATATTGCACCAGAGGTGATGCTTACGGCTAAACAGCAAAACGAAAACCGTACGTTATTGTCGCGATCTGATGGCGAGGTAACCGTTAGTGCAGCCATTAGCGATAACAACAGTGCAGATAGCCATACACTCCTATGGTCAAGTACGTCAGATGAGTTAAGTGTGCTAATTAATAGGACAGTATCTGAAGCCATATCGTTTGATGCGGCAGACTTATCGGTTGGTATTCATAAGTTAACAGCACAGGTTAAAGACTCGGGTGAGCCAGGATTAACGACACAGGCCGACATCTACCTAAACGTGGTGAGCGCGCTACCTGTATTAACTGAAACTGATACAGATGGCGACTTAATTCCTGATTCACAAGAAGGTTTTGCTGATAGTGACGGTGACGGAATTGCTGATTACTTAGATGCTATCAGTGTGTGTAATGTGGTCCCTGAAATGATCAGCACGCAAGCCACCTTCTTAGTAGAAGGTGAATCGGGTGTATGTTTGCGTAGAGGCTCGGCCGCACCTGCAACGCAAAGCGGTAGCTTATTGTTAACCCATGAAGAAACCGTTCAAGCTGTCGGTGAAGATGGGGAAGCTAAAATAGTTGGTGGTATCTTTGATTACATTGTTGTTGGTTTAGAAAAGCCAGGACAAGAATACAAATTAGTATTACCACAGCGCCAGCCTATTCCACTTAATGCCATCTACCGTAAGTACACTGATGCAGCTGGTTGGGGAAATTTTGTTGAAGATGCTGACAACATACTGTTTTCAACCCTTGGTGAGCCTGGATTTTGCCCTCCTCCTGGTAGTGAGCAGTGGCAAGAAGGTTTAACGGAAGGTCACTGGTGTGTGCAGTTACAAATTGTTGATGGTGGCCCGAATGATAACGACGGTGTTGCCAACAGTAGCATTGCTGACCCTGGTGGTGTAGCTATTTACTTAAGCACGAATACCACACCCGTTGCTGAAAACGATGCAATTACGATACAGTGGAATGAAGCGGCTAATATTGATGTATTGGCCAATGACAGCGACATTGATGGTGATGAACTGCTCGTGCTAAGTGCAAGTGCAAATTTTGGTGCGGCAGAGGTGTTAGCGAATTCATCACTTAGCTACATGCCAAAACCAGACTATGCGGGTATAGATATCATTACCTATGTAATTTCAGACGGTAATGGTGGCACAACAAGTGCGCAGGTGAGTGTTAACGTTATTGCGAATCGTAGCCCAGTTGCTAATGATGACGTTGCCTCGACGGATGATAGAACAGTTATAACGATTGATATATTGAAAAATGATACCGATGAAGACGGCGACACGTTAATGATTATCTCTGCGTCAGCGATACACGGCAGTACTGCGATTGTGAATAACTCTATTCAATATACGCCGGCAATAGGGTTTGATGGCACAGATACTGTCACTTATATTATTTCTGATAATAAAGAAGGTGAAGCTAGTGCCAAGGTTAGTGTGAGTGTTGATGCCTTTGAAAGCGCTACAGTCGTTAATGAATCAAAATCAAGTGGTAGTATGTCGTTATTCACCTTATTGCTATTGCCTTTAGCATTTGTGAGACGGGTGAAATCTATCAAGTTATTAGCTGCAACTATATTAATGTCTAGCCTTATGGTTTTGCCTGCTAAGGCTGAGTGGGGGCTTACGGCGAGTGTTGGCCAAGCAACTGCGCATGTATCTAAAGGTGAGCTGAATAGAGCCTTGGGCTCGTTAGATGCACAAATAACAGCTTTAGATGACTCTGATACTAGCTGGAAACTGGGCGTTGTTTATCAGGTTAATACGAATTGGTTTGTGGATGTTAGTTATCAAAGCTTAGGTGATTTCTCTGCTAGTATCGATGGTATGACATTAGATGGGAATGCATTTAAGCACGCTGTTTCAAAAGTCCAACCTATAACAGCAGGTGGTATCTCTGCGGCTGTTGGGTATCAGTACTTTATTAACGACCAGTGGTATTTAGGTGCTAGCTCAGGCGTATTGGTGTGGAAAAGTGACAACAAGACTTATAGCCAGGGTTTGGCAACGATTAACCGTGAAGAGAATGGTACTGATCTCTACTTCGGTATTGAGCTAGGTTATCAGCTCTCTGATAATATGAGTGCTGGACTGGGTTACACATACTATGGTCTAAAACAGCATGATATTAGCTCTGTTGGGTTAACGGTTAAATACTTTTTATAATTAATTGTTAGCATTCATATTTTTAAAAAAACCTATAATGGCGTATAGCTGTTATAGGTTTTTTAACGTTATAACGATGTGATGTTGAGTGCTTACTAATCTCACTGATGAGATCAGGGAGCGAGTATACTTTGATGAATTTATAATCCAAAAAAAATACTCGGACTCGATAATCATCGCTTCATCCAGCTTTTTTCAATTTAACCTTCTGGCTTGCTACTCCACAATCGCATTGCTTCAACATGTTGATCACGAATAGTCTAAACAACGCTATGTTTTTTACCGCACCATCTAACGTAATGCGAGAGTTCTCCTCTTTAAAAAGAATATCTAAATGTAATACGGGTTGTTTTCAATTCGCAATGCTGTCGAACATAATGCCCTAAAAACAAATAGCGTGTGGCTTTTTTAATCAAAATGTAATGGGGGTTTACAAAGCGTAAGTTGGATAGAGTGCAACGAAACCCGACAATAATAAAAAATGACTTATAAACTCAATGTCATCTAAAATAGCGAAGGCTCACCATGTTATTAGCCAGTTTTCAATTTCGATAACATCATCACGATCAAACACCATTAAACTTGAATGAGAGCGAGCATTAAAAGTTATTTTTTTTACTAACTCATTTTGTATAGATGAAAAGTAAGCCGAGGGGGATAGAGAGTCAATATCTGAGTTAATTAACAATACAGGTTTTTTAGTCTCAGTTAATTTAGGCAATAAATTTGTTTCTTGAATGGTTACTCCTGCCTCAAACATTGCTTGGTTAACAATATTATCAATCTCGCTATGAAAAAAATGACTAAGCAAAGGCGATTTATAAGGTAAGTACTCCTTAGCTGCAACATCAAAACTCATCATTGGGGCAAGTAAAATAGCAGCGTCAACATATTCTGATGATAATAAGTTACTTGCAGTAAGTGCTCCCATAGAATGGCCGACTACAACAGTCTGGTTATTTGGTTGATTTAAAAGTGATTCAGCAAGCAGTTCATTTAAAATGCCGTGCTCTTTTGCTGCAAATACAAATGCTTCAGTTGATTCACCATGGCCAAAAAGATCTGGAATAATAACGTTCATACCAAGCGCTCTAAAATAGATAGCTGAGGCCATCATTGCTTCTTTACTGCCCCCATAGCCATGAAGCAATAAAGCAGTGCCTTTAAAACGATTAAATGTATCTGGTGTCATTCTGTGTGAAATTGTATTTTCTACATTATTACCAGTTGCATGAAGGTTGTAATAAACAGAACTCTCTTGCGAAAATTCGGCTGCTTGATAAGGTTCAGCAGTCAGATATGTAATGCATTGAGTGGTACTAAAAGAGCAAAAATTTTGTTTTTCAAAGCCAATGTCGCTAGGTTTTGCTTTTATAAACTGTGCTTCAGAAAGATAGATACCGGGGTTTGACATGACGTAACTGCCAATAGAAGTACAGCCAGACAAAGAAAATATATAAAGTGTAACTGCTAATAGTTTGGTGAAATTTTCCATTTTCGCTTCATTAGTTAAACTTGAACATCAACACTTTAATTAAGCAGATAACGTCCTATGAGGTGGAAGAGGTTTTAGCCGTTAGTTAGGCATTTTTTTATTATTTCAAAGTACCTTAACAGTATCTTCTATCCACCTCAATTTTCTCGAGTAAATAAATCTGTTTGGTATTAGGTAGACACTTGCTTATTAATCAAAACCCAAATTTAGTGCTTAGTTACGACTTTGAGTTACTTTTTTATCTAAGTTTTATGGATTTAGGTAATTGAAAATTTCACTCTCTTTTTAATCAAAATGGTGTGAGGGGTTTACAGCTGAGGTCAAAGGTTAAAGGAACAAGGTCAAAGATTTTTAGTTACGGTAAGTTGGGTAGAGTGTAACGAAACCCAACAAAGAAAGGCGGCTTTGCTCAATAGCAATGCGCTAAAGGCTCAACAGGTAATAAGTGAATCGTTTAATACTAAACATGGCTTGGAATTAGAGTCGTATTAAAAGAGTAGCATCCATGCCACTGCAAGTGCGATATTAATAAAAATTAAGAGCTTGGTTGCGAAGGTTGATACTTATTAACGAGAATGTGCTGCAAACTTTTAAGTGCCCGCTTTATCGCTTGCAGCATACTTCTTCCTTTTGTATTTACATTAATACTGGGTAGCCCCGGCAAAAGAATATTAATTTTGCATTGCTGCAAAGTGCCGTGGCGCTCACTCGAAAGATCATTTATTTGAATCTCTACTTTACGAATATTTAAAGCATGTTTTGCCAATTGGCTTTTTATCAACTTCAAAAGCGACATCTTTTCACTTGCGTTAATTATCTTATTTTTAACTGTAAGTTTTAGCTTCATGCAATTACACCTTTTAATAGTAACTATGTTGCAGGCATGACTGTAATCTACTAACTTAGTGGCAAAGGAAAAAGCTGATTATTTCTTACTTTAAAACAGGTATTTTCGAATGATTACCAACATCAACTACAATCACTTATATTATTTTTGGCAGGTAAGTAAGCACGGCAGTATTGCTGCGGCGAGTAAAATACTTAATTTAACGCCGCAAACGGTCAGCTCACAAATTACTAACTTAGAGCAACGATTAGGAAAACCACTGTTTGTTCGCCAAGGCCGAGGCCTACAGTTAACGGAGTTTGGCCATGTAACTCAGCAATACACCAATGATATGTTTGCTATTGCTCACGAATGGCTAGAAACCACGCAAGGTGATACCACGCAATACTCACGAACGTTAAAGGTCGGTATTTCAGACGTGTTGCCTAAATCACTGGTGTCGAAGTGGCTAGCGCCTTTAATTAATAACGACTGTATTACCAACTTGCACTGTATTGATGGCCAACAAGATGAGCTGCTGGCACAAATGGCGATTCATAAGATCGATTTAGTGTTAGCTGATAAACCACTCGATACTACCTTGTCATTTAAGGCGTTTTGTCATGAAATAGGCAAAAGCCAAATCGCTCTTTTTGGTAACGAAACATGGCATTCGCAATTACATAAGCAGTTTCCGCAGTCTTTAAACAACAAGCCTTTAGTGCTCCCCGCAAAAGAAAGCCCCGTCGCGCGTGCTATTTATTATTGGCTGCAAGAGCAAGAGATTGAAATGACAATAGCAGGCCATGTTGACGACAGCGCATTAATGAAATCACTCGGTGAGCAAGGGTTCGGGATATTCCCTGCGCCTATTTTGGTAAAAGCCGAAGTGGAGCGCCATTACGGCGTAAATTACATTGGTACAATTGATAATGTTTATCAGCATTATTATGCCTTTACGCCCGACAGGCTCATTAAAGACAGTATTTATGATGAATTTATAAAGCACGCGCAAATGACGTAGATTTTAGTTAATCGCCTTAAGATTGACGGGCGTCGGGGTGCGGGTTACGGATCTAAAACCTTACAGTTCAAATAAATATATTAAAAATATCAACAAAGCGATAAAGAATACCGGAGTGAGCAAATAAAATATGATATTGGCTAAAATTTTATTATTATCTCTAAACTTTAATACTTTTTGGCGTGCGGCAATTAAGGCTGGGAATGTAATAAACCCTTGGATACCGATAGCTAAAGTAATAGTAAGTTGCATGATAATAATTTGCCAGTATTGCTCTGGGTCATCAATTAACGATGCTTGTTGATAGTCGCTGCCTGTCGTTCCAAGCTGATGAGCAGTTCCTGTAATTAACCCTATGATAGGTGATATCAAAAAGAACAAAGCAACACTTAAGATTGTTTTATCAACTTTATGCCTTAATTTAACTATTTTCATAGCATCCTTGCCTTAAAATTTTTTATTTCAAAATATATTCGCAAGCAAGCCTGCGAACTTTAACCTTATCGAGTAAACATATTTATTGCCATTATTATTAATAAGCCGGCAAATATTTTCTTTATGGTTGAAACTGGCAAATAATGGGTGGCTTTAGCGCCGAGTGGTGCGGTAAACCATGAGGTGCATACAATACCCAATAAAGCGGGCAAATATACAAAGCCTGCAAATCCTTCTTTTAGGCTAAATAACTGGCTGCCTGAACTGATATAACCCATTGAACCAAACAGGGCTATCACAATGCCTGAGGCCGAGGCGCAGCCAATGGCTTTTTTCATATCGACAGAAAAAAACGTCAGTAACGGCACTAATACTGCCCCGCCGCCAATACCTATCATGGCAGACAAGCCACCGGTTATGGTCGTATAAACACTCAGTAGTCCTTTATTTGGTAACGGGCGCTCTAATGATGAATCATTCTTACCTGAAAAAATCATTTTTAATGCAATTAACACCACACTTACAGCAAATACCAAACGTACCACATGCTCAGGTAACAGCGCGGCCATAAAGCCACTAATGAGCGCGCCAAAGGCAACGCCCGCCATCACCCAAGGTGCAATATCCCACGGTACATTGCCATTTTTATGATGCGCAATAGCCGACGAGGTCGAGGTAAATAAAATAGAGGCCAGTGAGGTCGCAATGGCAACCACCACTACTTGTTCAGGTGGCAAAGCATTAAAGTGCAGTAATATCATGCTGAGTATGGGCACAATCACCAGCCCGCCCCCTATTCCTAATAAGCCCGCTAAAAAACCAACACCGCTACCTAATATGGCGCAGTATATAATTAACACTATTAAATCACTCATTCCTTTTGTCTCTTCTTATGTTGTGGAAAGTTCTGCGACGGCGAACTGCTTAATAAAGTGCTTAAGCTCACCAAGGTTTATCCGAGTATATCAACAACCGTTTATGCAAATGGCACTTTAAGTGCCTATAAGCATTGAATAATACTCACGTTTTGTATGAGTAAATCACAACACACGTAAAAACATCTAGAAATCTAGACTTCTAAAGTGGGTTTTATCGCATAGGGAGCGTCTACTAGCCTAATTTATTCATTCAACTTAGTAAGAGAGTGAATCTGGCTCATGTTTTACCTGAAATAATACCGTTTTTCTTCATGCTACATAGCGCGTATAAATTTATTAACTCTGCAAAGCACCATTACAGTTATCCCGTTAGTTTGGTTTTAACAGCGAGTAATGTGTCATTGATAAAAGCAGTAACAACTCAAATTGAAAGGATACGGCTATGAGCACTGATCTTACATTTACTATTAAAAGCACTAACTTGGATGAAAACTACCATCCATCAAATAACACACGTATTACGACTAATTTCGCTAATTTAGCAAGGGGTGAAAGCCGCCAACAAAACCTGCGTAATACCCTAAAAATGATCAACAACCGCTTTAATGCACTGGCCAGTTGGGATAACCCACAAGGGGATCGTTACGAGATTGAGCTCGAGATCATTTCGGTTGATTTAGATATTACTAGCAGTGGCCAGGCATTTCCGTCAATTGAGGTATTAAAAACCAATATTATTGACCGTCAAACCAACGAGCGAATTGAGGGCATGGTGGGTAATAACTTTTCATCGTATGTGCGCGACTACGACTTTAGCGTGTTACTACTTGAGCATAACAAAAGCAAACCGCAATTTAGCATTCCCGATAACTTTGGTGACTTACACGGCAAGTTGTTTAAATGCTTTGTAAACTCAAATACCTATAAACAGCACTTTAAAAAGCCACCGGTTATTTGTTTAAGCGTGTCTGATAACAAAACCTATCAGCAAACCGAAAACTTACACCCTATTTTAGGCGTAGAGTATCAGCCTAATGAGTCGTCGTTAACAGAGCAATACTTTAAAAAAATGGGCTTACAAGTGCGCTACTTTATGCCACCAAACAGCGTTGCGCCGTTAGCGTTTTACTTTTTTGGTGACCTACTTAACGACTACAGCAACCTTGAACTAATTAGCACCATTAGCACCATGGAAACGTTTCAAAAAATTTATCGTCCAGAAATTTATAACGCCAACGCCGCCGCTGGTAGCCGTTATAAACCTAATTTAAAAAATGACGACCATTCGTTAACGCAAATTGTGTATGACCGCGCAGAGCGAGGTCAATTAGCGGTAGAGCAAGGTAAATTTACTGAGCAGCATTTTATTAAGCCTTATCAGTCAGTGCTGCAGCAGTTCTCGGCAAGTATCGCTTAATCACACAACAAAATTAAAGGCAGCATTTATTATGAAAAAACTATTACCTACATCATCAGCAGGCAGCTTGCCAAAACCGTCATGGCTTGCTGAGCCCGAAACCTTATGGTCACCATGGAAATTACAAGGCAGTGAGCTGGTAGATGGCAAACACGACGCCCTACGTATTTCCCTGCACGAGCAACAAACTGCAGGCGTAGATATAGTCAGCGATGGCGAACAAACTCGCCAGCACTTTGTAACCACCTTTATTGAACACTTAAATGGCGTTGATTTTGAAAACCGTAAAACAGTTAAAATTCGCGACCGTTACGACGCCAGCGTACCCACAGTGGTTGGCCCTGTGTCTCGTACTAAATCGGTATTTGTTGAAGACGCCAAGTTTTTACGCCAGCAAACCAGCCAACCAATTAAATGGGCACTGCCCGGGCCAATGACCATGATCGACACCCTGTATGACGATCACTATAAAAGCCGTGAAAAACTAGCGTGGGAATTTGCTAAAATACTCAACCAAGAAGCCAAAGAGCTAGAAGCCGCAGGGGTTGATATAATCCAATTTGATGAACCCGCTTTTAACGTGTTTTTTGACGAGGTAAACGACTGGGGCATAGCCTGCCTTGAGCGAGCCATAGAAGGGTTAAAATGTGAAACTGCCGTGCATATTTGCTACGGCTACGGCATTAAAGCCAACACCGATTGGAAGAAAACCCTCGGCACCGAGTGGCGACAATACGAAGAAGTATTCCCAAAGCTGCAAAAATCGAATATTGATATTATTTCGCTCGAATGCCAAAACTCACATGTACCCATAGAGCTACTAGAACTGGTACGCGGTAAAAAAATAATGGTGGGCGCAATCGATGTAGCCACCAATACCATAGAAACTCCCGAAGAGGTGGCCAAAACCCTACGCGAAGCACTTAAATATGTAGATGCCGACAAACTCTACCCATGCACCAACTGCGGCATGGCCCCCCTGCCCCGCGACATCGCAAACGGCAAACTTAAGGCCCTAAGCAAAGGCGCAGAGCTAGTACGTAACGAGTTATTAGCAGCGAATGTCGCTTAATTTTAATTACAGCTGCTGCAAAAAAGCCACACCTTAACACATGTTGAGGTGTGGCTTTTTTAATCAAAATGTAAGGGGGGTTTACAGTTGAAATGCAAGGTTAAAGGCAAAAGGTGAAAGGTTTTAAGTTAGTTGAATCTTGGTTGGGTTGAGTGCAACAAACCTAGTGTAATTAAATAAATTTAACCGAGTCGCTTGGTATTAATGACTGAGTGAAAATTGCCATAGTCAGACAATGGCAACGCCGCCTTAAGCGGCGAGTAAAAGTTGGCTAAAATGTGAAGCGAAAAGAGCCAACTGCTACTAATTCGTCTTTAAGGCTTTGTAATTAGCTTCTACTATCATAATCAATTGATTTATTGATGAAATAACCAAATCAGGTTTCTCCAATGGTATATTGTGCCCTACAACATTTGAAGTAATATGAATAGAGTTTGGGTTATTCTTGACTAACGAGGAATGTAGGTTTCTCCAAACCTTTTTGCCTTCGGAACTATGGCCAATCCACCAATCACTTTCAGCGTTCTTAGTAGATGTGACAACAATCGTGGGTATCGTCATTATTGTTCCGCCATCTGATAACATACCTTTTTTATATTCACTTTGTAATACAGCCCATTCTCGACTGCCAGCCATAATAGTATTTAATTTTTTCTCATCATTTTCGGCCCATTCATTATTTAATTTTTTAAGTTTATTTGAAAAAAGTTCGTGGCTTGGGTCAAGTAAAACCATTCCACTGATGTGGTCAGAAAAAGAAGCCGCATATTCTCGAGCATGTAAGCCTCCATAAGAATGGCCAACTAAGATAATGTCTTTTTTCACTTTTAGCGTTGCCAACAAGTCATTTAAACGTTTATTCGAGCTCTTTAACGAAACGTCAGGTAAATCAGTGGATTTACCAATTCCAGCACGTGAATAAATAATTATTCGCTGCTGTAATTCCTGTAAATCTCGAAGTAAAGGCTTCCAGTAATTTACGCCCATACCAACACCTGATTCGATAACGATATTGAACTCACCTTCTCCAATATCGATGTATTCAAGATTTGCACCATTGATTTCAGCGACACTAACATGTGACTGACTAAAAGAGCTAAAGCTCATAATTAGTATGTAACACAAGCTGAGTAATACGAGTATTTTCAACTAACTCTCCTTGGCTTAGAATGGCTAAATCAGGACACCGTAGGCGTCACCTGGATTTACTTGTTATGTTTTCGGGCATGTAAACAACCAAAGGGGGTCAACAACCAAAGGGGGTCAACAACCAAAGGGGGTCCAACAACCAAAGGGGGTCAAATCTTGACTTCAGACATCAACAACCAAAGGGGGTCAAATCTTGACTTCAGACATCAAATTCATTGACCGACCCGTTATCCTTATTTTGCCTATTAGATAAAGTCTAAAGCAATAAGATAAATCAGTAACCCCCTACTTCTAGCTATTACTTAATTAGATCTATTATTTATATAGCCTTTCTGTGACCAACTTTTACCACTAATATGATCATTTCAGAGTCGTGTATCTCATAAATTATACGGTAATCAGCTACCCTTACCCTATACTCATTGAGTCTGCCTTTCATAAGTAAATTTCACCTAGAATTCATAGAGAAATATAATGCCCCAATAATGGGCTAAAAGCAGCTGGCTGATATAAGCAACGCGAGGGCAATAATCTAGTGTTTTTACCCTCATTATATGCATTAAAGCTGATCAAAATAGTCGCCAGCTTTTTGTCTGAAAAATACATTGCAATACTTTAATTCAACTTGTAATGGATCTTTTTTTAAGACCTTAACATATGGATTCAGCTCCAATGTAACTGTAATAGTTTTGGACAGCAATAGCTCATTGTATAGGGCTCGTTTACGTTTTTCGGAGCCCGAGTGCGGCATACGAATTATGATATCCTTTTTGCAACTTGGAGCGGCGATTGGAAAGCGTTCCTTAGGAACAAATACTTCAAATTGACCACCTTTAGAAAATCCATATTCAGTGTTTACAGAATAATTGCCTGAAGTAAGTTCGTATTTCATGTGATAATAATCGGAATACTTTCCGGTATTAACTTTGATCTCTTGAGCATTAAGTTGAAATGAGATTAATAACACCAAGATATTCAATAGGTACTTCATACTATCCTTATACACGTGACAGTTTACAAAACATCATTTTGGTGGTTTATAACGCAGCAAAATGGCGGTTAATATTGCCACTGGTTAAATTAGAAGCCAACTCATCACAACATAACTAAAAAGAGTTAGCCAAGCCATTATACGATTTAGGGTTACGATAATGAACAGACATTTTATGGGTAGTTTCTTATTTTTAGTTGCTGTTTTATTGGCCGTGGTGACGGAAGTTTACTTAACCCTCACATTTAGTGAGTTTATTTTAGCCGGTAAAGGTATTGGCGTTTATGGAGTATTATTATATTTTGTTGTGATGATAGTTAGTTCCCTTTTATGGCTACTGTCTTACCGTATTAGTAAAAGCCGAGCTCAAGCTGCTATATTTTGGCTTTTAGCATTAGCCCTCACTCCTGTCGTTATATTTCAGCCTACATGGTGGTCTGCTCCACTTCTCAATTAATTTAAAGCTTAACTTTAATACTTAGATTAATGTGAAATTGCAGAATTGATTTCCACAGCATTTTGTAAACTCTCCTTCAAAAGAAACGAAAAAACCCCACCTTACCATACGGTATTTTTAACCAAACCGTAACGGAGGTTTACAGTATTCAACTGAATGCAAAGCTGTTCGTTAGCAAAAGGTTACTATTGCCATTGCTTTGTGTAAAAGCATTGCGGTTAAGGATTATTTTTTGGTTTTTTAATTTATATTCAATGTGGTCGCTATATTGTTTTGAAGTGCTATTCTGATATATCAATTTGTAATTAATGCCGTTTTAATTAAGGATACTAGTCGTTGTTTTTTATTAAACCTAAGTTTATTTACAGCTCTTGTTCTATTTACAAACCTAAAATATCGTTTTCATTATTTTTTGTGCTGCTGTGTTTGCCATTTTTTGCAAATGCTCAATTTGTCATTGGCATAGTAGGAAAAACTAAAAACGATAGCTTTTATATTCAGGCGTACAAAGGGTGTACCGAGTTTGCAAAGTCAAAGCCTGACGTTACCTGTAAATATGATGGGCCTGATGATTATCAAGATATTCGAACCCAAGCTTTAATTATTAATGACATGATGAAAAGTGGGATTGATGGTTTATTAGTTTCAATATCAGATTCTGATTATTTGGTAGAGAGAGCCCTTAAAGATTTATTTGAAAAAAACATTCCTGTTATTACTTTTGACTCAGATTTATTAGCAAAAGATCACCAGTACAGGCTCGCTTACGTTGGTACTGATAATTTTGACTTTGGTGTTGCGTTAGGCAATCAATTAAAGAATTTAGTAAGTGAAGAAAATAAGCGTATTTGTATTCAATCTGGTCATCCTACTGCACCAAACTTAAATAAAAGAATCGCAGGTGTTAGGTTTGCGCTTTCTGGGCAAAGTAGTCAGCGCTTATCGGGAGAAAATGGCTGGAGCGAGTATAACCGCTGCCCTCTTTATAGTTTAGGAAAAAGGGGCGCCTCCTTAGAGCAAGTAAAAAGCCTTACAAAGATGGACAAGCCTCCTGCGTTTGTTGCTGTTGCCGGTTTTGCGCAATTTAATACTGAGTACATAGACTTGATGACACCCTACAAACATAAACTTGATTCAAAAGAACTTATTATTGTTTCAGCAGATACCGAAAAAATACAATTAGACGCGCTTAGCAAAGGTTTATCTTCATCAAATGTTGGTCAAAATCCATATGAAATGGGGCGACTCAGTGCGCAGTTAATGTATAACGTAATTAAGCATAATATAAAGCCTGCTGAAGCGTTTTATTTTTTAGACTTTCATTACTGCCAACAAAGCAACGCCCAAACATGTACTGTAAATTATTAATATTTAACCACAATGTGTTGAAAGATTCACTTTGGACACCCAATTTACCATGCGCTATTTTTAACCAAACCGTAACGGGGGTTTACAGTAACGACTTAAAACGCGGGTGTTGTTACTGTACTTTATTAACTGATAAGGTGAATAATATTGAGTAGTAAAACCGCGTTTTAGTAACGATTTAAACAGGAGTCCATTAATGGCAACTACACTGGCGTTTGATGTATACGGTACGCTTATAAATACCCATGGCGTGGTGTCGTTACTTGAAAATATGGTTGGCGACAACGCGCACGCATTTTCAACTACTTGGCGTGAAAAACAACTCGAATATTCGTTTAGACGCGGATTAATGCAAAACTACGTGCCGTTTTCGGTGTGTACTGAGCAGGCACTTAATTATGCGTGTTTACTGCACAAGGTAACTTTAAGCGATGAGCAAAAAGCACAGTTATTAGCACGCTATAAAACCTTACCGGCATTTGATGATGTTAAAGCAGGGCTTGAGAGCTTAAAAGCACAAAACTATCGGTTATTTGCGTTTTCTAATGGTGCGGCCAGTGCGGTAAATACTTTGCTCGAAACGGCAGGCATAAGTGAGCTTTTTGAAGGTGTAGTGAGCGCCGATGATATTAAAACTTTTAAACCCAACCCCGGTGTTTATAGTCATTTTTTACGTCAGGCAAATTCAACCGGTGCTAATACCTGGCTTATATCGAGTAATCCGTTTGATGTTATTGGGGCGTTATCGCACGGTATGCGTGCTGCGTGGATACAGCGCTCAAGTGAGGCTATTTTTGATCCCTGGGAACTAACGCCTACAATAACGGCGTGCGATTTACATGATTTAAAAACCAAGCTGGCCAGTAATAACCAATGATTTAGTGGGCAGGGGTTAAATAACACCAATGAAAGGCTAGGTTTGCGCTTACAAACCTAGCCTTTTTTAGTCTTTAATTGCAATGGCAATTTCTATTTCGTTACTGTTTTTATAATACTCAAAATCACTGGTGTAAGTACGTTCATAGCGGCAATCGTCTGAGCTGAAGTATTGCCAAATTTCGCCCCATAAATCGATCACCGCATCGGGCATTTCACCCTCACCTTTAAATACCAAATAACGCCCCGCTTGGATGGTTACTTTTTTAGCTTCAGGGAGTTTAATTGATAAATTATCGCAGCAGGCAATTACGTCAAAATCGCCTGTGAGATCGCTTTCGTAATTAGTATACACACCATACACTTTGGTGTTTTCTGTAAGGCTGTTGGCAAACTTTTCACCAAATTTTTGCCAAAGTTCAGCTATATTTGCAGTGCCAGCGTTCATTTCATTGGCGTTGCAGGTTCTTACTTTTAAGCCGATTAAGGTCTGACTTGCTAGTTGCTTTACTTCCATCATGACGTCCTTTAGCGTTAATACAAACACCAACGTAACAGAAAAACCGCCAATACTTTAAATATTGTATTAAATATTTCATAAATAATGATTATTAACCTCAATTGCGTATTTATTGCTCATATTTAAGATAGGCTCCGGTCTCGTGGGCTCGGAGATGTGTATAAGAGACAGAAACATAGCTTTGCTACCGCTAAAATAATTTACTTAACTTTCTGTTTTTTAAGTTTGTTTTTTTGCATGTAATGCTTGTCGTTTAATAATGTGGCTTATCGATTTTTGTTAAAAATATACGACAAGCTTATTAGCTCTAATTTAAAAAAAGTTGTTATCTAATCTTTTTTCATTATTGTAAATCTAAATCATTATCATTAAGATCCTTGCACCTAAAAAGTGTACTCAAGGAACGTTGGTGTGTCTCAATCTCAAGTGTTAAATATTAATACCATTGAAAAACAGGCTGTATTTGAACAAAGCGGCCTGCCCCCACAATTCAATTTAGAGCAGTTCATTAATTATCAGATAGCGTCATTGCAAGGGTTGTCGGCAGTTCAGCAAGCGATGGCTAAAGCCCAAAAACCATTTTCAGGTGTGTCGGTAAATGCGTTAGCAAAAGTAGTAAACGATGTTGATTTATCAAAGCCTTTGGCTGACTTTCCAGCGGTGCTTGAAGAGCTAAAAGGCGTGTATTTAGATCATGCTGTGTATTTTCATCATCCGCGTTATATGGCCCATTTAAACTGTCCTGTAACCTACCCTGCTGTTGTGGCCGAACATATTATTGCTGCTATTAATACCTCGGTAGATACGTGGGATCAAAGCGCAGGTGCGACGTTAATTGAGCAAAAGCTGATTGATTGGACATGTCAAAAAGCAGCATTGCCAAGCACTGCCGATGGAGTATTTACTAGTGGCGGCACACAATCAAACTTAATGGCAATGTTAGTTGCTCGTGAAGTGGCTGTTAGCCGCTATGCGCCAGAACATCAGGTAAAACTTCAGGGCTTACCAGCTGTTGCCTCGCGCTTTAAAATTTACTGCTCTGAGGTGGCGCACTTTAGTATTCAAAAAGCAGCAGCGTTACTGGGCTTAGGTTACAACGCCGTGGTGCCGGTGGCTATAAACAGCAAAATGCAAATGGATATGCAGGCACTTAAAACCGCCATAGCAACAAGCAAAGCGCAAGGTGATTTACCCATTGCAGTGGTTATTACCGCAGGCACAACCGATTTTGGCTCAATCGATCCAATCCATAATATTGCCATGCTGGCTAAAGAAGAGCAGCTATGGTGCCACGTAGATGGCGCTTATGGTGGCGGTTTGTTGGTGAGTGAGCACCATCGCAATGCGCTTAATGGCATTGAGTTGGTTGATTCAATAACGATTGATTATCACAAATCATTTATGCAACCGGTTAGTTGTAGTGCCTTTTTATTAAGCGACAAACGCCATTTTAGCCACATTACTTTATATGCCGATTATTTAAACCCATTAGCAGAGGCCGGTAATGGCACGCCTAATTTGGTAGATAAAAGTCTGCAAACCACTCGCCGTTTTGATGCCTTAAAATTATGGCTAACACTGCGCACCACTGGAGAAGCACCACTTGGCCGCGCGTTCGATAAAGTTATTGGTCTTGCGCGCCAAACTCATATTGTACTTAACGATCACCCCGACTTTGAAGTAGTTAACTACCCCGAGCTTAGTGCCTTAGTATTTAGATTTGCCCCTGATGATTTAAAACATGACCTTGATTTACTCGACTCTTTAAACCTGCATGTACGACAAACGTTTTTAAAAACTGGTGAAGCCATGATTGCCCGTACAAAAATAAATGGTCGTCATTATCTTAAATTTACATTGCTTAATGCGCAGTGCCAATTATCTGATGTACGCGCTGTTATTGAGCAAATTAGCCACATTGCATGGCAAACTTATAGGGAAATTGCATAATGGATAATCAACCTTACGATTTTATAGCTATTGGCCTTGGCCCATTTAACTTATCTTTAGCGTGTTTAAGTGAACCGCTCGAAGATGTAAAAAGCCTGTTTTTGGAACAGCGCAGTGAGTTTGATTGGCACCCTGGAATGATGCTTGAGGGCGTTACATTACAAACTCCGTTTATGTCGGATTTAGTAACCATGGCAGATCCAACCAGCCAATATAGCTTTTTAAATTATGCCAAATTGAATAATCGGTTATACCCGTTTTATATTCGCGAAAGCTTTTTTTTATTGCGCCGTGAATACAACTTATATTGCCAATGGGTTTGCTCGCAGCTTTCAAATGTTAACTTTGAACAAACAGTCACTCAAGTTGAATTTTGCCCGCAAAGTGAGTGTTATACCGTTAGCTGTAACACCCCTAATGGCATGCAACATTATGTGACTCGCCATATTGTTTTGGGCACAGGGCCTGCACCGTATATTCCTGATTGCGCTGTGCAAAGTAACTCAAATAACGTAATGCACAGTAGCGATTTTTGTCATCGGCTTGATGAATTAAAAGCGGCTAAACGAGTTACCGTGGTAGGGGCTGGGCAAAGTGCAGCAGAAATTTACCACACCTTATTGCAGCAAGCAGTACCGCAAGGTTTGCAGTTAGATTGGATAGCACGCTCACCGCGCTATTTCCCGCTTGAGTATACTAAGCTCACCCTTGAAATGACCTCTCCTGAGTATGTTGATTACTTTTATAATTTAAAAACTGAGCAGCGAGATTGGCTCAATCAAAACCAAAAAAATCTATTTAAGGGCATTAACGGCGATTTAATTAACGACATTTTCGACACCCTCTACGCGCAAAGCCTTGATGGGCCAATTTCTACTACATTTAAAACTAACAGCAGGCTAACAGGCACTCAAAAAGTAGGTAAGCGTTTACTGACTGAGTTTTATCATCAGGAGCTTGAGCAGCCCTTTTCAATAGAAACCGACTTTTTAATTTGTGCCACGGGCTTTAAATATCAGCGCCCTGCTTTTTTAAATAATATTGCCCACCAATTACCCCAAGATGAGCAAGGTCGTTATTTAGTGAGTCGTGAATATGCGGTAGATAGCGAACAAAAACGTATTTTTGTACAAAATGCCGAGCAGCATACTCATGGTTTTGTAACTCCAGATTTAGGTATGGCTTGCTACCGTAATAGTATTATTTTACGTGAAATTTTAGGTTATTCGCCTTATCAGGTTGAGCAAAAAATTGCTTTTCAAAACTTTGATTTAAGTGATGTAACCCTATCAGCACAACAGCAGAGTAGCGCCGCATGAGTCTTCGTTTAGCGCTAATTTTGCTGACGGTTATTTCGGTGGTATGCGATACCTTGTTGCTACCGTTTTATCCGCAATTTTTTGCTAGTGAATTTGCTATTAGTAACGCCACGTTAATCGGCCTCTTTGTGGCTAACTGTTGTATTACTGTAATGCTGGCTTTACCACTATGGGCTAAGGTCGCTAAAAAATACAATGAGTTGGCTTTGTGGTTAGTAACCCAAGTAGTAGCCGCTGGTTTTGGTCTGCTTTGCTACTTTGCGACCAATGTGTGGGAGTTTTGGATTTACTACCAACTTATGTTGGTGCTAAAGGCAAGCTACCTACTTATATACCCATTTGCACTGCGATTAGAGCAACAAACTAAGCATTTATCTATTATTGGTTTGTTTTCTGTATTGATGCATTTTGGTGCGATTGGTGGTGCTTTAATTGGTGGTTACTTCTTTAGTTTAGCAGAGCCACGCTATGCGTTATTACTCAGTAGTGCCGGTGACCTAGTTCAGGTTTTATTATGCGCCTACTTAATGTATTCATTAAAAACAGGTATTTATCAGCAAGCAATAGCGACTGAAAAACCGCGAGAACGTATTCCCTATTTTATTTGGCAATTTTGCTTTTTAAGTGTGGTGGTTTATTTTAGCGCGTTTTTAATTCGCCCCTTCTTTACTACTCATTGGCAAGCATTAAACGCACAAAGCAGCACCTTGCAAAGCGCTGTTGTATACGCCATTCCTGCCTTTGCCGCGCTTGTTATGCTGGTTTTTAACCATTTCAGGCAGCATTTACCACTGCCAACATTAAGCCGCACTAGCACTTTGTTATGTGCACTTATTTTAGGGGCGCTTGGGCTTTATTTACAAGCGCAGGAGTCGGTTGGGTTAGTGATTTTATCACGTGTTTTATATGGTTTTGCGCTATTTCAAGTGATGGTACTGCTAGAAGTAATGCTATTTGCCAAAAGTGAGCCTGCACATTACGGCAGCGACTTTGCCAAAGTGCACATTGCTCAAAACATCGGGGTTATTTTAGCGTCGTTACTAGTGGGTATGAGCGTAGAGCATCTTTCAACAACGGTTGTGTTTTACTTTGCTGCTATTGGCTTTGCAAGCCTTGCCTTTATTTTGCTTTGGCGGGTTAAGGCTGTTGCTCGAACTGCGCGTTCAGCGTCTTAGTTTTTAAGATTTATTGGAGTTTTTATGTATTTTTCATCTTTTGTAACCACCCTACAGCATACCGGTAAAGTGACGATGCGGTTATTACAACAAACAGATATGCCAACTGTTTGCGATTGGCTTAAGCAACCGTATGCGCACTTTTGGGGGATGCAGCAGCAAACCGAGCAACAAATAACTAAAGCGTATCAAGATATTTTTGTTACGCCTCATCATCAGGCATACGTGATCGAGCAAAATAATAACCTATTGGCTTTAGTTGAGCTTTATAGCCCTGAGCACGAAAGCTTAATGAAAGCGGCGTACGAGGTTGAACCTAATGATGTGGGTATGCATATTTTATTAGCGCCTAACACGGCACCTAAGCGCCATTTTAGTTTTGAAATGATGCAGTGCGTGCTGCAAAGTATTTTTGCTCAAAACAGTGCCGCCCGTGTTGTGGTTGAGCCCGACATTGCTAATAGTAAAATTCATACGTTAAATAAGCGTTTGGGATTTGTGCACACCCAGCAAATTCAACTAGGCGAAAAAGCCGCTTATTTAGGCTTTTGTGACAAAGCAGCCTTTGATAGGCACAGCCAGTTATTTACTGATTCGTTAGCGCCTTTGCAAACTGACTACGTGATACAGCCACATTGGCAATGGGCAAACCGGCA
Organism: Pseudoalteromonas sp. Scap03; assembly: GCF_013393115.1. Classification (GTDB taxonomy): domain Bacteria; phylum Pseudomonadota; class Gammaproteobacteria; order Enterobacterales; family Alteromonadaceae; genus Pseudoalteromonas. The sequence continues at coordinate 171,906 of NZ_VDEU01000002.1, read as the reverse complement.
TTTACAAGCTAAAGCACTCACCGAGCTAGTGCACGAGCGTTTATTGGCTGCAGAGACAACAAAGCAAGGCTTTAAAGTAAACGTTGAAGGCGGTTATTTTATTTTTAATGGCCGTGCTATGGCACTGAATCATATAGATATAGACGAGCCAAGCCTATGCTTTTACAACCTTAACGAAGAGCTGCAGCCGCTAGATGTGTTGCACTTTTTTAGTATGCAAGGGCCTGCGCTAGGTTTAACGGGTAAGCGCCTTGCCACCTACCTTGAAGAGCTAAATGCTACTTTAGCCAGTGCGTGCTTTAAACGTGAAAATAACACTTTAACAGCGGCGCAGTTAGCTAATTTAGGGCTGCAAAAAATAGAAGCCGCAATGAGCGAAGGTCACCCTGCCTTTGTTGCTAATAATGGCCGCATTGGTTTTAGTAAAGCTGACTTTTTACGTTATGCGCCAGAAGTAGGCAAACCGTTTAAAGTACTGTGGTTAGCAGCGCATAAAACGGTATGCGACTTTGCCCATAGTGAATACTTTGCCGATTACCCAAGCCATATAAGTGATGAACTAGATTTAACCACCCGAGATACGTTCAACAAAGCGCTAAAAGCTCAAAACCTAAACCCCGATGATTACTTACTCATTCCTGCTCACCCTTGGCAGTACCAACACAAATTGAGTGTGGTATTTGCAAATGAGTTGGCAAATCAGCGATTAGTGTATTTAGGTGAAGGTGACGATTTATATCAAGCGCAACAATCAATTCGGACCTTATATAATTGCTCGCACCCGCATAAGCCGTATTTAAAAGTGGCGTTGTCGATTTTAAATATGGGATTTATGCGTGGCCTATCGCGTGCTTACATGGCGGTGACTCCTGCCATTAACGATTGGGTATTTGCTAAGGTTAGCCAAGATCAACAACTCGCAGGCGCTAATTTTACAGCGCTTAGAGAATACGCCACCTTAGGTTATGCCCATCATACGTTTGAGCAAAGCGCGCTAGGTGATACACCCTATCGTAAAATGTTTGCCTGCTTATGGCGAGAAAACCCAAACCATAATTTAAATAGCGATGAACAACTGACCACTATGGCAGCATTATTACACTTAGATAACAATGGCCAAAGTTTAGTGGGCGAATGGATAGCACAAAGTGGTTTGAGCACGCAGCAGTGGTTACATGCGTACTTTAATGCTTATTTAATTCCGCTAGTACATTGTTTTTACGCGCATAAATTAGTGTTTATGCCTCACGGCGAAAACCTCATTTTAAAGCTTAAAAACTCGGTGCCTGTGGGCGCATATATGAAAGACATCGGTGAAGAGGTTGCCTTACTTAATAGCACTGAAGTATTGCCTGCAGGGGTTGAACGTATTCATGTTTCTATGCCTAAAGAGCTTGAGCTGTTAAGTATATTTACCGATGTATTTGACTGCTTCTTTAGATACTTAGTAGCAATTTTAGTGCGAGAAGAGCGTATTACAGAGCATGACTTTTGGCAGTGTGTTACGCAAAGTGTTAAAGCGTATCAACATGCTAACCCTGCTTTAAATGAGCGATTTAAAGAGTATGACTTTTTTAGTGATGAGTTTGCACACTCTTGTTTAAACCGCTTACAGTTAGGTAATAATGAGCAAATGGTTGATTTAACGGATCCGGCAGGTAGTTTGCAGTTTGCTGGTAACTTAAACAACCCCGTATCGGCAAAGCTGTATGGCTAAACCGATTACCCTTGCGCAGTTTTTATATTGCCAACAACCCGTGCAACGAACTTTTAAACCGAGCTTATTATTAGTGCGCGCTTTAACAGTTCGTTGTAAGGCGCAGTACCCTACTGCGCCTAAGCAATTTATTAGTCGGCATTTGTATTTACAGCTTTGCTGGCAAGCTATTTACGCTTATTGCTATTGGTTTGCTTGCAAGCAAAGTACGGCTGATCCCATTAACATGCCGTTAGCGGTAAATGGCGCTTATTGTCGTGGGTTTAACCTGAATAATGGCGTGTTAGTAAGTAAAACTGAGCAAACCAAAGCGTTTACTCATTTTATAAGCCAAGTTGGTGAATGGGTAAATACCGACTATGCACTTGGTAAAAAAGAACAAGCTCGGTTATTACTCGATTCATTAAGTAGCGCCATTGAGCGAGCTCATAGCTTAGACCTTGCTACTACTTTACATATCAACAATTGCCATCGTCAGCTGCACACCCTTATTTGTGAACACTTTAATCTTGATACGCCATTTACTGAAAAACCCCAGCGTTTAACCTGTTGCCGCTATTATTTAGCCGGTTATAGCAAATGCCAAACCTGCCCTAAAAAGGATATTAAAACCAATGAACCAACGTCTTAAAACGATTGATCTTGCGCGTGGTGCGAGCGTTTTTATTATGATTATTGTGCATACCTTATGGATGTATGCCTCCACGACGCTTCAAAGTGAAAGCGCATTTGGTACGGTTGTGCATATACTTGGCAAAGGCACCGCCTCGTTTTTGGTGGCAATGGGGCTATCTATGGCGCTTTCGCGCAGGCAAACACCTTTGCTATTAATTAAGCGTGGCATACAGCTTTTACTGCTTGCCTATTTAATGAATGTGGCCAAGTTTTGGCTACCTATTGAAGTATTTAATACCATGCCTGAGGCATTTATAAATGCTTATGGCTGGCAAAGTCCGCTCAGTGCTGGGCAGTTACAATTTATGGTGTTAACAGGTGATATTTTACAACTGGCTGGAATTAGCTTATTGCTGTTTGGGGCACTTAATATTGCCCGTTGGAAAACAACATGGATTGCGGTTTTAGCCATTGCAATTGCAGTTATGAGCCAGTTTGTAAGGGGGCAGCAATTTACGCTTTCACCTTATATCAGTGATTTGTTTTTTGCTAATAACTATCAGGTGTATTTTCCGGTATTTCCTTGGATAAGTGCGATATTAACGGGATATGTACTTGGTCGTTTATACCTTAGTAACCAACAAAATGCCGATTACTTATATAAAGTATGTGCACAACTTGGTGCTGCTTTACTGGTTATTGGCGGCATATGGTTAGCCATTGATTTTAAAGGACAGTTTGGCAACTTTTTCCATTTAAATGGCGGCGGTATTAGCTATTTAATTGGCTTAAATTTATGTGCACTAGCGGCTATACAGTTTATTTTTGCTGATAAATATAATGGCCCTATTACACGTGCTCTTTTATATGCCAGTAAACATGTAACCGCGCTCTATGTTATTCAATGGGTACTTATTTGCTGGTTTATGGGGGCGCTTGGTTATCATACCCTCAGCCTTTGGCCGACACTATGTATGATGGTACTGATGACTTTACTGACTTTTGCTGTGCACAAGGTTTATTTAAAAAGCAAACAAAGCCTCACAGACATTACGCAAAAAGCTAAACGTACAGCTTAAGCTGTAAAGGGGCTTTACGGGCGCTGATTAAGGTGCCCTAGCCTGCTTTTATTGCGTCAATAACGCAATGCATACGCTTTGCTAACGGCCTATTTCGGTGATGGCACACATAAATATTTTCGCTAATTGGTTTGGTTAAATGATGCGTTTTAATAAGCGCAGGTTTATTAAAAGCACTTACTGCGTGTGCGGGTAAAACCGTAAAACCCAGCCCTAAACTTACCGGCTCCAGTATTAAACTTATTTGGTTAGAAAACCCCGTTTGCTTAATTTGATCAACATGTTCAAATTCACTGTAGTTTTCGCTAAGTAAAAGCTGCGCATGATGTTTTGCATCGGGGTGGCCAATAAAGCCAAGCTCACATAAAACCTCCCACGTTGGGTTTTCTATATGTGCGGGCGTTACTAATAATAGGGATTCTTTACCAATTTTGTGGCTGGTAACTTCACTAAGGGTAGGCGCTTGAGTTAAAAAGCCAATATCGGCACTATGATTGGCCACCGCTTGTTCAACATTGGTATTTGGAGCAAAGCGGTAATCTATAATTAGCTTCTTGTGCTCTACTTGCAGTGCTAATAGTTGATTGTAAAACTTTAGCCCGCAACTGCCTGGCGACTGTATTTTTACTAAACCGCTGTAAGGTGAATCATCTTTTAATTGCTGCTCTAAAAACTGCCATTCTTTTAATAATAAGCTGCCTTGCTGATACAAGTTTTGCCCATGTACGGTAAGCGTAAATTGTTTACCGTGGCGCTCAAGCAAGGCGCAATCTACTTGCTGCTCTAACTTTTTTATATGTTGGCTTACGCCTGACTGGGTCATATAAAGGCGCTCGGCGGTTTGGGTAAAATGGTTTACCTCAACTAAAGTACAAAACGTGTTTAACCATGTAGGATTTATCATTACAAAATATACTCAAAATGATGATTAATGATAATTTTACTTAATGTTGGTCAATTCGTAAACTAACTCCATCAACTAAACATAGTTAAGTAGGAGTATTTATTATGAGTCATACATATCCACGTAGTTTTTCGCACATTGGTATTTCAGTACCGGATGTTGAAAAAGCCGTAGAGTTTTACACTAAGGTGATGGGCTGGTACACCATAATGGAGCCTACCGTGATCACTGAAGATAACAGCCCAATTGGCGAAATGTGTACCGATGTATTTGGTCCAAATTGGGAAAAATTCAAAATAGCGCATCTTTCAACAGGCGACCGTATTGGTGTCGAAATTTTCGAATTTAAAGACCAAGAAAACCCTAAAGACAACTTTGAATACTGGAAAACCGGTATCTTCCACTTCTGTGTACAAGACCCAGATGTAGAAGGGTTAGCGGATCGTATTGTTGCTGCAGGTGGTAAAAAGCGTATGCCAGAGCCACGTTACTACTACCCTGGCGAAAAGCCGTACCGCATGATCTACATGGAAGACCCGTTTGGTAACATCCTTGAGATTTACAGCCACAGTTACGAGCTTATATACAGCGCTGGTGCTTATTAAAAGCATTTAGCTTAAAGTATTTAGTAAAAACAAAGGCCGCAGTATTTATTACTGCGGCTTTTTGTGCCTAAAAAGAATACATTGCCTAGGTGAATTAGTGCTGATAACGTGATAAAACAAAACTACTTATAACTCCATGTTTTAAATTAAGGACAATAATGAACATTTCATTGGAAGATGTCACCTCTGCTAATTACGAAGAGGTATGCGATTTAGACGTTACCAAAGCGCAACAAGATTACGTAGCGAGTAATATGTGGTCGTTAGTTGAGTCTCATTATAATGTTGGGCATACCTGTAAAGCTATTTACCAAAATAATAAGCCTGTAGGCTTTTTTATGTGGGTGCAAGAAACCCCTACAAAAGTTTCTATTTGGCGTTTTATGGTAGATGAACATCATCAAAATAAAGGTATTGGCCGCCAAGCACTATTCATGGCAATTGCAGAGATTAAAACGACCTCTAAGCTTGAACAAATCGAGATTTGTTATAACCCGCAAAACCCTGTAGCTAAGGATTTTTATTCTAGTTTTGGGTTTGAAGAAGTTGGCCTAGATGAAGACGAAGAAGATATGTTAGCCATTATTAATATAAAAAGTTAACCCAATTTTGTTTAGCGCGTTGCTTATTGCCATAAAAATTAGTGCTTAGTAAGGTGTGGAGGATGTTGCAGTGCTAATTTTTTTAGCTGTGTAATGCATGAAAGCACTAAGTCATGATATTCATCATCGCTATACAATATCTCGTTTAGCAGATTAATAGATTGTATGAGTGCATTGTGCGCAGCACTTTGTTCGTCTAAAAAGTGAAGTGTGGAATAAAGGCGCTCTGTAAGTGAGGTAATTTGTATGATTTGCTGTTTATTCGCACAGTTATACATTTGAGCTAATAAGGACGCACTTTCAAGTGCACACCCCAAATACGGCAATGCTTGTGCAAATTTGTATCGTTTAAACAGCGCTTCGCCACTTAGCTGCGCATTTTGAATATCTATAATTGCTTGCTCTGGTTGACATAAAACATGTTGTTTGTGTCGAGCACATAAAAAAGGTAATGCCATGTTACGTTCCATATCTGTTTATTTTTTAAGACTGTAAAACAGAAACTCCAAAACATCAAATGATAATTGTTTTTATTTGTATTTGTAGGTTTAAAGCAGTTTGTTGTGTATACTAACTTCATTGTTTTGATTCTTATTTTTATAAAAACCGATATGAAAAACCCATTTTTAGCACTTGTTTTACTCAGTGGATTATCAGGCTGCAGTATAAACACAGTATCAGTATCTCAAAGTTCATCCTTGTATAATTACGGGCTTTATAATGCAAATGGCCAGCGAGTTAATTCAATATTGTCAGAATCCACGCTTTTGAATGCCGATGTTGTTTTAGTCGGTGAATGGCATACACACCCCGGTGTGCACTTATTTCAGGCTGAGCTGTTTCAGCAATTAAGCACGCAAAATAAGCCTATTGCTCTATCGCTTGAGCAATTTAGTCGCGCTGATCAGCAAACACTAAACCTATACCTTGAGAGTAAAATTGGCGAACAATACTTAATTGATAACACTAAGGCTTGGCCTAATTATAAGAGCGATTATCGTGCGTTAGTGGAATTGGCGAAGATACAAAATAGCGATGTAATAGCTGCAAATGCGCCTAAACACATTGTTACCTGTATTGGTCGCCAAGGTATTAATTATATTAATAAACTCGACCCACAACAGCGTAGTTTTATTGCAAAAGAGATAGATACTTCTCCAAGCCTTTATAAAGAACGCTTTATGCAATCCATGCATCATGGAACGGCGAGTAAAAACGAAAAACTTTACGCCGCGCAAGTTACTTGGGACGAAACCATGGCTGAGTCTATCGTTAACTATATTAGTCAAAATAAGGGCAAGCAGGTTATACATTTAGCCGGTGATTTTCATGTGAGAAATGGTGAAGGCATAGCGCGGGTAATTAAGCGAATTGCCCCAGAGCTTAATGTTGTATGGGTTTCGCCAGTATCAAAAGTACAATCTGAGCAAAGTGGTTATCAATTAGAAGTTAACGCTTTGCCTGCTCGCTATGTGCAAAAAGCACATCAACAAGCTGCATTTAAAGCTTTAGCCAAACGAGGGGAGAAAACACAGTGCCAATAATAGGTTGGTACTGTGTTTGTGTAATACACTTTTTAATATTTACTTAAGCGTAAATGTGCCTTTCATCATGGCGTAATGGCCAGGAAAAGAGCAAAAGAAAGTGTAATCGGTTCCGGCGGTTAAGCCGCTGGTTTTAAAAGTAACTTCGGTTGTTTTACCGCCGCCAATAATGTCTGTAGCACCAATCACGCGACTATCATTAGGCTTTATGTAGTGGTTGCTAAGCCCTGCAGCGTTGCCATCTGTGATGATACCTTGCATGTTTTGCTCAGTAGATAGCACCCAGTTATGGCCCATTACATTAGCAGGTAATTTACCGGTGTGACTAAGTTGAACGGTCACTTGCTTACAGCTTTTAGGGGCGCTTAGTGTTTTAGTTGAAAACTGCATCATATCGTTTGCATCTATATTTAGTGTGCATTCGTCTGCATATGCTGTATTGGCACTCAGTAGCAGTGTAGTGCTTAGTAAGGCTATTAATTTTTTCATACTGTCTCCGCTAGTTGATTTGAGCTGTTTCGAGCTTGGTTTGTTAAGGCTACAAGTGCTTTTCGCACGGCTAATGGGCTATCGCACTCGTTCGCAAAATTAATAAAGTAATTACGCTTGTGGCTTTGTATATAAAAGCCTGTGGGTAGTAGGCCGCTCATTATTGGAGTGTTATCGGCTACGTTATAGTGCTGCATTAATATCAGCGACATAGCATCTTGATGATCTTCATTCATATGAGTGATCATGCTTTGCTGCTGGCTTTCATCCCACTTTTTAGGCTGAGCTTGCCACTCGTTTTGCTCAAGCCAAAATATTTTTCCAAAACCGCCAATATAACGCACCCGTACTACATCTAATTGCCAAAGCTGAAAATCATGCGCATTGCGATAGCTTGCAGCCTCAGGGTACAAAGCTATATATTTATCAAGTAGCACTTCGCTTTGCTCTTTTGCCACAATAGAGCCATCACCTACGAGTGTTACTCGCCCATGTTCGTTTTGATCGCCATAATCGGCGGCATCAAAAATAGTCAGACTCATGCGTGAGTCCTGTTTTAAATTTTTGGTATGCTGAGCTATGTCACTAATAAAAAAGTAGATGCGACCTTGTTCGTCACACATATAAGGTGTAACAGAGCCAAACGGATAGCCGCGTAAATTATTTGAAATGGTCGACATTACGCCGGCATGGGTTTTAAAAACGAGCGTACGTGCGTCGTTTAATGCTTGCTCTCTCATGAAAACTCCTGACGTTGAGAAAAAACCATGGGCGCATCGTTATAAGGATGAGGGTTAACGTGCAATTTCATGGCGTACATTTGTTGTAAGTTTTGTGCTGTTAAAACGGTATTTATAGACCCGCTTTGCAGCACTTTTTGGTTGTGTAATAAAATAGCGTTGGTTGCATAAAGGCTTGCTAAATTAAGATCGTGTATAGCAATAATGGCGCTGTTTCCTTGCTCTACAAAGGTTCTAACACAGCTAAGTAAAGTATGTTGATGACGCATATCTAGCGCTGATGTTGGCTCATCGAGCAACATTAATTTAGGCTCAGTTTGCGCAGTAAAAGCATCTAACTGGGCTAATGTGCGTGCCATATGAACACGTTGTTGTTCACCGCCCGAAAGCGCACTCATTCGACGTGTTAGGTAATGGGTTAAATCCATAATTGAGGCATATTTTTGAACTTTATTGGCTTGTGTTTTAAGAGACTCTGTATAGGGATAGCGACCCATAGCAATGAGTTCAAATACACTAAAATCAAAGCCAACATGGTTACTTTGCATCATTACAGCGCGCTTGCTAGCTAATTGCTCTTTAGAAAATGAATGCAAAGGTTTGGTATTAAATAGTATATCTCCCTCAAAGGGATGCATGCCTGCCAAAGTATGCAGTAAGGTCGATTTACCTGCGCCATTTTCGCCTATCAGTGCGACAAGTTGTCCTGCTTGGATATTGCCGCTAATACCCTCTAAAACACGATGGGTGTTAAAGCCTATATTGAGGTTGTTAAACGTGATCATGACCAATCTCGCTTATTTTTAATGATCAAATATATAAATAGTGGAGCGCCAAGTAACGCCGTTATAATGCCAATTGGCAGCTCCGCAGGCATAACAACCAAGCGTGCCAACCAATCTGAAAGTAGCAACACAATCACACCTAAAAGCATACAAAGTGGCAGCATATTCCGTAAATGTGGCCCAACCATGAGGCGTGCGATATGAGGGACAACTAAACCAACAAAGCCAATTAAACCTGTTAGCGCAACTACCGCACCTACGCCCAATGCCACTAATATAATGACGTATAATTTAAGCTTGCTGGTATCTACCCCTAAGTATTGAGCTTGTGATTCACCAATAAGAAGTAAATTCATTGGCTCTTTTAATCGCCATAGCCCGATAAGGCTCAGTAAAAGCAAAGGACTCGCTTGTTTTATATTATCCCAACTCGCACCGCCTAATGAGCCCATGGTCCAATAGTTAATTAACCGCAGTGCGCTGTCATCAGCATAAAAACTTAATAACCCAATAACAGCAAATGCCAATGCATTAATAGCGACACCGACTAATATAAGCGTATTTATATTAATTTGTTTTTGTTGTTTTGAGACTAAATATACCAGCGACGTTACTGATAGTGCGCCCAAAAATGAGGCATAAGGTAAGTAGTGTTGGGCGTTAAAATTAAATTGTGCACTAAGGGCGATAAAAGCAACCGCGACCATTGCAGCGCCTGCGCTTATACCAATAATAGAGGGATCAGCAAGCGGGTTACGACACAGCGCTTGGGTTGCAGCTCCTGTTTGTGCAAGTACTAAACCCACCATCACTGCAAGGACAAAACGAGGCAGGCGTATTTGTGTAACCACATTGATTTGTAGCGCATCAAATTGACTAAAATGTTCAGGAGCTAGCCATGCAATAGCTAAACGCCAATCCCATCCTGCGGCTCCATAGCCTATGCTAAGTAATGTTAAAGCAAAAATACAGCCATAACTTAATAGCATCCACTTATGCGGATTACTCAGTGTTATGGCGTTAAAACGATTCAAAGTTAACGTGCTCATAAGCGTGTTTTATACTCATGCAATGCTTGAATCGCAGTTGCAATACGCGGCGACATGCCCAGTGAAAGTAAGCTGTCCATGACCAGTAACTGACACTCTTGCGCTGCTTTTAATAAACGAAGTGTAGGCTGTTTACAAAAGGCTTGTTTCCCACCAAGGCTTTGCACAACATGCGCTGGCGCCACTAAAAAATCGGGCTGACTTACTGCCAGTACTTCACTGTTAATTGCTTTAAAGCCTGTATGCGTAGCAGCTATATTGGTAATGCCTGCATAGTTAAACAGTAAGTTGGGCACCGTTTCTTGTCCTGCTGCGACGAGCCCACGCTCATTAGCTGAAAGTAAAAACAAAGCGTTGTGGGTCTGTGTTTTTGCTTTAGTAGGTAACGATTTTTTTATTTTAGTAATTAGGTTTTGAGCTTTTAGGTTTGCATCTAAATCACTACCAAGGTGCTTAATTAGCTCAAGTAGTTCATTTACAGATGTCGGCTTTTTATAGTGAATAACCTTCACTCCGGTCGCTTCTATTTGCTTGAGCGCCTGCTCTCTTCCTGCACCTTCAAGTGCAAGTAACGTAGTTGGGCGCATTGAAAGCACTCCCTCAGCGGCTAGGTCTCGATAGTAACCTACCTGTGGCAACTGTGTTGCTTGTTGCGGATACATACTTGATTGGTCAACCGCGACTAAACTATTTTGTTTTTCTAGTGCGTAGATTATTTCAGTTAATGTGCCGCCAGCACTGATCACACGCTCTTTCGCGAGTGCTGATTGAGTGGCTAAAGCCAGAAAAAAAATTAGGTACTTCATAACAAACTCCGATTTTATTTTTTAGTATTATAACCACTTTAATCTAAATGAAAATGATTATCATAATCAATTGATCTTATTTTGGGTTAGTTGTACCATTTAAAAGTAAATAATAACTATTATCATTTGGAGTGGAGATGAATCCCTTTTCTTTTAAATTTACAGCATTAGCCTCTTTGTTAATTAGCTCTGGTAGCACACTGGCCGAAAATGTTATTGACGATCATATTGTGGTTAGTGGCTCTCGTTTTGAACAAAAGCTTGAAGATGTGACTGGCTCAGTAACGGTTATTACCGAACAAGATATTGAGCGTCAGCTCGCTGTAGATTTACAAACTATGTTTAAATACGATCCAAGTATCTCAAGTACTGGCAGTGGCGCAGGCGCGCAAACATTAACTGTACGAGGTGTTGGTGGCAACAGAGTTGTTTTTATTAAAGATGGAAGACGCACAAACGATGGCTACGCTGGCGGCGGCGGTTATTTAGTGGGTCGAAACTACTTTGATGTTGCGGGTGTTAAACAAGTTGAAGTTGCAAAAGGGGCGGCATCATCGCTATACGGTTCTGATGCACTAGGGGGAATTGTAGTAATAACAACTAAAGACCCGAGTGATTATTTAGTGGATCAACAAAGCTTAGTAAAAGTAGCGTTAGGTTATCAAGGCCAAAGCAATCAGGTTGCTGCTGATATTACAGCAGCAAAAGATTTAGGTGACTTTGCTATTAGCGCTGTTTATAGCCATCGCGATAGTGAAGAAGTACAAAACTACGTTGAAGATTTACCAGGTTACGATTCCCGCTCTGATGCTTTACTGCTTAAAGTTGAGCAAAAACTTGATGAAAAGCGGACCCTTAAATATACCTTAGATTACTTTAATCAAACAACAGAGCAAGTAATCACTCCATCCATTCAAGAAACCGAAGACGAAGACACAAATATCTCATTTGCACTCGATTATGATTCAGATATGGCAACAGCTATATTTGATAAATGGTATGGGCAACTATCTTATAGTCGATACGAGCAACAAAGTGACCAAATAAGCGCAGCTAGAAATTACATCGATTATAATGACTACGGGTTTGAGCAAGATATTTTAGGCTTAAAAGCGGTATTTAGTAAGGAAGTTAAAGGAGAAAATACCGAGCATGAATTTGTCTATGGAGTAGATATTGATTTATATGATACTACTCGACCACGCTTAAAAACCCGTGTATTAAATGATGGTACTGTTGATTTTACGAATGAAAAACAAAAAGCATTTCCCGGCGCCGATACTTCTTTAGTTGGTGTATATATGCAAGACAGTATTAAATTTAACGAGACTGATTGGTCGTTAGTTGCGGGTATTCGTTACGATCATTATGCACTTGAAGCCAAAAAAGATGCGTTATACGCTGACGCCGAGCTTGATGATATTACCGAGTCTGCGTTTTCACCAAAGCTGGGTGTGATTTATCAGGTAGACGATAATTTATCTTGGTATGGGCAATATGTTCGAGGCTTTAAAATACCGCCACACGACCAAGCCTATCAAAGCCATGGTGTTGAGCCATTTTATCAAATATTACCAAACGCAGATTTAGACCCTGAAAGCAGTGACTCATTCGAGATCGGATTAAGATACGCAAGTAGCGATATTAGTGTAAATCTAAGTACTTTTTATGCTGCCTATGATGACTTTATCGAAACAACAATCGCGGGTGTTGAGCCAACTTATATTTCTAATGTAAATAAAACATTTTACCAATACCAAAATATTAGCGAAACCCAGATCAGCGGTGTAGAAGCTGGTATTGCTATGTATGTCACCGACGATATTTTATTAGAAGCCAATGTTGCTTACGTAGATGGTGAAAACAAAGACTCTGATCAGCCACTTACTAGTATTAGCCCGTTAAATGGTTCTATATTAGTAAGCACTGAGTTTGGCAATGTTAATTGGACCGCTGCTTGGCGTTTAGCCAAGTCACAGTCTGATGTAGTACTTGATACTAATGGTAATAAAACAACACAAGGTAACGGTTATGGTGTTGTTGATTTATATGCAAATTATCAGTGGCAAGCATGGCAAATGAATGTAGGTTTACTTAACCTACTCGATAAAGAGTACGTACCGTTTGAACTCATTGCCGGTCAATCCAAAGGTACTGATTTTAGCCAATATAGCCAACCAGGACGTAATGTTTCGGCTCGGATAAGCTATCAGTTTTAATTAAAAACAAAAGCCGTATATAAATTATACGGCTTTTTTAATTGCCTTCATATCAATTGAAGAATAACTGTAAAGGGGGTTAACAGCTGCTATGTATTATACAAAACAATAAAAAAAGCGCCTTAACCACTACATTAAGACGCTTTGGATGAAAAGCTAAATAACCAAAGTCGGGTTGAAATAGCTAATCGGGACTATGAAATTGTTAGAATTGATATGCCAATGACATCTTAAATTGAGTAGGCGCACCGGGGTAAACCCATAATGCGTTGTAGCTACTTTGAGCATATTCTTCATCAAAAATATTGTTAACACTGATATTTAACTTGGTGCGCTCGGTTAAGTTTACCTGCCCAAAAATACCAACTAGTTGATAGCTCGGTAAGTTAAATGTTAAATCGGCGGCATCGCCTAATCGCTCACTGGTGTACTGATAACTGGCACCTAGTTCTAGCTCTTTGCCAAGAACGGCCATTTGATGGCTAAGCGTTAGATTTAAGTTATTTTTAGGCACATTGACTAATGGGCTGCCTTTTTTGATTGGCACGCCCCAATCAGCATTTATTATGTCGTTTGCCGTACTGGCATCTATATAAGCGTAAGATAAATTAAACTTTGTATCATCAGTAATATAAGTACTTAAATCGAGTTCAGCACCTTTACTATTTGCTTTACCAATAGGCGCTGAAAAACCAACGTTTACAGGATCGGCTACTAACATATTACTTTTAGTGGCATCAAATAATGCTAGGGTTCCCGTTATGCCTTGGTAGCTAAATTTAGCGCCTACTTCAAATGAGTCACTGTATTCAAAGCCAAATGGGTCGCCATTTGCATCTGTACCACTTAATGGTAAAAAGCCTTCGGAGTAGCTGCTGTATAAGGTTACAGCGTTGTTTAGTTCATATACTAAGCCTACTCGTGGACTTACCTGGCTTTGTGAACTGCTTGAAAGCACACCACTTTTGGTTTCTAAAATGTCTTGATCTACGCTATCGAATCTAAGGCCAACTAATAGCTTAATTTTATCAGTCAGATCCATTTGATCTTGAACGTATATACCATAAGCATCTTGTTGTTCGTTGTTTTCGTAGAGCAAACCTACCTCAGGACGAGCAACGTTATAATTCGGTTGATAAATATCAACTGTGTAAGTGCCATTACCGCCGCGATAACGATAAAGTCCAGTTCGTAAGTCGTATTTGTATGCGTCTGCTCCTATTAATAAGTGATGGGTAATGCCTGCGGTATCAAAATGCCCACTTAGCTCAAATTTAAGGCTAGTATCATCAACTTCATAATCGCGGTAGCGCTGTTGGCGGGTAAGTGTGCGGCCATCATCGAATAATGATTGGCGCGAGGGTGCAAGTTCAGCATCAGACGAAAACCCAGTTAGTGTAGAGCTGCGGTAGTTTGCGCCTACAACGAGTGACCATTCATTGTTTATATCGTGATTTAAAGTTACTTGGTGACCGCGAGAATATACTTGCGTGTCACCATCGTTTGGATTGCCTAAATAGCGTGAGCTAGGAACAGTATTAAAATTATCATTAAGTACAACAACACCACGGTCAAATAGCTGGGCTAAATCAACGTATTCAAATTCATAAGTGATACTGGTTGAAGCGTTTATTTGATGATAAATAGATGGCGTAACCACCTTTTTATGGGTGTACACCTCATCGCGGTAGCTATCGCTATCTTGCCATGCGCCATTTATTCTAAATGCTGTGTTATCGTTAATGCCGTTTGTATAGTCACCTTCAACGCGATTAAAGTTATCACTACCTAAGCTAAGTTTTAGCTCACCCTGTTGCTCAAATTGAGGTTTTTTGGTTACGATATTTACTGTACCGCCGGGTTCTGAGCGCCCGTATAGTGCAGAACCTGGACCTTTTAATACTTCAATGTACTCAATGTTTGATACATCACGAGGGCCGCTGAATCCGCGTCCACCGCTAAAACCATTAATTAAGTAACCCGATGGCATGTTTTCGTTACCCGATAATCCACGAATCGAAAAGCTATCCCATAATGCGCCACTGTTATTTTTACGTGAAATACTGGCAGAAAAATCCAGCGCATCTTGTAATTGAGTTATTCCTTTTTGATCAAGTACCGCGTTATCGAGGGTTTCGATTGATTGTGGCATTTGCTTTTGAGGAATATCGCCTCGGTAAGCTTGTTTATATGTAACCGCAATTTTCTCTATTGGTTGGCTTTGGGCAATGCTTTGTGCGCTTGCACTTAAGCAGGCTAAGTAAATTAATGAGTACTTCATAAAATGCTTTTTGGTAACGTTATATTATAACCAAAACTATAGCATGTGTTACTTTATAACAAAATGTTTTTTTGCGCTCTATGTGTGCGTCTAATTTTTACACTAGCGGCTATACAGCTATCACGTTAAGATGGATGAAAATAACACAATAAGAATAATATAATGTTAACAAAAACAAATGCATTAATTTACTTTTTAGCCTTTAGCAGTGGCTTTAGTATTATGGGAATAGAGCTGTTAGGTGGGCGCATTTTAGCGCCTTACTTTGGCAGTAGCGTACATATCTGGGGCAGTATTATTACGGTATTTATGCTTAGCTTATCATTCGGGTATTTACTGGGAGGGAAGCTGTCTATTCGTCATCCTTCGTTGACCAAATATGGGTTAATCTTTTTAGTTGCCAGTATTATGGTGGTGCCCATTGCTTTGTTTGCTGAGCCAATTATGGCATTTATTTTTTCGCATATTGAAGACAGTCGCTATGGCTCGTTACTCGCCTCAACCGCGTTATTTTTTATACCCACCATTATTTTAGGCATGATCTCGCCCTACTCCGTACGTTTGCTGGTTACCAATAGTGAGCGCAGCGGCCAAGTGGCTGGCGGCCTTTATTTTGTAAGTACCTTAGGCAGTGCGCTGGGCACCATTATTACCTCTTTTTATATGGTACTGGCGTTTGATGTTAACACCATTATTTTAGGTTTTGCTGGTGTGTTGGGCACGCTTGGGCTAATTGCTATTAGCTTTGATAAACTTAAAGTGCGAGAGGCCGTTTATGCACAAGCTTAAATTATTGTTTATTAGTATAATGGCGCTGCTATTTTCAGCTCACAGTATGAGTAATGTTGTGCATAAAGAGCGCTCTTTATACCGAAATCTACTCGTTGAAGAAACTGGCGATTTACGCTGTTTAAAGTTTGATGAAAAAACTCGACAAAGCAGCCAAAGTTGCATGTACATTAGCGACCCTAAAAAACTGGTATTTAATTATACTAAGCTGGCTTTTTCTAGTTTATTACTGATTGATAACCCTAAAAATGTGCTCATTATTGGTTTAGGTGGCGGTACGCTTTCTAATATGATTCATGAGCTATACCCAAAGGCACGCATTGAAAATGTTGAAATAGATCCTTCGGTAATTAAAGTGGCGCGCGATTATTTTAACTTTATAGAAACCGATAACGTAACTGCTAAAGTACAAGATGGGCGTATTTTTATTAAACGTGCGGCGCTTAAAAGCCAGCAATTTGATTGGATTATTTTAGATGCGTTTAATGGCGATTACATTCCTGAGCACCTACTCACAAAAGAGTTTTTTGAAGAAATAAAAAGCGTATTAGCCGAAGGCGGAATTGTTGCTGCTAACACGTTTTCATCAAGTAAACTTTATGAACATGAGTCGGCAACTTATCATGCGGTATTTGGCGATTTTATTAATGTAACAGCCAATAATAATAGTAATCGTATTATTTTAGCCGGTTATAGCAATATCCCTACAGAGCAACAAATAGCGCAGCGGGTGACGCAGCTAGCTCCGTTACTTGCCCCTTATGACGTAGATATAAAGGCAATTAGCCAGCGTATGTTTTTCACCAAAGATGGTAAAGATTGGCCAAGTGATACTAAGGTGCTGACTGATCAATACTCTCCAGCTAATTTACTTAACTTTTAGCGGCTGATATCACATGGTCACTTATATCCGGTGACCCTAGGGTATTATTAAACAGATAATATTTTAAGGAAACGGCAATGCACATTCACTTTATTATTCATGAACATTTTGAAGCGCCAGGCGCTTATGAAGCTTGGGCTAAAATGAATGGCCATACGTTGTCTTATACCCGTATTTATTTAGCTGAACCCTTACCAAAACACACCGATAATATAGACTTTTTAATCGTAATGGGTGGGCCACAATCGCCCGCTACATCGTTTGCAGAATGCCCTTATTTTGATAGTAAAAAAGAACAAGCCTTTATTGCCAGCGCGATCACGGCAAACAAAGTGGTGTTAGGCGTTTGTTTGGGGTCGCAATTAATTGGTGAAGCGTTAGGCGCGACTTATCAACCTAGTCCAGAAAAGGAAATTGGTAAGTTTGCTATTACCCTCACCGATGCAGGCTTGAATCATCCGTTATTTAGCCATTTTGGCAGTGAGCTTAATGTGGGGCATTGGCATAACGATATGCCCGGGCTGACTGCTACGGCCAGTATTATTGCCTATAGCGAAGGTTGTCCAAGGCAAATAGTCGCTTATAGCGATTTAGTATTTGGTTTTCAATGCCACATGGAATTGACCACCGAGGTGGTTACCCTCCTCATTGCCAACGATGATTTAACCAATGCCCATAATTACCGCTTTGTTGAACAGCCCGAAAAGCTCTTAAGTCACGATTATGATGAGATGAACAATAAGCTTTATACTTTCTTAGATAAGCTTGCCGTACACTATTTATCTAAATAATACTTATTTACGTGAAGTTAAAATGCCAATTATTTACTTAGCCTGCTAACTAATGCTAAAATTTGCTGATATTCACAAGTAAGAGTTCCTATGAGTAGCAATATTCCTTTTCATGAAACACTCGATTTAACTTTATGCGGCAATATGGGTCGAGTGCACCGCTTATGTCGAGAAGCGGTAACATTAGCGGTTGAGCCGCTAGGTTTAACTCAGTCGCGCTGGACGGCGATGATTCACTTACATCATTTACCTTTAGGGGCTACGCAGCAAGCGCTGGCGACTAGCTTAGGTATTGAAATGCCCTCATTAACGCGCACCATTAAGCAATTAGAGCTGCAAAATCTAGTTATTCGACAAGTTGATGAACACGATAAACGCAGTAAAAAATTGTACTTTACCGATGAGGGTATAAAGTTATTAGAACACTTAAAAGAGTTAACAAGCGATATTAAACAGCGTTTATATGCAGGTTTAAGCACGGAGCAGCTTGATGGTATGGCGCATAGTTTAGTGCAAATGGAAGAAAACGCGCGGCGTTGTATTGTAAGCTTATCTGGAGATAAATAAGTATGACACCCGATCAAAAATTTGCTCGCTACGTTAAAGTATCGCTCGTTGGTTTTATTGTTGTATTTTTCTATTATATTGTTGCCGATGTATGGCTACCGGTTACGCCACAAGCACGGGTTTACCATCCGGTTGTGCAAATATCGCCGCAAATAAACGGCCGTGTTACCGATGTATTGGTTAGTAATAACCAAACGGTTAAAGCGGGTGATGTATTATTTGAAATAGACAAAAATACTTACCAACTAGCACTTGAGCAAGCGCAGCTCGCGCTTGATGATGCCAAACTGCAAAATAAACGACTTGATACCAACGTAAAAGCGCTGGAGGCACAAATAAGTGCAGCTAACGCTAAATTGCATGAGCAGCAGCTATTAAAAAAGCGTGGCGAAACACTCTACAAACAAAACTCTATTTCGGAGCAAGAGCTTGAAAGCATTCGTGCAAATTTTGCAGCAAGCGAATCTAATTTAGCTGCCTTTGAAGCACAGTTGGCAGAAGCTGTTTTAGCGCGTGGCGATTCAGGGCAAGATAACTTAGCACTGCGCCATGCAGCAAACCAGTTAGCACAAGCTGAGCTTAATTTATCTTATACGCAAGTGCGTGCTTTAAGTGATGGCGTTGTAGCTAATTTACAGTTACTTGAGGGCTCCTATGCGGTTGCGGGTAAGCCATTACTCGCGGTTGTAGCAAAAAAAGCAGATTTGGTAGCCGATTTTCGTGAAAAGTCACTATTAAACATGCAGCCAGGCAGTTTAGCAAAAGTGGTATTTGATAGCCGACCTGGTGAAGTATTCGACGCAAAAATTGAAATATTTGAGGCCGGTGTCAGTGACGGACAACTTAGTGCGAATGGATTGCTTAGCACCACCGAAACCAGCAATCGCTGGGTTCGGGATGCGCAGCGTCAGCGTATTCACTTAGTGCTGCCAAATAACAATCAGCTTATAAATAATATGCCCAGTGGTGCGCGTGCCACTGTGCAGTTACTTCCACAATCGGCTATAGGTCAATGGTTGGGATCAGTACAGATCCGCTTTATTAGTTGGTTACATTACATTTATTAGTGGGGCGAGTAATGACACAACATGTTAGCCAAGCGCCACAACTCGATTCAAATGGTTTACGCCAAGCGCTACGGATTGCTGGCGGCTGCACTATTGGTTTTACTTTGTGCAAGTTAATGAATTGGCCCAATGGAATATTTTTTACAGTTTACCCTATGTTATTACTCGGTTTAGTGCCAAGTATTAACAAAGGCGTGATCCGTCAATTTGTTGCCAGTGCTGCCTACAGTGCGTTTATAGTGCTTATTTTACAGGGCTTACTTTCACACTTGCCGGTGTTAATGACGCTCATTATTTTTGCTAGTTTTTGCGTGTTATTTTACTTAATGAGCTCTGGTGGTGCGTTTTTATTTGGTGCGTTAGGTGCGGTGAGTTTATCGATTCAGTTACATTTTGCCAGTCATGTTGATCAAGCTAGTAGCATTTACCCGCTTATTTTAAGTAATGGTGTGGCTATTTTTATTACTATTATTATTGCGCTCTTGATGCATGGCTTGTTTCCTGACGTGACAGCGCGACCCATGCGCGCTGTATCGCACAAGGATAAAGAAAGTATTCGTCACGAGGTGTTGTTATGTGCCACGGTTGCGACTTTGTCGTTTGTGGTTTTTCAGGTGCTTGATTTGCAAGATTCAATTTCGGCGCAAGCGGCATCTATTTTAATTTTATTTTCGCTGTGTTTTAAAGCGGCGGGCACCGCAAGTTGGCAACGTATTATTGGTACACTGATAGGTTGTAATGCTGCTTTAGTTGCGCAATTGTTTTTGTATAACCATACCGACGTTTTACTTTTTCCGGTGGCTATATTATGGATTTTATCTTTTATATTCAGTCGTTTTCATATTTTAGGTGGTGGTCCACCGGGGGTTGGGTTTGGGGTATTGACCACTTTTGGGATTTTATTTGGTCAGTCGTTAGGCCCTGGGCAAGATTTAATATACAGCGCCATGTATCGATTTAGCTCGGTGGCTGTTGCAGTAACAGTAAGCTTAAGCGCAGTGTATGTAGTGCATCGAATCCTAAACCGATTTAGCGTCACCCGCCATCATACTTATGATTAAATTAAAGGCTGCATTCGCAGTCTTTTTTATGTGCTTAACCAGAGTCAGGTTACTTAAGTTACAGCTTAATATTACCGCGGAGAGCTTTGGTTTGGCCGTGTTTGGTTTTTTTATCCATACGTTTACGCTGTGAGTTACGGCTAGGTTTGGTAGCACGACGTGCCTTATTAACCTTTGTGGCGCTTAAAATTAGATCTTTTAGCCGTTTAAGCGCATCTTCCCTGTTGAGCTCTTGAGTGCGGTGGCTCTGGGCTTTAATTATCAATACCCCTTCTTTGGTGATCCTTGAATCTTTTAAAGCAAGTAATCGTTCTTTATAAAATTCGGGCAATTTAGAGCGGTTTATATCAAAGCGTAAGTGTATAGCACTGGCTACCTTATTAACATTTTGTCCGCCAGCGCCTTGCGAGCGAATAGCGCTTAGCTCTACTTCCCATTCATCAATGGTTACGCTGTTTGAAATAGTTAACATAGTGCCCCGCTCTTTTTGCAAAAAAATGTATTATAACATCAGTACATTGACTTGTGGTGATTCAACTAATTAGATAGGCGGCCATTGCTATTTTCAATCTAATAATTGCTAAATAAACACATAAAAAAGAATTTACTCTACACTTACTATATTGTTTTTTAATTCGCTTTAATTATATGAAACAAATATCTATTTTAATGTCTTTGGTATGTATGCTCGCTATTTCGTATGCTGTTTATGCCAAATCATCTCAAACGTTTAGTGCTGGTGTAATTGCACAAGAACAAGTTTATCCAATTAAAGTGTTACCTTTGGGTAATTTTCAACGCTGTTTTGTTGTTGCTGCGCAAAAAGAAGATGCGCTGTATTCTGCGTGTTATATTAAAAAGAGCGCGCAATCGATTTGGGTTGCCGAATCCGCGGGAGCGCGTTGTGAAATAAAATGTGAGTCGCATTTAAACAGTGATGGCAAAACACAGGTGCAGTACTTTACTACTGATTTATAGCAAAAATGCTGTGCCAAGGTTTCTTTATCGCGGTGGTGAGCCCTTCTATTTGTTTAACCACTTGCTTATCACACGCTGTTTGCTTTGCATTATGCGGCCCTGACAGCATCAAATAATGGGCTTCACCTTTTATTGCTTGCTTTGCTACGAACAGTGATGGATTTTCCCTTAGCAGTTTTTTATTAACTGATTTTTCAGAGGTATATGCACCATACTGGCAAAAGTAAGTCTCAGTTTTTTGGGTTTGCATATCGCCCCACTCCCCTATTTTTCGCCACTGTGGTGAGGCATATCGCCTTACATCAACCATAAAGCTGCCATGAAGCGCCGGTATTGAATAAACATCATTAATGGTTTGCTGTGCTTTAGCTGCATTATTATATGGGCCTGCAACGAGGTAATAGCTATCACGGTTTTCATGTTTATATAACTGCAAAGCATAGGCTGCTTTATCAATTTTATTCGCCACAATAAGTGCCGATTGAAACTTTTTGAATACGCCTAATTGCACAAAATAAGGCGTGTTTTGGTTTGCTTTAGCTGCTGTTGTTGGTTGCTTATTTAAGGTATTAGCGTTATTTGTGTATACAATGATGTCTTGCAGTATTATGGTATCGCCGCTTTTTTCAGTGATGATCTGCTCGGGAAGGTTTTTTATGGTTATGTTTTCTGATAGCTGCTCATTTTTTTCTATTTCAAGAATATAACTTCCTTGAGAAACATTAGAAAAATAATAATAACCATCATATTCAGTGACCGTTGAATAATGTTTTTCGCCGCCCTTTTCTTTAAGTACAACCGTCAGTCCTGCGATAGGTTTACTCTTTTCATTGCTCGATAGATAAATAGTCCCCTCAACCTCGTTGTAGACCACTAAAGGAATATTTACTTTGGTTTGTCCGCCTCTATGAGCTAATGTTTTAATTTTCCCTAAAGAGGGCTGCAAGTAAGGATTAGACAACGAGCGTAAATTAACATCTAAAACCTGGCCACCGTAACTGCTTGGCAGCAAGACCTTTCCGTCATTATTGGTGTATTTATCTCGCCATAGATAGTTGCCAGTAAAATTAACGTCTTGAATTGGCTCATCGCCTTGGTCAAAGATTTCATTTTCATTCCAGTCTATGAACGAACTAACTTCTATTTGCCCGGAATTTAATGAGCGAGGAGTGTCAAAGTTAAAGTCTGCTTCTAAATGATCAAAACTAAATGTGCCATTTAAACCTAAAGATAAGCGCCAATCTCCTTGATTATCAACTTGCCCTGATACTTGTATATTAAATATCTCATGGCGGTATGTATACTGATGACTTAAAAGCGTATTTGCTGCAGAGTTAGACTGATAAGTCAGCTGTGTTTGATTGAAGGTGCTTTGTGTTTGTGGCCAACGTAAACTACTTCTCAAACGAGTAAGTTCTGCGCCATTATTAGTCTGCCAATCTAAGGTGTTGGTCCATTTCCAAGAGGCAATATCCATTGAAGAATAAAGCCGGTTTATTAGGTTATTCGTATCGTCATCATAAAATAGTTGGCTTGACCATGTTCCTCCGATATAACTTTTATTGATACCTAATGAGAGTCGGTTTTTAGTGTTGGTATTTTCACGTACTTCATTGCTCCATCTCATATTCCAGTTAAGGGAGTTAAAGAAATCAGTCCGACCATTTAGGCTCAATAACAGCCTATTTTTGAGTGAGTTCTCTTGTGCTACAAATAAAGCGCTAGAAAAGTCATTAAGGGCACTGTATTCAACATTAACACTGATGTCGTTAAAAAGTGTATCAGAAAGTAGGCCTCTAAAGCCGGCAAAATAAGCATAGCCAGCATCGAGTTGTTTTGTGGCTAGAAAACGGTAACTGCCGTGATCTGTAAGTGTATTTAGC
Source organism: Pseudoalteromonas sp. Scap03 (assembly GCF_013393115.1). Classification (GTDB taxonomy): domain Bacteria; phylum Pseudomonadota; class Gammaproteobacteria; order Enterobacterales; family Alteromonadaceae; genus Pseudoalteromonas. The sequence continues at coordinate 148,452 of NZ_VDEU01000002.1, read as the reverse complement.
CCCGATGATAGGTAGCTGCTGTTATCTTGGTCAGTTTGCAAATGAGTAACTTGAGCGTCATAAGTGATAAATTCACTAATGCCATATGATAGATTGCTTTTAAAGGAATTGCTCATCGCTGTTGAAGCGTTATTAGATTGATTAAAAACGCTTTTATCTGCTTCTAAAAACTCTACTTGATAGCTTATTTTTCCGGGCGATAGAGCGTCTTGTCCTATTGTATATTTTTGAGTGCGTGTAACTTGCTCGCCTTGTGAGCCAAAAAGTTTAATTTCAAAAATATTGTTGCCGTAAAACGTTTCAACATCGGTAAATCGAACCAAATTTTCGTCGTTAGCTTGAGTAGTGGCAATAAATTGACCATTTCGATACAGCTCCGCTTGCCAGCCCGGTAATGCGGGTTCTTCAATGGTAATGGTTGAAAAGTTTTGTGCCGAATGTGGGTTAGCATTTGAAATATAAAATCCCCGACCTTGATTTGAGCTAGTAATAAGCTGATCTGATTGAGATTGAATATCTCCCAATTGGTAGTGAATGCGTGCCAGTGAGTGATCTTGTTCACTTAAATTAAAGTCTTTAGTTACTTTTAAAAAGGTATTAGCGGTGTTTTCGTTTTTGTTGAATCGTAGTTCAGCTCGATGATGAAATAAGTCAAAGTAGCTATTAAGCCTGAGCAGCCCCTTATAACGATTATTAGACGATTTATAGCTTGCTGATAATGAATATTCAGATACCGGATAGGTCAGCGTTTGGTATTGGTCGTCTATAAAGTGGTCGTATTGCAGTGCTTTGGACTTAATTTGTTTTGTAATACCACTCGTTACTTGGTTGTTATTATAAGTAAGCAAGCTACTAGAAAATGAAACCTGCATCAGTGAGTAATCAAAGCGCGAGTCGGTATTTAAAAGTGTATTTATGACGGATAAATCAACATAGTGGTCGTAGTCATCGACAGCCCACAATGAAACATTTTCTGAGGGGGCTAAAGTTGAGGAAAGCTCAGCATTGAGAACCAGCTCACTTGCGTCAACTTTAGCAGCCAGTGTATTTTGTGACACATTTAAGCTAATTCCCATAGTCGATTTCAGGGCGCTTATGGGCAATAGCAATTTATTTGATTTTGAATAGTAAGCTTCTAAATCAGAGACAACTGAGCGCCCATTTACCCTGACATTTATAATCACAAAAGACTCCTCATCAATAGGCCATTGATAAAGAGTCGGTAACTGCTTTGCGATGATTGCTTTGGGTGCAATTAACAGTAATGTACAAAGTAACAAGCGAGCCGTTATACCGTAGTATAAGGCATTAATGTGTAGCATTTTTATTTGATATTAATGGGAATCGCTAACTCTATTTTACCGCCATAAAGTTCGTTTTCTTTGTAGTTGAGTGTCAAAGGCCCAGTTACTGGGGCTTGTAAAGTGATGTATACCTTGCGACGAGATAGAGGGGTATAAACGGCCACATTGGCTATTTCACCAACCATTACATTATTCTCATCAACTAATTCAAAGTTTCCATACACAGAGCGATTCCCTGTGAGTGTTTGCCAAAATGTTAGAGTCGGGCGCCCATTTTGAGTAATTAATTGCGGGTTTATTAATTCTGAGTCAGCCTCTAATTGGCCATGACGAACAATAACAGGCACGCTGTAAGCAACTTTAGGCCTAATACTTATTCCATCAGCGTCAAGGTTTTGTGATTCAGAGGCTATGATTTTAAGCACCGCTCTGTATTCGCCAACAGCAAGCTCGGCTTTTTTGCGAACGGTCATTCTGATAGCTTGCATCCCTTTGGGTGCAATAGTACCGCGACGTGGTGAAAACCTTAGCATGTTTTTGGCAGAGCGCCCTTCAACTTGTTGTGGGGTAACATCTATAAGCGCTCCTTCTTCGGTCATATCTTTATGGGTAACAACAAGTTTAAAATCGAGATTTTTATTAGAGGTATTGCGGATAAGTAGTGAATTATTTTTAGTACGCCCATCAAAGTATAAACGGTATTCAGACAACGCAAGGTTGGCATTACAAATTTCAGGTAGTAAAAGAGTTAGGCAAAGGGTAGCCCAACAAAAAAGTTTAAGAATCATGGGACAACTCAACAACATGATAATAAAAAGTGGAGCGCGATGCTCCACACATTTTATTTTTAATGCGCAATTACGCAAAAAAAAATAAACTGAGGCTAACTTAGTAAGTTAGCCTCAGCTTTCATAGTCTTATTGGAAAGACACATCTACAGTATAATCTACAGTGTAAGCAGCGCCCGCTGTCAGTGTAGAATCAACCGTCATATCACCATATACACTAACAGTAATATCTGTTGCACTTGCATCAGTAGTGAAAGCAGACGCAACATTGTCAGCAGTTGTTACACTGGTTGTGCCATCTGTAGCCGTTGTTACTGGAGCAAAAGTTAAGTTAGTGCCTGTGCTTCCAGATACAGTAATATTCATTGCTGAATTTGGCGCTAAACCAGATACAGTAATTCCACCTAATTGAATGTTTGCATCTGACGCATCACAGTCACCCGATACAACGCCTGCATTATTCATCGTACAGGTTGAGCTTGTAGATAAACGAATTTTACCAAAGTGAAGTGCGCTATCCTCTGCAAAAGTAGGCTCAGTCCAACCATTTACACTTGCTTGAAATGTTTGGTTAGATGCAAGTAAAGAAGTTGATGAGATTGCTAGTAAAGCGGAAGCTGCAAAGATTTTTTTATTCATAGTTTTTCCATTTTTAAAAATTATTATTTTTTTACTTCCATGCAAGTTAGTTTAGAGGAGAACCCCAATCCATTGTTTCGGATTTAAACACAGTTGTTATCAAAAAGGAATTTTTTGTTAACGCTGTTGCTGTTTTTAGGGTGTTTATGATACAAAATCATTAATTTTAATCAGGAAAATGCAACGAGAAAAATAACACCGATACTAATTTTATTTTAACGCTTGTGGGACTTAGTTTTAGGTTTGGCCAGAGTGGTTCAACTGATGCTGAGCCTATAATGATGTTTATCAATCATTATTTATTTTCCTAGAACTATTATGTAAGGCAGTACTAACGCTTTTTGCCTTAAGCTCTATGCTTAAACGGTAAAAAATCTGCTGCAAGAAGTATGTGAAATGCTCATTAATTGAGCATAAATTACTCATTGTATTTCATCGTCGTATGCATGATTAAAGTCATTACAATTTAAACTCATATATTTAAGATCAGATTTTTACTAACTTACCGCTTTAAAAGTATAAAACTTAATTTTTTACGCACGTTTTTTCAGCGTTTTGCTTCATTTTTAGCTCTCTCAGTTAATCAGTTAGTAAAAAATCGGTTTATATAGGCGATATTTTATACCTTGTTAGTAAAATACTGATCCTAGATTATCTGAAGGATACTTAATGTTTAAAAGGTCTTTGATTATTAACTACTTGTATCAAAACTTCTGTTTGGGCTGTGTAAAAACTCATTAAAAAAAGTGCTTTTAGCTAAATTTTAATTTCATATACTGACGGATGTTTACTGCGGCTATATATATTTCGTCGGTAACAACAACACATCTAGGAAGGCCTTTCCTTATACGTGTTGTTTTATTACTGGTTGTTAATCTTAATGTAGATCAGTATTTAACTAACTCAATTTAATGCTTATCACTGCATTCAAATACAAATAAGAATTACTATCTTTTGTGTTTGTTGGCGTTATAATATCGCCATCTTTTTTAGCTATGTTTAAAAGGAATTTGCAGTATATGCAGGCCTCTAACCGTCTTTTAGACTTTCCCAAACCCGCTTTTTCTATGTTATGGCAATTTATGCAGCGCTTTAACTATGAATTAGCGGTTTTATCGCGTTTTTTTGTCGCCATTGTGGGCGGGTATTTTTTTACTGCCGTCAGTGTGTCGCTGTTAAGTGTTATGGTGCCGGTCTCTAAAGTTGACGCGGTTCTTTTAAGTGTGTCTGCGAGTATTTTAATTTATGCACTGGTGTTTATTTATAGTTTTTATCTTCAGTCGTTAAAAACAGTTTGGATCAGTATTTTACTAAGTATTGCAGTGCAATTTTTTATATTGTCGTTAATGAAGGGATGGTTATGAAAGGGAGTTTTTTTCGCTCAATGACCTGGTTACATACATGGGTAGGTTTACTCGTGTGTTGGTTACTGTATTTAATATTTTTTGCAGGCACCATCAGCTTTTTTAGAGATGAAGTTAGTTTATGGAATCAGCCAAGTATTCATAATATTGAGCAGCAGACAGACCGTATTGGCGCGCAAAAGCGACAAATAATAAGCGGCGTTGATTATTTAAATACCCAAGCACCTAATGCCCCTAATTGGCGTATAACACTCCCAGAAGAGCGTGTACCCTATTTAACGTATGGTTATGCTAAGCCAAAAGAGCCAGGGCAGCGCAGAGCCTCTTTTGAAAACACCCGTATAGATCCAAATACCATGCAGCCTCTAGCACCCTTTGTAGATACCCGAGGGGGAAATTTCTTTTATCGCCTGCATTTTGATTTACATTATATTGATGTAAAAACAGCGCGTTGGATTGTCTGTTTTGCTAGTTTATTTATGCTTATTGCGTTGATATCAGGGATAGTAATTCACAAACGCATTTTTAAAGATATGTTTGTTTTTAGAGCTAATAAAGGCAGTCGTAGCTGGTTAGATGTACATAATTTAAGTTCTGTATTTGCCTTACCGTTTCATTTAATGATTACCTATACCGGCATTATTACTCTGATATTTATGATATTTCCCTACCCCGCGCAAACCGTTTATGAAAATGGAATACGTGGTTTTTTCAATGATGTTTCGCCAAGTAGTCCTGTAACAGAATCATTGCAAGGTACTGCACCTTTAGTGCCTATCAATACTGTTTTAGATCAGGTTTATACTAAGTGGCCAGAGGCTGATATAACTCGGGTAATTATTAATAACCCGAATAAAGCCGCTGCAACTATTATGGTTTTGGTGAGCCCTGGTAAAACATTAAGGGATCAATCACCCCGTTTAATTTTTAGCGGAGCGAGTGGTGAACTTGTTGCTCAAACTGATGATGAACTCACTGGCAGTAAGGCGCTATATGAATCATTAAACTCAATGCATACTGGGCGTTTAGCAGAACCATTATTACGTGTTTTATATTTTTTAGGCGGCATTGCCGGCTGCATAATGATAGCGACAGGCTGCATAATGTGGGCTAAGCGCTTACGCGAAAGAATGAAAAAAAATACTCAGCCATCTTGGGGGCTAAAGCTCGTTGAAGGGTTAAATCTAGGAACATTGATGGGACTACCCTTGGCTACATCGGCTTTCTTTTTGGCTAATCGTTTACTCAGTAAACAGGTTGCTGAGCGCTCGGATAAAGAAATACTCGCTTTCTTTTTAACTTGGCTATGTGTGTTCATCATTGCCTTTGTAAAGCGTGACAAGTTGCAGTGGTGTGTGATGGCTGCCATAAACAGTATTGCTTGCTTTAGTGTGCCACTTGTTAATGCGATAACAACAGAGGGTAATATATTCAGTTACTTGCGTAACGAGCAGTGGGCATTATTTATGTTTGACAGTCTTTTTCTAGCAATTGGTTTGCTGTTTTTGTTACAAACCGAAAAATTACGTACTGCTCTGCAAGCTAAAAAACCAACTCCAATAAATACTCAGGAGCAAAAAGTATGATTGCCTTGCTTCCTTTTAGTTTATGTTTGCTGGCTTTTAACTGCTTTGCGCTGGCTAAGTTTAATCATTTTAAGGATGTTTTTAATAAGCGCCCTACTCAACAGCAGCGTTTGGTTTTATTGAGTGTTGCTTGGATCAGTATTTTACTAAGTTTACTGTTATGTGTTAACGAATTAAAAGGTTATGGTGGTTTGCAATTTTGTGGCTATATGACGTTAAGTGCTTTAATTGTAATGATTTTTTATAGCTTTTTGGTGAGGTTAACTAAACTTTTTAACTTACTCATATTAGTAATATTGGCCATGAGTACGTTATTTTTTGGTTTAAATGGGCTTTAGTTAGTAAAAACCTGATCCCAAAAAATAGGCTAAATTGCGGAAAAAAATGGCAAGCCATCAGGCTTGCCAATTAAAAAAGGGGGATTGTCATTATGTCTTCACCTGCCTGTCTATTTGCAGATGCGGCTAATATAGCCTTGCTTTATTTAACTTACCTTACAGTAAGGTGATCGTTTTATTACAGCTAAGGTTATTTGTCATACTCTCATGTAAACCCCCTTTACAGCGGTTTTTGATTTACCCAAATAATTTCGTCAGTTGCAAACCCAAGCGCCTTTACTTGGCTTAAAAAGTGCTGCTTAAGCTCTTTGCTTACTGTTGGTGTGCGTGATAAAAACCATAAGTAATCTTTGCTATAACTGGTAATAAAGGCATATTGATAATCAGGTTGGTCGAGCTCAAAAATAATATAGGCACCATAAAACGGCCCAAAAAATGACACTTTAAAATGCCCTGTATCGGTGTTTTCTACAAATTTAGCTAAGCCTTCGGCTTCGTCCCACTGCTGATCTTTGCTAATAAATCCTTTGTTTAATACCTTTACCGTTCCATCATCGTTAATTGAGTAGGTGGCTGTTACTTGTTCCATCCCTTGTTCAAAAGAGTGGTCTAATCGTGCTATCTCATACCACTTGCCTTGGTACTTTTCTAAATCAAAGTTTTTAACAGGGGTTATTCCTTCCGGTGCGCTGGTACAGGCACTGAGTAAAAACATAGCAGTAATAAATAATGCGGTTTTAAAAGCGAGTTTCATGTTGTTTCCTTTTCTTTAGAAATTGCTATAGGATCGCTCTAATACTAAAGCAATTTAAAGAACTTAGCATGAAAATTTGGGTTGATGCTGACGCTTGTCCGGTGGTAATAAAAGAAATTTTATTTAGAGCTGCAGAGCGTACGCATACAGAAACAATACTGGTTGCAAATCATGCCATGCGCATTCCACCATCAAAATTTATTAGCCGACTGCAAGTGTCATCAGGCTTTGATGTGGCTGATGATGAAATAGTTAAACGAGTTGAAAAGGGTGATTTAGTGATCACTGGAGATATTCCGCTAGCTAGCGAAGTGATTGATAACGGCGGCCAAGCGCTTAATCCGCGCGGTGAGCTTTACACCACTGAAAACATTCGCTCCTTACTAAATGTACGCGACTTTATGGATACTATGCGCTCAAGCGGCGTAGAAATGAGTGGTGGGCCGCCTCCGTTAAGCCAAAGTGACAGACAAAACTTTGCTAACAACCTTGACCGTATTTTAGCGCAAAATAAGAGTAGTTAAGGTGAGCAGCCAGTTAATAGGGTTAGGTGATGACTCATTTAGAGTTGCTGTGTATGTCGCAAAAGCGCCCCCTATGCCCTACTTTGAAACACTAGAGCAGCTAGAGCCTGTGGTTAGTGGGCAAATAAACAGTATAAATCAGCACTGTGGCAATGGCTGGCGAAAAGTCTTTAATGTGTACGCTAAAGTGTTATTTGCGCTGCCAAGCGAGTATTACTCATTTGCTAAACAAGCAGTGAGCTGGCAAGCATATCGAGATGAGCTGTTGTTACAGCAGCATAGCGGGACTGCATTACTCTTTAGTGCGCCTGTGCTCACTGAGCATAAAAACCAGTTGCACATTATTGCTGGGCGAACTCACGCTAAAAACTTAATACAACAAGGTAAATTAAACGCCCAATTTGATTGGCTTGATGATGAGTTTGCTATAGATAAAAGCCAGAATATTATTGTGTGCCCCTATTTTGATTATAGGCAGCTGAGTAATATTAAAATTGCCCGTTTGAGTGAATTAGTGGCTCAGCTAAGATAAGCCACTTTCTTTTTTGCTACTGTTACACGACGTGAGTTAGTTTTTGTGCGCTATCAACTAGCATTAGTGAGCCCAAAATAAACAGTACACATGCCGATGCACGCCCAAACTTAAGCGACAATGCGGGATTGTTACTAAGGATTTTTCTGGCACTTATCCCTATTAACCAATACACCAACGCACAGCCTACTAAATGAATTACACTCAGTACCAGCAATTGTTCAGTGATAGAAAACGATAAAGTTGGCAACACAAACTGTGGTAACAAGGCTAAAAATAACAGCATTACTTTAGGGTTTAAACCACTAATGATAAAGCCCTTTCTCATCCACTTTATAGGCGTGTCTGAGGTGTGTTGTTGGCCATCGTTATAGGCTGCAGGCATGGGAGGAAATCGGTATAGTGATACGGCAATCCAAATTATGTATAAAGCGCCGAACAAGGTTAACAGCTTTATAAAAATAGCATGCGATGCTAATAGCGCACCTAACCCTACCACCACAATTAAACTGGCCATTAAATGCCCAAGTATTAACCCTGACACCGCAGGAACAATTTTATCGCCTGCTATTCCTGCGCTAATTGTATAAGCCCAATCTGCACCAGGGGTGAGAACAAACAAAATTGATACCAGCCAAAAAGAAAAAATAATATTAATATCCATAGCGCTATAACCTAAAATAAGTGAGTAACTATTTTATTTCTTTCTGATGAGTAAAAGTTACTGTATTTTACTAATATAAGCGTTCATTTTAGGAAATAATTAACTATGGATACCATGGATAGGAAAATTCTTGCTGAATTACAAGTCGATGGCAGACTTACCCTCTCTGAATTGGCTGATCGTGTTGGGCTAAGCGTGTCGCCCTGTCACCGCCGTGTTAAAGAGCTTGAGAAAAGCAAAGCAATTGTGGGTTACCGCACCGAAATATCACCTGAGAAAGTGGGTTTAAACTTTTCTGCGTTAGTATTTATTACTATTAAAGAGGGCGATAAAGTGTCGTTAAGCAAATTAGAGCAAGCAGTGGATGCTATTCCTCAGATCACCAATGCTCAGCGGCTATTCGGTACACCTGATTACCTGTTACATGTCGTTACTAAAGATTTAGCCGCGTTTCAGCAACTCTACGATGACAAGCTATCAGCCCTACCAGGTGTACAACGTTTAACCTCAACCATTGTAATGAAAGATATTGTAAGAGCGCGTAATTTGCACTTTTAACAGGTTACGTTTTAACACGAAGTTTAAAAAGTTAAGCCGAGGACGCTGTAAAGCCTATTATGAGAGGCTTTACAGTTGTATATAAAAATAAAGTATAAATAAAGCTTGTTATAAACTGTATTGCTGTTATTCTGCTTGCCATCGGGTTGATAGAAAGCCCAGTTTATTTGTAAGTACCACGTTGTTATTAGTAATAATCCTTCGCGATATCCTCAAGTTAAATGTTTGTTTTCTTCCTGTTAAACGCCTATTTTAAGGCAATTTTTTATTTATTTTTTTAGGATATTATTATGTCTAATACAACTACTGGTACTGTAAAATTTTTCAACGAAGCTAAAGGTTTTGGTTTTATTGAGCAAGAGTCTGGCCCAGACGTTTTCGCACATTTCAGTGCAATTTCAGGCGACGGTTTCAAAACTTTAGCTGAAGGCCAAAAAGTACAGTTTAGCGTAACTCAAGGTCAAAAAGGCCCGCAAGCTGAAAACATCGTTTGCATCTAATTTAAAGGGAGTGGGCTTTATAGCGCACTCACCACGCTAAACTAACGTTAAGCGATAAAGCTAATATCAATACGATATTAGCTTTTTTTTTGCAAAAAATTTATACCACGTACCCACTAAAACCAAGTGCTTTAAAGTACAGTTTTGGAATGCCAAAGCCACATTCATTAAGTAACTCACTAAAACGCATCCGATCAAGCGGGTAAAACTCACGCTCTAAGTTATGTGCCATTTGCGTTTTTCCTGCTTCACTAAGGCCAAGCTCTTTGCATGTATTAAGTTGTGCCTCTCGTTCAAACGTGGTTTCTGGGCGCATTAAATCAGCAATAAATACTGGTGCAGATTTTTTAAGATTATTTTTAATCCCCTTTAATAACTGCTTCTTATCGCCGTTATCTTCAACAAAATGCATCACCAATAAACATAATACCGCGTCGGCTTTAACTTTTAATTTATCTACTGGTTGGCACTCAATGCTGATACGTGCATCAATACCTTGCTCTATAAAGCGTTGCTTAGCAATGGCTAACATGTCGGCCGAGGTATCTTGAGCGGTAAACTGCCATGTAGAATTAATATTCGCCAGCGCTGCGATTTCTTTACCTGTGCCTGCGCCTACCACTAAAATATGGGCGTTATCAGTTAACGTAGCGCTTAGCTGTGCGTTGGTTAGTTGATGTAATAGCTCGTAACCTGGGACTAAACGGGTAATACGGTTATCATACTCTTGTGCTTCTTCGCCTGTAAAAGTGGGCATACTATTTCCTTAAATTACGTTTATGGTGGAGTATCCACCCGGTTTTTTAGCGACATGAATTTGCGTTGCAACGCGTTCGCTCATTTCACTTACATGTGAAATCACACCGACCTTTCTACCTTGCGCTTGCAGTGAATCTAGCGCGTCCATTGCAATACTAAGTGTTTCACTATCTAGTGTACCAAAGCCTTCGTCAACAAATAACGAGTTAATTTGCACTTTGTTTGAAGATAAAGAGGCCAGCCCTAATGCAAGTGCCAACGATACTAAAAACGATTCTCCCCCAGAGAGTGTGTTTACAGAACGTTGTTCATCGGCCATATCGCGGTCAATAATCGCTATATCAAGTGAATCAGCTATTGCTGTGAGTTCGTAACGCTTATTCAGCGTTTTTAAATGGCTATTAGCATAATGTAGCAATATTTTTAGTGTTTGTGTTTGCGCTAAATTACGCATTGTTTTGCCGGTTGCATCACCGAGCACTTTATTAAGTAAATGCCATTGTTCTACTTGTTGTTTAAGTTTGCTTAGCTCAGCCTGCTTGCCCTCAAGAGCTTTAGCATTTTGGTTGTGCTGCTCGATGGCAGTATTAATCGTAAGTAAGTTATTTTGTAATTGTGTTTGCTGCACAGTTAATTGAGTTTGTTGCTCAATTAACTGTGCTTCGCTGTTTGCTGGCTTATTATTTTGCTGATGCTGCTCATTGGTATTTTGCTGTTGTTTTAGCGCGGCACGAGCATCAACTAATGCTTGAGATAACTGCTCGCTATGCTTTAGCTGCTCTTTAATATCGTCATTACTTATAGCCAGTAGCACCTCGATTTGCTGATGGCTAATATCAGCATAAAGCGCGCTAAATTCTTCAAACCAAGCACTATAGCGTGTTTCAAGTGTGGCTAGCTCTTGGCTGTTATCGGCGAAGCGCTGCTCAAGGTTTTTAAGCGTAATAGCGTGCTCATCGCGCTGTTTTACGGCGCTATCGTGTGCCTGTTGACTCTGATTTAATTCACTCTGGCACTGCTCTACTTGCCTATTCAGCTGAACCTGATAATCATCAGCGCTAATCGTTTGGTTATCGATTAACGCTAAGCGCTGTTGCTGAGTATTGTTGTGTTGTTGCTGTGCTTTAGTTAAATCGTCGTTGAGCGTGCTAATTTGCTGCTCAGCTTTAGTAATAAGGGGAGTTAGTTGCTGCAGCTGTAAATTAGCGCTGTCTAATTGCTTTTGAGTTTGCTCAAGTTGTAGTTGCTGATGTTGATACTGCTCTACTTGCTCACCTAGCTCGCTTAGCGTTAACGCGCCGGTTTGCAATGTTTGCCAAAATTGACTGTTTTCAAAATGAGAATTCAGCTCACTTATAAGTGCTTCGCGTTGGCTGAGCAATTCCTGGTGCTTATTATTAAGCATGGTGAGCTGATTGTTCAGTTCAACATGCTGGGTATTTAATTGTTGCTGAGCAGTCTGTTCTTTTTTAGCCGTGTTTTGCAGTTGGTTAACCGTTTCTTGCAACTGGTTTTGTTGTTTTTGTGCTGAAAAGTACTGCGCTTTTTGCTCGCTTAATTGTTTATGGGTGTCATCAAGCTGCTCAACGCTCAAGTCATTAAGATCTGTTTTAGCCGCTTGCATGGTGTTTTTAATGTCCAACATTTTGGCTTGGGCATCAGCAATCGCTTGGCTTTGCTGCTTATGCTCAGCGACTAAAACAGCATGTTGCGTTTGATGTTGATGTAGCTGAGTTTGTGCATCTAAGTGCTGCTGCTTAGCGCCAGTATAAGTATTTTCAAAGTCGGTTATTAAGTTATTAAAAGGTTGGCTTTGATTGTTTGCAAACGGATGCTCAGTGGCTCCACAAACCGCACATGCCTCATTAGGCAGTAGTTGTGCGCGTAAATGTTCAACATGTTCACTCGCACGCAGCCGTGCTTGATTAAGCGATTGCTCGGCGTGTTTAAGTGCTTGCTCTTTACTGCTTAATTGCTCACGCAGTGTGATGTTAGTTTGTTCACTCTGAGTTAGCTTTTCTGCTGTAGTACTTTGTTGCTGCACTGTGTGCTTTAGTTCTTGATTAAATTGCTTATAACGCGCTCGCTGATCTTTTAAATAATCAATGCTTTTAAGCTGATTATCGCACTGCTCAATATTAAATTGCTCTTGCTGCTGGGTGAGTTTATTTAGGTTTTGTTTTTCAGTGCTTAGCACTTGCTCTGCATGTTCAAGCTGTTTATTTTGCTCATTAAGCTTGGTAGCGAGTGTGCTTAGCTGCAAAGTAGTTGCTTGCTTTTGTTGCTCGAGTATTTTTAATTGCGTTGTAGTATTAAAAAACTGCTTAAAGCTGTGATTAAAATAGTTCCAATCAGTGGCCAATGGCTTTAGTTGATTGTTTTCCTGTAACCATTGCTGATGCTGAGCACTTTGTGTTGTTGCCTGTTCTACGCTGAGTTTATTTTGTTGTAACTGCTGTTGTAATTCGCTTAATTGCTGCTGCTCTTTGGCTTTTTGTTGTGTCAGGCTTGTTATACTTTGCGTAAAAATAGCTAATTGACTGTCGAGCTCACGTGCCTTTGTAATCAGTGGCTCAGCCGTTTGTTTTTGTTGTTTTGCTGTTGCTAAGTCGCTTTGTTGTTTTTTAACCTTACTTGCTTGTTCATTAATAAGCGCGGCATGATCCAGCGCGTTTAATTCCTTTATTTGCGAATTTAACTGGCTGTTTTGCACCGTTAAGCTTTTAAAGCGCTGGCGATTGTCTTTAATTTCAAGCGCACTTTGTGCTTGTTTTGCTTGCTCACTTTGTGCTTTAACCGCATTTAGTGCATCACTTGCTTGTTGCTCGTTTTGTTGAGCCGCTATTAATGCTTGCTCTAAACTGTGTGCTTGTTTATACCAATTAACACCCTGCTCTGTGCTGGCCAACGTTGTTTTTATGTGTTCAGTTTGTTTTTTAAGTTCATCAAGAGTTTGTTTTTTCTCACTTAGCTCTTCATCAGACAATAACGCATAACTGGCTAAGCTGGCTGTTAGTAATTCAAATTTATCTTTAACTGCTTTATTACGCTCAAATATACGTTGGCCAATTCGACTAAATTTATCGGTGCCAGTAAGGCACTCTAAAAGTTGTGCGCGCTCATCGCCGGTGGCTTTTAAAAAGGCGGCAAACTCATGTTGTGCTAGTAGCACTGCACGGGAGAATTGCTCAAAAGTGAGGCCTATTTTATTTTCAATGGCTTTGATGGTGTTGCTTTTTTCGGCAATTAAGGTTTCATCAGGTAAGCTATGCAAAGTATGCTCGGCTACTTTTAGTTTGCCGGTTACTTTTTTATGCGTGCGTTGAATACTGTAGCGTGCTCTATAAAGTTGCTGATTTTGCCCGCTAAAGTCCACTTCCGCATAGCCTTCCCATTTCCCACGGCGCAATAAATTGCGGGCATCGTTAAGCTTTATGTTGTCGCCGTTAAAATCAATTAGGTTACCTTTGTCGCCTTTCAAACGAGCAGTTTTCGTATAAAGCGCTAAACAAATGGCATCAAGTACGGTACTTTTTCCCGCGCCGGTGTCACCTGTAATGGCAAATAAACCTGCGTCTTTGAGTGGGGATGCTAAAAAGTCGATTTCGGCATCAGCAATGGAGGCTAAGTTATGAATACGCACGGCGGTTATTTTCATAGTAGCTGCTCCTGTTCAAGTTCATCAATAACGTTGGTTAATAGTGCTTTTAATTCACTGGGAACAGTTTCGCCAGCCATATCTTTGTCGTTATTAAAGGCTTGTTCGAGCAAATTAATTGGGTTGAGCATTTCCACAAAGCTTAAATCCTCAAATACCGTTTCTGAAGAATTATTCACTTGCTGATCGCGTACCCGTTCTATACCACAAAAGTTAACCTGCTTGCCTTTTAGTGCTTGTTCAATTTGTTCACGAAAAGTGGTGTCAATATCACTGGATTTTAGCTTTACTCGTAAATATGGCGCTATTTCGTATTGTTGTGTATCGAGTGCTTTTATTTGCTCGCATAGCTTGGCTAAAGGGACGCACTCCCCCTCGGGTAATACAATTACTTCAGCGAGCCTAGGAATGTAAAGGGGGTTTACAGTGGTGCTTAGCGGTTGGTCTTTTTGTACGTTAAACTCAACCACGTTGACTTGATGGGTATATTTCCTTTCTGAAAACGACATTGGAATAGGTGTACCGCTGTAGCGAATGTACTCATTTTTAGCCACTAACTGTGCTTTGTGTAAATGCCCTAGCGCTACGTAATTGGCATGCTTACCAAATACTGACGCTGAAATGGCCTCTTCACCGCCAATGACTAAGTTACGCTCAGAATCACCAGAAATATTTCCACCTTTGGCATGTAAGTGACCCATAACAATTAAAGGTGTACTTTCATTGGTAAGTGTTAATGCATGTTCAAATGCTAGTTGGTAAGCTTTAGCAACGCCTTGTGCGTAACTTGGGCCATCCTCGCTCTGGCTAAGCGTACTTATATCGCTGGTTCGTAAAAACGGCATAGCGATTACTACAGCGTGTTTGTCGTTATTATTAATTGTTATTACCACGTCATTTGGATTGGCGGGATCAAACCGGCCTACAACATGGGTATCAAACTGGGCTAATAAGGGCTGAGCAGCCAAAATACGATTAGCAGAGTCATGATTGCCGGCAATTATGACCACATGTAATTGTGGGCACTGTGCTTTGGCATTTTTTATAAATTGATAGAGTTGGTTTTCGGCGCTAGCACTGGGGGTGGCAGTATGATAAATATCGCCCGCAACAAGCAATAAATCGATTTGTTGGCTAACGAGGGTGGTTAATAACCAAGAGAAAAAAGCATGATGTTCATGACGGCGATCATGTTCATAAAATTGCTGACCTAAGTGCCAGTCTGAAGTGTGAAGAACTTTCATTTTGCGCTCTTAAAAAACCATAAGAGCGCCAATATACCCAAGGCAATTAAAGATGCAAGTATCGCTTTAGGTTAAAGTATACCAAGCAATAAAAATAACCGGCAAAGCAGCAAGCGCAATTGTTAAAGGCCACTTTAATGCTTTTGCTTTTTTTGCCTGTAATACTGCTAGTGCGTTTGTTTCATTACAAGCAGCCACTTTATCAATATACAGGTAGCCTGAGTTAATATACTGCTTACAATTTTGCACGTCTGCTGGTATTGCAATTAGTTTTTGCTGCTTTTTTAGGACATAAAAATCCATAAACTCACCACACTTAATACGACTAGTTAGAACAAAAAATATTTGAGAGAAACACTAAAAAAGTACCCTCAAATTAAAAAAGTGGGCGATTCTAATTACAAACCATAGTAAAGATCAACCTAAAACTGCGTTTTTTAGTATTTTTAATGAAAATAGCTGTGTTTTTTCATTTTATCTCTACTTTTAGTGATACTCAGCCTATTTTGTAAACCCCCTTTACAGCTTAGTTTTTTATGTAAATTGCTAAACAATTTAGTTAAATGTTGTTGTGTAAAACCGTGTTTTTTATATTTACATAAAGGTGTGGAATATCACCCTATAAAAGTAGGGTTTTATCGCTATTTTATTGAAGCTTAGCTGTAAATTTGTCACAGTAGCGTCACTAAAATCGATCAGGATTAACAATGAAGAAAAATTTATTTACATTGAGTGCATTTGTATTGCCTTTGGCAATGGCGAGCTCTGTGATGGCCTCATCTGTTGAACAGACTAAAGGCAGTTATGTTGATAAGTTTCGTCAACTAGACGAAGCTTTGCCTACCCCTAATGTTTACCGCAGTGCCGCAGGTGCACCTGCAGAAAATTACTGGCAACAACGGGTTGATTACGATATTGATGTAAAGCTTGATGAGCAAAAGCGTCGTTTAACGGGGAGTCAAACAATTGAATATAAAAATAACTCACCGCATACGCTCAAATATTTATGGCTTCAACTTGACCAAAACATTTTTAAAAATGACTCGATAGCAGAAACCACGCAAACTTTTAAAAGTACCCTACAAAACGAGCCTGATGCTAAGCCTGCTAAATTAAGTTTAGGTGATTTACGTCGTCAGCAGTTTATGAACGACAATGAGCTAGGTTACACCATTAGCAATGTTAAAGATGAAGATGGTAAAGCGCTGCGTGTAACGGTTGTTGATACTCTAATGCGTATAGATTTAAACACGCCACTAAAGCCCGGTAAAGATGTTGAGTTTAGTATGGACTTCGCGTTTAACCTCGTTGAAGAAGATGCGGTAGGTGCACGTGCAGGTTATGAGCACTTTGAAGAAGACGGTAACGATATTTTCTTAGTGGCACAGTGGTTCCCTCGTTTAGCTGCGTATACTGATTACGAAGCATGGACCAACAAGCCATTTTTAGGCAGTGGTGAATTCACCTTAGAATTTGGCGATTACGACGTTGAAATTACGGTTCCTGCAGATCATATTGTATCGGCAACCGGTAAGCTTGATAACCCAAGCTCTGTTTTAACTAGTACTCAGCGCAAGCGTTTAAAAAAAGCTGAAACAGCAAAACGTCCTGTATTTGTAGTTACTGAAGAAGAAGCGCTCGAAAACGAAAAAGCCGGTACAGACAAAACAAAAACGTGGCACTTTAAAGCTGAAAATGTTCGTGATTTTGCATGGGCGTCGTCACGTAAATTTATGTGGGATGCTAAAGGTTACCAACAAGGGGGGAATGAGCAACCATTGGTTATGGCGATGTCGTTTTTCCCTAAAGAAGGTGGCGATTTATGGAAGAAATATTCAACGGAATCTGTGGTGCATACCATGGAAGTGTATTCAAAATATTCATTTGATTACCCATACCCAACTGCACAGTCAGTTAATGGCCCAGTAGGGGGTATGGAATACCCAATGATCACCTTTAATGGTCCACGTACAGATTTACAAGACGATGGCACACGTACTTATTCTCAAGCAGAAAAGCGCTTTTTAATCGGGGTTGTTATCCACGAAGTGGGGCATATTTATTTCCCTATGATTGTAAACTCAGATGAGCGTCAGTGGACCTGGATGGATGAAGGTTTAAATAGCTTTTTAGATGGTGTTGCTGGACGTGAATGGGATCCGACCATTCCATGGGGTGTTGAGCCACGTGATATTGTGGCGTACATGAAGTCTGAAACTCAAGTGCCTATTATGACGCAATCAGACAGTGTGCTTCGTTTAGGGCCTAATGCCTATACTAAACCAGCTGCTGCATTAAATATTTTACGTGAAGTTATTCTTGGTCGTGAATTATTTGATTTTGCGTTTAAAGAGTATGCTCAGCGCTGGAAATATAAGCGCCCTACTCCGGCTGATTTTTTCCGTACTATGGAAGAAGCGTCAGGTGTTGATTTAGATTGGTTCTGGCGTGGTTGGTTTTACACTACAGACCATGTTGATATCTCGCTTGATAAAGTATATCAATTACGGTTAGACACCAAAAACCCTGATATCGACTTTAAGCGTTTACGTGATATTGAAGCGAATAAGCCAAGTTCATTATTTGTTGAGCGTAATCGCGCTGAAGGTAAAAAAACCTGGGTTGAGAAAAACCCAGATGTAACCGATTTTTATGACGAAAACGATCGCTTTACGGTTACCAATAAAGAACGTAATTCGTACAACAAATTTTTAAAAGGTTTAAAACCGTGGGAGCGTAAAACACTCGATCGCGCACTAGAAGAAGACAAAAACTACTATGTTATGGAGTTTTCAAATTTAGGCGGCCTAGTGATGCCGATTCTTTTAGAGCTAACTTATGAAGATGGCACTAAAGAAGAGCGTTACATTCCCGCAGAAATTTGGCGTCGTAACCACAAAAATGTACAAAAGCTGATTATTACCGACAAAAACAAACCGCTGACATCAGTAACGGTCGATCCAGGCTGGGAAACGGCGGATGTGAATGTAGAAAATAATCACTACCCTCGTCGTATTATTCCTTCACGTATTGAAGTGTACAAACGTGAAAAGAGTAAGGCAAAAGTAAGCCGCGATATCATGCAAGATATTAAAACTGAGCTGAAAAAAGACGAGCCAAAAGACGAAAAAAATAACGACGAGGATCAATAATAATGCGCTTTTTGCTTATTATTGTTTGCTTTTTAATTGCTGCGCCGAGTATGGCGCATCAATTAAAATCATCTGTTACAACGATGTTATTTAATCAGCGCACGCACAATATTGAATTGATGCATCGTTTTTACTTACATGACACAGAGCATGCTGTTGGCAGTTTATTTAAAGGCAAGGTGGATATTATTGATAACAAGCGTGACCAAAAACGCTTTGCTAAATATGTTGAGTCTCATGTTGCTTTGCAAACCTTAGAGGGTGAACCACTTACGCTTAATTATGTAGGTGCACAAGTGGATGGTAAGTTCTTTTGGGTATACCAAGAAGCGACGATCCCCGATGAGATTGAAGGCATTAGAATGAGTAATGGCGCACTGCGCGATTTATGGCCTGCGCAAGTCAATATGGTAAATGTTGAGGGGCGAGGAAAAGTAAAAACGTTAAACTTTAGTCAAGACGATACATGGCTTGAAGCACGATTTGAAACTAACTAACCCACTGCGCACCTTTTCTTAGGTGCGCATTTTTATACTGTTAGGTTAGCTGATCGCGTTAACTTACTTCATCGTAAAACCAACATAACAGAATCATACAAACCGAACTAATGTGTATCAAATGAGCTATACTGAGAGCGTAATGGATTAAGTTTTTTGTAATTGTCAATTGATATACATTTTTAATGTAAAGCAAATCCGCAAACTAGTTAGCACAAGGAATGAAATGAAAACGCAAATTGAGGCAATCAAAGGTGTTATTTTTGATTTAGACGGAACCTTAGTATCATCAGAATTAAACTTTTCATTAATTAAAGCCCAAGTAGGTTGCCCAGCAGATCAAGACCTACTCGAGTATATAGAACAATTACCCTCGCCCTACATGCGTGAAGAAGCAATGAATATAGTGCATCAGCATGAGCTACTTGACGCACAAAACGCGAGTTTTTTACCTGGTGTTGTTGAAGCTGTCAATGCTCTGCAAGCAAAGAATATCCCCATGGCTATTGTGACGCGTAATTTTGATAAAGCGGCTTCATTGAAACTTCAGCATAATCCGTTGCCAATCGAAACGGTACTCACCCGAACCGACGCTCCTGCTAAACCCGATCCAAGTGCCTTACTAACGATTGCAAGCCAATGGGCAATGCCAGTTGATAATGTTATTTACGTTGGTGATTATTTATATGACATACAAGCGGCCCATAATGCAAAAATGCGAGCCTGTTTATATGCCCCCGATTTAACCCCCGCGTATGCTGAGCAAGCCGACTTTGTTATTCATGGGTTTGATGAATTAGTGTCGTTAGTTGAAAGTTACGCTGAAAAGATTGGGGTCTGTTGACCTTTAAAGGTTGAATTTGCAGCGGTCTGTTTGGTATTTAGGCAAGGCAGAGCCTATGTGGTGTGGTTACTCCCCATAAATAGGCGATAACGCAGCAGCAATGCCAAACAGGCGCTGCCCTTCGGGTTCTGCCTAGGGGCGATTTACTCTTTGTTGCCTACATGGATGTAGGTAAGGGGCGTGAGCAGGACGCGGAAGCTTTGCTCGGTTTTGACTTAGTCCATTAGGTTACAAACCTTGCGCCGCGATTAAATAGCCCCTAGTTTGAACAAATAGCAATCCGCAAAGGTTAACAGACCCTAATTATGTTAAATTGCGCTTTATTTGATTTCGCTAATAGCATAACGGGTATTATTTAAATTAATACTCAACTGCTTTTGCACAGCATAGCATGTTGAACCACTAGCCCAATACGCTTTGAATTGGTAAAATATCAAAAACAGAACGTATTCAATAGAGGCACAAGATGGGCAGAGCATTTGAAGTCCGCAAAAGTTCGATGGCTAAAACAGCCAACGCGAAAACTAAAGTAAATTCGAAGTACGGTAAAGAAATTTACGTTGCAGCCAAAAGTGGTGAACCCGACCCCGATGTAAATCAAACATTGCGCCGCTTAATTGAAAAAGCCAAAAAAGACCAAGTTCCCGCGCACGTAATCGAAAAAGCAATAGAAAAAGCAGCCGGTGGGGCAGGGGAAGATTACTCAACTGCACGGTACGAAGGCTACGGCCCAGGTAATTGTATGGTGATTGTTGATTGTTTAACTGACAACCCTAATCGTACAATTAAAGATGTGCGCTTACCGTTTACTAAAACAGATTCGAAAATAGGCACACCTGGTTGTGTTGCTCATATGTTTGATCACCTAGCTGTTTTAGGGTTTGCAGGCGACGACGATGAAGTCGTGTTAGAAGCGCTGATGATGGCTGACGTTGATGTGACTGATGTAGAAGCCGAAGATGGCAAGGTGTCGGTGTTTGCACCGCATACTGAGTACTTTAAAGCTAAAACGGCATTAGAAGAAGCATTTGAAGGCATTAACTTTGAAGTTGATGAAATTACCTTCGTTCCACAAGTACATGTTGAAATTACAGATGAAGAAGTGATTGCCAACTTTGATAAATTTATCAATATGCTTGAAGATTGCGATGACGTACAAAATGTTTATCACAACGCGACCATTAAAAACTAATTCGTAGTTTTAACTAGGCGAATTTTAGCTATTTTGCCGCTTAATAAAACAAAAAGCGCGTTTTGTGTAGGCAAAACGCGCTTTTTAGTGTTAAATAAATGTCAGCTATTCAGCTTGGTTATGGTGCTGTGCTTTATATTTTAAGCGGTAGCTATGCAGTAGTGGCTCAGTGTAACCGCTAGGTTGGCTAACACCTTCAAATACTAGTGCCGAAGCCGCTTGGTAGGCAATGCTGTTAGCTAATGTTTGCTCATTAGTAGCCATGGGGGTGTAAAGGCTGTCATGTTCATTTTGGCCATCAACAACCTTAGCCATTTTTGCCATCACTTTTTGTACTTGCTCTTTACTGCACACGCCATGATGCAGCCAGTTGGCGATATGCTGGCTTGAAATACGTAAGGTCGCTCTATCTTCCATTAAGCCAATATGGTTAATGTCAGGCACTTTAGAACAGCCTATTCCTTGGTCAATCCAACGTACAACGTAACCTAAAATACCTTGCGCGTTATTTTCAAGCTCACTTTGAATATCTTCTTTTGACAGCGTTTCTGGGTTTGCCATTAGCGGGGGTGTTAATAAGCTTTCTAGGCTTGCTATTTGGCGCGTGGCAATGCTTTGCTGCAGGCTAAATACATCCACATCATGGTAATGCATTGCGTGTAATGTGGCGGCGGTAGGGGAGGGCACCCAAGCCGTATTAGCACCTGATTGAGGATGCGCTATTTTTTGCTCCATCATCATCGCCATTTTATCGGGCATTGCCCACATACCTTTACCAATTTGCGCTTTATGGCTTAAGCCACAAGCTAGGCCAATATCAACGTTACGATCTTCATAAGCGCTGATCCAAGGCTGTGCTTTAATAGCCGCTTTAGGCAGTACCACACCCGCTTGCATAGAGGTGTGTATTTCATCACCGGTGCGGTCTAAAAAGCCGGTGTTAATAAATACAACACGCTCTTTAGCAGCATGAATACAGGCTTTTA
Source organism: Pseudoalteromonas sp. Scap03 (assembly GCF_013393115.1). Classification (GTDB taxonomy): domain Bacteria; phylum Pseudomonadota; class Gammaproteobacteria; order Enterobacterales; family Alteromonadaceae; genus Pseudoalteromonas. The sequence goes on along the minus strand of NZ_VDEU01000002.1, from coordinate 126,569 downwards.
AGTTAGCAGATGTACGACGCTCCTCGTCCATAATACCCATTTTCAGGGTGTTTTTAGGCAAGCTCAGCGCCTCTTCAACCATGCCAAATAAAGTGTTAGCAAATGCTACTTCATCAGGGCCATGCATTTTTGGCTTTACAATATTAATACTTTGCGCGGTTGAGTTTTGAATGGCATTTTTAGTGTTTAAATCGTGCAGTGCGGCTGTTGCGGTGAACATGGCATCCATGATGCCTTCAAACACATCATTACCACTTACATCGGTAATAGCAGGGTTTGTCATTAAATGCCCAACGTTACGCACAAACATCATACTGCGCCCTTTTAGGGTCAGTTTTTGGCCATCAAGGCCTGTATATTGGCGATCGGCTTGTAACGTACGGTCGACCATTTTGTCGCCTTTTCTAAACGTTTCAACCAAGTTGCTCTGCATTAGGCCCAACCAGTTTTTGTACACTTGCACTTTATCTTCGGCATCAACTGCGGCAACTGAGTCTTCACAGTCCATAATGGTGGTCAGCGCCGCTTCAAGTACCACATCTTTTAGCCCTGCTTTATCAGCTTGGCCAATAGGGTGGTGATGATCTATTTGCAGCTCAACATGTAATCCATTGTTTTTAAGTAAAATAACACTTGGATTTTGTGCCTCACCTTGATAGCCAACGAGTTGTTCAGGGTTTTTAAGTGTAGTGTGTGAGCTGTCGCGTAATGTAATAGCAAGTGCGCCATCCACAATTGAATAGTTAGTGCTTTCGATGTGCGAGCCATTTTCAAGCGGTAGCGCTTTATCTAAAAACTGTCTGGCGTAAGCCATTACTTTAAAGCCGCGCACTGGGTTGTATTGAGTCCCTTTCTCTGCACCATCTTCTTCACTGAGTACGTCTGTGCCGTATAGTGCATCGTAAAGTGAACCCCAACGTGCATTAGCAGCATTTAAAGCAAAACGGGCATTACTAACCGGTACCACTAACTGTGGCCCTGCAGTCAATGCTATTTCTGGCTCTACATTCTGAGTTTCAATATTAAAGTTTTCAGGTTCATCAACTAAATAACCAATGTCTTTTAAAAACACTTGGTACTGGGCTTGATCACCGTTTTTATTAGCAACATGGTAGTCATCAATCTGCTTTTGTAATTGTTCACGTTTAGCAAGTAGCGACTTGTTCAGCGGAGTAAGTGTTTGCACTATATGAGCAAAGCTTTTCCAAAACTGGTGTTCGTCTAGATGGGTACCAGGTAATAGTTGTATTTTAACAAATTCAGCTAGTTGCTTATCAACGCTGAGTCCAGAGTGGGTGAGAGTGTGGCTCATAATTAAAATCCTTAAACGGTCCGACAGAGTGCACTTTTTATGTGCGTACACTTACCATATCGCAAAAAAGTCGCTTTGAGTGCTTTTTGGCCATTCACTATATGTATAGCCGTAATAACAACTATAAATTTACTAAATCTAAAAAATAAGCCTAATGTTTAATTAAGCGCTACAGAGCTAACGCAATGTAGTCACTCTCTCAACAATAAATATTAATACCCGTTCGAAGGACTTTATTATGACAACATATCAAGGCGAAACAGATACACTAGCAACACTATGCCAATCACAAGGCAGTGCATGGAAAACTATTAATCCTGAATACGCAACTCGCATGCGTTTACAAAATCGTTTTCGCTCTGGTGTTGATATTGCACAATTTACTGCTGACATTATGCGTGAAGACATGGCTGCATACGACAAAGACACAAGCCAGTACACACAGTCTTTAGGTTGTTGGCATGGTTTTACTGCGCAACAAATGATGATGGCTATTAAGCGTCACCAAAAAACAACTAAACGCAGTTACGTATACCTAAGTGGTTGGATGGTTGCAGCGCTTCGCTCTGAGTTTGGCCCACTTCCAGACCAAAGTATGCACGAGAAAACATCAGTACCTGCACTTATCGAAGAAATCTACACCTTTTTAAAGCAAGCTGATGCACGTGAACTTGACCATTTATTTAACGAGCTAGACGATGCAAAAGCAAACGGCGGCGACGTTCAAGCAGTGCTTAATAAAATTGATAACTTTGAAACGCATGTTGTGCCAATCATTGCTGATATTGACGCAGGTTTTGGTAACGAAGAAGCGACTTACCTACTTGCTAAAAAGATGATTGAAGCCGGTGCTTGTGCTATCCAAATCGAAAACCAAGTATCAGATGCCAAGCAATGTGGTCACCAAGCTGGTAAAGTTACCGTTCCTCATGAAGACTTTTTAGCTAAAATTAACGCAGTACGTTACGCGTTCTTAGAGCTAGGTATTGATAACGGTATTATCGTTGCGCGTACCGATTCTCTAGGAGCAAGCCTAACGCAAAAAGTACCGGTTTCACAAAAACCAGGTGACTTGGCAAGCCAATACAATGCATTTTTAGAAACAACACCGGTAAACAGCGTTGAAGATTTAAATGAAGGCGAAACGGCAATGAAGCTTAATGGCCAACTTTGTAAGCCTACACGCCTAGATAACGGTTTATACCAGTTCCGCGAAGGCACTGAGAAAGACCGCGTAGTACTAGATTGTGTAACTAGCTTACAGTCAGGCGCTGATTTACTGTGGATTGAAACAGAAAAACCACACGTAAAACAAATTGCAGAGCTGGTAAATCGCGTTAAAGAACAAGTTCCAGATGCTAAATTAGTATACAACAACTCACCGTCGTTCAACTGGACGCTTAAGTTCCGTGAGCAAGTATACCAAGAGTGGCAAGAAGCAGGTCGTGACCTTAGCGCTTACCCAAGTATTGATGACAACAAAGCGCTTATGGCTCCAGAAATGGATGCAACAGAGCTTGCAGCAGCCGCTGACTTATTAGTACAAAACTTCCAACGCGATGGCGCACGTGAAGCAGGTATTTTCCATCATCTAATCACATTGCCAACGTACCATACAGCGGCACTAAGCACAGATATTCTATCTGAAGGTTACTTCGGTGACTTAGGTATGCTGGCTTATGTACGTGACGTACAACGTCAAGAAATCCGTCGTGAGCAAGCGTCAGTTAAGCACCAAGACCTTGCAGGCTCTAACATTGGCGATACGCACAAAGAGTACTTCTCTGGTGAGAATGCACTTAAAGCCGGTGGTGAAGCTAACACCATGAACCAATTCTAATTCTACTAGATATTGTTACTTAAGGGCCGCAAGGCCCTTTTTTTATGCCTGCATAAAAGCAAAATTTAATAGATCAGTATTTTACTAGCTAGTCATTCAGGGATGCAATGCAGGTTAAAAGTGTAAATAAATTTAAAGGATGTTTATGCTCGGCTGTGAGGGCTTTATGTTGATTTCGCTTTAACACGGGTAAGCACAATAAATTACCCGCTTTTTACCACATATAGATCAGAGTTTAACTAGGGTCTGTTGACCTTTCAAGGTTAAATTTGCAGCAGTCTGTTTGGTAGTTAGGCAAGGCAGAGCCTATGTGGTGTGGTTATTCCCCATAAATAGGCGATAACGCAGCATCAATGCCAAACAGGCGTTGCCCAAAGGGTTCTGCCTAGGGGCGATTTACTCTTTGTTGCCTACATGGATGTAGGTAAGGGGCGTGAGCAGGACGCGGAAGCTTTGCTCGGTTTTTACTTAGCCCACTAGGTTACAAACCTCGCGCCGCGATTAAACCGCCCCTAGTTTGAACGAATTTTAATCCGCAAAGGTCAACAGACCCTAAGCTACTAAAAGCAGATCACGATTTAACTAGCTAGTTCAAAAAGCAGATCAGGTTTTAACTAACCAGGTTAAAACAGCCATTATCTTCATTATAAAGGGTCGATTTGCCTTTCTAATCCTTAATTTGGTCACTTAAACGCTTAATTTAAAGATTTTTAACCGGGGTTTGAAAGGTAATAAACCGATTTTTTACTAACTGTTGCTGCTTATAAAACATTTTTTTACTAACTGAGGGCTTATAAACAGTGACTCAAACCGAATTTTTACTAACTCAGAGGAGCTGAGTTAGTATAAACCGAATTTTTACCAACTCAATTTGAAGCTAAGTCCGATATTTAGCTTAAGTATGTAAGGGATTACTCACATTATTGCTGTAAAGGGGGTTTACACTTGTGAGGCTGTGAGCTGTGAGCTGTGAGCTGTGAGCTTCGAGCAACGAGCTTATATAGCTCGTCACTCATAACTCTACGTTTTACTTCGAATGCTTATCAAACCACCATTGAATGTAAGCCACTTTGGTCATTAAATTTGATGGACGGGCAGTTATACCATGTGAAGCGTTTGGAATGCGGACCATCGCGGTATCAACCCCTTGTAATTTTAAGGCTTGATAAAACTGCTCTGTTTCTGAAATTGGCGTACGGTAGTCTGCTTCACCAGTCAGTAACATGGTTGGGGTTTTAACATTGCCAACATAACTGATTGGTGAGCGCTTCATGTAATGCTCAATATGGTCCCAAGGTTTGCCCGGAAACCAATAATCGGCAAAAAATGGATAGAAGTCGGCAGTTAGTACAAAGCTGATCCAATTAATCACAGGCTTAGCAACAACAGCTGCAGCAAAGCGATCTGTATGGCCTACAATCCATGCGGTTAATACACCACCGCCGGAGCCACCGGTAACGAACAGCTTAGACTCATCAATAAAACCTTTATCAATTAGCGCGTCAACACCTGTCATTAAATCATCGTAATCATTGCTTGGATAATTATGGTGAATGGTTTGTGCAAACTCTTTACCGTACGAGTCACTGCCTCGCGGGTTCATGTATAAAACGACATTTCCTTTAGCGGCAAATAGTTGTACTTCGGCACTAAAGTGAGGGCCATAGTTAGCAACAGGGCCACCGTGAATTTCAAGCACCAGTGGGTATTTTTTTGATTTATCAAAACCCGGCGGGTAAGCAACCCAGCCTTGTATTGGCAACTCATCATGGCTTGATTTTAACCATAACTCTTCAACCTTGGCGAGCTGTTTAGTTTGTAGTGCATCTGAGTTTAAATCGGTTAAACGCTTTACTGTACCTCTCTTTATTGTAGCTACATCAGCAGGGCGCTGGGTATCAGCCAGTGTAAACGCAATGTCACCATTTTCACTAATATCAAAATCACCACCAGAATAAGGGCGGCCAAACGCTACGCTACCTATTTGTTCGGTAATCACCTTACGTTTACCACTTCGAGGTTGATAAGCGAGTGCGGTTTGGCCTTCATCGGCATAGCTAAAATAGAGGCCTTTTGAATTTGCGCTCCATTGTATTTGGCCAACGCTGCGATCGAAATCGCTAGTCAGACTTTGGGTATCACCGGTTTTTAAATCACGAATATAAAGCTGAGTATTTTCATAGTTAGTGCGCTTGTCATCGTAGCCAGTATAAGCAAGGTACTGACCGTTAGGTGAGACCTGAGGTTGTTGATCTGGTCCATTACGGTCGGTCAGTGCGATGATCTCTAACGTGTTTAAATTAAGCTGGTACACTTCACTATTGGTTGGCTTGAGTGCATTTTCAGCGTGTCTATTGGCTGAGAAATAAAGTAATTCGCCGTTTTTACTAAAGCTTACACCGCCATTATAATCAAAGTTATCGTTAGTGAGTTGTTGTGCATTGCCGCCATTCGCATTAAGAGTAAATAGCTGATTAAATCCTTTTTGACTATAGCCTCTGCCATCTGCACGGTAGTAAACATCGTCAATAAATTTAGCAGGGTCTGCCCAGCTAGCGCCTTTAGGTTTACCTGGTAAACTGACAGGTGGTGAGCTTATTTCAGGAACAAACATACTAAACACCAGTTGTTTAGAATTAGGTGACCAGGTGATTGAGCGAGGTGCATTAGTAAGATTACTAATTTTTGCCACAGCACCCGTTTTAAGCCACTTCATGTATATTTGATTACTGCCATCTCTGTTAGAGATAAACGCAAGGCGCTGTCCATCGGGTGACAACACAGGCGAGTAGTCCATAAATACACCTGATGTTAAGGGCTGTAGTTGTTCAGTGTTGTAATCAACAGACCAAATATTACCGACTTTGCGATCGGTTTTAATATCCATGCGGTTACGAACGAAATATACTGTTTTACCGTCGTCAGTAATATCTATTTGGTTGGCATATTCTAAGTTGAATATATCTTGAAGTTGCAATGTATCGGTATTGGCAACGGCCAAGTGGCTGCTACCTAGTATAAGGCTCATAGCTAAAAGCGTTTTCATTGTTTATCCCTGTTTTAAATCACTAATCTATTTATAGGGTAGTGGAGGGATAATTTATAGTCAGATGCGACGAAGCTCGCATTTAAAACTACCAATGAATGCAGGTGGTAAAAGAAAGCAAAAGCTGTAAAGGGGGTTTACAGCTTAATCTGTGTACGGCTTTAGTTATTGGTTGAACAAAGCGCTTTTATCTCTTCAATAATTGCAATGCCTTGGGGATTATCGCCATGCACACAAATGCTGTCAGCAACCAGTTTCAACGATTTTCCAGATTGAGTAGTCACACTGTTACTGGCTAAAAGCTGCTTAACCTGAGCTAATAATGCGTCTTTGTTATGCACACTGCCGGCTATATTTCGTGATACTAAGTGCCCTTGGTCAGTGTACTGCCTGTCTGCGAACGCTTCTAATATCAGTGTGAGCCCAAGGTGGCGAGCCATTGTTTGATGTAGCTTGGCATCGGCTGTGGCGAGTATCATTAACTTTAAGTTTGCAGGGTAACTGGCAACTGCACCCATAACAGTGGTGAGTAGTTGCTGGTTTGTCATCATGTCGTTATATAACGCACCATGGGGTTTTACATAGCTAAGGGTTAACCCTTGTACTTTTGCCATGCCATCAAGGGCGGCTATTTGATAGTGCAAACATTGAGTGAGCTCAGCCACGCTCATGCTCATTGAACGCCTACCAAATCCTTGTTTATCGGGGTAGCTTGGGTGAGCGCCAATCATAACATTATGTTGTTTAGCCAGCTTCAGGGTATGCGCGATTACACTCGAATCACCTGCATGAAAGCCACAAGCAATATTTGCCATATCAATATGGGGCATAACATCGTTATCAAGGCCCATTTGCCATGCGCCAAAGCTCTCGCTTAAATCACAATTAAGTTTCATATTAATGGCTCTTCGATTGTTTAATTGTTACCGGTAATTGGCCTTTGGCTGGAGCTTGGCCTAATAATACTTTCGCCAGTGCAGTAAAGGCAGGCCCAGACACCAGCTCGTTTTTATCCACATCAATATTATAAGCATAGGAAGCAAGCACTGCATCAGCATAGAGAGCAAATTGCGCAATGTCATACGGTGCACGTAAACTAATAAATACCGTGGGAGTGTGTTGTTTAGCCATTTTTAGTAATGACTCAAGCGCTTTAGGTTGCTCTGCGTTATTTAAGGCAAAGTTTGGGTTATCGGCTAAGTCATCCATACCGCCAATTTCCACTGCACTTTGGTTCGGCGTTGCATTGCCAGCAATAACAATACTTGCTTGGTTTATGTTGCGCTGCGCTTCACCTGGATCAAAGCCCTGTAAGCTGCTGCAACTAAAACTGAGTGGTTGTGAACTTAACGCACTAATTGCTTGTTGCATTGCCATGCACTTGCGGGTGTCAGGCATAATAATATGAATATGCTTATCAGCGCTAAGTTTAAGCGGCAAGGTATTATTGTTATTTCTTATTTGGGTAATTGCCGCTAATGCCAGAGATGCTTCTAATTCACGATGTGCTTTATTACCAATAATGTGTTTGGCATTTGCCAATGCATTAATGGGGTTAGGTAAAGCGTTTAATTTAAATTGATGTTTAAGTGAGGTAATTCGCTGCGTCGAATGGGCAATTTCGTCTGCGTCTAGTTGCTCTGTTTTAACAGCACTGACTAAAGAGTCAATGAGCGCATCGAGTTTATTTATATCCTCAGGCGTTCTAATTTCTATTGGCATTAGCGCAATATCAACTCCAGCTGCAAAAGTGTTTACAACTGCTTGTGTAGGGCTGAAAAAATGGCTAATACCAGCCATATCCAGTGCATCGGTTACCACTACGCCTTGATAGTTCAGTTCATCGCGAAGGATATCGGTCATGATTTTACGCGACATGGTCGCGGGTTTAATCATTTGCTTACCGTCTACATTGGTTAATGTACTGCTATCAAGCTCAGGGTATTGAATATGCGCGGTCATTATCATCCCAGGACTATGCTGCTCAATAATCTGTTTAAACGGCGCTAAATCTTGAGCGTAAATGACTTCTTTTGAATGCATCACTTTAGGTAAGCCTGTATGGCTATCTACATTGGTATCGCCATGTCCTGGAAAGTGTTTTATAGCGCTAATTATACCGTTTTTTTCAAACTCAATAACTTGTGCTGCACCCATTGCCGCAACTTCATCAGGGCTTTCACTAAAAGAGCGTACATTAATAACTGGATTGTCAGGGTTCATATTTACATCAACCGTTGGCGCATAATTTACATTAATGCCAAGCACTGAGAGTTCAGTGGCCAGTATATTTGCCGTTTGGGTTGCGAAATACGTACCGTGCTCAGGGTAAGTTGCGCCAATTGACATATTACCGGTAAATGAGGTGGCCACATCGCGAGGTAAACGAGCTACGCGTCCGCCTTCTTGGTCAATAGAAATAAACAGTGGTAGGCCTGACTTAGATTTAGATGCAGCTTGTTGTAGCTGCTGATTAAGGTTAATAATTTGTTCTATGTTTTGGGTGTTTTCAGAAAATAAAATCACCCCGCCAATATCATAACGGCTAATTGCTTTTGCTAATTCATCGGGCAATTCAGTTAATGGCGTTCTGCAGCGTTGGCTACTGCCTTGCTGACAAAAATAGCGTAAATCGAGCATAAGCTTTTGCCCTAGTTGCTGCTTAAGTGACAGCGCAGAATCGGCAAAAGAAGATTTTATTGGCATGAAACATCCGATTAAAAAAAGAGAAGACGATAACAAGTACTTATTTAGCAACACACACCTCAAGGCTAAATAAAAATAAAGTGCATGCAGCTTAACTATTATTGAGCTTAACTGCAAAACCCAGCAAATATAAATCGTATGATTTAATTATCCTTAAAATAACAAAAATTAGGTCACTTAGTTCTATTTATGTATTATATTAATGATGTATGCAGTGCATAGCAGTCGTTTTTATTTGCTTAGGATGATATTAAGTTGCGTTTTCGATTACCATTTACTTTTAAACTTAGGCAATTAATTCTTTTGTTAGCTATGCCCGCTGCAGCTGCTATTTTGTTTAGTGGTTTATATATTAGTTATCAAGTCCAAAAAGAACGGGTAATAGAAGATACCCTGCAAAGTAATCATGTATTTGCCAGTAAGTTAGCCTCAGCAACTGAGCACTTTTTAACAGCAGCAATGCAGCAACTTGAGTTTTCAGCCAGTATTATTGCTGAAGATATTACCAACACTGAGTTACTCCAAGCTGAAACCGACCGGCTTTTAAATCAGACGCATAGCTTTAATTCGGTGGCAATTAACATGCAAGGTGTTGTTAAAGCAGCCTCACCTGTGTCTTTAAATATTATTAATAAAACGGTTAATTCAGTCCATTCTAAACAGGCTCTTAAATCGCAGCAGCCGCAGGTTAGTCTGCCTTATATTTCGCTGGCTAATAATTTAATTATTGTTGTCTCCTATCCTCTGTTTGATCTGGCAGGGAATTATTATGGTTATATTGGCGGTAGCTTCTATTTAGAGCAGCAGAGTATTTTAAATGCTTTGTTAAAACAACATAGTTACGATGGCGGGGCGTACTTTTATGTGGTCGCTGATAATAAAACCTTACTTTATCACCCTGATTCTAAGCGCATTGGCAAGCAAGTATTTAATAACCCAGTTATAGAGCGAGTTTTGCAAGGTGAAGATGGATTCACTCGAGTTATAAATAGCCAAGGAGTGGCTATGCTGGCCGGGTTTTCCCACGTAGGACTTGCTAATTGGGGGATTGTTGCCCAGCGAAGTGAAGCGGCAACCCTTGCTACGCTTGATACTTTTCAAGGGCAGGTGCTTAAGCGAATGTTGCCCATAGTAATCATTACTTTTTTATTAATTGCTATGCTAGCTCACTATATTGCTAAGCCATTAAGACTGTTAGCCGATAGCGCTAATTTATCGACCGATAAGAAAAACGTAGATCATCTTAAAAGTATTAAGTCTTGGTACTTCGAAAGTAACCAGCTTAAACACGCGATGTTAGAAGGGATTCATGTTTTGCAATCGCAAATGGGACAATTACGTCAAGATGCACTTACCGATCCGCTAACCGGCGCGCATAACCGGCGGGGTTTAAACATATTGCTTGAAAATTTGATGGATAAGCAGATCCCGTTTGCAGTGCTTGAAATTGATATCGACTTCTTTAAACAGGTTAATGATACATTTGGCCATGATACGGGTGATGAAGTACTAAAAACCCTTACTCGTATTATACAATCGTTATCGCGCAAGCATGATATTGTGTCACGCACTGGTGGAGAAGAGTTTTTACTGGTATTACCTAACGAAAATAATGATAGTGCGTTTGTTATCGCTGAGCGTTTACGTAACCAAGTAGCCACCACATCAATGGCAAAAGTAGGCTATATAAATGTATCTATTGGTATCGCTACTTGGCCACAGCATAGCGATGATATCGATCAAGTATATAAATGCGCTGACAAAGCGCTCTATCACGCGAAGGAAACGGGCCGTAATAAAACCGTGATAGCCAATTTTTAAAAAAATTAACTTACCTTAAGTTTTATTTAAGTTTCGCCTATTAAATTCTACCTATAGATTTAATACAGGCGATGCTTTTATGCAACTAGCTCAACAACAGTCATCATCAACACTTTTTCAGTCGTTCACACAGTTTGTGAGCGCCAGAGAATGTGATGAACACCGTCAGCGCCTTGAAGATACAGTAAAACAAGGCTTTTTAGCTGCGTATAATGCCAGCCTAACTTCATTTATGCCATTACTCTGTCAGTATAAAACTCAGCAAGGGCATTGCACTTTAGGGCTTAGAAACGCCACTTCTCCTTTATTTATTGAACAATATTTAGCAGCGCCCATTGAGCAGTTTTTACCAATGGGCACACAGCGCAGTAAAGTGTTTGAGTTAGGTAATCTCTATTCAACACACAGAAAAGCCACGTTATCGCATTTTATTATTGTTAATGAAGCTTTAAGAGCTATTGGTGCTACTAATTTGGTTTTTTGTGCCACCAAACATGTACGCGCTTTATTGCGTTTATTAGGGGTAACGTGTAATGAAATTGCATTGGCTAACAGCAGTGTTGTTGAGCAACCAAAAAGCTGGGGAAGTTACTACGCGAACCAGCCTACCGTATGCATTGTTAATTTAGAGCAAGCACATCTACAAGTACTTAATACGCCAATGCTACTTGATATTAAACAACAAAATACACATGGCATTACGGCATTAATCAATGCGCTGGAGGCGGTATGAGCATGTTAAATAGCTTGAATGACTTAGCTACTCAGTCAGTGGTTGTCGCGCATTTTGCGAATCAAACACAGCAGTTAACAGGTACTGAAGTGCTTCAAGAAATTAATAAAGTAGCGGAAATTTTTGCAAACTCAGATGCTAACGCAATTGCATTTCAACTTGATAATACTCCCGCTTGGTTGGTGCTCGATGCTGCGACAAATGTTGCTAATAAAGTAGCAATACCAATTGCCCATTTTTTTAGTCAACAACAAACGCAATATGTACTGGCACAGTGTGGCGCACAGCTGTTTATAAGTGATATGCCAAGGCTTTCTTTGGGGGCCCATACATTGTCTATTACTTTGTTTGAACATTACACCTTGTATATTTATCAGCTCAAGCTTAATGAACCGATTAATTACTTTGAGGGCACTCAAAAAATCACATTTACTTCCGGTTCTACTGGCGAGCCAAAAGGGGTGTGCTTATCAACACAAAGCCAGATGCAGGTGGCTCAGTCATTATGTGAGCAAATAAATATAAGTAAACCAACTCACTTATGTTTACTGCCACTACCTGTATTGCTTGAAAATATTGCAGGTATTTATGCGCCTTTGTTAAGTGGCGGTTGTGTACATTTAATGCCATTAAACGAATTAGGTTTTGTTGGCTCAGGGTTAAAAAACCCTAACAAACTCATTAGCGCAATCGATAGTGTAAAACCTAACACCCTTATTTTAGTGCCTGAGTTATTAACGTGTTTAATTGCGTTTGCAAAACAAGGTTGGCAGCCGCCAAAGTCATTACAGTTTATTGCAGTTGGCGGAGCGCTCGTGAGTGATACTTTAATTGCCACCGCCAGAGATCTTAATTTACCTGTTTATCAGGGGTATGGATTATCAGAGGCGGCATCCGTTGTAAGTTTAAATACGCCCAAAAATGATGATTTAAAGAGTGCTGGTGAAGTGCTAGGGCACGTTGAAACGAAAGTTGAAAATGGTGAGTTATTTATTAAAGGAGCGTTATTTTTAGGGTATTTAAATCAAGCGCCGCATAACCCAAATACCTGGTACGCCACTGGCGACTTAGTATCTAAGCGTAATAATAAGCTGTACATAAAAGGGCGAGTAAAAAATCTGATCATCACCAGTATGGGGCGTAATGTTAGCGCCGAATGGCCTGAATCATTAATTTTAAGCCAAAGTGCGATACAGCAAGCGGTGGTGTTTGGTGAAAGCCAGCCATTTTTAAGCGCGCTTATTTATGCGGCTCCCAAGTTTAGTGATGAGCAATTAAAAGCACATTTAAAAACAGTAAACCAGCAACTTCCTGACTACGCACAGATTAAAAAGTGGCATCGTTTGGCCCAACCTTTAAGCGAGCAGCAAGGATTATTAACCGCTAATAATCGCCCTAAACGAGCGGCAATTAGCCAGCACTACAGCCCTATTTTTGAACAATTTTACCGACTTGGAGAAGTGATCCATGAGTGATTTTTTTAATACATTAAAAGCACAAACTCAAAACGAGCGTGAGTACTTATTAGCTGCGCCAATTATACAGCGTGTATTTAACGGACAAGCATCACTTGAAGAGTATGCCTCGTTTTTAGCGCAGGCTTATCATCATGTAAAACACACCGTTCCTTTAATGATGTCACTTGGCGCACGTTTGTCTGACGAGCAAGAATGGTTACGAGAAGCTGTAGCTGAATATATTGAAGAAGAAATTGGTCATCAAGAGTGGGTGCTAAACGATATTGCAGCCTGTGGGTTTGATAAAGAAAGTGTGCGCTATAGTCAGCCACAATTCGCCACTGAAATGATGGTGTCGTATGCCTACGATAGTATTGCACGTAAAAATCCGCTTAGCTTTTTTGGCATGGTGCACGTATTAGAGGGGACCTCAATTGCGCTTGCTGATGGAGCCGCATCAAACATAGCAAATGCAGTAGGACTTCCTAAAAAAGCGTTTAGCTATTTAACCTCTCACGGCGCGCTTGATATAGAGCATGTTAAGTTTTTTGAAAACTTAATGAATCAAATTACAGACGAGGCGGATCAGCAGGCTATCTTACATGGCGCAAAATGTTTTTACCGTTTGTACGGCGATATCTTTCGCGCTTTAGACGACGAGCCGTTTTTTAAAGCATCAGCACAAGAGCAACACGCATGAATACCGGCTTATGTGTATTAACTGGTGCGACAGGTGGAATTGGTCAAGCCATTGCCAAAACACTACACGGCCAAGGTTGGCAACTACTCTTGGTGGGGCGAAATAGTGATGCCCTCAATACGCTAAGTAGTCAATGTCCCGGTAGTATAGTTTTTGTGGGGGACTTAACGATTGCCGAAAACATGTTGGCACTCGCCATTAAAGCCAAAAAATTAGGGGGCGCTAAGTTACTCATAAACAATGCAGGCATTAATGTAATGCAAAGCTTAAGTGCATCGAGTAGTGAGCAAATTGATAATCTACTGAGCACTAACTTAGCCGTCCCTATGAAATTATGTCAGCTGTTTTTAGCGCAATTGCATGCGAATAAAGGCTCCATAGTTAATGTTGGGTCGTCATTTGGCAGCATAGGTTACCCGTATCAAACACTTTACTGTGCTAGTAAGTTCGGTTTACGTGGTTTTAGCGAAGCGCTATCACGAGAGCTTTCAGACACACCCGTTAAAGTTAGTTATTTAGCACCAAGAGCAACCGATACAGATATTAATGATGCACAAATACGAGCAATGAATAAGGCGCTTGGTAATCAAATGGACTCCCCGCAGTTGGTAGCTGATGAGTTAGTTGCGTTATTAAACTCAAATAAAACCAGACGATTTATTGGTTTTCCTGAGAAACTTTTTGCACGTATCAATGGCGTTTTTCCACGTATTGTGGATAACGCAATTGCTAAACAGCTCCCTAAAATAAAACAGTTTTTAGGTTAATAGAGGATTTATTATGAAAAAATTTACTTTAGTAGCTTATTTAAGCATTGTTAGTGTGTTTTCATCGCCGGTATTTGCAGACGAACAAAGCGATTTACTCGCTATTCAACAGCAGTGGGCGGTCGCTAATTATGAGCTTAAAGATGATGCACAAATCAAAGCCTTTACTCAACTAAGTGAGCAAAGTGCTCAATTTATTGAAAGCTACCCTGATTCAGCAAATAGCTATACGTGGAACGGCATTGTACTGGCCAGTTTTGCTGGCGCAAAGGGTGGGTTAGGGGCGCTGGGCTATGCTAAAGATGCAAAAGCGTCATTAGAGCAAGCCCTTAAAATAGACGACAGTGCTTTAGGTGGCTCAGCGTATGCCAGCCTAGCAACCTTATACAGTAAAGTACCGGGGTGGCCTATTGGTTTTGGTGATGATGACACCGCCGACAAGTTTTTTAAGCAAGCGCTCGCTTTTAACAAAAAAGGCATTGATACTAACTACTTGTATGGTGAGTTTTTATATGACGAACGTGAATATGAGCAAGCTAAAGCCCATTTGTTAGTTGCGCAAGCAGCAGGTATTCGTGATACTCGTGCTAAAGCTGATAAATATCGTCAACAAGCAATTAGCTCTTTATTAGCTAAAGTAGATAAAAAACTAAAGAGATAACAAAATAAACAATGCATTTATTATTAGTTGAAGATGATCATCTTGTGGCGCAAGGGCTTTGCCGCTCATTGCGCCAAGAAGGCTACAGTGTAGAGCATAGCGCAACGGTTAAGCATGCATTGCAATGCTTAGGCAGTGGTGAAATAGAGTTGGTTATACTTGACCTAGGTTTACCCGATGGTGATGGTTCACAAATTCTAAAGCACATAAAAGCGCAAAAAAAAGTGATTCCGGTGGTTATACTAACTGCACGAAGTAGCATAGATGACAAGGTGCAAGGGCTTGATATGGGCGCTGATGATTATTTAGCTAAGCCATTTGAACCAGCCGAATTATTTGCTCGTTTGCGCGTAGCGAGCCGACGAGTAAATCAAACTCAGTCAAGTTTATTACACTGTGGTGAAGTGACCATGGACACGTCAGCGCATAGTGTCACACTCAGCAATGAGCTGCTTTCTCTGCCACGAAAAGAATACATGCTGCTAAAGGCACTATTGGAAAACCAAGGTCGCGTGCAATCTAAACAGCAGTTAGAAAACAAACTGTACCAATGGGGTGAAGAGGTTGGCTCTAACACCATTGAAGTGCATATTCATCACCTACGAAAAAAATTCCCCAGCGATTTTATTAAAACTCTCCGTGGTATTGGTTATGTCGTGGGAAAGAGATAGTTCACGTGATTAAAACGCCCCTAGATTGCACAAACTTGAATTTACAAAGGTAACCATACTTTATGTCAATTCGTAAGCGTTTAACTCTTATTTTACTATCAATGATGGTGTTAACGTGCTTTTTAGCTTTAGTCAAAGGCTACCAAAAAAGTATGAGCCATGGTGAGCAACTACTTGATAGTGAGCTAAAAGTAGTCGCTGGAGTGTTGATGCAACAGCCTTTATCTATAAACGCCATGGCGCCAAAAATGCAAGAAAGCGCCCAATTACTGTATCAAATTTGGCAAGCTGGTGAGCTCCTTAGTGGCTCTGACGAATTAAATCTTGATTTGAGCCAGTATCAAGCGGGTTTTCAAACGCTTAATATTGCAGGGCAGCGAATGCGGGTATTCGTTTTTGTCACTTCTTTACGCACCGTGGTTGTTGCCGAGCCGATTGCTAAGCGGTTTGAACTAGCCGAGGCGGTGATTTTATCAGCCATGTTGCCTATGCTTTGGGCGGTTCCTTTGCTTGCGCTATTTATTAGCTTTTTTGTTAAATATGCACTGGCACCATTAACCCGTTTATCAAAACAGTTAGCTCTGCGCCAAGCAAATGATTTCACTGCGATCAATTGGCAGGTGACTGATGAAGAGATAAAACCGGTGATCAGCCGCTTAAACGATTTATTTAAACGCGTAGAAACCGCCTATTTACGAGAGCGTTTTTTTGCCTCTGATGCGGCACATGAATTACGTACTCCCCTGAGCAGTTTAAAAATTAATGTGCATAATTTGGCTGCTCAACAAGGCGATAACCAAGAATTACAAGCCATGACTCAAGGTATTAATCGACTGTCCAATATAGTAGAGCAAATGCTAATACTAGGGCGTACTCAGCCAGAGCAGTGGCAAAAACAGTTTAAGGAGCAGTCATTATTAGCGATCACGCAAGAAGGTGTTAGCCAGTTGTATGAAAAAATAGAGGCTAAAAACCACACTATTAGTCTTGAGGGAGATGACTTTATCATTAACGGTGATGAATTTACCTTAGTGACGTTGATTTCAAACCTACTTAGCAATGCCATAAAGTACGCACCAGCCAATGGACAAATAAAAATAACGCTAAAGCAGATGCACAAGCAGCGTATTTGGCAAATAGAAGACAGTGGCCCAGGTATGACGGACGATCAAAAACAACTGATATTTAACCGTTTTTATCGTGTTGGCGGTGACCAACACCCTTCGGGTGAACAAGGTGCGGGTTTAGGCATGGCAATAGTGCAGCATATTATTGCTATTTATCGCGCTGAAATTCACTTAACGGATAGTGATTTGGGTGGCTTAAAAGTACAGGTAGTTTTTGCAGGAGCTAAATGTGATTAAACGACTTATTAGGCCTTACTTATATTGTTGTGTATTTTTATCATTTAACGCCGCCAGTAAAGACTACCTTATTGTACTTAAAGATCATTTGTTTTACCCCGCAGAAATCGTCGTACCGGCCAATAAAAAGGTACGCTTGTTAATCGAAAATCAAGATAGTACGCCTGAAGAGTTCGACAGTTTCGATCTCAATCGAGAGAAAGTACTTTACCCTAAGCGCAAAAGCGTTATTTATATCGGGCCGTTAATCCCTGGGCGTTATGAATTTTTTGGCGAGTTCTCGCCCAATACGGCGCGTGGTGCTGTCATAGTGACTGAAAAGGAGCGCTCTAATGCTAATTACTAGCCTAGTGATGAGTCTAAACCAGTTACTGCCGGTGGCCATTTTACTTATTTTACTCCAAGTTGTAGCCAAGCAAAGTTTAATGAAATTGCTGGGAGGGCTTATTTTAGGGATCGGGCTTTCATTTTTGTTTGTAAAAAGTGCGCCGTTAATGAGCCCCTTGTTTGACTATCAGGGTTTAGAATATGCCCAAATTGGTTTGTGTATTTTAATTTTTATTAGTGCACTGTACTACGCCATTAAACAGGCAACAGCTGCTTTTATGATTGCGATTATCAGCGTAATGACACTTTATTTAAGTCACTACATTATTTACCTGATTGGCTTTTGGCAAAACAACGAAGCGGCACAAAGTTTATTTATTGGCACTTTTTTAGGTTTGGGAATATGCAGCAGCTTTAGCGTGTTGTTGTATTTTTTATTGAGTGCAATCAAACAGCGCTTTGGACTTACCCCTTTATTGGTATTGTTAGCATTAAATAGTGCGGCAAAACTAGTTGTGGCGCTTGATTTGGCGAGCCAAATTGATTTGATAGCAACAACGGTAACCGTATGGGATTTACGTGCCATTTTAACCGAAAACTCAGAGTTTGGGAGAGTATTGCGAGCTCTGATTGGTTATGAGGCTACGCCTAATTTAACCAGTGTTTTAAGCTATGCGTTGAGCAGCGTGTTATTTTTATCTGTTTGTTATTTTATTCCTAAATCAATCACTAAGGAAAAATCATGAAAGCAATAAACCTATTTGCAGCCACTGTATTAATTGGTTTTTGTTTATTAATACCTAAGCTGGCTTATGCTGATGGCATAGTAGTAGATAAAGTTTATCATCCGTATGTGTTGCCGTTTGAGCGCGAGCTAGAATGGCGGCTTGTGTCGCATCAAACTGATAGTGGTAATATTTTAGCGCAGCGCGTT
Organism: Pseudoalteromonas sp. Scap03; assembly: GCF_013393115.1. Lineage (GTDB taxonomy): Bacteria > Pseudomonadota > Gammaproteobacteria > Enterobacterales > Alteromonadaceae > Pseudoalteromonas. The sequence goes on along the minus strand of NZ_VDEU01000002.1, from coordinate 108,230 downwards.
GGCTTAGGCGGCGCAATAAACGACACCATGGCATTGGAAGGCTACATCGTGGGTGAGCGCGATGATAACGGTGACTTTGGCTTGCAAGCGTATGAGTTAGAGCTTAGATGGCAGTTAATAGAGCAGGGCAGGCTATGGGCTGATTGGGGCGCGTTATTTGAATTTGAAAAACAGCATGACGCCGACGCATACGAAGCAACCTCTGGTTTTGTAATTGAAAAAGAGTTTGGTCGTGCAAGCCTCACCATGAATGCTTTTTTAGTATACGAATGGGGGCAAGATATAGAAAACGAATGGGAAAGCGAGTTTAGAGCGCAGTATCGCTACCGATACTTGTCTGCTTTTCAGCCCGCGGTTGAGGTGTATCTTGGTGAAGACTTTGTGGGTATTGGCCCTGGTTTTATAGGCTTGCATCGCTTTGATGGACAAAAACAATTAAAGTGGGAAGCCGGTTTTATTACTGAAATCAGCCAGTCAGAGAAGAATCATAGCTTTAGAATGGCGTTAGAATTTGAATTTTAAGCTGCTTAAACAAGTGCTTAACATTTAAAGTGAGTTACGAAGGTTATTTTATTAATTAAATCACATAAAGGGTTGACTTACCCCTGTAACTCTATATAGTAGGCCGCAGCTAGAAAGAAAGCATGATAATTTATAAATCTCCATTTCGTTGTTGTATAAGTAATACTTGTAGTACCGTCCTGAAGTTTTTAAGTACCATCTCATTTTTTGCTACACCGCCCATTAGGGCACAATTTAATTTTTTATATCAGGAATAATACTATGTCTAACATCGTATCAGGTACAGTTAAGTGGTTCAACGAGTCTAAAGGTTTTGGTTTCATCGAGCAAGAAAACGGTCCAGACGTTTTCGCACATTTCTCAGCAATCAAAAGCGAAGGTTTCAAAACTTTAGCTGAAGGCCAACGTGTAGAGTTCACTCTTTCACAAGGTCAAAAAGGTCCTCAAGCTGATAACATCACAGCTCTATAATTTTACTTTTTAAGTAAAATGAAAAAAAGCGCTTAAGGCGCTTTTTTTGTGCCCAAAATTTAAGAACATCCCACCACCGCTTTAATATTCCCGTCATTTTATTGCTATTTACGTCATCTGCTATTTTAACATTACAAACAGCGTTATAAATTAATAGTCTCTACGAGTTTTCTAGGTTAAAGTTATTACTTAAACCACAGGGGGTGTGTATCTATAAATTTATATTATTAGCTTTTGTGCTGTTATTTAGCCAAAAAATTCAGGCTGCTGAGCCTAAGCTGGTTATTTATACCGAAAGTTTTCCTCCGTATAACTTTCAAAGTAGTGCTGGCCAATTGGCGGGTATTAATCATGACATAGTAAAAGATGCCTGTGTCCGTGCCGCACTAAAGTGCGAGTTTATTATGCTACCCTGGAAGCGCGCTTACCACTTAGTGCAAAATAACCCACAGTCAGCCATTATTTCTTTGGCAAAAACGCAAGAGCGAGAACCTCTTTTTCAATGGGTTGGACCCTTGGTGTCAAATCAAACCTATTTTTATAAATTAAAAATCAGCGAACATATTGTGATGGACGATATCACCCAAGCTAAAAACTATTCGTTAGGTATAGTGCGTGGCGATATTTATGAAATGCTGGTGCGCCGACTTGGGTTTGTAGCTGATAAAAACTTATTGCTATTTAGCGACACTGACTCGTTTATGCGACTGTTTTTTAAAAACCGCATCGATTTAATTATTGGATCTGACTTTACCATTGACCATCAAACTGAACCATTTGGATACTCTAGAGATGATTTAGTGAAGCTCGAACAAATTCATGTAGATGAACTTAAAGGCAACTATATTGGTTTTAATACAGCTGCTTCACCTGTGATCGTAGAACGTTTTAATCAAGCTCTAAAGCAACTTAAAGCAGAGTCTGGCTATGAACCTTACATTAACCGTTATGTAAAAAATTAAAGCTTAGATCGGCCAAGCGCGGAAAAGCTCAAAAAGTTCCCGCTTAATAATGCCTATATTACCTCTTCACAGCCATTCATCCTTGTTAACTTCGCACTCTCAAGCGCCTTTTATAAAGGGCTGACAATTAAATGCTTCTGCAGTTACACAGTTGTTCATATTTTTTAGTAATACCAATTCGCTTAATTAAGTGGTCTATTTTGAGGCTGGAAAAACGAGTTGATAGCTAGGCAAAAAATTCGCTATTTAGTTGTTCTAAATGAGAATTTTTTAACACAGGTAGCGACACGTTTAGCCCCGCAAAATGATTAAGTATTATTGCGGATTGGTATAAGTGCAATGATGGCTAAGGAGTGCGTGGATGAAGGTTAAGCAAAGCATAATTTTGGGGGGCGAGTTGTTGAGGATTTAGAAAGTAGAGGTGCTAAAACGATAAAAGGGCCTTGCGGCCCTTGGTGAAGTATCGTTCAAGTCAGATAGTGCTTTAACCCCTTAAAGCGCTATCCTATTGTTTTGCAACAGATGGATCATCTCTTTAAGTTTCTAAGCTAGCGAGAGGAAAAACCCAGCAATTGCTGCGCTCATAAGGTTAGCCATAGATCCTGCTAACACTGCTCTGAGCCCTAAGCGTGCGATATCCTTTCGCCGACTAGGCGCCATACCGCCTAATCCACCTAGTAAAATGGCTATCGATGATAAGTTAGCAAATCCACACAATGCAAAAGTAACAATTGCTTGCGTGTGAGCACTTAACGTATCGCGATAATTTATAAAGTCTAAGTAAGCAACAAACTCGTTTACTACTATCTTTTGACCAATAAAGCTGCCGGCTATAATTGCTTCATCCCACGGTACACCGAGTAACCATGCAACAGGAGCAAATAAATAGCCTAATATTTCTTGAAGCGTCAATGTTGGGTAATCGAACCACCCACCAACGCCGCCTAATAAACCGTTTAGTAGAGCAATTAACGCCACGAAGGCAAGTAGCATTGCACCTACGTTAAGTGCTAGATGCATGCCGTTAGCTGCGCCTGATGCTGCTGCATCAATTACATTAACTGGTTTATCATCATCACTTAAATCTAAATCTGCTAAGTTATCTTTAGGAGTTTCTGTTTCTGGCACAATCATTTTTGCCATTAAAAAACCACCTGGCGCCGCCATAAAGCTTGCCGCAATAAGATACTTAAGGTCTACACCAATAATTACGTAACCGGCCATTACAGAGCCTGCTACAGTGGCTAAACCACCTACCATTACTGCAAACAATTCAGACTTAGTCATTGTTGCTATAAATGGCTTAACTATTAGCGGTGCTTCAGTTTGGCCCACAAAAATATTGGCCGTTGCTGAAAGCGATTCTGTACGCGAGGTTTTCAAAAGCTTTTGTAAACCACCGCCTAAAATTCTAATTATCCAATCCATAATGCCTAAGTGATATAAAACAGCTACAAGCGCTGAGAAAAACACAATAACCGGCAATACTTGAATTGCGAATATAAAACCAAGCGTATCTTGCGACGCTAGCGGACCAAATAAAAACCCAATACCGTCATTTGCATAACCAATAACCGATGAAACAGCTGCTGACATGCTTGTTAATACATTTTTGCCTGCTTCAAAAAACAGAACAAAACCGCCAATAACGACTTGCATAGCAAACGCTATACCAACGGTTCTTAAACTAATTGCTTTGCGGTTAGTTGAAGCCGCAAAGGCAATGCCTAGTAGCACCATCATGCCTACTAAGCTCATAAATGTTGTCATACAAACGTTTCCCGTTGTTATTCTTGTAAAATGTATTTTATTTTACTTTTTATAATATCAATCGCAACGCGATTCATACCGCCTCGAGTCACAACTAAATCAGCGTTATGCTTTGAAGGCTCAATAAATTGATAAAACATCGGTCTAACAGTTGCTTGATATTGCTCAACAACAGATTGTAATGTTCTGCCTCTTTGTTCCATGTCGCGCTGCATTCGGCGCATTAAACAAATATCTAGCGGTGTATCTATAAACACCTTAATATCAAATTCTTTATTAAGTGCTTTATCGCTCAGTAATAAAATACCTTCTACAATGAGTATTTTAGCCGAAGCCACACGGCGTGTTTTATCGCTGCGTGTATGTTGGGCATAATCATAAGTTGGTACTTCAACTGAGTGGCCATTACGAAGTTGTGTTAAATGCTCAAGCATTAATTCGTGTTCAAATGCATCAGGATGGTCGTAATTCGTTTGCGTACGATGTGCCATCGGCAAATGCGATTGATCCTTGTAATAAGCATCTTCTTCAATAATGGCGATAGCGCCTGGTTCAAGCTCATTCACCAATTCATTGTATATTGTTTGGCTAAATAGAGATTTGCCGGACGCCGATGCGCCTGCAATAGCTATAATAGTTCGTGTCACTAAAGTTCTCACCCACACAGAAGGATATATTGTTGGTAGATCACAATAGCAAAAAAGACACGATTAATCTCTTTTGCTTCGCTTAAGAGTGCAAATTTATAATGTTTAGGTTTTATGAAACAGGACTTATGTCCTGTACGGAAAAATCGAAGAGCGGATAAAGTAACCACCTAGAACAGATGTGAGGTCACAATGGCAAGAGCAATTATCTTAATGGCGGATAGTTTAGGAATTGGCGCAGCACCCGATGCAGATAAATTCGGTGATGTAGGTGCTAATACATTCGCACATTTACTCAAGGCATATTATGACGAAACTGGCAGCAAGCTTTCGCTTCCTAACCTTTCAAAATTAGGGTTAGTAGATGCATGTGAAGCCGCTGGTAAAGAACCCTGTTTAATTGCTGATCGCAATGAGCCACAAGGCGCATGGGGTTATGCAAAAGAGCTTTCAAGCGGAAAAGATACGCCATCGGGACATTGGGAAATGGCTGGCGTGCCGGTGTTATTTGATTGGGGATATTTCCCAAAAACACAACCGAGTTTCCCACAAGAATTTGTAGACGAGTTTATTGCTCGTACAGGTATTCCGGGCATTTTAGGCAATTGCCATGCATCGGGAACCACCATTTTAGAGCAGCTAGGTGAAGAGCACGTAAAAACAGGTAAACCAATCTGTTACACCTCAGCTGACAGTGTGTTTCAAATAGCCGCGCATGAAGAATCATTCGGCCTAGAGAAGCTTTATCAAGTATGCGAAATCGCACGGGCGCTGCTTGATGAAATGAATATAGGACGAGTGATTGCGCGGCCATTTTTGGGTTCAAATAGTCAAGACTTTGCCAGAACCGGTAATCGTCGTGATTATTCAGTATTACCGCCTTCGCCAACATTGCTTGATGTACTTGCAAAAGACGGTGGCGAAGTCATTAGTATTGGTAAAATTTCAGATATTTATGCGCACCAAGGCATTACCCAAAAGCATAAAGCACCAGGGTTAATGAACTTGCTAGAAAAAACCAGTGAAGTGATGGCAACTGCGCAGGATCACAGTTTAATTTTTACCAATTTAGTTGATTTTGATGAAAAGTTTGGCCATCGCAGAAATCCTGTTGGCTATGCTAAAGCGCTAAAAGAGTTTGATGATTACTTACCAACTATTTTAGAGCAATTAAAGCCAGATGATTTATTAATGATCACCGCCGATCATGGCTGTGACCCTACCTTTCCAGGGTCAGAGCACACTCGTGAGTATGTGCCAGTTATTGCTTATCAGCCAGGAATGAACAACACGCCACTGGGTGAGCGCAATAGCTTTGCTGATATCGGTCAAACACTTGCGCAATGGTTTAACCTAAAAGCGTTAGAGTATGGTGATGGCTTTGTCGATAAGCTAAATACAGTTAAGTAATTTAAAAATACGCTACTATATTTTTAAAGTAATAGGGCTTTTAGCCAAACAAAAGGAAAACAATCAATGAGTACTCCGCATATCAGTGCAAACGTAGGTGATTTTGCCGAAACAGTATTAATGCCAGGCGATCCGCTACGCGCACAATATATTGCTGAAAACTTTTTAGATGATGCAGTGCAAGTAACCGGCGTACGTAACATGTACGGCTTTACTGGAACTTACAAAGGTAAGCCAGTGAGCATTATGGGTTCTGGCATGGGCATTCCTTCAATGTCAATTTATGCTCGTGAGCTTATTGTTAGTTTTGGCGTTAAAAATATTATCCGTATTGGTACCTGTGGTGGTATTGGCAGCGATATTAAAATTCGCGATGTAATCTTTGCACAAGGTGCAAGCACAGATTCTAACGTGAACCGTGCCCGCGTTCGTGGTACTGACTTTGCAGCGATTGCTAACTTTGATTTACTTTTAAACGGCGTTAATGCGGCTAAAGATTTAGGCATTGATGCAAAAGTAGGTAACGTATTTACTACCGATACTTTCTATCAAGCAGACGACACTTTCTACAAAGACCTAGACAAACTAGGTGTACTTGCTGTTGATATGGAAACAGCTGGCCTATACGGCGTAGCAGCAGAATATGGCGCAAAAGCAATGGCATTATTTACCGTAAGCGATCACGTGATCACCGGCGAAGCAACACCTGCAGATGAGCGTCAAACCACGTTCAACGAAATGGTTAAAATTGCCCTAGAGTCAATTTAATTAACTAAATAACCTGAACTTTGGTTAAGAGATTTACTATCCAGAGTTCAGGTTAAATATAACAGTTCCTTGGTAACGTATTCACTAAGTTTTGGAGACACGCCCAAAGTGAAGTGAGACTAAACCCCCAAAGCCGCATTTTATGCGGCTTTTTTTATGCCTGAGATTTTGATGCGAGCTTCGAGCTACGGGCTACGAGCTTTATGTTCCTAGGTTTTAGCACTAGCTCGCAGCTCGTCACTCGAAGCCCGTTGTTTTCTCATTTACTCTCATTCACTTCTCTGTGTTTAAACAAGAAATTAGACTTTAGATGTCAGATTAAAATGCGCGAGGTAAACTTCCGCCTACTGATATGGTTACCTTCTAAATTTACTTTAGGCGGGGCTTTATGCCGTGCAAGGTCATTAATTAAAAAATATTTACCACCGAGAACACTGAGTTTACAGAGAAATGCTTAAAAAATACCAATCCACCTCTGTGTAGCGCAAAGCGCCTCGGAACCCTCTGTGGTGAAAAATTGTTTTTAGCAGTAAGTGCCTTTCGTAGTAGCGATTTTATATCGCGTCAGGTCTAGGATATTAAACACAAATGCGCGAGGTAAACTCCCGCCTACTGATATGGTTAACTTCTAAATTTACTGTAGGCGGAGCTTTATGCCGCGCAAGGTCATTGTTCACAAAGAGGGCAAAGAGACGCTGCGCTGAAAGAGTAGATTAAAGATCTCAGGTTTTAGCACTAGCTCGTTGCTCGATACTCGAAACCCGTAGCCCGAAGCCCGTTGTGTTCCCATTTATTTCCCTGTCAGAATTTATAACTTAATGCTAATGTTTAAGTTATAAAGCTTGCCTTTAAAATGAACAATTTTAAAGTTTTAGCTGATAGCTAAAACACGTCTTAAACTCTGGAGTAACTATGTCTAATTGGATTGATGCGACAGTAAAGTCAGTCAAATGGTGGAATGAATCGTTATTTAGCATAACCGTTCACGCTGATGTAGAGCCGTTTAAAGCAGGACAATTTACAAAGCTTTCTATTATGGACGGTGATAAACGTATAGCTCGCGCCTACTCTTATGTTAACGCCCCTCAAAGTCCTGATTTAGAGTTTTACCTCATTAACGTGGTTGATGGTTTACTATCCTCTCATTTAGCCACTCTCAAACCAGGTGACACCGTATTAATAGAGCGCCGAGCAACTGGTTTTTTTACTCTAGATGAAGTGCCAGCAAGTGAGCAATTGTGGATGCTGAGTACAGGCACAGCAATTGGGCCATTTTTATCAATGCTACAGCAGAGCGAAGTATGGCAAAAATATCAACACATAAATTTAGTGCATGGGGTACGGAAAAATAGCGATTTAAGCTATCAGGAGCTTATTGGCAAACTAAAAAGATTATACACTAGTCAACTCAACTATATTCCGGTTGTTAGCCGTGAGGCGCCTTTACAGGGCTTAGCTGGTAGAATTACCACAGTAATTGAAAACAACGCTTTATATGAGCACGTTGGATTATGCGCCACACCAAATAACGCGCAATTTATGTTGTGTGGTAATCCGCAAATGGTTAAAGACACCACAGAATTATTATTGGCTCAAAACTATAAGCGTAATCGCCGAAAAGAGCCGGGGCATATCACTGTTGAGCAGTATTGGTAGTGAGTTATAACGTTATAATAACTATCTCAGAGGCCTAAAATTTGCTATGTTGCGCTTTAATTGCATTTAGTCTTTGTACTTAGGAAATCCATGAAATCTTTATTTATTATTTGTGCCTGTTTATTGGCCGCTTTCACGTTAAATAGTCATGCTATAGAGCAATCAACACAGCTGGACGAGACTAAACAAACACAGCAAAAAAACGCACCGCAGCAACAAGATGCGCTTGATACATTAAGCCAAGAGGCTAATACACCAAAAAAGCCGGTTGTTGAGAAAGTAAAAGCAGATGACTCTCAAGTACTGGGCAGTGAATCAACAAAGCCCGCACAGCAGCCTAATAGTAAAGCTGATAAAGCACAGGCTGTTGCGCAAGCTGAGCAAGCAGTAACACAAGCAAAAGAAGCACTCACAGCAAGGCAACAAGCCAAAGCAAAACAGTCTCGCGAGTCACTGGCTGTTGTTGAGCAATTAGTAAACGCTTACAACGCGCGTAACATTGAAGAATTTATTCGCATGTATGATGAAGATGTTGAGTTTTATATTTTCCCGAATGAGCTATTATTTAAAGGCAAAGAAAAACTAATAGCGCGTTATGGCATTATGTTTAAAAAACTTAAGTGTCTGCGCTCATCACCAATTAAGCGTATTGTGCATGGTGACATTGTAATAGACCATGAGCTATCAGAAACCTGTTCAACGGATGCGAACGTTATAGATAAACGTTCAGAGCTTATTTCAAGTTATCAGATCAAAGATGGTAAAGTGGTTAGAGTTTTATTTTTTAGGTAATTATTAATTATGCAGCTAAGTGACGAGAAAAAAATTCGCGTAATGTATCGAGTAGAGCCAGGCTGTTTAGGCCCTGATGGCGTAGACCACATTGAAGACTTTTGTCGCTTTGCGAACAAGCACATTAAATCGCCTTATTATGCGCAGTTATTATTTTTACCCCGATACGACAAGCAAAAAGATGAGCGCCAATATAGCGTTAAAAACCGCAATTTATCTCAGGTGCAGGCTAAAGCGTACTTAAATCATTTTGAAATTGACATAGAAGACTTTGAAGAGCAGCTCGACGAGCTGCTCTCTAAATCAATAGATTTATACTTTAAACGCTAGGCTTCATTTGAAACAATAGCATTAAAGCTTTCGTTATCATGTAGGCTGGCAAAAGCACTTTCGTGAAGTAGCTCGTTTCGCAAGTTAGGCGAGTACTCAAGCGACATTTTTATATCAGCTAGAGCATCTGCATGCTCATGGGTTAAAGCATACGCACAGGCTCTTTGCCAATAGGCGTAACCATAATCACTGTCTATATCAATAGCTTGATTACAAAGCTCAATAGCTTGCTCAGTCTCATTTAGCTCTAATAATGCATCCGCTTTGTAGGCAATGGCTTCTACATCTTCTGGTTTACGTTTTAAAATCTCATCGAATATTTCAATTTTATTAGCAATATCACTTTCTAGGTTGGCTCGCATCCATAACGAATGAACTTCGTTGGTGATCGATATACGTTCTTGGTTACTGAGTATTTCTTCAGAGCGAACTCGCAGTTTTTCTTCTAAAATTTTCAAGCGGTCTTCGTACTCGTCAGTAATAACACTAACTCGAGTGTTTACTATATCTTCTACTTTATTTTTTACATCACGTAATGAATTCCAGCCCACCAATACTAAAATAGAAGCGGTGGCGGTGATAATAAAAAATACATTGTTAATCGTGTCGGTTGTGTAAGTTAGCGCCCGATCGGCGGTGTCTAACTGAGCATGAGTGACCTGTTTGGTTAAGTCTTCACGCAGTTTTTGTTGATCTTGGCGTACCGACTTCAATTCGTCGAGAATATAACGCTCAAGTAATGGCTTGTACATCGGTTCTTTTAGCTGTGCTAATTCACGTTGCTGTTGCTCATCCAAGGTTGCAGTGTTTTTATCAGCAGCTTGCACTGCAGATGAAGCACCTATAAAAACAATAAATAGTAAAAAATAAAAACGCATTGATATGCCTAGTTAAAAAATTAATTAATCGCTTCGCTAACTTTAACATGCGCACATCATTGGTACTAGGGTGAGTATAGGGAAGCTGGTATTAACTTGGGTGGCAGTAATTATAGGCAAAAAAAACCAGCCCAAGGTGGGCTGGAAAAAACTACATCAACATCTCAGGGAACAATAGGAGATAGGGCCTAGTGTATGTGTCACTACCTGAATTTTTACTTAACTAAATTCAAATAGTTAAAAATAGGGAAGAAATAAAGGTGCATAAATAATTTATACACCTTTTATAACTATAATTTCATGGCGAAGGGGGGTATTCCACTGTGCACTTAAGATAACCTAAGTCACTTTCAAACCCTTCAGCATACATTACGTGGCTATTTTTAATAACGATCATCTAATTTATAAAAAGTTTTAATATTCATTTGCTGGCAGCATCATCATATTTATAAATGATTGTAATCGTTTTAAAGCATCGCCTTGCTCTAGCGTATCAAAGCAGCTACACGTATATTGAATAAGTAGAGACCATACACGTCATTCATTTAATGGCAATAAAATAACAGCGCTCCCAACTGGTGAATACCAAAAGCAGTAAGCATGGGCGTTTTTATTTATACTTAAAAAGGAGCTCAATATGGATAATCCTAAAGCGGGTAAATGCCCGGTTATGCATGGCAGTAATACCACAACTGAAAACACCAATACAGATTGGTGGCCAAACTCACTGAATTTAGACATTCTTCATCAGCACGATAGTAAAACCAGCCCTTACGATAACGACTTTAATTACGCCGACGCTTTTAATTCATTGGATTTAGAGGCGCTTAAAACCGACCTAAAAAATTTAATGACTCAAAGCCAACCGTGGTGGCCAGCCGATTGGGGGCACTATGGTGGCCTGATGATCCGTATGGCGTGGCATGCTGCGGGCTCGTATCGTTTAGCGGATGGCCGAGGCGGTGGCGGTACGGGTAATCAACGTTTTGCTCCACTTAACTCATGGCCTGATAATGCTAACCTCGACAAAGCTCGCCGTTTGCTGTGGCCAATTAAAAAGAAATACGGCAATAAGCTTTCATGGGCTGATCTGATGATTTTAGCCGGTAATATGGCGTATGAATCAATGGGACTTAAAACCTTTGGCTTTGCTGGCGGACGAGAAGATATTTGGCACCCAGAAAAAGACGTTTACTGGGGCGCAGAAAAAGAATGGCTTGCGCCTAGTGATGAGCGTTATACCCAGGTTGATAAACCCGATACCATGGAAAACCCATTAGCAGCAGTACAAATGGGCTTAATTTATGTAAACCCAGAAGGGGTTAATGGCAAGCCCGATCCGCTTAAAACCGCAGATCAAGTACGCGAAACCTTTGCCCGCATGGCCATGAACGACGAAGAAACCGCAGCACTTACCGTTGGTGGCCACACTGTTGGTAAAACTCACGGTAATGGTAAAGAAGAAAACTTAGGCCCAGAGCCAGAAGCTGCCGACGTACATGAGCAAGGCCTTGGTTGGAATAACCATAAAACCCGTGGCATTGGCCGCGATACCATGACCTCAGGTATTGAGGGCGCATGGACAACCTACCCAACTAAATGGGATAACGGCTATTGTAAATTGTTACTCAATTACGAATGGGAGCTAACAAAAAGCCCTGCCGGTGCTCATCAGTGGGAGCCGGTTAATATTAAAGAAGAAGATAAACCCGTTGATGTGGAAGACTCATCAATTCGTTTAAACCCAATAATGACCGATGCCGACATGGCAATGAAGCTCGACCCCGCATATCGTAAAATTATTGAGCGTTTTAATGACGATTTTGAGTACTTTACTGACGTATTTGCTCGCGCATGGTTTAAGTTAACCCACCGTGATTTAGGGCCAAAATCGCGCTATTTAGGTGCCGATGTACCAAGCGAAGATTTAATCTGGCAAGACCCAATTCCAACGGTTGATTACACCTTAAGCGACGCTGAAATAACCGACTTAAAAGCGAAGCTACTCAATTGTGGATTAAGTGAAACCGACTTAATTAATACCGCATGGGACAGCGCACGTACTTATAGAGGCTCCGATCACCGTGGTGGTGCTAATGGCGCCCGTATTCGCCTAGCTCCGCAAAATAACTGGCAAGGTAACGAGCCTGCGCGTTTAGCCAAGGTACTTAGCGCACTTGAAACACTGCAATCGAGTTTAATTAAGCCTGTTAGTATGGCTGATTTAATCGTACTTGGCGGCACCGCTGCAGTAGAGCAAGCTGCTAAAAAGGCCGGAGTTGATGTAACCATACCATTTACCCCAGGGCGTGGCGATGCAACTGATGATATGACCGACGCAGAGTCATTTGAGCCATTAGAGCCAATTCATGATGGCTTTAGAAACTGGTTGAAAAAAGACTACGCTGTATCCGCCGAGGAGCTATTACTGGAGCGCAGCCAATTAATGGGCTTAACCGCGCCAGAAATGAGCGTGTTACTAGCTGGTATGCGCGTACTGGGCACTAACTATGGCAATAGTGAGCATGGCGTATTTACCGACAACGTAGGCGTACTGAGTAACGACTTCTTTGTTAATTTAACCGACATGAACAACCGCTGGGAACCTGCAAGTAAAGGCGAGTACAACATAGTTGACCGTGCAAGCGGTAAAACTAAATACACGGCTACGCGGGTTGATTTAGTGTTTGGTTCAAACTCAATCCTACGTGCATTAGCAGAGTTTTATGCTCAAGACGATAACAAAACCCGTTTTGTACACGACTTTATAAATGCATGGGTAAAAGTAATGAACGCCGATAGGTTTGATATTAAATAAACCTTTTTAATATTTAAAAAGGAGCAGTAATGCTCCTTTTTTTTATTATTTGAAAGTTACGAGCTGCGGGCAACGGGCAACGGGCAACGGGCTGCGAGGCGCGAGGCGCGAGCTAGTGCTAAAATCTGAAACCTTTATCCTTTAACCTACTCTTTCAGCGCAGCGCCTCATAGCCCTCTTTGTGCATAATTCACTAAAAGCTATTTGAACACAGAGAAGCGAATGAGAGTAAATGAGAAGACAACGGGCAACGGGCTGCGAGACGCGGGCAAAATGCAGCGCCTCATAACCTTCAGTGGTAAATAAATCACTTAAAAGTTATTTGCACAAAGAGCAAAGAATGAGTGCAAATGAGCAAAAAAACACAGCCTTTCTTTGCTTTTTATAAATAAATTACTAATTGCGTTATAATTAATACTAAGCATAATTTTGGCGAACCCCGAACCCCGAACCCCGAACCCCGAACCCGAACCCCGACCCCGAACGCCCGAACCCCGAACCCTGAACCCCGAACCCCGAACCCCAGACCCCGAACCCCTGAACCCCGAACCCCAGACCCCGAACCCGACCCCGACCCCGAACCCCGAACCCAGACCCCGAACCCCGAACCCCGAACCCCGACCGAACCGAACCCCGAACCCCGAACCCCAGAACCCCGAACCCCGACAGAACCCCGAACCCCGAACCCCGAACCCCGAACCCCGAACCCCGAACCCCAGAACCCGAACCCCGACCGAACCCCAGAACCCCGAACCCGAACCCCGAACCCCGAACCCCGAACCCCGAACCCCGAACCCCGAACCCCGAACCCCGAAATACAGACACAAAAAACGGCGCTTAAACAAGCACCGCTTTTAAAATGGTTATAGGCTCCGGTCTCGTGGGCTCGGAGATGTGTATAAGAGACTGTGTTTTCTTCGCAGCTTGCCAGGTATTCGTCAAACGTACCTTGAAAGTCAATCACTTGCTTGTCTTTAATATCAACAATACGCGTTGCTAGTGACGATACAAACTCACGGTCGTGGCTTACAAAAATAAGCGTGCCTTTAAAATCTTTTAGCGCATTGTTAAGCGCTTCAATGGCTTCCATATCCATGTGGTTTGTTGGTTCATCCATTATTAGTACGTTAACGTCTTGCATCATTAACTTACCGAATAACAGACGGTTTTTCTCACCACCTGAACAGTTACGCGCTTTTTTATTTGAATCGTCTGCGGTAAATAATAAACGCCCTAACATGCCACGAACCATTAAATCGTTGTGTTTAGCAGTGCGCCACTGCGACATCCAATCAAATAAAGTTAAGTCGTTATCAAAGTCTTTGCTGCTGTCTTGTGGGCAGTAACCAAAGGTCGCGTTTTCTGACCATTTAACTTCACCGTGTAAACTTTCAAGCTCGTTAACTAAACAACGTAAAAAGGTGGTTTTACCCACACCGTTTTCGCCGATAACCGCAAGCTTTGCACCCGCTTCAAGCAATAAGTCGCCGCCGGTAAATAACGTTTCACCGTCAAACCCATGGCCAAGTTTGGTTAGCTCAAGCGCTTGGCGATACATTTTTTTGCCTTCGTCAAAGCTCAGTGACGGGCTCATACGGCTTGATGCTTTAACTTCATCAAGCTTAATTTTGTCCATTTTTTTAGCGCGCGAGCTGGCTTGTTTTGCTTTAGAGGCATTAGCACCAAAACGGTTAACAAAGTCTTGCAGCTCGTCTATTTCAGCGCTTTTTTTCGCGTTTTCAGCTAATAACTGTTCGCGTTGCAAGCCCGAGGCTTCAAGGTACTTTTCGTAATTACCTGGGTAAATACGCAGCTCGCCGTAATCAATATCGGCCATGTGCGTACATACCGAGTTTAAAAAGTGACGGTCATGGGAAATAATAATCATGGTACATTTACGTTGGTTAAGCTCATTCGCAAGCCACGTAATAGTATGAATGTCCAAGTTATTGGTTGGCTCATCTAGTAGCAAAATGTCAGGATTAGCAAATAGTGCCTGTGCTAACAGCACACGCAATTTCCAACCAGGGGCTACGTTCGCCATTAAACCATAATGAAATTCTTTATCGATACCTGCATCAAGTAGTATTTCTTCTGCGCGGCTTTCTGCGGTGTAACCGTCCATTTCAGCAAAGATGCTTTCAAGCTCGGCCACTTTCATGCCGTCTTCTTCGCTCATTTCAGGCAACGAGTAGATACGGTCGCGCTCTTGTTTTACTTTCCAAAGCTCAACGTCGCCCATAATTACCGCGTCAACTACGCTGTATTGTTCAAACGCAAACTGATCTTGGCTTAGGTTACCTAATTTTAGCCCTGGCGTAATAGACACATTACCTGCACTAGGCGTAAGCGCACCGCTTAAAATTTTCATAAATGTCGACTTGCCGCAGCCGTTAGCGCCAATTAAACCGTAACGGTTACCGTTACCAAATTTAGCTGAAATGTTTTCAAACAACGGCTCTGCGCCAAACTGCATCGTAATATTTGCGGTGGAGATCAAAAAAAGTAATCCTAGAAAATTAATGGCAGGGTTAAGCTGCAGCAAGGTGCCGCATAAATAAACAAGCGATAGAGTAAATAATAGGCCGCGAATTATACAGATCCACGCCCAAAGATGAAAGGTAAAAGAATAAAGCTTAAAAGCTATAACCGCTGATAAATAGCGTGTATGTTGCTTTTATTTTGCTTAATTAACTCATTTATAGTTTGTAACTCGACTTGGTTAATGGTTTTTTTACTCAACATTAAATGAATCGAACTCTTATTAATGGCCGCCATATTAGGAACAGGCTTAACGCTTGGATGTTGGTTTATAAAATATTGTGCAGCTACTTCGTCTTCTATTGCATAATCAACCCTGTTTTTACTAAGCATAGCAAAGCGTTTGTCGGCTGTGGGCATCATAATAACGTGAGCAGGATGATTTTGTTTAAACTGCGCAAATGCTGCGCCATAATAACTACCGCGACCAATAGCGAGCGTTAAATCTCTATAAAAAATATCGCTTAGGTTATTTATATCAGGAGAGTCGCTATATTTATAAAGGCGCATTATTTCATCGCGATAAGTATCGCTAAAATAGGCATAACTTTGTCTATCAGGGGTTATGCTGGCTGCAAAAACAATATCAATACGGCCTTCTTTTAACTCTTCAAAAGCACGAGCAGAAGTAGGCAGCAACATAAACTTTAAACAAAAAGGTGAGCTGTTAAAAATCGTATTTACCACATCAATCTCAACGCCGGTTAAATTGTTATTAACTGCCACCACATAAGGCGGCCAGTTGCGTTCATTAGTACCCACTTTAAGTGTTTTGGCACAGGCAAATACCTTAAAACTACCAATTATTAGTAATACAACAAAAGCGAGTCTTAGCATTTTATTACTCTAAAGAATGACTACAACTAAGTATACACTAGCTGGCAGATTTATCCCGCTTGTAATAAATAAAGAGCGCGCAGTGCAGGTAGCCCAGTAAAAACAAATGCGGGGACTTAAGGGGTCGACACTAACTTAACGCTTGATAGCTTATAACGGCTTGAATAAGCGTTTATTCAAGCCGTTAGATTGCAGGGTAAATAACAATCATGTTTCATATAACTTTAATATTTTCAAAGATGTAGAGTTAATAGGTAAAAGTGTAAACAATATGAGTTTAGTGCAGTTAAACAATGCTTTTTTGTAATGAAAACATACTACTTAGGGCGTAATATTGCTCTTATCTCTGTATTTATTAATTATGATCCTGTAGATTAGTTATAAATGAATGCCAGATTAATAAATAAACCAAGGAGCGGTGAGTTTAGTGCCTACTACAACACTCAATTACTATAATCAACATGCACAAACTTTTAGCGACTCAACGCTCAATGTTGATATGTCGGCGCTTTACGCTGAGTTTTTACCGCTTATCCCTAAACATGGCCATATTTTAGATGCTGGCTGTGGCAGTGCCCGCGACGCCATGTATTTTAAACAGCAAGGTTTTACTGTTAGCGCGTTTGATGCAAGCGAAAATATTGCAAAGTTAGCCAGTAATTATTTACAACAAACTGTAGAGGTTAAAAACTTTCAGCAGCTTAGTTGTACAAATATGTACGACGGCGTTTGGTGTTGCGCCAGTTTATTGCATGTGCCAAAAGTAGAGTTACCGCAGGTGTTTTTAAAGCTGCAAAATGCCCTAAAACCAAACGGTGTTTTGTATGTGTCGTTTAAATACGGCACGCAAGAGCGCGTGAATAACGGCCGCGAATTTACCGATTTAAATGAAGATGGCCTAACCGCGCTAATTACCCAGCACACCGAGCTTAAAATACTAAAACAATGGCAAACGGTTGACCAACGCCCAGAGCGCGAAAGCGAAGTATGGCTAAATGCCCTAATTAAAGCAGTGCCGGTTTTATGATTGGCGCAATGCAGCAACAACTCGACTTTATTGCCTATATTCAGCGCATGCTGGTTGAGGGAGAGTTCACCGCAACGTATAAATATGCACTATTACATGCTATTGCTGATATCTGCGTAGAACAGCAAAATGAAGATCAGAGTGCGCCAATGGAAATAAAAATCGACACGTTAGTCGATAAATTTATTCAACTTTATTGGAACCACTCAATGCCTTACGCTGCGCACTCTACCGATATTATTACTAATACTGAAGATATGCTGTTAAAGCAAAATAGCCAAGGACAGGCAAAGTTCATCACCGAAATTTACAAACTACAAAATGCAGGTGTGAAAAGTTACAACGCATTCAAAAACTACCAACAATATAACCAAGTAATTAGTTCTCTTAGGCGAACATTTATCGATGGCCCTCTTTGGCGCTTACAGTTACTTTCGGGTAAAGAAGAATGTTTTTTATATCCCCATATACTTTTAGGTAAAGGCAGAGAGCCCAAGCGAATTGTTTTAAATGCTGGTATAGCTCAGTGTTTTAGGCGTTTTTACGATTTGGTTGTGCATCTTAGTGTTACTGAATGGATAGAAAAAGTACAAACTATAAAAGCGAATCAAACACTATTAGGATCGCAAAGCCAGCTACAAGAGTTCTTGTTTGGCAGTAACAGAACTGCGTTAAAAGTGGTAACTCCACTATTGATAGATATTCAAAACGGGCTTTGCTTTTACTGCCAAAAGCCAATGAATCTAAAAAACGAAAAAGAAACTAAAAAAACGCCAGAGATCGATCACTTTATTCCTTTTAAGCGCTATCCAAACGACTTAGCACATAACTTTGTTGCTGCGCATGCTGATTGTAATAACAATAAGCGAGACCACCTCGCAGCTTTTGCTCACCGCGACCGCTGGCTAGAACAAAATCTTGATATTCATAAGGCCGAAATAACTAATAAACTGCAACCTTACTTTTATTGCGATGCTGATAAATCGCTTGCAGTAAGCAATTGGGCGTATCAGGTAGCCGAATCAAGCAGTGCTAAATTATGGCTTGGCAAAAACAGTTTCGAACAAGCAAAACCAACTGCTGAGTTGTTTACGTTTCCAAACGCATCACAACCTGAGTTAAATCAAACTGCTAAGCCCGAAGTTAGCTTAAAATCAATAGATAATGCATTAAAGCTGCCGTATTTCCCCAATATAAAAATAGCCTGTGGGCATTTTAAAACAGGGGATGAAAGCGACATGGAATTGATGGACGCGCCATTTGGCGCGGGGAAGCTCGACCCGCAAGTACATTTTTTAGCACACGCATCGGGTAACTCAATGAATGGCGGTAAACATCCAATACTTGATGGTGATTTATTGCTACTTGAGCTTATAACGTCCGATAGAGCCGGATCGCTACGCGGCCAAATAGTGGCAATAGAGCGAGATGATATAGGCGGGGAAGGGCAGTATTTACTGCGCAAAGTTAATAAATTACCTAATGGGCAATATGAGCTAATTGCTCAAAACCCCGATTACGAAGTAATGATTGCTG
The DNA here is from genome assembly GCF_013393115.1 of Pseudoalteromonas sp. Scap03. Classification (GTDB taxonomy): domain Bacteria; phylum Pseudomonadota; class Gammaproteobacteria; order Enterobacterales; family Alteromonadaceae; genus Pseudoalteromonas. Next base: position 89,265 of record NZ_VDEU01000002.1, on the reverse strand, counting down.
ATGAAAGCATGCGAACCTTCGCGCGGTTTAAACAAGTGGTTGCAGAGTAGTTTGTAGTCGCGCTTTAGCTTGTAGGCGCAGAGCTTGCTCGCGCGAAAAGCGAAGCTTTTAAATTTTTAGGTCCTGCCGTAGGCGGGAGTTTACCTCGCGCTTTTAAATTGTAGGTCGTACTTTAGAGCGTCAATGTGATTGATAATATTAGGAATTGTGAAGGGATTTAATAACCTCTATTCGAGGTTTTATCGCGTTGGCGATGGCAACCAAAGGGCGGCTGCCGCCGACCGCCCTTTGGAATCCCACGGCGCCCCGAGGATCACACTGTGTCCTCAAATTAAAAATTGATGTGAACGTAATCGCCGTGTATTCGCCGTCCATGGCGAAGTCACGGCTTAACTTGCATCCATGCAAGTGATTACTCATCAATTGATAACTTTCGGGTGTGATCACGGGGAGTTGGAGTGAGTTGGTAGATTGGTGAACATGATTATATATGAGAGTTGTCTACATGCTATACATAGTTCATTTGAATAAATGATTGATGCAATATTTACTACAGAAATTTTCTTTTAATATAAATAATGAGAATGAAAATGACAAAAGAATCTTTACTTAAAGAAATTAAATCTCTAAAAAGTGATTTTGAAGAAAACAGAAAAAAAGCCAAACCTAATCATCTTATAGCGCGAAGGCTTGGAAGCTTTTCCTTATTTCTTTTTATAGCAAGTACCTTAATCGCTATAAACCTTAAATTAACAGGTATTAACTTAAACTTAAAATTCGACCCTTTTAATTACTTATGGCTATTATTAATGCCTTTGATTCTCGTGCTTTACTACTATTTTTTTATACACTTGATGAAAAGTGAGGGCGAAAAAAAACTATTGTTTGGTTTAAGGCTCTTTAATTTCTTTATTTTTGTCTTTTATGTTTTTGCTCTGGTTGTGTTTAAAACGGCTGATATCATTTTATTACTTTCTGGTGGTTTTTTGCTAAGTTATTTTATTTGTTACTTATCAAATAAACAGTATGGATATACTCGCAGCTGGTCTAGAAGTGAAAAGTATTACTTTTTACTTCAATCTCTTGAATGGGAAGTTAGCCAAGTAGATGAAGAAAAAAAATATCTAAAAGATATTAAGCTAGACGAATTGACTTCTAAATTTACTAAAATTATAGAGTTGCAGCTAAATGAACGTCAACGCGACATCATTGGTGATTACTTATCTGCTAATGAATTATTACTTAATTGGACAAAAAAATAAAAAGGGAAATTATGATTGATTCAATAAGAAAAAGAGAAAAAATGCCAATAGTATTAGATTTAAACAAAGTAGATTTTGAAAGAAATATTCAAGAAGGTGAAATATGGCAACAGGATGCAGTATTTGAATTTAATCAGCGATTAGCAAAAACAATAAAACAAGCAAAAAAGCATAAGGATAATGAAGGTAATAACCCTACAATTATTCATGATGCAATATTCATTGGTGGTGCAAGAGGAACAGGAAAAACAGTTTTTTTACAAAATATAAAAGGCTTTTGGAAAAAGTATAAAGATGAAAATGATTTGGATGTGAAAGCACATTTTTGCGACTCTATTGATCCAACCCTTTTAGTAGATCATGATAATTTTGCTAATGTCATAATTGCACATTTATATAATGAAGTGGAAACGTATTTAGAATCAAAACAATGTAATACTGTTAATCAGGATTCATTTTATCAATCCTTAAGAATCGTATCAAAATCACTAGGAAAACAGGAAAATTTAGAAGATGGTTTGAGTGGTTTGGATCGCGTAATCAAATACCGTAGTGGAATACAGTTAGTTAAACATTTTGATAGTTATATTAATGAATGCAGAAAAATATTAGACGTTGATGCAATTGTTCTACCTATAGATGATATTGATATGGCATTAGCCCGTGCATATGATGTTTTAGATATTGTGCGCCGATTATTAGGTTGTCCTAAAATAATTCCTATAATTACAGGTGATCTAGAGTTATATGAACCAATAATAGAAAATCGATTCACAAAAGACGAAGGTGACAAATCAAACGAAATAATTGGAAGTCAAAAAGCTGAACAGTTAACGCAAGAGTATCTAAAAAAAGTAATACCCCACCATAATCGAATCAGCTTAGAACCAATAGATAGACTTTTACCTGGTATGATTATTTATGATTTTGGCGATACAGAAAAGCGTGAACCATTAAGTTATAAAGACTATATGACTAAATTTATTTCTTGCTTATTTGGTCCATTGAATAGTGAAGAAAAAAGCTGTGATTGGCCAAAGCCTGATTCAGCTCGTGAAGTTACCCAATTAGTTCGAGATTTTTCTCCTAGTGAACTAACAAAAGAAAACCGCGCTGAATTATGGCAACGCTATATTGTGTGGGCAAGATTAAAGCAAAATAGTGTAGCTTATTCAAATGCAGTTACAGCACTGCAAATAGAAAACTCCAAGGTAAAAGAAGCTAATGATTATATAACTTTAAATAAATTACATTCATTTAATCCAATATTACAAATGAACGACTTGACACCTAAATGGCAAGGCAAGCTATTTTTTGGAGAACAAGTTTCAGATAAATTGAATGCAGATAATGAACTTGTAAAAAGAATGAGTCAGCATTTTGAAGAGTTCAAAAATAAAAAGGTATATAGGAGCATGCCTATAATTGAACATTTTTACGGAAAGTTTAAATTAACCAGTGAATCAATAACTGACGAAAATATACAAGAAACGACTTCTAAAGGTAAAGAGCAAGATTCGCGAAATGATAAACGTATGCTCCTAGATATTTTTACATATAACAACTACTACGATTTAACTTTAAAAACACAAAGGCAAATATTTTTTAGTCGAGCTTATGAACTATTGGCTATTTCATTACTTAATTTCGATTTCAAACTCGAAGTTGAGAATAAAGATTACTTAGATAAAAGATTACATCATTGGGAATCAATTTTAAAAGACTTATTTAGTAGAACGCCATTTTATACAGTTCCCGCTTTATTTCCGACTAAAGCATTTAATATTGGTCCAGAAGAAGAGCTGACTGATGAAGAGGAAATTAAATTAGTATCAAATATTACAATCAGAGAACTTTCATCTGATATAGCTACATGGGAGGTCAAATACTTATCTAATTTAAAATATTATAAAAATGATTCTTTGATGCCTATTATATATTCGGTTTTTAATAAGTCATTTACCCAGTTACGTTTATTGAAAGATAGAATTCAAAAAAGCGCCTCAAATGATTATAAAAATGAAACCCTGACTGATTTAGCTTTAAGGTTCAAGTACATCGTAATTAATGCATTTGCGACCTTTATGAAGCCAAGCCCTGTTGTATTACAAAATGTAGCTTTCACAAGTAATTTAAATTTAATCCGAAATTTTGGAGAGCACCGTCGTTACTCACCACCTTTAAGAGATAACGTAGGGTATTTTTTCAACTTTACAGATTCCAAAGATAATAAACCATTCAGTGAAATAAAAGATGATTTAGGAGGTGATATTGAACACAAAGCCCTTCTACTACAAGCTATTGCAAATCATCCTATCTTCCAATTACTGGAGAATGAAGAACTTAAAAATGGTGCTTTTCAATTATTAATTAAAAAAAATAATCGTAGTAATGATATAACCGAATCAGACTTGGAAGAAACAAAAATATCAGAGTTAAATATCAAGCCAATTCCATTAGAGGATTTCAAATTCTTACAAGAAAAGTTACTAAAGAAACAAAACCTAGATAGTAGTGATCATAGCTTGATGTTTGGGGTAAGCGAAGAGGATATAGCTGCTTGGGATGAAAATTCTAAAGAGAAGAATAAGCAACTTGTGATCGCTAGGGCTAAACTAATATGTACACTACTCAAAATCAAATATAATGGAAGAATTGAAAAGGTAAAATTCTACATTGACAATTTGAAGAGTATATAAAAATGCTATTACTCGATCTTGAATGGTTGGCACCCGTCACGCGGCTTCGTTCAGATAGATGGCTTGAATTTTATGTACAATGCGGAGATGGCAAGCTCACTTTAAATAGAGAGAGAGCTGCTAATGAAGCTGCTGATTTAGCGTTATTTGATCACCAATTTTACTTAGAAAACATGCACCGACGTGATGATAATAAAGCTATAAATAATATCTGGGGGAGTGGCTATCAGGCAAGCTCAGTATTAAAGCAATTACAGGCAATGCAACAAAAGTTACTCGTTTGGCAAGGTTCAAACTTTACTGTTAATGAAAACAATTTAAAGCATTGGTCTGCTATTTTATCAAAAATAGATCCTGTTTGGCTTATAGCAATAGGTTACAGCGATAAACTAAAACAAAATTTACTACACGTAGATAACGTAAGTGAATTAATAGACGAACAATGCTTTTCTGCATTCCCTAAAGGGTTTAGTCAAAAGAAATATGCAGATAATCATGTACATTTAGGCGGGAACGGTAATTATACTCCAGCTCTAGCTGAAGTATCTTTATTTTTAAAAAGCAAACCTAAATCATTTTATGACAACAGCACATCGACTCCGAAACTACCCGAGTTTACCAAATATTCAAGTGGTGAGCGTAATATTAACGAGTTACCAGTTCTTATAAAGTTGTTGTTCAACGATTTAATAGCAGCACTGAGTAAGGGTAACAGCAAATGTAATAAAGTAGATTGGCAACGTCCTCAGTTTTGGACAATTCCTGATGAAAGTATTGGAGATCTACTAACTACAGACTCTAAAAATAATAACGTAACTAAGCTACTTAATGCTGCCATTAATTGTAATAGACAAGACTCAAATAAGATGTGGTTATTAATAGCTATAGCGTTAGTGCATCATGGGGATGTTGGCGCAAGCTGCGACCTTTGGTTATATAAACTGAGTGCTTACATAACGGGAAATAATATTTTACGCTCTATGATGATTAGTTCTGGTGTGGGTCTAACAAGTTTTATTGAGCACTTCTCTTTTAAACCGAGACAGAGCCATGGTCAAGTCATAGCATATGGTAAACATAGTTATGAAAGTGACTCAGATAAAAATACGTTGCGTGAATTTAAAATATCAGAGCAAACAGTTACAGCAAGGCAGTTAACTAAGTTTGGTTTTGATTTTATAGAAAAGAATCAGTTTAAAAATAAGCAATTTACCTTTCATTTTAGTCGTTCGTTTAAACAAAACTATCATGCCAAAGAAAACCTTCAAATATATGATAAGCGTTATACAACAAAGCGATTAGAACTATTAAAATCGTTACGTAGGCTGCAAAAAGTCTTTACATCTTCAACATTACAAAAATATGAGTATGAAAAGCTAGGTAATTCGAAAGTGCAAAGTTTAAATTTATGCGCGCTGATTCGAGGAATTGATGTTTCAGGTAATGAAAATCATTTTCCAATTGAGGTTTTTGCCCCCTCGATACGAGTGTTAAGAAAGAACGCTTATCGACCAGATAATAAACATTTTGTCCCTCAAAGAAAACTGCATTTAAGTATTCATGCCGGAGAAGATTTCAGCCATTTATTGACTGGTTTAAGAACCATTGATGAAACAATAGAGTTTTGTGATTACGAATCTAGTGACAGAGTAGGCCATGCTCTAGCATTAGGAATTGACGTTAAAAAGTGGGCTTCTCGCCAGCAGCGTTCATACGTCCCTTTGAGTTCACATTTAGATAATTTAGTGTGGGCATATAATCATGCTATTGAGGTTACGAAAAAAGCCCCACGGTTTAATGTAATGTTAGCTGTTTTTGAGAGGAAAATATCAAAGTGGAGTCATAAATTATTTGATGAGGATAGATCTAAATATACCTTGTTTGAAGCTTGGCGTTTAAGACGAAATTGCCCAGAATATTTTGATACAGAGCTAAATAATAGTAGTGAAGAGGCTGCGGCTTGGTTACCTGATTTTAAATCGAAAAGAATTAATATGAATTCAGAGGCTATTAAGTATTGGAAAGAATATACTGATAATGGAATTAAAAAAATAAATGCGGCTGAAAAAATTGTTAGTGTTTATTTTGGAGGCGACCATGCTCCCTTTATAAATGATAAGTATAGTGAGGTTGTCGATGACTTTGAACTTGATTTTTATGAAGCTCTTCAAGATTATTTGATCGAGAAATATAGCAAAAAAGGTGTCGTTATTGAGGCTTGTCCAACATCTAACATTTATATTGGTCGGTTTAAGTGCTATTCAGAGCACCCTGTCTATCGATGGTATCCTGTAGATAGTAGTTTACTTAATACAGGCGAAAAATTTAATCGTTTTGGTATTCGCACCGGACCTATTACTGTTTGTGTGAACACTGATGATGCTGGGCTTATGCCTTCTACAATTGAAAATGAGCATCGTATTTTAAAAGAGATAGCTATAAGTCATTTTAATATCGGTAATGAAATGGCCGAATGTTGGATTGAAAGGTTACGCAAAATTGGTATAGATATTTTTAAATCAAACCATATTGACTGTAGGGATTAGATTCTTGAACTATTTAACTTAATTTAGAACATTAAAAGTTAATATATGGAACTAATAAAAAACAAAATAACAGTAGCATAATCACCCAACCGCTAATTTCCCAGCCCCATGCCACATTTCACTTGGCATGGGGCTGGTTAACTCCCACGTTATATTCATAGGCTGGCTGCCGTTGTGGCTTTGGTATTTAACCTTGCCATAGTTTACAAACCCCATGGTTCGGCCGTTTTCGTCTTTGCCTTGTTCGCGCACAAATAACAGGATGGTTTTGCCCGTTTGTTGGTGTTGTAAGTAACTAAGGCCGCGGCCGTTTTCTGGGCGGGCGCTGTTTTGCGTTTGCCAATGAAACAGGGTGGGGCTGATTGCGAAGTCGTGATACAGCGTGGTGGGTGAGTAGGTTTTTTCGCACTTGTTGAGCGTGACGAAAAGCAGCTCTAAGTTCTGGCTTTTAAATTCTAAAACACCTTCACGGGCGGTCGATTTTTTATCAAACGAGTGCGCCCCAAATGCGGCGAGTATTTGTTGGCGTGTGTAGCGGCTGTGTAATTTTATTGCGTGGTTTGGTAAGCACGTTAAATCGCTTTCTTGCTGGTGAATGCGGTTTATTAAAAGCGCGATCACTTGGGCAAGTTCTTGTTGTAGCTTTTTGTGTTTAAGTGCTTGTAAGCTCTGTTCGAGGGTTTTAAACCCTAAACTTGTGCCTGTGGCATCCCAAAAATTGTAATGCGCCATAAGCGCGTACTGTTGGTTTTGCGACGTTGGCGTAAAACTAAAGTCGTTATTACATAAATCACGTAAAAAGCATAAGTAGCTGAGCGAGTTGCAGCCGAGTAATTGGGTGTTGATTGCGCGATAATACGCGGCGTAAATATCGGCTTGCTCGGCAGGTATTTCATCGCCTTTTAGCCAGTGCCAGCCACCGAGCTTTTTATCTTTTGGTTTGTAAATATCTTCAAGCGTGACTTGTGGGTTTATGCGTAAAAAATTACTTAGCGTTAGCGTGTCATTGGTATGTTGCGAATAGCTATTTATCAGCTGCTGTAAACGGCGTTTAGTGTTTATGGCTTGCTGAATGTTTTTTAGAATTGTTTGTTGTGTACGTTTTTGCAGCTCAATACGGCAACCCAGCGGTAAATGTGGGAAGTTGTTTTCGATCTCGGTTTTAATTGGTTGATTACTTTTACCAATTAATGCGCGGAACTTACTGGCAAAGTCGTATTCTGGTCGGGCGTTGCCTACAAAGTCGAGTACGGTACAGCATTGCTTTTGGCTGTTGTCGGGCAGGCGCAGGCCACGGCCTAATTGTTGTAAAAACAGCGTTAGGCTTTCCGTTGGGCGTAAAAATAACAGAGTATCGACCTCTGGAATATCGACCCCTTCGTTAAAAATATCAACTACACACAGTATTTGTATTTCACCTTGTCGCAGTGCTTGTTGTTTGGCTGCGCGCTCATTTGTGTTTCTGCTGGTCAGCACATCGGTGCTTATGCCTGCTAAGTTAAACTTAGATGCCATAAACTCTGCGTGTTTTTGACTTACGCAAAATGCCAACGCTTTAATGTTGTGAACATTAGTCACTATATCAGTAAGGCTGGATATAATTTTGTTAGCGCGGCTGTTCTCGCCTGTATAAAGGTTACTTAATTCGCTTATATCGTAACGGCCACCACGCCATGTTATTTGGCTTAGGTCGGTGTCATCATCTAATCCAAAGTATTGAAATGGGCATAAGTGGCGTTGGTTTATTGCCTCTGGCAAGCGAATTTCAGCGGCTATTACCCCACAAAAATCATCGAGTATATTGGCGCCGTCTTGGCGCTCTGGTGTTGCGGTTAAGCCAAGTAATATTGTGGGCGTAAAGTGATTTAATATAGCGCGATAGCTTGCAGCGCTTACGTGGTGTACTTCGTCTATAACTATGTAATCGTAGTAATCGCTGGTTAAATTGAGCGATTCAATTTGGCTGTTCAGCGTTTGGATTGATGCAAATAATTGGTTGTAACGCTGTGGCTTGTAGTTACCCACCCACAGCTCACCAAAGTCGTTATTTTTAAACACGCCGCGGTAAGCGCTTTGCGCTTGTTTGAGTATTTCTTCGCGGTGGGCTACAAACAAAAAGTGTGCGTTTGGGTTTTTATCGTAAATGGTTTTAAAGTCGAACGCCGATATTATTGTTTTACCTGTGCCGGTTGCGGCAACCACTAAATTTTTAAAGCGATTATGCACGCTACGTTCAACGCTTAGTTTTTCTAAAATAGCGAGTTGATGGTTTTTTGGTGTTATATCAAAATAAAACTGGCTGCTTGCTTGGCCAACACCGCGTTGCTCATTAAGTGAATTTATGAGCTTTTCTTTACATTCAGCTTTGCCAGTAAATAATTCAAAATCTGGCGATTGCCAATAGGTTTCAAAGGTACTTTTGGTTTTAGCTATGATGTGCGGGATTTCTTGCGCGGTAATTTTTAAGTTCCACTCAAGGCCGCTGGTAAGCGCTGAATGCGATAAATTAGACGAACCAATATAACCGGTATGAAAACCCGTATTACGCATAAACAAATATGACTTTGCATGCAAGCGCTCTTGCTGATTGTTGTAACTAAGTTTTACCTCAGTGTTTGGCAAGTTTGCTAAAAACTCCACCGCTTTAGCATCCGTTGCACCCATGTACGAGGTGGTAATTACTTTGAGTTTATTGCCGCTTTTGGTAAACGCTTCAAGCTCATTTTTAAATATGCGCAGCCCCGTCCATTTTATAAATGAAACAAGCCAGTAAATAGTGTCGGACGATTTAATCTCGCGTTTTAGCTCGGTTTCGAGTGAGATCCCAGCATTTGCACCGCTAAATAATTCGCTTTGTGTAAGCCCCGTTAGCGGAAAAATATCGTGAGAGTAATCTTTAAGATTTGCAGCAATGGGATTTTGGGTATTAAACAGTGCAGTAAGAATACGGCCTTGGCTGTCGATAAGGTTTTCGTTGATTAGTTCATCATCGCGGATATGATCTTTAAGCCACAGCACAAGGCTGTTTGCGAGGTTTATTTGCTCGTGCAAACGCTCGCTTGAATTAGGGATTGCATCAATCGCATGTTCAACAAGTTTACCTAAAAAGCGCGAAAGCCACGTAGCCGCTTCAGCCGATTCTAGTTGGCGTTCGCCCACATAAAATTGGTCACGATTTAAATTTTGCTCAATTACTTGCGTAATTAACTGCTCGTAAATACCAATCTGTTGCATTAAATCGCTCCCTGTTTGCGAGCATTCAGTTTACTAAAAAATGCAATGTAAACAAGCATTAACTCATTATTAAATTAAAGACTGCTGCCAAGAAAATTTCCCCGTGACCACACCCGAAATTGAATTAATGATGAGTAATAGCAGCGCATGGATGCGCGTTAAGCGATGCTTACACACGGACGTGTTTCATCGCGTTTGCGTTCATATTATTAATTTAAATTGAGGAAATAGTGTGATCCTCGGGGCGCCGAGAAATTCCAAAGAGAAGTCGGCGATTACTTCTCTTTGGTTGCCGTCGCCAACGCGACATTTACTCGTTAATAAGATAATTAAGAAAGTCTTCTTTTGAAGAAAATACTTTAAATACTTTTGCTATACGATTTTCAGTTTGTGTTAATAACCAATCATATGCTTCTTTTTTATAGCCTTTTCCATCGAAAACAATAACCACAGTTTTCTCTGGTGCATTACTTAATGACTCATAAAAGAATGGGAATTTTTGGTCGACAGAGCCGCTTTGTACTTGTCTATGAGCTTCTATTCTTAATAAGCCTTTAGTTTTATGATGTATCAAAAAAGTACTGTGGCGTGTACTGCCGTACATATCTTGATAGGCTGCACGCTTAATATATTTCTGCTGTTGAGGTTGAGAGTCTGTACATTCAGTAAAGCCAATAGAGGTTAGATCTTCTTCTAGTTCAGTACAAAACTTACGGTTTGATTCTTGTGGCGAGCCTGTGTGTTCATACTTATTTGGTATTTCATCAAATAATGGTAATTGACCATCCATGTAACTTTCTCCTTTATAGTTGAACAATTAACATACTAAAAAAAGGGTAAAAGTCAAAGCAACACCAGCGTTTATATTTTGCTTTATAGAAAATGTTTGAGGAGCAGTGGAGATCCAAGGAGAGAGCAACGCTTTAACGTAGTAAATAACGCCCCTCGGTTGCCGTCGCCAACGCGACTTCTACTTAAATTTGCAATTAAAAATTCCCGCCACAAACTGCTCCAACAATTGCGCTCAGGCATGATTTAACAATTCGCTTAAACTATCTGTTTCTATTTTAGATTCAATCCTCTATATTCACCCTAGGCGCTCAACGGAACACAGCACTCAATTTAGGGATAAATAATGATTAAATGGATTTTATTGATACTACTTTGTCTATTTACTTCTTTCCCGCAAGCGTACGAGCAATACTCGCAAGAACATTGCGATAGTATTGTAAAAGAACGTGAAACAATACGTTCACGGTTGCGTCAAGGCTATAGGGTGAAAGAAGGTGAGCGGTTAAAAGCACGGTTCAAATCTTTATTTGAAGAACTTGCAAAGCATTGTGATAAACCCAAACAAACCAATCGAACACATCAACGCTCTTCGGCTTACAGCTCAAGTAATAATGCATTATTGCGCACGCAGATGCCTAATATGAAATTGCATAGCGACAGCTATAGCGATCCTGAAAAGCTGGCTGCGTGGTCTGAATTTTATACTTTACCAAAGCGCTGCCGTTCAAAAGGCATGCAATCATCCGATTTCGTATGGTGCAGTGAATATCGTGGTGAACAAAAACGCTTATTTGAAGCCCAATGGAAAAAGCGACGATAAAGATGTTGAGCACAAAATGGCGCGTGCTATTTGTATTTATTGTGCTGTTAATTGTAGCGGCACTTATTGCTAACCACCTAACTGGGCGGGTAATCAACTACCATGATCCTATTGGCAGTGTACGGGCTATTTACGAAGATATAAAAGCCGAAATCGAAATAGTTGAAGAAGCAGATCAAACCCTAATTGAACCCTCTGCAGGCTCGTTTACCACTAAAAAAGTAATACAAAACCATTTACCACAAGCCGATACAACGCGTTGTACCGATGTTTCATTAGGTGAAGTTAAATATAAGCGTAATGGCAATATTTACACTTGGACTGATAGCCATGGTGTGCCCCATTTTAGTGATACTAAGCCAGACTTTGCGGTTGAAACACTTGATACTGACATTGTTGAGCCGCTTGATTACTTTGAATTAACGCTACAGGCCGCTAATTTACCGCCGTCGTTTACAGAAAAATTACGGATAAAACTAAATACTGTATTTAAAGTGTATGGCCAAATTATAGGGGCAGATGGATTAAAAAAGGTAAGGTTAAACCTGACCATATTCGCAACGCGAAGTCGTTACGAACAAGCGATTAAACAGCGCGGAGCAGATCCAAGTAATACAGATGGTATATATTTTCATGCTACTAACTCTGCGTTTATATATTATCGAAACGAGCAAAACGCAATGCGCACAGCAATACACGAAGCGGTGCATGCTATAAACAAAGCAATACTAGGCACAACTCCTCGTTGGCTTAATGAAGGGCTGGCTGAATATTTTGAATATACCAACAACAGCATGCAATTAGTCAGCATTGACCCTCACCTAAGTTGGATAAGTAACAAACACATAGCGCAAAGTGTTTTTACTATTAATTGGTTGATAGGTTTAGATAACAAATGGCAAACAGCGGATGACACTAAACTTTATGCGAGCAGTTGGGCGGCGATATATTTTTTAATGGGCTCGAGCAAAGGCAAGCAGTTTTTAAAAAGCGTTATGTTAGCCGAGCAAAATTCACCTTGCAGTAAACTCACTGCTGAAACACTGGAAAGTATGCTGTATCAGCACTTTCCGCAGCTGTCTAAAGACTATAAAACATGGTTAAACAAACCATTTATGAAACATCGTTTTTAAAAAGATATTAAAAGTTGCGCTTTTCACGTCAGCAAACTGTACGCCCACGGTAAAATTTAAAGGACACTACTAAACAACTTTCCCGTGATCACACCCGAAATTGAATTAATGATGAGTAATAGCAGCATGGCGGAATTTTGTTCCCGACAAATTCCAAGTACCTAAATCCTTTTAGGCAATGCGATAAAAGCTCAGCTTAAGGGATGAATTATTAGCAGTAGAACTTAATTGCAAACTGATTGCCCTTTGGTTGCCGGGTAAAGCAGTGAATATACCTAGTATTGTAGAGTACATATTATATATGTTTATGTCTTTCCTATAAGTTATTGTGTTTTATGTGTATGTTGGCATAATTAGCAAAAAAATTTACAAGGAAAGTAGGTGCAATCAACTACTACAAATACAGAATATACTGCTAGCCCTTCTGCTCTTAACGAGCAAAAAAATAACGCTGTACATACCGATGAAAGCAAATACCAATTTGTTCCACTCACTAAGAATGAATCGTCATTTTTAAATAAAAAAAGAAAAAGCTGGAAGTTTGCAAATCCGAAAGATTTATATACTTTTAGGGACCAACCCGTTGGTATTTTTAATCATTTATTGCACATTGTTATTTTTTTAGTTTGTTTATTTTTGCTTATTTCTATTTATTATTTACCTTTTGATCAAGAGTTTATTAATGGGGTGGGTAGCTACAACACGATAACGCCATTTGAACGATTTTCGAGAACTTTATTAGTTGGCTTAATTTTATTCAATTTAAATTCGTTAAGGGTTAATTTAAAGGCATACCCTATTAAACGCTATTGGTTTGCTATGGCAGCTAATTCGTTACTTAAAGTTGTTATTTTAAATATTTACTACTTACTTTTGATATTTTTGAGTATGGCTTTTGTTGGTGCCTCTAAAGGGGTGGATTTATTTAGTGCGCTCGAAATGCTTGAAGATAGCACTAATTATGAACAGTTTTTAATTTTTGATACGTTTATATCGTTTGGCATTATTTGGCATGCCTTTAAGTTTTGTAGAAAGGAGGTTAAGCAGTGAAATATATTATTGTTTTAGCTCTTATCCTAATTTTATATCCTCAGCCTAGTTATGCCAAAAGTGAGTTGCCTTATGGGTGCGATGAGTATTCCAAAGTAGAAGAAAAGAGTTTTGTTTTATTTAATAAAAAACAATTTATAAAGCTTGGAGAATGCGCAGGAGAGGCGTTGGTGAAAGCTAAAAAAATCTATAATATCGCAGCTGCATGCTCAGAGGTGGTTGAAGATAAAAATAGTTTATTAGGTATATTTAGCTTATCGAAGGTTGAAGCAATTAAAATGGGCGTTTGTTTAGGCGCTATTAAGGCAGTTTATAACCGTTACGATAGAGAACTTGTTTTAGTAAATAGTCGTTACCGTAGTACAAAGCGTTATTATAGTTGTAAAAAAGGCATGGCCGCTGTGAATGAACTCGTTGCAAGCGCAAAAGATGAATATTACAAGCGTTCTGAACTAAGAGACATATTGTGCGATAGAGTGTACTAGTATGGCTGAGACAGTTGACACTGAAATTGAACTTATTCCTCAAATTGCAAAGTTATACATCAAACAAAAAGTTTCTGATACGTTACCGAAAGAGCTTCATGATGCGTTAAATAATATATTTACAAAAGGGCATAAAGAATCAACCGATAAGCATGTTTCAAATAGCCGCATGCTTGAATATAGAAAGGCGATTATTGCTTCAAGCTTACCTAATTATGGTAAGCGTGTTGAGCATAGAGTGATTCGTGGTCGACGAGCCTCTATATATAATGCTTTGTGCCTATACACATTAGTTGGCACGGCAGGCACAAAAAAAATATTTCAAGAATACTATGTTAGCAAATCATCAGTTAATAAGCGTGAATTTAAACTGTTAGACCGATTCGCTAAAAAAGAGCTCAGTGCAGAAATGTTGTTTTTTGGGGTATCTCGATCTTCATTTGATAACATTAAAAATAAATTGATTGATAATAACTTTAATTTATTCACTGAACAGCTGCCGTCTCCTTTTCAAAGCTCAAAAACGGGTATTACTGATTTATCTCCTCTGAATGTTCTTTATGATAGGGATGTTAATTGGCATAGTTTCATAGAAAATTATATAAAAGCGGATAAAAAACTTAAGTCTAAAGAGTGCATAGAGGCTAAGAGCATCCTTCAAAATGTAACTGATAAACGTCTACTTCAGCTTCCATTAGTTAAAGAATTAAGTGATAGCATCGATGCTCAAATCAATGAGAATAAAGATGCATGGGAGTATTTACATAATATTTTAAATTAAGTGTTTGTAGTGCTCCGCACAAGTTCATTATTGAACTCAGTTAACCAACTGGAGTTTAATAATGAAATCAATGAATCGTTTACTTAAAACCCTCCCAAAATGTCAATCTGCTCGTTACGTAGCAGAGGCTAAAGATATATATAGTCATCTTTTACAAAGTCATAATTATAGAGATATTGGCGGCCGAAAACTCACTATTGACCCAAGCCTGATACGTTTTAAATTAGGTGATTACCGTTTGATTTTCGTATTCAAAAATGGAACTTTTCAACCTGTGGCATTTATTGCTCGCAAAAATCTTGAATCCTATTTAAAGCGAAGGTGAATAATGTTGTTCACATAATAATTAAATTTAGGAGGCTGTAATGGCTAAAAAAATAAGCCCTGCTGATAATGAAGCAAACCAAAAAAATGCGAATAAAGGTAACGAGGGTGTGAATCAGCAATATGCCAAAGTGCATGGGAATCGCGGTAAGCAATTGAATAAAAATGGAGGTAATAATTAATGGAACAATTAGTAGAAATTAAACCATCGCCTACTTTTCAGTTAAGTAAAAATATATACGAGCAATTACATTCTGCTGTTTGTGTACTGAACTTTGAAAAACTGAAATGGAAATTGACGCAATCAGCTGAAGCAACTTGGAATGATGAGCTGTGTGATTTTGCTGAACTTGAATACCGCAAATTCTTATCACTTAAAAAGTGGTATCCCAAATTATCACTCGTTCCGAGCAAGTTAGTTGATAAGTTTTGGCACGAGCATATTTTAGATACACAAAGTTACACAAATGATTGTGACGTTTTATTCGGTTTTTACTTACATCACTATCCGTATTTTGGAATCTATGGTGATAAAGATCAATCCAAATTACAAAGCTCATTTGATGCAACGGTAGCAGTATATGAGAAGCATTTTGGTGCTTTTCCTACTGCTGAGCTTTATCCAATGGAGTCAGTACAAATGGCACGTTGCGAAGATCATGCATGTCATGTTCCTTCAACTTGTGCATGCCGTGTCCCTGGTGCTTGTAAGTAACTAACTGTAAGAGCTGCTTACTAGGCAGCTCTTTGCCCTTATTTAAGGATTAAAAATGAGTTTAATATTTGCTGTTTTAGTTGATGGAGAAAATGCGTCTTATAACACTTATTCAGCGGTGCTCGACGAAGTTGAAAAATATGGCACGGTGGCAATTAAGTGGGTCTATGCAGATTGGACATCTGTACAACACAGTAACTGGCAGAACATACTACATAAAACAGCCTCTAGTCCCAAACAACAATTTCATTATGGTAAAGATGCTGCTGACTATGCACTGGTGATGGATGCAATTGAGCTTATAAATAATAACCAACGAATTAATGGAGTCTGTATTGTATCAAGTGACGGTGGCTTTTACAGCTTAGCACAGCGGATAAGAGAGAAAGGATTACACATAATGGCTATAGGTAATGAAAGCACGCCAGGGCGGCTTATTAAAGCTTGCCATAATTTTGTATTTTCAAAAAACTTAATAGACAGAGATGACTCAGAAGCTTTTAAAGACTTAAATACATTATTGATTACGGCTTATAAACGTTGTGTACAAAAGAATGAACCTGTTTATTTAGGTGACTTAGGTAGTGCGCTTAAAATGCTCGATTCATCGTTTGATTTTAGAAGTTACAGTGTTGCTAGCTTAAAGGCGCTTATCAAAGAGAAGCCAAATCTTTTTGAAATTGCAGAAGAAAGCCACGACCGCTGCTTTATTAAACTCGCTAAAGAACAGACCCCTAATGCTAAAGGCGGTATGTTTGGTGAGATCCGTATGTTCGATAAAAATCGAGGGTTTGGATTTATCGCCTCAGACTATGGCGATTTTCATTTCAGTGTAAGTAAGTTATCAGGCGGGATTGACCAATATAAAGTGGGCTCGCAAGTTACTTTTTATTGCTCACAAGCAGGTAATAGTGAAAGATTAAACACTAATAAGTGCAAAAGTGTTGAGCAAGTAAATCTTTATTTTTAAAAGCGGTGCATTTCGCGTCAGCAAGTTGTGCGTCTGCATTGATAAAGGCCGCGGATGTGTTCGTTGCCAGTCGCTTGTTGCTCGAAACCGAAATTGGCGTTTAAAATAATCACAGCTAAAACTGGTTTCTACGATTTCAACTTACCAATTAATACAATGAGGCAATTAAGCATGCTATTTGCCTCATTTTTTGAGGCGAATAATGGCGTGAAAGTAACGTAATTTAAAAGCGGTGTTTTTCGCGTCAACAAGCTTAACGGCTATGGTGGTAAAGGCAGCGGGCTTCGAGTGACGAGCAGCGAGCTTGTGCTAAAACCTAGCTCGTAGCCTGAAACCCGCGTTCCAAACAATAAAGCCCCGCCAGGTCAGTCAGCCAGGGCGTTATTTGTGGGCTGATAAGCGCCATTATCTAACGCATCAAAGTAGGCTTGATAAAGACCGTTTTGCTTAAATTTAAGTAATTGCTGATTAAAAATTTCAAGCCGCTGTTTACTGTATTTGTTATTTTTAGGGAACATCATAAAGCTTTGGTTTATGAGTAAAGCTTTGGGATGATGGTTAATAGAGCTAAATAAGTTAGGTAACTTACTGGCCAAGATGTAATAGCCGACGCTTTTTTCTTCGGCAAAGGCGTCAATTCTGCCCATAGCTAAGCGTTTAAAGTTTTGCTCTGTGGTACTTACTCGCGACATATCAAATAGACCCGCTTGTAGTGCTTTATCAAACTCTTCGCCATAGCTGTAAGCAAGCCCACCACCGAGTAATAAGCCTTTTAAATCGTTTAGGTTTTGCCAATCAAAAGGGCGTTTTTTGTGATAAAAAAATACAAAACGCTCGTTTAATACAGGTTCACTGTAAAAATAATCCTCAGTGCGTTGTTGTTCAAACATCCATACGGCGGTGGCTGCGTATTTATCATTAATGGTGTCGTGGTAAGCACGCGGCCAAGGTAAAAAGGTAAAGTTAACCTTAATATTGGCTTGTGCAAATAAGTCGGTGATCAAATGGGCAATTACACCTTGGTGAGGTAATGATTCACTCATAAAAGGGGGCCATTCGCCGGTACTTATATTTAAAGTAGTGGTGTGTGTGGATTGCTCGTCTTTAGGTTGAATTGCTTCAATTGCGTTACTGTAATCACTCACCAAAGCCATCAGAAAAAAAGATGCGGTAAAAATAAGGTATCTTAATTTAGCTGATAACATCACGTGCATATGTATAGTTTACTCCTTCTGAGCCATTAGGTTGAGAGTGGCGCTGTTTAAAAAGTAGGCTATTGTAGTGAGTGAAACTGAATGCACGCTTAAACTATACCAATCCGCAATAATACTTAATCATTTTACGGGGCTAAATATGTCGCTACCTGCGTTAAAAAATTCTTTTTTATAACAACTAAATAGAAAACTTTTGCCTAGCTATCAACGCGTTTTTCCAGCCTCAAAATAGACCACTTAATTAAGCGAATTGGTACTAGATTTAAAGCCACCTTTTAATAAGTACAGCGTACTCTATTATTCTTTTGTTTGCATGTTTTTTGCACGTTCTTCAGCTTCAATTAGTGCTTGTGATTTAGGGGCGCGTTGTTTTTCTTCTATTTTCGGTTTTTGCGGAGAATTTGGATCCCAACTTTCATCAAGCGATAAGTTAGCAAATGGGTTGCTGCTTTGTGGCGGGATATTAGGCTTAGTGGGTTCAACTGGCGATACTTTTACTTGTTCTGGTTTTATCGCACTTTTTTTAGTGGGTAAGGGGGCGTTGGGATCGAAGGTGCGTATTTCAGGCTCTTTAAAGTCGTGCTCGGTAGATGGCATTAACGGTGAGCGCAGTTGTTTAGGCGAATGTAAGTCTGCCTTTGGCTGTTGAGGCGAAATGGGCTCAGCTGCAATAGGTGCTTCTTTTTTAGTCGCTGGTACAGGCTCGCTAGGCTGATTAACCGGCTTGCGCTGTTTTTTGATTGGTTTGGCTTCAGGGTCAAAGTCTCTTACTTGTGGCTCTGCATGCTCGGTGGCATTTTTTATCCGTTCTAAAGTGGCTTTAGCGGCGGCTTCAAACTCTGCGGTATTCGGTACTTGCTTTACTTTAACGGTGCTTACTTCGCTTGCGTCTAACTCGACACTTTCGGTTGTTGTTTTTGGCTCGTTTTTGCTGGTATCAAGAGTCTTAGATTCATCAATAGCAGTACTACTTTGCTTGTCATCGCACTTAGTAGGAGGAGCAGCTAGTGGCATACTGGTTTCAGCAGACGTGTTATTTTGCTTAACATTGCGCAGGCGCATCAATACAACAACTCCAACTATTACCACCAAGAGTAGCGCCACACTGGGTAATACTAGCGACAACATGTTTGATTCTTTAGGGATTGATGAGGCAACGCCTTTAACTTGCTCAGTGGCATTTACAGTAACCGGCATGGCCGTTTGTAAAGGCTCTACCGTGGTTTTTGTGACAGCTGAAGTTGTGTTGCTTTGGGGGGTTGTATCAATGCTAAATTGATCATTTTTTAGAGCATCAGTTTGTTCTGCTATTGTTTTATTGGTTTGCGGCTCATTAGGCTCGGTAGTTGCTGCTGGTTCAGTTGTGTTCTGAGTGCGCTCTGTACTTTGATTGGGCGCTGTTGCTAGTTGCTGTATAAGCGGTGACTTAGCTTGCTCTTGCCCAATGGGGGTTACAACTGATGAAACAGGCTCATTTACTTGCTGTTTAGTAATTTTAGGTTTGGGTTGTTCAATAATAGGTTGCGCTTTAGGCTTTGCCGTTGATTGAGTACGTGTAGCCGGATTGCTGCAGTTTTTTTTGTAGTCGCGAGCAGCGTTACGGTACTTTCGGCTGGTTTTGTCATTGCTGTATTGCTGCATTTCTTGTTTTATAAGAATGCACATCGCTTCGTTGTAAGCGCCACTGCTAGCACTATAAAACAAAGCAAAACAAAAAAATAAGCAACTCAGTAACGGTTTCATAAAACTCAAAAGCGGTTAAGCATCAATGCCCTAATTTTAAGCGCAAAGTAAAAAATTATCTAGGGCTTAGCAATTTCACGATCTGAGCATGGCTTAGTCAATTACCATTAAGCTGCGGTACTCGTCGTAAGCAAATTGGTCGGTCATGCCGCTTATGTAATCTTGGATGAGTCTACATCTGTAATAAAACTCATAAGCCGCAAAGTGGTCGGGCTCTTCTTGCATGGCATTTATGGCGTGCTGATAGCTACTTAAATGTTTTTTAGAGAGCTTTTTAACTAATCGTGACTCTATTAATAAACGGTTGTCGCCATGTAGTGCGCGTTTAAAGTCGTCGCTAGTTAATTGTAGTAATGGCTTATAGCATTCTAGTAGGCCGTTAATAATACGATAGCCTTGTAGTTCGAGCTTTTCGACCTCTTTATGAGAAAATACATGCTCAAGTGCCACTTGTTTAAGGGCTTGGGTTGCAGCATGTAAGTAACTGCGATCTTCTAATAATGCATGATTAAAATCACCATGATAAATTGGCTCTATATTTTCAATAAAGCGTTTTGCGGCATGATTCACTAATGGATGCAGTAACGATACGCGTAAATAAATAAAAAATTCACTATTAAAATTAAAGGGCTGTGCTTGCGCGCGTTCAATAGCGTAATTAATTGCATCATCTACAAAGCTTTGGTGCTGGGTGTCGTTTAAGGCTAAGTTAATTAGCGCTTTTTGATACTGCTTTTTTAATTGCTCGCACAAATGCTGAGTGCTTATTATGTCTTTTTCTACCGCATCTTCTATGTCAGCCAAGCAATAAGAAATATCGTCTGCGGCTTCCATTATGTAACTGGCAGG
Source organism: Pseudoalteromonas sp. Scap03 (assembly GCF_013393115.1). Classification (GTDB taxonomy): domain Bacteria; phylum Pseudomonadota; class Gammaproteobacteria; order Enterobacterales; family Alteromonadaceae; genus Pseudoalteromonas. The sequence goes on along the minus strand of NZ_VDEU01000002.1, from coordinate 68,648 downwards.
GTGGCGGCAATGCGGCTCCATTTTTAGCTCTGTTTGTAGTGCTTCTATAAAGCTTTTTTCGCTGTAGTAGTAGCCTACTTTTTTCATAATGTAGTTTTTATTTTGTGGAATATCCTGCTTCGCTAAGCTGGCAGGGCGGGTATACTTTAAAATTGCTGCACTTTGGCTGTAGGTTAAATTTAGGCTGAGCAATGAGTGAATAATACGTATGCCTTGGGCGTTGCCTTCAAAACTGCAAATATCTTGCGCTAAATGTTTAAAAATAATGCCTATACTGCTATTAGCTGTTTGGCAACGCTCAGGCGTAATACTTGCCAAGTTAGCATTAAACCAATTATTAATGGCGGCCTCGCCAAAGTGACCAAACGGCGGGTTACCAATATCGTGCATTAGGCAGGCCATTTCTACTAGGGTTTCTAGCGGGCGTTCTAAGCCGGATAAACCATATTCTTTTTGCTGTTGGTAATTTAGATTGGCAAAAACACGCTGCACGATAAATCGACCAACTTGTTGTACTTCTAATGAGTGAGTAAGACGTGAGCGCACTGCTGCGTTGCGCTCAAGCGGAAATACTTGGGTTTTTTGTTGCAGGCGACGAATGGCTGCGCTGTTAATAATGCGGCCACGATCGCTCTCAAGCGCCATTTGTAAATTGGCCGTCGTGCGCTGCATACGCGCTGGGGTGATTTTGCTGCTGAAGTCGATCATGGCAATCCTTTTATTTTGCACGTTGGGCTCTTATTAAGTGCACAGTTATATTTTTTAGTGAGCCATCTTTAATCTATCAGCATGTATCATAAAGTAACAACTTGCTTTAGTATTATTTTTTATAAAATTAACATACATCTATAGGTGTTTAAAATGAAGTTGTGGATCACAAAGGCAGTCTATTTTTGCCTTTTATTAGGGATGAGTAATGCGTTTGCAGCCAAAGAGCAAACGGTTGTTATGATCTCAATTGACGGCTTGCGTTGGGATTATATTGAAAAGCACGGTGCACCCAATTTAAAAGCAATGGCTGAGCAAGGGGTTAGAGCACAAAAAATGCAGCCAGTTTACCCTACTAAAACGTTCCCAAATCATATTTCGGTGATTACTGGTTTACTACCCGTTAACCACGGTATTGTTGACAATAAATTTTGTGACAAAGCGCGCAATAATCAATGCTACAGCATGGGTAAAGGCCAAAAAGACAGTACTTGGGTACGTGGTACTCCATTATGGAATTTAGTAAAAATGCATGGGCTTAAATCGGCGGTGTATTTTTGGCCTGAGTTGGATGCGCGCTTTAATGGTATGACGCCAGACTACTATTTTCATTATTCCAAACAAGGTAACTACCAAGACAGAATTGACCAAATTGTACAGTGGTTAAGTTTGCCTAAGGCGCAGCGCCCACGTTTTGTAGCCAGTTACTTTTCGCTGGTTGATAGCATAGGGCATGAGTTTGGCCCAGATGCAGTACAAACACGTGACGCCGTTCATAAGTTAGATGCATTAATGGGGCAATTACGTACTCGCTTGAGCAAATTATCTCAGGATATTAATTTAGTCATTGTTTCTGATCATGGCATGGCAAAGGTTGATCCTGAGCAAAGCATTATTGTCAGCAGTTTACCTAAAGATGATAATTTTATTATTGTGAATACCGGACCTCGTTTACTTATTTATACTAAAAGCGATGCTAAAAATGCGGATATTGATGCATATAAAGCACGTTTACAAAAAGCGGCTAAGGGGCGTTATAGTGTTTTAAGTAGTGAGCAGCTTGAAGGCTACCATTATAATAGCGGGAGTAGAGTGGGCGATATTGTGGTGCAAACCAATGCGCCTGCGGTATTTAGTAACGGTACTAAGGCGCCTTATTTAGGTACACATGGCTATGCTTATAGTGATGATATGGCTGCCTCCTTTATAGCAGCAGGTCCTGCGTTTAAAAAAGGTGTAAGTATTGAGCTGGTGAATAATTTAGATATTTATCCTGTGCTTGCCAAAGTAATGGGGTTAACGCTAATGAGTGAAGTAGATAGCGATGGCAAAACTTTACTTCCTGCAATAAAAGCAGGTAATGATTAATCATCAAAAAAGAGCGCCGAGGCGCTCCGCAAGGGAAACTTAATTGGTGTAAATGGGTAATAATTTACCCATTTATTTAATGCTGATTCTTAGAATAAGCTCATTATTTACAATTGAGATTATTTAAAGTTGGCAATACTGGTTTTGGTATCAGTGACGGTACGAATAGCATATGCTTGGTTAGTCACACCAAATGGAATACCGTTTACGCTCCAATTTGGGTTTGAGAAATAATCGTACTGAGTCGCACTACCAAACACATGTGGGTAAGCCATAATACTGGCAAATTCATTTTGTACGCCGTGGCCCATGCCATCAACGTATACACCGCCACTAGTTGCGCCTTGTTTACGAGAGTGTGTCAGGCCTTGATTATGACCTAGTTCATGTACGAATGTTGTAGCACCACAATCAACAGCTGTAATTGAGTACATACGATCGCTCATTGAGCTGTATAAATTGCCATTTGTGCCTTGACCAACCCAAGCAATACCACATGAAATTAAACCGCTACCCGCACTTTGGCCTGTACCTAGTACGGCTACCATGTCTGCTTTCCAATCATTACGTAAACCATTTACATAGCTGCTATTTGTCACGGCGTCTAGCCAATCTTCCGAAGGGGTTATTGCGTGGCTACCTAAGTTTTGAGAGCCCACTAAACGCAGTGTAATATCAACGCCATTTTGGCTATATACTTGATTACTAAAAGCAATAAGCTGGTTAATCTTAGTATTAATATTGCTGGTAGCGGCAGCTGATTGGTCGGTATATAAAATACCGATATCAATTGTTTCTGCTGATACTGTGCTTGCTGCACATAATGCTGTTGCAATAGCGGCTGTTGATATTATTTTTTTCATAGTCGTATTTCCTTTTTTTGTAATTGCAGTTTTACTGCTGTGTCGTCTTTGTTTAGATTAAAAATTAAATAGAGGGTGACTTTTCATCACTGGGTGCAAACGGATCTCCACCATCAGTATTTTTTGACGAGGGTTCACTTACTTGGTGTTCTATATGTGATTTGTATAAGTCACGCTTTGCTGCAATCCAGCCATATTGTCCTTTGCTTTCAAAAACATAGTTACCACTTGGGGCTGTAAATTGACCATATACTGCATCCTTGCCAACGGTTAATATGGTGGTGTGCATTGCTCCATTAGCACCAATCACTTGGCCAACAATACTTTTATCGCCGTTACTTGCACTGGTAACGTTAGTTATTTCAGCGCTGTAGGTTTCTGCGGTTTGCGGTATAGCGAGATCAAAATTATCCCCTGCTTTAAGGGCTTTAAGTGCTGCTAAATTAAATTCTATATAGGCTTCATTTTGTAAATCGGTAGGCAGTACTTTTGCCGCTTTAAGTATTTCTTTGGCCTTAGTTGAAGGCTTATTTATTGCATCAAACGAGTCTTCAGTGTCGGCTAGTTTTTCTTTTAAGGGTTTGACTGTAACAGGGTCTTTACTCATATCAATTGGCAATGGCTTACGTGTTTGTTTTACAAACTCAGAATCAACAGGGACGATGTCTACGGCAATAGGGGCTACTGCCTCCTTATCGATTTTTTTCTGATTCTCAAGCAGCGTATAAATGGCAAATACAGACAAAGGAATAGCGATAATTAAAACAATGTAACGTTTCATCTGTTTCTCTTTTAGGGTAATTAGTGAAATAATTGTTAAGTTTTATATTAAAAATAGGATGAGATCAAATTTAAATTGTAACCATAAAGTGTTAATGGGGTTTTTTATAACTCATTGTAAGTATTTACTTTGCCTTTTTTTGGTATGTGTTTTTAGCTTAAAAATTACGGCTTTTTACAGCAATAATGCGCTCTGCGGCTTGTTTTTAGGTACGCGTTTATTTTTTTAATGGCAATGATTTTGATAGGCAAAAATTGATCAATAAAAAAATTTATTAACGTGATGTTTTTTCATATTCATTATTCAAAATTGCAATGTAAAAATAGGCAAAGTATGTTGTAACGTTAAAGCATGAAATGAGGGAATTATGGCAGGGACTGATCAATTACTTAGTCGCACTATGGCGGGACTTGTTGCCGTTATTATTGGTTTTTCAAGTTCGATAGCATTGATTTACCAAGTGGTGATCACTTTAGGTGGCACACCTGACCTAGTGGCAAGCTGGATATTAATGCTGGGCTTGGTAATGGGCAGTACCTCTATTGTGTTGTCGTTTTATTATAAAGTGCCGATTTTAATTGCATGGTCGACCACAGGGGCTGCACTACTGATTTCAAGTGCTCAAGGCTATAGCTTACATGAAGCCGTGGGCGCATTTATGCTCTCAGCCTTTTTGGTGCTGGTGTCGGGAGTAACCGGGTGGTTTGAAAAAATTATGAACCGTATTCCTAGTGAACTGGCTTGTGCCATGTTAGCGGGAGTATTAGTGACATTTGGCATTGATGTGTTTAACTTTATGAACGATATGCCATTAGTTATTGGTTTAATGGTGGTGGTGTACTTTATTGGTAAGCGCTTTTTTGCCCGTTTTGCGATGCTAAGTGTGTTGCTAGCGGGTATATTTTTAGCCTGGTATGTGGGTAATATCGATACCAGTACCGTGCATTGGCAAGCCAGTAGTTTTGCATATATAGCGCCAAGCTTTAGTTTGCAGGCATTTGTAAGTATAAGCATTCCTTTATACATAGTAACTATGACCTCACAAAACTTACCCGGTTTCGCTATTTTGAAAGCACATAATTATAAAGCGCCTATATCATCGTCATTAACTGTGACCGGGTTAATAAATTGTATGACGGCTCCCTTTGGCACTTATTCCATAAATTTAGCAGCCATAACAGCGGCTATTTGTATGAGCGAAGAGGCTGATAAAGACCCTGATAAACGTTATTGGGCAAGTATTGCTGGTGGCGTGTTTTATATAATTATGGCGCTATGTGCGGCTATGTTAGTGGCAATTGTGGCAAGCTTGCCACAAGCATTGGTGTTAGCGTTGGCGGGTATTGCTTTGTTTGGCACTATTGCCAATAGTTTACAGCAGTCTTTGCATAGTGCTGAATATACTGAAGCGGCTATCATTACTTTTTTAGTCACTGCCTCAGATTTAACTTTATGGTCGGTAGGCTCTGCCTGCTGGGGAATAATAGCCGGGGCAATCACATTAATAGTGACACGTAAGCGCTAAATTAGGTATTAAGTACGGGTATCGGGTGTCGAGCAACGGGTTTAGCACTGTGTGCGCGAGGTAAACTCCCACCTACCGTCAACCACCGCGCTTGGCTAGTGTCTGCCTGAAACCTGAAACCTGAAACCTGAAACCTGAAACCTGAAACCTCGAACCTTTGCTTTAAAGCATTGGCTTTAATACATCGAACATGGCGTCTATATGATCGTCACGATCGTTTAGAGCTGCAATGTATCGGTATTTCTCGCCGCCAGCTTCTTCAAAAATTTCGCGGTTTTCACCTTCTAATTCTTCAAGTGTTTCTAGGCAGTCGGCGCTAAATGCAGGGCTTATAATTGCGATATCTTTAATTCCTTCGCCAGGTAAGCTCTCAAGAGTTGCATCTGTATATGGTTTTAACCATTCAGCTTTACCAAAGCGACTTTGAAAAGTAGTGATCACTTTATCTTTGTCTAGCCCTAGTTTTTCAACCACTAATCGTGTTGTTTGTTGACATAGGCAATGATAAGGGTCGCCATTATCTAAAAACTGTTTAGGCATACCGTGGTATGAAAACACCATTTTTTGTGGCATTCCATGTTTTTCTAAATCTTCACTAATACTATTAGCGAGTGACTCAAGGTACGCTGTATTTTTGTGATACCCGTTTACAAAGTGCAGCTCTGGTACCCAGCGCCATTTTTTTAATACATTGGCAACTGCGTCGAACGTAGAGCCTGTAGTTGGGCTTGAATACTGCGGATAAAGTGGCAGCACAATAATACGGGTTAAACCTTTGTCTCTAAGCTCTTCAAGGCCCGCTTCGATTGATGGGTTACCATAGCGCATCGCCATAACCACTTCGGTGTTGGTATAGCCATGCTGTTTTAATAAGGCATTTAATTTAAGGCTTTGCTGGCGCGTAATATGAGTTAGCGGCGAGCCATTTTCGGTCCATATACTCTTATATAACTTAGCTGAGCGTTTTGGACGAATGCGTAAGATAATGCCATGGAGAATTATCATCCACACAATGCGTGGAATTTCTACAATGCGTGGATCAGATAAAAACTCACGCAAGTAAACACGTAATGCGCTTGCTGTGGGGGCATCTGGGCTGCCTAAGTTGGTCAGTAATATTCCCGTTTTTTGGTTAAAACGCCCGTCGTGGGGATTATCGGTAACGGCAGAAAATCGCGACACGTTGTGCTCCTTCAAGCAAAGTTATTAATTTATTTAAGCCCATTGTAACGAATAAAAGAGCAATTTAGATCAATCATTTAGCCGTTTTAACCATAATTCTAAACGGAGTCGGCTTTTTGGCTTCAAGTTGTTGTAGCTTAACAATCGATTTTGAATTGAAAACATGCTCTTTGGGTAAAAGCATAATGCCTGTATGGCTGTGTAGTGAGTTTGCCAGTGTCATATTTTCTTCAAGCTCTTGAGCGCAAATTATTTTAATTGAGCCAATAGAACTATCAGAGGTAATTAATTTAGTATGGCTTGCTTCAAGTGCATCGACAATACGCGGGTGATATAAGCTACCACTATTGGCCTTAATATTACCGAGCGCCGCCTCATGGCGTTGTTTTGTTGTAAGTAATGGATCGCTTTGCTCATAATGCTCCCAGTAATCGCGAGCTACGCTGAGCACCATAGCACCAATTGGAATATCGTTTTTAGCAAGTCCTTTGGGGATACCTTGGCCGTTGTATCGCTCGAACTGGTGATAAATTGCATCAGAAACATCGCTCAAGTGAGTCGCTGGCATGAGCATTAATTGTGAAATACTCGGGTGGGTGTAAAACGTTTTGCGCTGTACTTCATTAAGTTCGTTAATAGGTTTGTTGTAAAGCTCAGGATCCATTGCAAGTAAACCAATTTGAGCTAAATATCCTGCAATAGGCGCAAGCGTGATACTTCTTTGCGATACATTAAGGTAACGCGCTATTTGCGTGCATGTGCCGGCAATGTTCTCTGCTCTTTTACCATCGAGATACGGATTTGCATTAATAAAATTATAAAGCAGTTCAACAGTCGATTGATGCTCTCTTTTTTCACTTTCATTAGCGACTTCTAGTTTTTTTAATACACTTCTAATTTGATTTGTTCGTTTATCGACCAGCTGCTCTAAATTAGTATTGAGCTCTTTTAGTTGCTGGTTCTGAGATTTTACATGCTGTTGTAAAATTTCATTTTGCTTTTTTAGTCTAAATTTTTCTACGCCTGACTGGATTACACTTACTAAGTGATCATTTTGCCAAGGTTTTTGCACATAAGCATGAATACCCCCTTCGTTAACCGCACTGATTGTTGACTCTAAATCGGAAAAGCCAGTTAACAAAATGCGTTGGCTATCGGGGGCGAGCTTTCTGGCTTTGGCTAAAAACTCTGCCCCGCTCATGTGTGGCATGCGCATGTCGCTTATTACGACGTCAAACTCTTTACTTTGCATTTTTTCAAGTGCATCTTGGCCATTGGTTGAAACACTCACATCAAATTTATATTGACGAAGTAAGCGTACTAAAGATTTGAGTACATTAGCTTCATCGTCCAAGCATAAGATGCTCGGAGGCTGTTGATTTAGCTGTTCTAATTGGGCAATGTCTGTCATTTATCTTCTTACCACCAACATAATTATAAGTTTAATTTAGTCTAAGCTTTGGCTGTAAACAACTGATAATGTATTAAAAATTCACTCTTTAGCGATTTTTTTTGCATTTAAAATACTCAATGCATCGTCAGTTAATATTGGTTTTTTAGGTAAGGTAATATTAAAAATAGTGCCTTGATTTATCTTACTTTTAACACTAATTAGGCCACTGTGTTGTTCTATTATTGCTTTACTTATAGCAAGCCCTAACCCTGTGCCTTGGCCAATTGGTTTTGTAGTAAAAAAAGGGTCAAAAATTTTATTTAATTTGTCCTCCTTAATTCCACTACCATTATCGGCAATCGTTATATAGGCATTTTTTTTATCGGCTTTAGTAGTAATAGTGATCACCCCAACTTTGTCGCAAATAGCTTGAGCGGCGTTAAAAAATAAATTTAAAAACACTTGGGAGAGTTGGGTCGAACGACCAGTGATGATGATTGGTTCTGTATTGTAGTGCTTTTCGACCTTGGCACTGTATTTAATTTCGCTCCAGGCAACACGTAATGTATTATCAATAAGCTCAGTTATATTTATATCGCCAATTTTAGTTTGATCTGGATGAGCAAATTGCCTTAACCCTTGAACAATCTCTTTAACACGATCAGCCCCTTCAGTCATTTCAGCAATGATATCGCTTGAGTCTGATTGTAATCCATCAAATTGAAAATGTTGTAACAAATCTGCTAATGTTTGCTGCGTTATGACACTCTCTGTTTTAAGAGCGTTAATGAAATGGCTAAATTGCTCAAGGTTGTATGCCAAATTTTGAATGTTACTAACTATGTAACTTAAAGGATTATTTATTTCGTGCGCAACGCCTGCTGCCATTTGCCCTAACGAAGCCATTTTTTCAGAGTTAATTAACACTTGCTCGATGTTATTTTGTTTTTCCTCCATTTCTTTTTGTTTAACAAGTAAGTTTCGTTTTTCAAATTGTGAAATCGTATTACCTGCAAAACTGACAAAGCGCTGCATTAAAGTAATATCGTGCTGATTAAACGCGCCAATTTTTTCAGAAAAAATATAGAGCTGGTAGCTCTCTGTACTTGTATTTACTGGAGTGGTGAGCATGGCATATTGCGAATGCCAAAAAGGGTCGGTTACTTGCCAATTAGGGAGTTGATGTAAGTTAAATATATTTTTAATATTTCTATCGGGTCTATTAAGTACTTCCAGCTGGGTAATTATTGCATCGCTATTCGGATGCGACGCTGTAATTAACGTAGCCATTACATCTTTTGGATTTATTTTAATTAAAATAGCCGCAGAAAAGGCAATGGCCTGATGCAAAATATCAAAAAACTCAGTGAGTAAGGTTTCTGTGTTGTCGTTTTTTAAGATTATATCTAGACCATTTAAAATCAAGCTATTAAAGGCACGGTTTTCTTCAAGTGCTAAATTATGAACTTGTAATAAGTGTAGCTTTTCTAACAGTATTTCATTGTTACTCATATTGGGTCACCAAAAATTTCGCATGAGATCATTAAGTTACCATGTTTACTGGTCGCATCGCTGAATGTCCCGAGCTCCCCGAAAGTAAAGCCTATAATAAACGGAATAGTGGGAAGTTGTGTTTCAATAGATTGCTTTACTTCGTGCATTGCCTCTTTAATTGATAGCATACAACCACCGCAAAAAATAATAACACCACCGGTAATATTTTTTATAGCATGGAGTTCTGCCAATTTAGTTAATGAGGTGACAACCATATCAGCTCGCTTTATTAATTGCTCTGGGCTTCCTGAGGCAAGGTAAACCGTATCGCCAACATGTAGGTTAGAAAATAATTCTAACGATCCATTTTTTGCTATAGCTGGATGACTTAACAATAATCGTGGGATTTCATCATCTGAAGCAAAAGCTCTTGATAGCGGGGTCATTGCTGATTGGGCAAGTATATTTCCCGCTTTTAACTGTCCAAACCCTAGGTTTTTACGCCATTGATTATAAACATCAAAAGCGGGCTGATTATCGATTGTTTTTAATAAACGTCCTTCAATATTGGTAACTATGCCCTGCTGGTTGGTTATATCGTAGCCTGAACTATAAAAGCCGAATGTTTCTACAGACGGATATAACACCGCAATGATAAAACCTTGTTGGTATACATTTTTAGTATCGCTGAAACACCACTTTGCCGAAATGTCGTTATCAGCGCAACTTCCTCCAAAAACAGGTATACGCTGCCCAATAGCATCTTGGATTCCTTGTAGCACTAGTTCTTCGTTCCCTGGGACTTGAAAGCACCAGACCATTTTTGGGGCGAGTCCTGTTTGGCCTGCATTAGCAATAGCTCGGAGTACAGTGTTAGCTGCATTTTCTCTTAGGTTATTAGTTGTATTGCAACTGGCAATTCCATAATGACCCGTTGAGTCTTTGATAGAGAATAAACTAATACTTTGCTCATTTAACGATAAATTTTTTTCGGTTGATGAGCCAAGACAGGAGGAGATGATTAAGCAATTTTGAGTGTTTTTTATCACGTTGGGCTGGCTATTATAAAGATATTTAATGGTATCGGTTGTAGCAAACCCGAGCAGTAAATCGGGACTGTTGTTTGTAAACTGACTTACAGGTTTGATAAATTTATCTATATCGCTGCCGTGAGTGTGAAAAGTTTCAATGGCGAACATAGATGCCCCTTGGTAATAATAGCCACAACGCTGGATGTTTTTAACTAAAAATAATCACTTAGAATTTATTCTAGACTATTATTATATAAAGTGAACTGGATGGCTTATTTTTAAAAAGTATCATTTTTGTTTAAGTTGTATCTAGTGATTGCAATCACTTATTAATGATAGAAACCTTAAACCAATATAGGTGATCTGAAAAGGTATCAGTTAGATAGACAGTTACAGCTAAGTGGCATTATTGCGTATGTAGTTAGATACAACATACTTGTGCTGATGTGAACATTTTTGGTTGCTTAGCAAAGGGTACTTAGAAGAACAATCAAGTTAGCAAGAGTACAACCCCATTTTGAGGTGTAGATAGTGGCTTTGCGAATTTTATTAGTAGACGATGAACTCAATGTATTGAAATCTTTAAAGCGAGTACTTGCTCGTTCTGGTTATGATGTGCTGACGGCATCCTCTGGTTTTGAGGCACTTGAAATATTAGCGGCTAATCAAATTGAGATAATCATTACTGATTTTAGAATGCCAGAAATGAACGGCGCTGATTTATTACGCCAAGTTAAAAGTCGCTGGCCTGATAGTGTAAACCTAGTACTGAGTGGGTATGCTGATTTTAAGTCTGTGGTTGAGTTACTGAATCAGGGGTTAGTATTTCGTTTTTTAGAAAAGCCATGGGTCGATAGTGAGTTACTTGAGAACATCAGCGAAGCGAAAGTTAAATATGAACAGCGCCGAGCAAAAAGAGTAAGAGATCAATTATTAATGGGCAGTATGTCTGGCTTAATAGAAATAGACAATAACGGTATTATAAATCGTTTTAATGCACCTGCAGCTGAAATTATTCCAGATATTCATTTATATGAAAATAAACACCTCGCTTATTTAGATACAGCTCAAAACAAATCAGTAAGTCAGTCATTTGTTGATAAGAAAAGCAGTACACTTTTTATTAATTATGCACACGCCTCTGATCTAGCTAAAAACGAAGAAGTTATGATAGAGCGTTGTTTAAATGATGATTATTTTCAACTCTTAAAATTATCGAGCAACTCAAATAGCATGAGTAACATTTTTCAACTTACTAGAACACAGTCGGTGGTAACCAACGAGTCTGAATTTTATCACCATTTAACGCTGTGTGAAGCGAATAAAAAATGTTATGCCTTAGTTTATATAGGTATTGCCCAGTTTCAATTAATTAATGATTTGCTAGGTGCAGAAGATGGCAACCACCTTATAAAATTGGTTTTGAAAGTGTTAAAAAGCGTATCGGAGAAATCTGTCAAAGTTTTTCATAAGAGCGCCGATCGATTTGTATTATTTGTTCCGGAAATTAAATCTGATAGTGAAGTTTTAAGTGATTTAAATAAAGCGATTGAGCAGTTAAATAAAATTCTACCCAGAAAATATATTGACGCTCATGTGCAGCTATATGGTGTGTATGGTTTGTTTCCTGAGGATAATTTAGAAGGAAAAGAACTCGTAAATCAGATGCAGTTGACGTTGAATTATCAATTAGGTGAGCAGCAGCGTATTTTTTCCCGGTTTGATCCTCAGCTAGTAGCCGACTATAGAAAGAATTTTGAGTTAAGCCGTTTATTACTAATCGCGGTAAATAAAGATGAACTGTCACTACGTTTTCAGCCAAAAGTTAACATTGAAACAGGACAAGTACACAGTGCTGAGGCGCTCATTCGCTGGTATGAGCCAAGTAAATATGGTTGGGTTCCTCCTGCTCATTTTATTCCGATTGCTGAATGTGATGGCCAGATAATACCAATAGGGCGTTGGGTTATTTCTCAAAGCTGTAAAACGCTAAAATATTGGGGTGATAACAATATAGGTGTGAACGTGTTGGCTATTAACTTATCTGCTAGGCAATTAAAAGATGATCCCGGTTTGATTGACTATGTGCTGGAATGTTTAAGCTGCAATGGTTTAGAGTCATCACAGTTGGTTTTTGAGTTAACAGAAACCTATTTGATAGAAGATTTTTCTGCTTGCGAACAACAATTAAAAAGGTTAAAAAAGTTAGGGGTTAAGCTATTGATTGATGATTTTGGCGTGGGTTATTCATCACTTGGTTACCTTTCTAAACTGCCAGTAGATGGGGTTAAACTGGATAAAGCGCTTATTACTGATATTGAATCGTCTTTAGCGATGCAAAGTATGATTCGTAATATTACGCGTATGTCTCATGATCTCAGCCTTATAGTGATAGCTGAGGGAGTAGAAACTGCCTTTGAATGCGAAGTAATTAAAAAATTAGGCTGTGACTACATACAAGGTTATTACTATTCGCAGCCTTTAGAATCAGATGATTTTTGTAATTATTTAAACCATGCAAACACTCAAGGTGCTAAATGAAAGCGATTAAAGTAATCATTTTAGATGACGATGCTTTTTTATTAAAAGTATTGCAAAGAACTATTCATCGAGTATTCCCAGAGGTTGATATCATAACGACTGCGGATATTGATGAGTTTTGGCAACTTTTAAGTGCCATAAAAGACGTTGATTTAGTATTGAGTGATTATTTAATGCCGCAAATGAATGGGCTGGATATTTTAGAGCAATGCTCTTCAAAGAACCCCTATCCGGTTAGAGCATTACTTACCGGTGATATGAGGTTGAGTACTATGATACAACAACCTAATATTGTTCATGCTTATCTTGCTAAACCGTTTAATGAGGCAGACATAGCTGCACTTTTTAATAATGTGGCGGCGTTAAAGTCATTGCCTTTTGCTTATAATGTGCGTAGACAGTTAGGGGCTATGATCAGTTTTCCTGTTTATCCTCTTATTTTAAAAGAGCTCAGAGACTTAGTACAAAGCGATGAATTTGATTTACATGATATTGCCCATGTTGTTTCTCAAGAGCCAATAATAACGGCTAAATTGTTACAACTTGCAAACTCCGCTTATCTTGGTTTTGTAAGGCCAACATCGTCAATAGATGAGGCTGTTTCGAGGCTCGGTACCACGATATTAATGGCTATCACCACCTCTTTATTGGTTGCTAAAAACTTTGAATCGTCTATTCCTGTTGATGTGCATGAAAAGCAATTGAATATAGCGGCGAATTACGCTAGTTGTGTTAAGGATTTTGCAAAGCTGGCTGGTTTTAACTTGCATGATCAAGAATTGTTATTTTCAGTGGCGTTATTGAGTTTTGTCGGCAAGATCATTTTATTATCTCAAGCTCAAAGCGATGTGTCAGATGAGCATGCGCAAACCATCAGCGATGGATACGTAAGTGCCAATTTTATTTCTGCCTACGTTTTAAAGTTATGGGGATACGACACAAAAATATGTAACTTATTAATGAGTTGCCACGATTTAGATGGCACTGATGATAATGAGTTAACTCTGTTTAATCACATGTTGTATATAGTTTGGCAAATTATTTTTGACGAGCAACCCCCCATGCAATTACGTGCATACTGTGACTCAAAAGGCGTAGACCCTTTACTTTGCCATGTTATTAGTGAATTTGATTGGCATAGTTATACATCTTAAATAGGCCCTATATAAAATAACGTATAATAAACGGGCTGTTCTACACAACCACCTATTTATAATCTCTTCTGAGTTCCCTTTCTTATTTTTTATTATCTACTTTAGTCTAATAAAAACCGTATAAAACGTTATTGTAAGTACGTTTTACGCTCAGTGCGGTATGAAAAACATACAACGTTGATGTTTTTAATAATTATAAAGAAAATCCTTATGGTTAACATTGCATTAACTTCTGTGGGTGAGATATTAAATTGCTAATTTGGGCGTATTTTGAGCTTTTAAAGGTGTTATTTTCCTTTTTTTAAAGTTATTTGCATTCTTATGCCAATTTTGTCAAATTTTTTGTTTCTTTTTGTTTGTGTATGTTGCTAGGATGTTGGCAAGGGGATACATGCATATACCCTACACACATTATAAGAATACACAAAACAGGGTCATCATTATGTCAACATATCGTTTAAACACCTTGGCTGTAGCAGTTGCTTTTGCCTTTAGTGCGCCAAGTATGGTTAATGCACAAGAAGCGCCAACTAAAGCTGAAAAAAATATCGAACAAATATCTGTTTTAGGATCGCGAGTTTCAAACCGTACAGCCACTGAGTCATCATCACCTATTGATTTAATTGACGCAGATGATTTAAACAAAGGCGGCTTTACCGAACTTGGGCAAAGCTTACAGGCAACGGCGCCGTCATTTAACTTTTCGCGAACACAGGTTTCTGATGGCTCTGATTTATTTCGCCCTGCTACATTACGCGGCTTACAACCAGACCAAACGCTGGTTTTAGTAAACGGTAAACGCCGCCATAATCAATCTATTTTTGGTTTAACAAGCACTGTGGGCGGTGGCTCTGCCGGCACTGATATGAATGCGATTCCACTAATTGCTTTAAAAGGTGTTGAAGTGTTACGTGATGGTGCGGCGGCTCAGTATGGCTCTGATGCAATTGCAGGGGTTATCAACTTATCACTTAATGATTCAACAGATTTAACCACCGGTTACGTACAATATGGCGAAACGGCAGAAGGTGATGGAGAAACAATTTCAGCCGGTTTAAACCGTGGTTTTGAATTAGGTAATGAGGGCGGTTTTATAAATTTATCGCTTGAGTACCGTGATGCAGATAAAACTAACCGCGCAGAGCGAGATACGGGTGGGTCACTTAATGTTGCACCAGGTACTTTATCTGACGAAGTACGTTGGGGACAAGGTAATGCAGAGAGTGAATTCACTTCGGTATTTTACAATATGGCCCTGCCAATGGGTGAAGGAGAGCTTTACTCATTTGGTGGTTACTCTGAGCGCACGGCACTAGGCAACGGCTTTTACCGTAACTTTAATGAAGCGTCTAAAAACGTAACGCAAGTTTACAGCGATGGTTTTTTACCGCAAATCGACAATGAAGCACAAGATATTTCGGTAGCAGTTGGTTTTAAAGGTGAAATTAACTCTGATTGGACCTACGATGTTTCTGCTGTTTACGGTGAAAATCAATACGATTTTACCTCACGAAATACTTTAAATGCGTCATACGCGGCGGAGTATTTATTTAATAATCCGGGTGCAAGCGATGCCGATATAGCCGCGAATGCTGGCCCAACAGAGGGTTATTCGGGTGGCTTTAGATTTGATCAAACAACGTTTAATGCAGATATAAACGGAATTGTTGATATTGGTCGCAGTGAGCCTGTTTATGTTTCAATTGGCGCTGAATACCGTAAAGAAAACTATGAAATTGTACCAGGTGAGGTGGCATCATACGCATGTGGAGCAGCCAACACGGATACCTCATACCCATCGGTGAACGATCCGAGTCAATTTGCACAATGTGGTTTTCAAGCTTATAACGGTCTTCGTCCTGAAGCTTCAAACAAAAGCGATCGTGATAGTTACGCAGTATATGTAGATGCAGAAACCATGTTAAGCGATGCATGGAATGTGAGCGGTGCTCTTCGCTATGAAGATTTTTCGAATGCGGGTGACGACATCATAGGTAAAGTAGCAACACGTTATGAATTTAATGATGACTTTGCAGTACGTGGTGCGTTATCAACGGGCTTTAGAGCGCCATCATTACAGCAAAGTGGTTACACTGCGTTTACCACTAACTTAGGGTCTGACGGCACGTTAAGTCAGTCGTTTACTGCGACAACGGGCTCTGCATTTCCTGCTGCTTTAGGCGTTGATACATTAAAGCTTGAAACATCAACTAACTACAGTGCCGGTTTTGTTTACGATGTGACCAGTGATTTATCGTTAACGGTGGATTTTTACCGTGTAGAAATTGAAGACCGTATTACATTAGGCAGCTTGTTATCGGCTGATGATGTGGCGTTTAGTCCTGAGGCGGTTGCTGCTCTGCAAGCAACGGGTGCGGTGCAGGCGAATTACTTTTCAAACTCAGTGAATTCAACCACTCAAGGTGTGGACATTATTGCGTCATACCGCACTGATTTATATGACGGTAATTTTTCTGCTACGTTTGCGGGTAATTTAAACGAAACTCAAATTGATAGTGTGAATGCAGCTCCCGGCATTCCAAAAAGTGTAGCACTTGATGACATTCAAAGTAGCTTTTTAACCGACGGACAACCGGGTGAACGTGCGACGCTTACCTTTGATTATGAGCGTGATGCCTACAGCGCAATGATCCGCTTTAATTACTTTGGCGAAACTGATGTGAAGTACTTTGGTAATGACCATATTGAGCTTGCAACAGATGGCTCGTTTAAAGCGACGAGTACCGTAGAGACTGCAGTACTCGTAGATTTAAACGTAAGCTATGAAATTAATGAGATGTTTTCGTTATCGGTTGGAGCAGACAACGTATTTGATGAAACACCGGATGAATTAGGTGATGATGAAGTACTAAATGCGATCTCAAATGGGGCATTTAAATACCCGCTACGTGCAGTACCATACGGTTTTGATGGCCGTAGTTACTATGCAAAACTAAGCTTTAGTTTTTAATTTTTAATTTTTAGGTTAAGTTAAACCAGCAAAGGCGCCGTTTTAAACGGCGCTTTTTTTATGCTTAAAAAACATTGAAAAAGACATTAAAAATGGTTGCATGCTTGAAAATTAAGCATACAATCGCCATCAATATCAGTGTGGGATATGTATCCCTCTCATTTTACTAATAGGAAAAAACAAATGGCTAAAAAAGGCAAAGCAAAAGCGGTTAATAAATCCGCAGTAGACACCGGTCGAGGAGTGATAAAGCACAACGCATTGGCGGCACTGGTAACCTCTAAAGTATTTAAACCGCAAGTGGTTAAAGCTAAAAAAGGTAAAGGTTCGTTTAAACGTAACAACAAACATGCAGGACAAGAGTCCTATTTAATCGCGGCTTAATTAGCACCGATCAAATAGGGCTTTTGACTTACCGGAATAAGGCTGGCTTCGAGCGACGGGTTTCGAGTCACGAGCAGCGAACACAACCTAGCACCTTTAGCCTTCTCTTTCCGCGCAGCGTCTCATGACCTCTTTGTGAATTAATCACTTAAAACATGTTTGCACAAAGAGAAGTGAATGAGGAGTAAATGAGAAGGCAACGGGCTTCGAGTGACGAGTAGCGAGCTTGTGCAAACAGTCTAGCACCTAGTCATATCAGCCCTTAAATCTATTCTTTCAGCGCAGCGCCTCCCGCAGCTCGAAGCTCGAAGCTCGAAGCTCGAAGCTCGAAGCTCGAAGCTCGAAGCTCGAAGCCGTACCCTCGTTATCCATGTATTATCGATTTAGAATCTTTCAGGTAAGAAGCATGGTTGCTAACTGTTTGCGAAGGGTTCTCACCAAATAATTGTGTGTAGTCTTTGGTAAATTGCCCTGCATGCCAAAACCCCCAATTGGCAGCAACCACAGAAATGGGTTTATCTTGCTTTGCTAATTTTAGCTCTCTTCTAACATTATTTAATCGAGTTAAACGTAAAAACCGCAGTGGGTTTATCCCTAAAATACTCTCAAAACTATATTGTAAGGTACGCCTGCTCACAAAGGTGAGTTCGCATAATTGAGTAATTGTTACCGTGTTTTGTGGATGCGCTTTTATATAATCTTTAACTTTATCAACGACCGCTTTGCGGTGTTTATAACTGGGAGCGATGCGTTGACACGGAGTCTGTTCGTTTAGTAAATGTAATACCAACATATTAAGCATATCTTGCTGTAAATCGGCATTTAGGCCAAAAGCGTTGTTGCTAACCATACTGTTTATTATACTCCGGGCACTTTTTAGCATGGCGTTGCATGTTGTCAGTCGCTCAGTATCTGAAGACGTTATATTTTTTAAGTGCATCCCTTGTATCTGAGCCATATGTTCTAACGATTGCATGTCTATTACTAAACCATAAATATTAAACTGCTCAGGTGTAATAAGCTCAAAGTTACTCTCACTAGTGCGACACATAAATTGATTACTTGCCACATTTAAGCCATTAATTTTGCTCTGCTGCGACTGCTTTGGGATCCCAAGCCAAATAGATCGTGGCGCTATTGCGCATTGTTGGTGAAGAGCACGCTCTGTGTATTCTTCAAATGCATGAATATTAGAATAATCCACGCTTTCTATACACCCAAAAAATCGCCCATCACTGAGCTGATCATATTTTTGCTGCCACTGCGTTAGATTATGCGCTTGCTCATCTATATCTTGGGTATGCACCATGCTCTTTTGTGGTGCGCTAGCTAAATCTTGCTGCGTCATAATGGAGTTACTCTTTGCTTTTTTATTTTTATTAAGATTAAGTTACCACCTGTAACTA
Organism: Pseudoalteromonas sp. Scap03; assembly: GCF_013393115.1. Classification (GTDB taxonomy): domain Bacteria; phylum Pseudomonadota; class Gammaproteobacteria; order Enterobacterales; family Alteromonadaceae; genus Pseudoalteromonas. The sequence continues at coordinate 49,847 of NZ_VDEU01000002.1, read as the reverse complement.
TAGTTAACTATATGAAATAAAGCTAAAAATGAAGATTTGCCAAAATTCGATAGTGTCTTGGTATGAATTAAGCTCTCTTGAAACTAAACAAAATTGATTTATAGCTTATAGGTCAGCAAAACCTGTACCAAGGTTTGAACTAGTTGTTATGTGGAGTAGATCATGGGGCAAAGGCACCGATATACACTGGGCACGCAGGTGTATAATTTTAAAAATTTGGCGCAAGTAATGGCAAAAGCCACTCCTCATCGCTCAGGTGACAGGTTAGCGGGTGTTATTGCACAATCAGCGCAAGAGCGAGCGGTTGCTCAAATGACCTTAGCGGATATTCCGTTGAAGGCATTTTTAAATGAGGCACTGATTGCTTATGAAGACGATGAAATAACTCGCTTAATTATGGACGATCACGATGCTAATGCATTTATGGCGATTGCTCATTTAACCGTGGGAGATTTTCGTAATTGGTTGTTAAGTGACTTTGCAACTCCCTCGGTACTTGCAAGTGTAAGACAGGGGATCACTCCGGAAATGGCTGCGGCTGTTAGCAAAATAATGCGTAATCAGGATCTTATCCTTATTGCTAAAAAATGCCATGTAACCAGTGCATTTAGAAACACCATTGGTTTACCTGGGCATTTATCCACGCGTTTACAACCTAATCACCCAACAGATGATATTAACGGCATTGCCGCCTGTATTTTAGATGGGTTGCTGTACGGTAATGGTGATGCGGTGATAGGTATAAACCCCGCAACCGACAACGTGGCGCAGGCTATTAAATTGATGACATTGATGGATGAGGTGATTCAAAAATATGAAATTCCTACCCAAAGCTGTGTGCTTACCCATGTCACTAATACGATTGAATGCATAGAAGCGGGGGCGCCAGTTGATTTAGTGTTTCAGTCTATTGGTGGAACAGAAGCCACCAATTCGAGTTTTGGTTTTAGTTTAAATACTTTAGCTGAGGCACAAGATGCCGCGCTGAGTCTAAAGCGTGGCACGGTAGGCAATAATGTGATGTATTTTGAAACAGGGCAAGGCAGCTCGCTTTCGGCTAATGCTCATCACGGGCTAGATCAGCAAACCTGCGAAACTCGCGCGTATGCCGTTGCACGAAAATTTAATCCGCTATTAGTTAATACGGTGGTGGGATTTATAGGCCCGGAGTATTTATTTGATGGCAAAGAAATTACCCGCGCGGGGCTTGAGGATCATTTTTGTGCCAAATTACTGGGTATTCCGATGGGATGTGACGTGTGTTACACCAATCATGCCGAGGCTGACCAAAATGATATGGATAATTTACTTACGCTGCTTGGTGTAGCTGGGTGCTCGTTTGTGATGGGGATTCCGGGCTCCGATGACATTATGCTCAATTACCAAACTACCTCATTTCATGATGCGTTATACGTGCGCCGAGTTCTAGGCTCTCGTCCCGCGCCAGAATTTGAAAAGTGGCTTACTAACATGAACATTATGAAAAACAGTAGCGATGTTACTTTATCGCACAGTCTTCCCGCGGCATTTGCTAAGCCGTTAGATGCACTGGCGGGAGGCCGTTCATGACTGCAGATTTTAAATCAAATGACCTTGCTAATATTGATCATAAAAATAATGGCAATGTGGTACACAACCCATGGCGTGACTTACGCCAGTTTACTGATGCCCGCATAGGACTTGGTCGAGCGGGTATTAGTTTACCAACCTCTGAAATGCTGGCGTTTCAACTGTCGCATGCGCAAGCGCGCGATGCAGTCAATTTTCCACTTGATATCAATGGAATGAAAGCAAAGTTAGCGACTGTTAATGCAGCTAATGCGCGTGTATTGCATTTACATAGCCAAGCGGTTGATAGAGTTACTTATTTACAACGACCAGATTTAGGTCGAAAGCTAAATGAGCATAGTCGTCAATTATTACTTGATTTTGTTGCTGAGCAACAGCAAAGCACCCAAGAAAAGTATGACTTAGCCATTGTGGTCGTTGATGGTTTGTCATCGTTGGCGGTTCAAAAAAATGCAGCTCCTTTTATAACTGAATTACTTTCACAGTTGAGCGTTAATAAGCCTCTTACTCTTGCTCCAATCACCTTAGTTGAACAAGGGCGAGTAGCCATTGGTGATGATATTGGTGAGTTATTGAATGCCCAAATTGTGATGGTGCTCATTGGTGAACGCCCGGGGCTTAGCTCACCAGATAGCTTGGGGCTTTATTTAACCTGGGAGCCTAAAACAGGGCTTAACGATTCGCTGCGTAATTGTATATCTAATATTCGTCCTGCTGGTTTGACCTATATTGATGCGGCAAGTCGGGCAGCCTACTTATTAAATGAAGCTAAAACATTAAAACTAACAGGAGTGAACTTAAAAGATCGGACACAGGATGATGTGATTGAGCATCAACAATCGAGCCGTCATTTTTTAAATGCGGAATAACGGTAATTAACAATAAAAATGAAATATCGATAAAGAGGATGTTATGTCTACTAATAATTCAGAATACTTAGCAAAAAGGCAGCTCAAAGGTGGCACTGCAGGTTGGTTATTGCTGGCAGGGTTAGGGGTATCGTATGTGATTTCAGGTGACTTTGCTGGGTGGAACTTTGGTATTGCAGAAGCTGGCTGGGGCGGCTTCGCGATAGCGGCAGTGCTAATGGCGATTATGTATTTAACTTTGGTGTTATCGCTGGCTGAAATGTCGGCTGCTATTCCTGCTGCTGGAGGGGGTTATAGTTTTGCTCGTCAAGCAATGGGGCCAACGGGTGGTTATTTAACCGGTCTTGCGGTATTAATTGAATATGCGTTAGCACCGGCCGCCATTGTGATATTTATTGGCTCTGCAGTGGAGGCGTTAACGGGGTTCAATGGCCCATGGGTTTATGCACTATTTTATTTGGTGTTTGTAGGTATTCATTTAGCTGGAGTAGGTGAAGCGCTAAAAGTAATGATGGTAATAAGCGGTTTAGCGGTACTGGCTATTGTTGCAACGGCAGTGGTTTTAATTACAAATTTTGATGCTACCAATTTATTTGATGTTGCAGTAACAGATGCCGCAGGTGCGAATGAATTTTTACCTTTGGGTTGGTATGGGGTATGGGCAGCTTTACCTTTTGCTATGTGGTTATTTTTAGCGGTTGAAGGCGTGCCATTGGCGGCTGAAGAGGCAAAAGATCCGGCTAAAGATGTACCTAAAGGCATTATTGGCGCCATGGTATTTTTATTGTTTACCGCGTTATTAGTGGTTGTGTTAGTACCCGGCGCAGCAGGTGCAACAGCAATGGGCGCTAGCGCAGTTCCGCTGGTGGATGCGTTAAATGCGACGGGCAATAGCGATTTAGCAACCGTGGTTAATATACTGGGATTAGCGGGGCTGGTGGCTTCATTTTTCTCTATTATTTATGGCTATAGTCGATTGGTGTTCGCGTTATCGCGTGCGGGGTATTTACCGCGTTCGTTATCAATTACCACAGCGCGTAAAGTGCCAGCACGAGCGCTTATTGTTCCTGCTGTATTTGGTTTTTTAGCTTCACTAAGTGGTGAGGGCGATTTAATGTTAGCTATGGCGGTAGTGGGGGCAACGGTATCGTATGCGTTAATGGCGTTCAGTCATATAATGTTGCGCTTAAAACAACCTGATTTACCTCGACCTTATAAAACGCCTGGCGGCATTGTCACTTCAAGCATAGCATTGTGTTTATCCTTGATTGCTTTGACTGGCGTGTACGCCTTTGACCCCCGTGCTTTTTTATACACTATGGTGCTGTTTATAGTCGGTGCGGCGTATTACTTTGGCTTTAGCTCTAAACATTTAGTGGCCAAAAGTGCAGATGAGGAGTTTGCTATGCTCGCTGATGCTGAGGCCGGTTTAAATACAGCGATAAGTGAGGGGTAATTTTCATTTACTAAAATAACTCATGTGGCTTTAACCTTCGAAGAGTTTGTAATGGCGCGATAAGTTTTAACTTACCGCGCTTTTTATTGTAAATAAACTCAGTAATACAGAAGGTATATTCAAAAAGTAGGCCGTTTTTAATTCACTTCTGCGCTGACCCTTTGTTACAGCGCAGAAGTGAATTATATGGTTAACCTAAGCTAAAGAGGGCGTGCGGTAGAGTCTCTAACGACGAGCTCAGGAGTGTATAGTTTTATAATATCGCGGTCATTGCCATTACGAATTTGGGCTATTAATAAGCTAGCCGCATCTTCAGCAATTTTATTATTTGGCTGATGAGCCGTGGTGAGTTTTGGCCATGTTTGACGCGAGAATGGGCTATCCTCAAACCCTGTTATAGAAAGCTCGCTGGGTATATCAATGTTCATTAATCTGGCTGCAAATAACGCACCGGCGGCTATTTCATCATTACATGAGACGATAGCGGTTGGCCTATTTGTTTGGCTAATGAGTGTTTTAGCGCCCTCAACCCCCGACTCAAATGAATATTCGCCATCAATAATTAAGCTTGGATCTATAGGAATGTCGTATTGGGTTAGCGCCGCTTTGTAACCTTCCAAGCGCTCTTTGGTCGAGTTATGCTCGCTGCCACCGGCTAAAAAGCCAATGCGCGTGTGGCCGTTATTAATTAGATGCTCAGTAATTGACTTTGAGGCGAGATTATCGTCAATCATAATACAGGGTGTTAATGAATCAGGCGCGTTGTGCCCTGATAAAATACGCACAACTTTTAGGTCTAGTTGAGTTAGCTTTTCAACAAACTCAGGCATTTCAGAAAAGGGCGGGGTGAGTAAGATTCCCGCGATACGAGTGCGTTTGATCATATTAGTAATTTCATCAAAAATATGCGCTTCTTTGGCATCACATGGGTGAATAAGTAGTTCAAACCCCTGCTTTTTGCACGCATCTAAAATACCATTTTGCATGTCGATAATGTAGTACGCATTAGGATTGTCGTAAATGTAAGCTATGCTGTAAGCTTTTGTTCCTGCAAGACTTCTTGCTGCTAAGTTTGGCTGGAAGTTCAACTTTTCGACCGACGCCATGACTTTTTCACGGGTGTTGTCACGGACCGAGGTTTCGTTATTTATTACTCTTGATACCGTTTTTATTGATACTCCGGCATCTTTTGCCACGTCGTTTATTGTTGTTCTCATCGGCTTAATAGACCTTTACATATCATTTTGGGTACTATACTAATTTATCTTTATCGGTTAACGACTACAGCAAAAGCGGTTAACAGTACTCGGTTTTTATTATTTGACGACTAAATTATAAAGACATCATTGAATTTTAACAGTTAATTTATACGCCTTTCTTGAGAGAATGGTAGATAAAGTTTCAGGTAATGATTTAGTAATATTTAAATCTCATTTAAATACAGTGATTTAAAATAAAAAAAGACGTATGCATGTAAATTTTTTGTATCTTTTTTGCCCCCTATGTAGCTATAAAAGAAAAAAAAGGATACATTAACAGTCAAATGACAGCGTTGTCATAAATTAAAGCGCAATGTTAATTATTATTTAGAACCTACGTAGTGGATTGTTTGGCTAAGGTAGCAATTACTAGATATGAATAGTGATTAATTTAAAGCATAAAATATTTTTTAGCTGATGGTACATTATAAACTAACCGCACTAAGAATAAATGCATTGAAAAATCGGCTTAATTTTTAGCATTTGAAAGAGATGCTTGAGTGACTAAGTTAATAATAAAGGGAGAGTAGCGAATGAAGATTCAATCATTACTGACAGCATGCTGCTTAGCACTAGGTTTAAGTGCATGTCAGGGCAATGTTGAAGGACAAAATACGGCATCGGTTCAGCTAAGGCCTGCAAACGATAGTGCGGTGGAGTTACTTGCTAACACATTACAAATAAAATATCAGCAAGTTGATAACCGCCCATCAGCACAGTGCGATCCAGATATTGAAAACGGTCACTGTTTTAAAGCGAATTTACATTTAACTGCCAACTCGGCAATTAACCTTAACCAATGGAAAATTTACTTTAGTCAAATTACGCCTATACAAAAGTCGATTAGCGATGAATTTACTATTAAACACGTTAATGGCGATATTCATGTCATTGAGCTTAAAGATGGGTTTACTGGCTTTAAAGCCGGTGAGACTAAAACGATTACTTTTTATGCGCATTTTTGGTCATTATCGCAAAGCGACGCTATTCCTAACTATATCGTGGTGAATAATAACGACACCGCTAAAGTGATTGAAAGTACAAAGCCTAAAATTGATACAGAGACTGGCTTAGAGCTATTACCTCATGTAGAACCTTATACCGATTACACTCGTCAGTTTAAACGTACTGCGGGCGACAAAACACAGTGGCTTACTGCTGAGCGCTTGTTTGAGCGTAATGAAAAGTATGACTTTTCAGCTTACTTAACCTCGCAAAATCAAGCAAGTTATGTCATTGCTAAGCAAATTATACCCACCCCACGCGTTAGCGAGTTTAGTCAAACTCAAACGCTTGATATTAGCCAAGGGCTTAATATTAATTATGCAGAAGTTAATAAATCAAGTGTATTGGCTGCAATCGAGCGGCTTGAACTACTAGGTATTAATTTAAGCGATGATGCAGCGGCAATTAAGGTCACACTTAATTCCACTGTTAAAAAAGATCAGCTTAATGGTAGTTATAAATTAGCAATTAAAGCCGATGAGGTTGTAATCGATGCAGTTGACGAAACGGGTGTTTTTTATGCTCTGCAAAGTTTAGCGAGCTTATATCAGGTTAACAGTAATATATTACCTGTGGGAGAAGTTATTGATGCACCGCATTATCAGTTTAGAGGGGTATTGGTTGATGTAGCGCGAAACTTTCGTGATAAAGGCTTTATTTTAAAGTTACTTGATCAAATGGCTGCTTATAAACTTAACAAGCTACATTTACACTTAGGTGATGATGAAGGCTGGCGTTTAGAAATTCCATCACTGCCTGAACTTACAGATATAGGTGCAAAGCGTTGTTTTGATCAAAGCGAGCAGCAATGTTTAATGCCACAGCTAGGCGCAGGGCTTGATACTTCAAGTGCAGCAAACGGCTATTATTCGGTAGCTGATTACCAAGAAATACTTAAAGCGGCCAGTGCGCGTCACATTCAGGTGATCCCATCGCTTGATATGCCAGGACATTCTCGCGCTGCGATTAAATCCATGCAAGCGCGTTATAATAAATATATACAACAAGGCGATAAACAAAAAGCCGAACAGTTTTTACTTTATGACCCGCTTGATACAACGCTCTATTCGTCGGTACAGCACTACAACGACAATACCATTAATGTGTGTTTAGACTCATCTTATGCGTTTATCCGTGAAGTAATGGAACAAGTAAAAAGTATTCATAGTGAGGCACAGCATCCGCTAACTCGTTATCACATAGGTGCCGATGAAACCGCCGGAGCATGGGTCGATTCACCTGCTTGTGCTGATTTTATTAAACAAAATAAGTTAGAAATTACCGAAGCAGGTCAGCTGGGCAGTTATTTTATTGAACGTATCGCGAATATGTTGGCTGATATGAATATTGAAACCGCAGCATGGAGCGATGGCTTATCGCATACTAACCCAGAGAATATGCCAGAGGTTGTGCAAGGTAATATTTGGGATTTATTAATGTGGAATGGCCATCAGCGTGCACATGAATTTGCCAATAGAAATTGGCAAGCAGTGCTTTCGTCGCCAGATGTGCTGTATTTTGACTTTCCGTATGAGGCAGACCCACAAGAGCATGGTTATTACTGGGCTTCAAGGCACATAAATACTGAGAAAATATTTCAGTTTATGCCAGATAATTTGCCTATTCATGCTGAGTTTTGGCTTGATAGAGAAGATAAGCCTTATGTAGCTGATGACACATTACAGCATGATGAGCAAGGCAAGGTCGTATCCGCGCCTTTAGCTAAAGATAAACGTTTTGTGGGTATTCAGGGTCAATTATGGAGCGAAAATACGCGTACCAATAATATGGCTGAATATAAGCTATTCCCACGATTATTATCGCTGGCACAGCGCGCTTGGCATAAAGCAGATTGGGCGGTACCGTATGATCACAATGGCTTTGTTTACAGCCAACAAACAAATCGCTTTAGCCCTGAATTAAAACAGCAGCGCGATCAGCAATGGCAAACTTTTGCTGCTACCATGGGGCTAAAAGAATTTGCCAAATTAGAACGTGCTGATGTGCATTATCGTCTTGCAAATGCAGGTGCTAAAATTGAGAATAGTATGTTGTACGCCAATATTGCTTACCCTGGTTTAGTGATTGAATACAAACAAGGTGATGAGCAATGGCAAACCTACACACAACCTGTCAAAGTAACACAAGATGTATGGGTTCGATCTAAGACTCCATCAGCTAGTCGTGTAAGCAGAAAGCTTAAAGTAACGCACCGTTAAGGTGCGTTTTCCGTTAAACTATTGACGATTGAAGAAGTTATTTATTTGTAAATAAAAATAATGACAACGCTGTCATTTGTGCTAGTATAAGATTCATACAGTATGACAGTCCGGCTTTATTTTAGTGTTTTGCAAAACGGTCGAACAACTTAAGAGGCAAAAATGATCACCAACAATATTAAAAACAATCAACTCTTTGTGGGGATCGATGGCGGCGGCACTAAATGTAAAGCAATTATCGTCAATAGCTGTAATAACATAGTCGGCACCGGTGTGGCAGGTCCAGGTAACCCGTTACATGGTTTTAATCAAGCAACTCATTCTATTGAGCAATCAGCGCGTTTAGCATTACAAGATGCAGGGCTTAAAGATACGCCTTTATCTGAGCTTATTGCAGGGGTTGGCCTAGCAGGGGTTAACTTACCAAGTTTGCATAATCAAATGACACAATGGCAACACCCATTTAAAACCATGCACTTAACTACTGATTTACTTATTGCTTGTATGGGCGCTCATCAGGGCGAGGATGGCGCAGTGATGATTGCTGGCACTGGCTCGTGTGGATTTTCATACGTTAATGGCCAATCGTTTATGATTGGTGGTCATGGCTTTCCACATGGTGATAAAGGCAGTGGTGCATGGATTGGCTTTACTGCTTGTCAGTATGTGCTGCTTAGCCTAGATAAATTAATTCCAAGTGGTGCGCTTACTAACTTGTTAATGAAGTATTTAGAAGTCAGCGATGCAATGCAACTTGTTGAAGTGATTGCCAATAAGCCTGCAGCCTTTTTTGCGCAACTTGCAGGTTGTGTTTTTCAATCAGCACAGGCGAACGATGCCACAGCAATTGCCATTTTAAAAGAAGGTGGCGCTTATTTAAGCGACATTGCACGACAATTATTAGATAAAAACCCACCAAGGCTTTCGTTTATTGGTGGCTTATCAACCGTGATGACAACATGGTTAGACCCAGACATACAAGCTATTTTATCAGCCCCATTATCGTCACCAGAAATGGGGTCTGTACTTTACGCTAAACAACAGCACGTTAATTACAGCAGCCAGGAGTTATGATGTTTAACACACTAATGGAAAAAGAAGCGGCGCAAACGCCAAATGTTATTGAAAAGCAAATTATTGCCAACCAACCTTTAGTGGAAAAAATTGGTCATAAGCTTCGCGATATGGCCCCTAAGGTGGTTATGATGATTGGTCGCGGTTCATCAGATCATGCTGGCGTTTTTGGTAAGTATTTAATTGAAATTGAAGCGGGTGTACCGGTCAGTTCAGCAGCGCCATCAGTGGCGAGTGTATATGGTAAAACATTAAAGCTTGAAGGCGCTGTTGTGATTGTAATTTCTCAATCAGGACGCAGCCCAGACATTCTTGCCCAGGCAAAAATGGCGAAAGAGGCGGGCGCTTATTGTATTGCGCTGGTTAACGATGAAGCGTCACCTCTACAAGACATAGTCGATGATTTTGTTCCTCTTAAAGCCGGCGATGAAATTTCGGTGGCGGCAACAAAAAGCTATTTGGCAACGTTATCAGCCCTAGTACATATTGTTGCTAATTGGACTCAAAATGAGTCATTATTACAAGGGCTTGACGAGTTACCTAGCGCGCTTAATGCCATTATAGATTCGCCAACTCAGCTACAACCTACTGAGTTTGCAAATATTAAGAATATGGTGGTATTGGCACGTGGTTTAGGGTTTTCTATCTCAAAAGAAATGGCACTTAAGCTTAAAGAGGTCTGTGCTATTCATGCCGAGTCATTTAGTAGTGCGGAGTTTTTACATGGTCCGGTGACCTTAGTTGAGCAAGGGTTAGTGATTTTAGATTGTTCGGTTGATGATGAAACCAAAGAGTCACATCAGCAGCAAATTGCTGAGGTCAAAAAACGCGGTGCAGAAGTGATTAGCCTTAACCAACAAGGTATTAAAGTACATCCGCGATTGGCGCCATTTTTAGTATTACAGCGTTTTTATCTTGATGTGGCAAAAGTGGCATTAAGCCGTGGTTTTAATCCTGATGAGCCAAAGGGGCTTAAAAAAGTAACAAGGACATTATAAATGTCAGTTAAACGAATTCATGTAGCAGAGCTTTTTGATGGCGAGCACTTTGTTAACGACAAAGTGCTAAGCGTTGATGCGGGTATTATTACGGCAATAGATGATAACGTACAGCAGGCAGACGAGCACCTAACGGGTTTAGTCGCACCTGGCTTTATTGACCTACAAGTTAATGGCGGTGGCGGTGAGTTGTTTAACCGTACTAGCAGTGTTGCAGGGGTTAAAAAAATACTGCTAGCACATGCCAAATACGGTACAACTGCTATGCTGCCAACGTTAATTACCGACACTGTAGAAGTAATGCGCCAAGCAGCCGATGTAATTGCTCAGGCGATAGCCCAACAAACGCCAGGTATTATTGGTATTCACTTTGAAGGGCCGCATTTGTCAGTGGCAAAAAAGGGGGCTCACAGCGCTGATTTTATTCGTCCTATTTCTGAACAAGAGTGGCAGGTGTTATCTCGTCAAGATTTAGGTAAAGTCGTAGTCACCTTAGCGCCTGAAAATGTACTACCAAGCGATATTACCAAAATGTGCGATTTAGGGATTCAGGTTTGTTTAGGTCATACCAACGCAAGCTTTGAACAGGCTCAACAGGGCGTTGATGCTGGGGCAACCGGATTTACGCATTTGTATAATGCTATGTCACCACTACAAGGGCGTGAGCCGGGAGTGGTTGGCTGTGCATTATTAAATGATGATACTTATTGTGGCTTAATTGTTGATGGCCATCATGTTGATTACGCAGCATGCCAACTGGCATTAAAAGCAAAACCAATGGGGCGCGTATTTTTAGTTACTGATGCGATGCCACCAGTGGGAACAGATGATACTCAGTTTGCTTTTTTTGACCGAACTGTCACCTTAGAGAATGGTAAACTCACCTCTACAACAGGTGAGTTGGCCGGCTCTGCGCTTGATATGGCAAACGCTGTTAGAAACACTGTAACTCATTTAAAGCAGCCATTAGCGCAAGCGCTTAAAATGGCGAGTTTATATCCTGCTCAGTATTTAAAGTTGCCTGCCACACACGGGCGATTAATATTGGGTAGTCCAGCAGATTTTGTACAATTAAACACACAACAACAAGTCATTAGCACGTGGATTGGCGGCGCTCAGGTTTGTTAACAACATAATAAATATAAATAAAGGAAAATAACATGACAACCAATGTTATGGATACGTCCAAAAATAGTAGCGTGGTTCCCATGGCCATTGTAGCGGTATTATTTTTTATACTGGGCTTTGCTACTTGGCTTAATGGCTCGTTAATGCCTTACTTAAGTCAAATTTTACAATTAACCCCATTTCAAGGGTCGTTAATTTTATTTTCCTTTTATATTGCGGTCACATTTACCGCGCTGCCCTCGGCAGTACTGATCAAAAAGGTCGGCTACAAAAACGGTATGGCATTGGGGATGGGCTGTATGATGCTAGCAGGCTTAATGTTTATTCCTGCTGCTATGTCGCAGTTTTTTCCTTTATTTTTACTAGCGCAGTTGGTAATGGGCGCAGGGCAAACCTTATTACAAACCGCGGTTAACCCATATGTAGTTCGTTTAGGGCCAGAAGAATCGGCGGCTGTACGTATTAGTATTATGGGGATTTTAAATAAAGGCGCGGGAGTTATCTCACCGATGGTATTTACCGCCTTAATTTTAAGTAACTTTACCGGTACGGTAGGCACAGAGCTAAGCCAACAGCAAGTTGATGATATGGCAAATGGTCTTATTTTACCTTACTTAGGCATGGCCTTATTTATTGGTGTATTAGCTTTTGCGGTTAAAAAGTCTCCGCTGCCTGAGCTTATCAATGATGAAGTAGAAGCAATAAACGACAAAGGTGAAATTCGTGAAACACTCTCTCATCCAAACTTGGTGTTAGGTGCAATTGCTATCTTTTTGTATGTTGCGGTAGAGGTTATTGCTGGCGATACCATAGGTACTTTTGCACTATCGCTGGGTATTGAAAACTATGGGGTAATGACTTCATACACTATGATGTTTATGGTGTTTGGTTATATTTTAGGTATTTTACTTATCCCTAAATTTATCTCTCAACAAGCGGCCTTAACAGCATCGGCTGTATTGGGTATTGTGATCACCCTGTGCATTTTGTTTATTGATGCGCAGTCTTTTGTTATTGCCAATGCCATACTGGTACCTTTAGGAGGCGCTAATTTACCAGATGCTTTACTGCTAATTGCCTTTTTAGGCTTAGCAAACGCCATTGTTTGGCCGGCGGTTTTCCCACTTGCGTTATCGGGTTTAGGTAAACTAACCAGCACAGGCTCAGCACTGTTAGTAATGGGTATAGCGGGCGGTGCATTTGGTCCGGTGTTATGGGGCTTACTGAGCGGCTTTACCTCGCTACAAACTGGCTACTCTGTATTGTTACCTTGTTACTTATTTATATTATTTTATGCCGTGAAAGGGCATAAAATGAAAAAGCAATAACATCCACCAGCTATCCCTAGCTCAGTGCACTTTGCAGTATAAAGTGCACTGATTATTAGGGCACTTTATCAGCTTAAGCGTGTTACCTTGAGCTTTATTCTGCCAGCATTCGCCCCATAAAAACGACTTAAATCATTAGCAAATGGACAAAATTCTCCTGATTTTTTAATGGTTATTTCAACGCCTTCGGCAATTTCAAATGCATGGTCATCGCTTTGGCCAATTGTTCCTATTAAGCTAAACCACTGCGCCGTGGCTAAACGCCTAAATGGCTCAAGTAATGCCATAGGGATTTCTTTAACGCCGAGTTGCACATTATCGCGATGCCAGCCAGAAGGAGGGCACTTTACACCATCGTCATACCAAAATTGGTTCGGGTAAGGAGTAAAGCGATAGGTTGCATCTTGGGCAAGCATTAAGCCGGTAGCGTTGTAGGCTTCACTAGCGTACACCATCACATCTTTGCTTTGATTAACACTCAGTAAGCTCATATTTTGATTGGCGAGCATTATATGAGCACTTAGCCCCATAAAGTTTAGTGTACTGTCATCGCTGTAAATCATTTTATAATGTATATTTTTTAACGATTCAGGGCGATAGCTGGTTAGTTTATTAATTCGCTGTGCAACACTGTGATGTATTAATGGAGCGTTGTGGCTAATTTCATCGTTAATTAATACACAGCACTGCCTATCAACCAGCTTGAAAAATGGGTTTAACCAAAAGTAATTTTGCTGATGACTTAGCGCCAGTGGATCGGGAATAACAGTCACATCGTCTTGGGCAACCAAGTTACTCTCAGGTAAAAGGTTTTCATAGTCTATGTCATGACTGGTTAATAACGAAACCGATAGCGGCTGAGCAATGAGCCACTCAAGCGCATAACGCAGGCAAATATCGGCAAGCCCATCGCGATAGTAGCCTCCTCCTACATCGGAGTGGGCTCCTGCAAACCACAGCTCGGTAATGTTTGCTTGTTGATTCATTAATGTGGGCTCAAAGGCCCGTCGTTTCTCATCAAGCGCAACACAATGCAGGGCCCCAGCTACATTATTGGCAATAGTATGGTTTTCAAAAACCACATGCTCTGCGCCACGGGTCGCTTTATTTATCTTTGACAGGCCAATTGAGGCCACGGTGTCAAAAACACACAAATATACTTGCTCATTTATTAATGGCTCTAGGCATTTAGCAAAACGCCTTGCTAATGCAGCGCCTCTGCTAAAACCGGTAAGTAGAACAGTATCGCCACTTTGATAATGCTGCTTAAAATCTGTGATAGCCTGAGTCAAAATGCTGGCCACATCTTCAGAACGTGGGGCAAGTGTTTGATTTAAAATTCGTTTTAAACGACTTCCTTTGGTGCCTATGCCTTGGTAATAAAAGCTTAGTTGCTGTGAAAATGGGGTAGTGGGTGAATCATCAAGTTTACCGCCGAGCAATAAGTGTAGTTTTAGAATATTAGAAATACTGGCGTCTTCTTTAAAATGCTCTGTACTAAACTGGTCTGCGTCGCGGGGTTCACTGCCGGTACCATCAAAATTAAAAATAAGCGTTTTAAAGGTCATTACTAAATTCCGTGAGTGGTTTATGTAAATTTATATGGGAATTGTGAAAAATTAAAGACGGCGGTAATAAATATTTGTTTAATCTTATTTATTACCGCGGCTGATGTAGCTATTTAACCTGAAATCTAGTTAAGAGATTTACTAACATATTTAATCAAAATGATATTTATGTTTATTATCCGGAGTTCAGGTTATTTAGTGTAGTTTCATTTTTGGGCGAACAACACGCAGCACCTTTTCGCTGATCCACAAAGCAAAGGTTTTGGCACTGCCGTGGATAGCGCGCTGATGCATTCTATATAGTGAAATATACATAAAGCGGGCAATTTTACCTTCAATAAAAAAGCTACTACTGGTTAGGTTACCCATCAAGCTGCCCACCGTACTGTAGCGCGATAAATTTACCAGTGAGCCATGGTCATTATATTCAAACTTTTTCAGGGGCTGCTCACGTAGTGTAGCAATTAGATTTTTTTCAACGCATTGCGCCATTTGATGAGCCGATTGTGCGCGTGGCGGCACTTGCGTCCCATCGTCTTGGGTAAACGCGCAGCAATCACCAAGCACATAGATTTGAGGGTCTAGGCTACTTTGTAAGTAATCATTCACTTTTATTTGATTGCTACGTGTCAGCTCAAATATGTCTAGCTCTTTAATGAAGTCAGGGGCTTTTACTCCTGCTGCCCATACCATAATATCCGCATTTATTTGCTCGTCATTATTAGTGATAAAGCCATGCTCGGTTGCTTGTTTAACTTGGGTGTTTTCTCGTACGGTAACCCCTAATCTTAATAATTCACGTTTGGCTGAGCTAGCAATTCGCTCAGACAGGGCAGGTAAAATTCTGGGACCCGCTTCAATCAAATGTATGTGCAAGCGTTTCGCCGACATATTGGTTAAACCGTATATTTTGAGTAAATCAGAAACATGATACAACTCAGCTGAGAGCTCAACGCCAGTTGCCCCACCGCCAACAATAGCAATGTTTAATGAATGCAATGGGTCGTCGTCTTGATGAAGGCGAGTAAAGTTATCTAGTAAGGCGTGTTGAAAACGCTCGGCTTGTTGGTTTGAATCAAGGTAAAAGCAATGGTCTTTAATACCCGGGGTGTTGAAGTCGTTACTGACACTGCCAATGGCAATAACTAAATGATCATAGTGAACGGTTCGTTTAGGTAATATTTGATGCCCTAACTCGTCATATAGAGGGCTTAAGGTAATGGTTTTATTATTGTTATCGAGGTTACAAAAGGTACCAAGTTGGAAGTTATAGTGGTGCTTGGCCGCATGCGCTGAGTATACAACGCCATCTAAATCGGCATCAATAGAGCCGGTTGCTACTTCATGCAATAACGGTTTCCATATATGAGTGCGGTTTTTATCAATGAGTAATATATTTGCGTGTTGTTTCTTTCCTAATTTGTGCCCTAATTGAGTTGCTAGCTCCAGCCCACCAGCGCCACCGCCTATGATGACAATTTTTGGTATGGTTTTGTCCATGACTATGCCCTTAAAAATAATATACCGAAGCAATTTCTGTACGTTGATTTTTAAAATGGCTTGGGTATCAAAAAATTATTTTGGCAAAGCATGCATTTATAGGACTATAGTGTGCGCCTAATTGAAGGATATGTCAGCAATAAATCCAATGATATGCTGTATACTGATATGCAAATATTTCATCTACTGCGCATTTACAGTATTTATGGGCACCGACATAAAAAGGACGCTTTTATGAGTACCTCGCTAGTTCAGTCTCTTGAGCAACATTTTGGTTTTAATCAGTTTAGAGCAGGGCAACAACAAACCATAGAGCAATTGCTAAATGGCCAATCATCACTGGCTATATTTCCAACTGGATCGGGTAAATCCTTGTGCTATCAACTTACTGCGTTACATTTACCGCATTTAACCTTGGTGGTATCGCCATTATTAGCGTTGATGAAAGATCAAATAAGTTTTTTAAACAGTAAAGGCATTTATGCCGCAAGTCTTGATTCAAGCCAAGATCAAATGCAAAGCAGTACGGTAATGAACGACGTGCGCAGTGGTAAAATTAAAGTGTTAATGGTGTCAGTTGAGCGCTTTAAAAACGAGCGCTTTAGAGAGTTTATTAGCCAAGTGGCACTTTCTATGTTGGTAGTAGACGAAGCGCATTGTATTTCAGAGTGGGGTCATAACTTTAGACCCGATTATTTAAAACTACCTCGTTACCGTGAAGAGCTAAATATTCCGTTAGTGCTACTATTAACCGCCACCGCTACTAAAAAAGTTAAACGCGATATGGCAGAGCGATTTGCTATTGATCCAAAATGCATTGTGCAAACGGGGTTTTATCGCGCTAATTTAGATTTAAATGTGCTGAGTGTTAAAACGGCTGATAAAAATACTGAGCTTACTGAAATTGTCCGTACGCAAACCGGCCCCGGTATTGTGTATGTCACGCTGCAGCAAAGTGCTGAACAAGTGGCCAATATGTTAAGCGCACAGGGCCTGCAGGCGGTGGCGTATCATGCAGGGCTTGAAGACAACCTGCGCGGACAAATTCAAGATGATTTTATGGCGGGAAAAATAAATGTAGTGGTCGCCACTATTGCCTTTGGCATGGGGGTTGATAAATCAGACATTCGTTTTGTAATTCACTACGATTTACCTAAATCAATTGAAAACTACAGCCAAGAAATTGGCCGTGCAGGACGTGATGGCAACCCATCGAATTGTTATACGCTGGCTAATCTAGATGGCTTAAATACAGTAGAAAACTTTGTGTACGGCGATACCCCAGAGCTCAGCGGTATTGAATATGTTATTAACGATATTCGCCAAGCTCAACAGCAATGGGAAATGCAAGAATATAGTCTTTCTAGCGAAAGTAATATTCGCCAGCTTGCCCTTAAAACCTTGCTGGTACAATTGGAAATACAAGGTGCAATAACCCCGCAATATGCGTATTACGCCGATTTTAAGTATAAATTTTTAGTTGATAAAAATGAGTTGCTTAATCAGTTTGATCAGCAGCGCCAAGCTTTTTTATCGCAAATATTTAGCCATACCGACTTTAAAAAAATATGGGGCACACTTAACTTTGACTCCCTAACGCAAGCCGCACAGGTTGACCGTAAACGTGTTGTAGCCGCGCTTGATTATTTAGCAGAAAAAAACCTTATCACCCTTGAAACTAAGCGTATTACTCAAGTGTACAAAGTGCATAGCGAGGTGATTAATAACCCTGCACTTGCCCAGCAGTTACATGATTACTTTACCGATAAAGAGCAAGCTGAAATAAAACGGATTGCTGCTTTGGTGCGCTTTTTTGAGCTGCAATCTTGTTTAAGCTATAACTTAGCCCGTTACTTTGATGATGCGAATGCGCCCGAGCAATGTGGGCATTGTAGTGTGTGCCGTGGACATGCGGTCAAGCTTGAATATTCAATCACTCCTGCAAAAATTGATACAGTACTTATATATCAAAAGGTGGATGAGTTTTTGGCACATATGGCAACGAAAGGGGTGCATAATGTTGGCATTGAAACCCAATGTCGATTTTTAGCGGGAATGAGTGTGCCGCTATTTGCACGCAATAAAGTACGCCAATTAAGTGGTTTCGCATTGTGTGAGCAACAGCGCTACAGCGAAATTAAAGCAATATTGCTATCAAGGTCGGCGCCTAATTAATATGAAAAACCAGTCTAAAAATAAAAAAGTGTTAATTTTTTGTTTCTTTTCTTCGCTTTACTATACTCAAATTGGCTATGACGGCCATTATAATAATGAGGTGATCAATGAAACTGCAAAAAATTATACTATTGGGGGTATTTGTATCAGCAAGTAGTTATGCTGAAATTAATATTTCAGGTTTCGCGAGTATTAATGCGGGTAAAGTGCTAAGCGGCACCGGTGTCCCGCAATATGGCGTTGAACCAACCTTTCTTGCGGACTACCCAAATGTAAGTGCCTACACTGAAGATTTATCCTTTTCGCCAGAGTCTTTGATTGGATTACAGGTATCAGGCGATTTAGGTGAAGGCCTTTCTGTCACTGGTCAGCTAGTTGCCAGAGGAGTTAACGACTTTGAGGCAAATTTTGAATGGGCCTATATTTCTTACGATATTAACGATAATTGGACTATTCAAGCCGGTAAGAAGCGTTTACCACTATTTTATTATTCAGACTTCTTCGATGTAGGTTATGCATATGTGTGGATGCGGGCCCCTGCTGACAACTATACATGGCAAGTATTTAACTACGAGGGGGTTAATTTACTTTACTCAGGCTCTGTAGGTGACTGGGGAGTATCTGCAAATGTTTATACCGGTAAAGAAGATGATGACGATAACAAACTGTTATCAGACTTCTTCTTTCAAGAGCCGACAAGAGAAATTTGGGAAGATATGCTAGGCGGCGTACTACTACTTAATCGTGACTGGCTCGAACTAAGAGTGACCCACATGCAATATACCAACAAGCGTTTTCGCGCGGGTGAACCCGTTTTGTGGGACGGTAAAGACAGCAGAGATGGTAAATTTTATGGCTTAGCTGCAAATCTTGATTTTGGTGATTTTTTTGTTTTAAGTGAACTTAACCGCTTAGACCTAGATGGTAATCTTGATACTTATATGATCAGTGCGGGCTATCGTTTTGACTCAATTACCCCCTATGTCATGTTTTCAGACTTTGAACAAGAAGGTGAGGGCGATACAGAGCAGCATAATACATTTGCTGTTGGTGTGAGGTGGGACTTTCATCCGTCAGCGGCATTTAAAGTGCAATACGATAGGGTTAAAGATGATTCGTTTGATTTAGCTGTGGCTGGTGATAGTAAAGCAATCACCCTTGGTGTTGATGTTGTATTTTAAGGAGAAGTAAGATGAAAAAATTAATATTTTGTGTAATATTCTTGTTTACTAACTTCGCCTATGCAGATTTTGCTATTATTGTGCATCCCTCAAATGAAAGTAGTTTTGATGAGTCTGTTATTAGTCGAATTTATACAGGAAAAGAAAAGTCATTTAGTAATGGTAA
Organism: Pseudoalteromonas sp. Scap03; assembly: GCF_013393115.1. Lineage (GTDB taxonomy): Bacteria > Pseudomonadota > Gammaproteobacteria > Enterobacterales > Alteromonadaceae > Pseudoalteromonas. Next base: position 30,352 of record NZ_VDEU01000002.1, on the reverse strand, counting down.
TAAGATCATTCCAATATCTCAAGAATCAAGCAGTGCTGCAACCGAGCAATTTAATAGTAAATTGCTCAACAAAACTTCTAACCAGTTAAAAGCGTATTGGTCAAAACTGATTTTTACAGGAAAAGGCACACCGCCTAAAGAGTTAGAAAATGACAGTGAAGTGATCAAAATGGTCTCAGCTAACCCTAACACCATTGGCTTTGTTTCTTCATCGGCTGTATCGGATAACGTTAAAGTGGTTTTCACTTTTTAATCCGTAACTAATAAGCGTGCTGATTAACCAGCACGCTTTTTTAGTAATTGGTTAATTACATATGACGATGTTTATAAAATCTGACAGTTATTTTACTGTCACCATTGCTCCGCTCGTGTATCCTGTAGGTTGTATATCATTTCTCATAAGTCTGTATGTCAAACTCAATCATTGCTGTTGAAAATATCGATACAACCGCCGTTACTTGTGCTAACTGCCAAGCGTGTTGTTGCCAATTAGAAGTGCGCATAGTAATCGACACCGGTGTGCCTTTTCAGTACATTGATTACGACAAGTGGGGCAGTGAAGTAATGAAACGCGGCGATGATGGTTGGTGCCAAGCACTCGACCGCAATACGCTAATGTGTACTATTTACGAAAATCGCCCACTTACTTGCCGTGAGTTTGAAATGGCCTCGAACGAGTGTATTACAGAGCGCGAAATAGCCGGTATTTAAAAATACGGACTAACTAATAAACCCGCGTTTGTGTTTTTAACCAATAGAGAGTTGTGCGCTTGGGTATCTTAGTTTTTTACTTCGTGGACTTGCTAAAAAGTAGGCGAGAGTGAGCGGGCCTATTCTGCCCATAAACATTAAAAACATAATGATAAACTCCCCCAGCGGTGATAACGATGACGTTAAACCGCGTGAAAGTCCTACCGTACCCAGTGCCGATACCGCTTCAAAAGCAATATCTAAAAAAGGTGCATCTTCAACGACCAGTAATGTAAAAATAGCCAACCAAGTGACTCCCGCTGAAATAACGGTTAAGGCTAATGCTTTATACACTGAATCTTTGTCTATTTCTCGGCGTAGCACGGTGACGCCCTTGTCACGCCTTAAGTAGCTATAGGTTGCTAATATTAAAACGATAAACGTAACGACCTTTATGCCACTTGCAGTACTCAAAGACCCGCCACCAATAAACATAAGCATCATAGTTAAAGCGGTACTGGCATTTTTTAATTCTTCAATAGCAATGGTATTAAACCCCGCAGTACGAGGAGTAACGGCTTGAAACCAAGCTGCTAGCCATTTCCCTATTTCAGATAACGGCTGCAGTGTTTTTGGGTTATCGTATTCAATTGCGTAAATAAGCAACAATGCAATAACGTTAATAATAACAGTGCTGATCAGCATTAATTTACTGTAGGGACTGAGCTTAGCCCAACGCTTTGACTTATATAAATCTGTTAATACGGTAAAGCCAAGGCCACCAATAATAAACAAACAGGTAATTGTTAAATTTACAACGGGGTCTTCTACATACTGCATTAAGCTGTTAGGACTTAATGCAAACCCTGCATTGTTAAAAGCGCTAATAGTATAAAAAAGTGCATGAAAAAAGCTTTTTTGTAAGCCCATTTCGGGTAGCCAATACAGCGTTAAAATAATAATGCCTACAGATTCAACGATTAGCGCAAACAGCAAAACAGACTTAGCGGTATTTACCAAAGTAGATGTATCTGTTTGATTAAATGCAGCTTTAGTCACTGTTTTTTGAATAAAGCCAACTTTATTACCCAGTGCCATTAAAGTTACAACCGCAAAGGTCATTAAACCTAGACCGCCTAGTTGAATTAATAGCGCAATAACGCCTTGTCCAAAAGGAGTAAACACTGAACCGGTATCGACGACAACCAGTCCAGTTACAGTCACCGCAGAGGTTGCTGTAAACGCACTTTGTATCCATGAAATAGGCTCATAGGTTGCAAAAGGCAGTTTTAACGCCAATGCCCCAAGCGTTATTAATATTAAAAAACTGCAACATAAAATAAGCGGTGGAGCCGCATTGAGTTTTTTATGCCCACTGACTTTTCGCTCAATAGGCGTTTTGAGGGGATGCCATAAAACCATAGTTATAAAAGCCTTGGTGCAAGATAGTTTAGTTCGACTCGATTACCTGATAACAGTAAAGTGTCGTAGGTAAGTAACTCAAAGTCGTCATCAAGTTTGACAAACGTTTGCTTTGCGCGCTTGACCAATAATGGGTTTACAGTGCCTTTTATTTCTTTAAGTAAATGCCCTAGTTTTGTTTTATGTAAGTGCGCTTTTATACTTACTTCAACAACGTATAAGCCATTGCCTAAGGAAATATAGTCGTTTACTACAGGGTAATTAAGCGCTTGTGCAACGCGCACGCCCATTTCTTCTTCAGGATGAATAATGCGTGTTACACCTAGCTTAGAAATAATTGTGTGATGGGCTTTGGTGCTCGCTTTAACCCATATTTGCTTACCAGCTAGGTTTTTTAATGCAAGGGTGCACAGAATGCTCGATTGCATGTCTTCTCCAATCGCCACTAAAACGGCCTGACTGCTCGCTAAATCAAGCTCTTTAAGTGCGGCTTCATCAGTGGAGTCGCAAACAACGGTTTCAGATAAATGCTCAACATATTTTTCAGCTAGTTTAGGGTTACTATCAACCCCAGTGACTGTATGCCCTAAATGAATTAACTCAAGGCTTGCTGCAATGCCAAATCGACCCAATCCGATCACTGTAAAATGTGCCATGTTGATACCTAAATTAAAGTTAAAAGAGAGAAGTGGTAAAGTTCATTTGGTCAATAAACAGTTAATATATAGGCTGTAAGCATCATTATTTTTATCCAACCCAACATACGTATTACTCCTTCTGCTGAAGTTAGAATATGAGTTATTAAAGTAACAATGTAGGTAGGCGTTAAAAGCTTTATAAAGATTTAACGAATCAGATAAAAAACTTTATAAAAACTTTATAGAGGCAATATCGAAAAGGCAGTAATCTAGGTGCTCAAATGTTAGAGGAATAATTAATGAATCAGGCAGAGGCTAAACCACGTTGGTATAACGCATTGTTTTTGGCAGTAATAATGCCATTAATTGTGGTTATTGCCATTTACCCTGTACGTAATTGGTTTACTACCACTGATATCGTGATGCTTCAGTTATTGTGGGTGACTTGGGTTGCTGTGCGCAGTAATCGTCGTCTTGCCATACTGACCACCTTAGTGAGTGTGGCGTGTACAGATTGGTTTTTTGTTGCCCCAAATTTTACTTTTCATATTGAAAACATAGAATATTTAGTAACCTTTATGGTTATGCTGATTGTTGGTTTTGTGATCAGCCAATTGGCAGGGGAGCTCAGTACTAAAGTTAGGGATGTGCAATTACATGCAAGTAATAGTCGCACCTTGTACGAACTGGCCAAAGACTTAAACAGCTTAGATACGCTGGATGAACAAAAAAAGTACTTTGTGCAGCGGATCAGCAAGCATTTAAACGCATTTTGTACATTTATACCTGCAGCATCGCAGGGCAATAGTGAGTTTATATTGCTTAGTGAAGTTAACCCTAGCTGGGGCGGGTTTAATTTTACTAAACGGTTAACGCAAGGGCAAAAATCCTTTGCGGACACCGCTATTTCGCTTCTTTATCAGGTACATGAAAAAACGTTATTACGCCAACAGTCGGCTGCTATTTCGGTGCAAGCGGAATTAGAGCGCGCTAAAAATGCACTTTTACGCAGTTTGTCTCACGATTTACGCACACCACTGGCGACTATTATGGGCGCATCGAGCATGCTTGCAGATGATGAGATTACCCTCAGTGACAGCGTGATAAAAGAGCAAGCGAGTAATATTTATGAGCAAAGTAAAATACTAAATGAGCACTTTGATAAAGTAATGGAGTTAAGCCGAGTTAATAAAATGGGTGAAAATCTAAGTTGGCAAACAATAAACTTACAAGCACTACTTAGTGAAGCTAAAGCTAGAAGACAGCAGCAACTCACTGATTTTATCATAAATACCAATATAGACGCTCAGACAACATGCAAAGGGGATGTGACTTTGTTAGAAATTGCGCTGGCTAATATGCTCGAAAATGCATGGCGTTATGGTGATAAAAAGGTGAGCGTTGAATTTACGCAAAGTACTAATCAGCAAAAGGTAGTTTATCAGTTACTTCTAACTAATAACTTGGTAATTAAAGGGCAAACAAGTAGCGATGAAGGCGTTGGGTTAGGCAGCATTATTTGTGATGTGGTTGCTAAATTTCACCAGGGCACATTTACATTAACAATTAATAACGAAACAAATATGGCGCACGCAAAGTTAATCTGGGAAAAAAGTAATGACTAAAATCTTGATATTAGAAGATTCTCCCCCTCTACAAAGCTTTTTAAAAACCTTGTTGCAAGCCAGTGGTTACGAGCTAAGTATTTGTGATAAAGGGTTAGATGGTTTTGCACGTTTAAGTGAGCAAAGTTACGATCTTGTATTGTTAGACTTAGGCCTGCTAGACATGGATGGTCAAGACTGGTTAATTGAGTTTCGACAATGGAGTGCCTTACCTGTTTTAGTGCTATCAGCTCGAGATGGCGAAGTTGAAAAGGTCACTGCGCTTGATAATGGGGCAAATGACTATATTACCAAACCGTTTAGCGCCAATGAGTTGCTAGCCCGGATTCGGGTTTTATTACGTACCCAGAGCCAGCCGAGTGTGGCATTTACCTGCGGGAATATAAAAATAGATCCACAAAAGCACAGAGTAACCTCTTCTGGAAATGAGATAAAACTCACTAAAAAAGAGTACGCAATATTATTATTACTGTTTCAAAATAAAAATACAGTACTCACCCATAATGCAATCTTAAGCCATATTTGGGGAGCGCAGTACATAGACCGTCCTGAATACGTACGAGTCCATGTGGCACAGCTCAGACAAAAATTAGAGGCTAACCCCGCTAGTCCAAAATATATCTTAACTGAACCAGCTGTGGGTTATCGATTGGCCGATTAAAAATAAAAGTTTTGCAGAGTGTTTTTGTCTTTAAACCATACCCTATTTAACAATCTTATCTACTAGGCAGCTGGTATTTTAATACCCTTCTTTCACATTTATTTCTACACAATTCATTTGCCTAGAAAGTTTTTATAGTCTAATTTTTAAGCTTACTACTTCAAATCCTCAGGACATTGGCTTGCTTGTTTAAGCCTAAAATTATGCGACTAACACTCATACATTCTTTGCAAGGAAAAATGCTGCTTTATTTGGCATTTCCCGTAATGCTTATTATTACTGGTATTTTGAGTTACTGGTATTCAACCAGCCTTAATCAGGCTGTTATGCAAGCAAAGCTTAACTTGAGTCAGACCGCCGATACTATTGCTGCAAAAGTAAATGAAGAGACGCAATTGGCAGTACGCACTACCGAAATTATGGCCTTAGCACAGCAAAATGGGTTGTTTGGTGATAGAGAGGCAAGTATTAATTTTGTTCGTGCAGTGCTTAAAATGAATCCTTCATTCGTGGGGGCTTCTTTTGGTTATGAGCCTAATGCCGATAATCAAGATCAAGCCTATGTGAATGCTTCGCCATTAAAAGAGGGCGTTTATGTAGACCAAACCGGTCGTTTTTTACCTTATTGGCATCGTGATTTTAGTGACTCTGAACGCTTGTTACTTGAGCCCTTGGTGGACATGGAATCTAGTCTTTATTATGAGGGAGTACGTCAACAGTTTTTACGTGATGGCAATACCGAAACGATGATCACTGAGCCCTATGTTTACGAGGGAAGAATGCTAGTTGAACAAAGTTCGCCCATTATCATTAATGATAAATTTGTCGGTATGGCAAGCGTAGATAGAGCACTTGCTGACATCACTGAGTTTTTACAAACCATAAAGCAGCAATTAAAAATTGATGTTTTGCTACTCAGTCAACGCGACAACGTGATTGCAACGACATTGAATTACTCAGGATTAAAAACGAAAGCAATTTTAGATACTAATTATGCAAGTATAGCCAAGCAGCTAAAGTCACAGGGACAAGAAAGAGAGGTACTATCTGCTAACGATCCTTTTGATTCTGGGGTTTTCTATTTTGATAAGGCCAAGGTTGCCACTGGTAATTGGACAGTGATAGTGCGCCGCTCTGAATTGGATATTATTGGGCCTATTCAAGCGCAATTTAAACCATTATTGGCAGCCGCTTTTGCAAGTGTATTACTGATTTTTTTACTCTTTTGGTATTTTATTAACAGAACAACTAAGCGTATTAATATTGCGATTAAATCTGTTGAACAGCTAGCTAATGGAGATTTATCCATTCATGCTCAAAAATATATGGCTCAAAAAGATGAGCTTGGCACTATGTTTAGAAGTTTTGAGCGTTTAATTAAAGCCAGTAAAGATATTGATCAGGTTTGCTCAGCTATAGCCAGTGGCGACTTTTCTCAAACTGTATCTAAGCGCGGCCCTCATGACCGTCTAAGTGATTCTATTAATTTAATGTCGAGTAAACGCTATGAGGCAGAACAAGCTTTACTTGAACAAACCATAAAGCTTCGCCGTACTCAACAAGAGCTTGTTGAAGCAGAAAAAATGTCATCACTTGGCAGTTTAGTTAGTGGCGTCGCACATGAAGTGAATACGCCATTAGGTGTTTGTGTAACTGCGACGTCGCATTTGAGACAAATACTAATTGAAACTAAAAACAAAGTTGCTTCTGGCTCCTTGAGTAAAACGCAGTTTAGCGAATTTATTACTGAAGTTGATTTAAGTTGTGACATTTTACTGAAAAATATGCAACGCGCCGCTGGTTTAATCAGCAGCTTTAAACGTGTTGCGGTTGATCAAACCACAGAAGAGCTCCGTAGCTTATATATTAGCCAATATTTTAATGAAGTGCTCAGAAGCCTGTATCACACAGTAAAAACGACAGAGATTGATATTAAGGTTACAGCAACCGAGCTTGAACCAGAGGTCTACTCTGATCCGGGGGCTTTAGCGCAAATTTTTACAAACTTAGTCATGAATTCTATTGTCCACGGCTATGGTAATGGCAATCGAAAAGGGCTAATCACGGTTCATATAGAATACTCAGAATATGTTCAAATTCATTATCAAGATGATGGATGCGGCTTGACTGAAGAAGCTCGAAAAAGAGTGTTTGATCCCTTTTACACCACAAATAGAGCGGGTGGCGGTAGCGGTTTAGGCATGAATATTGTGTATAACCTTGTTGTACACCGCTTGAAAGGGCAAATATTTGTAAAGAAAAAACAAACACCAGGTGTTTATTTTTTCATTCAATTTCCCTTAACGCTATCAACTCAATAATTAGCAGGGTGTGTTTATGGATTGGTTACAAGATGATGACGTTTTAAAGCAGGCTTTGGATATTGAAAACGTTGAACCATGGAAAATTTTAGTGGTGGATGACGATGATTCGGTGCACCAAGTAACTCAACTTGCAATGAAGCGCTTTGAATTTGAGCAACGCCCTATCGAGCTGCACAGTGTTTATAGTGCAGCTCAAGCAAAAGAAAAACTACAAAGCTCAGAACGCTATGCTTTAATTTTGCTCGATGTTGTTATGGAGACAGAGCATGCAGGCTTAGAGCTTGCTCGTTACATACGCCAAGACTTACAAAATGTGTACAGCCGAATTATTTTAAGAACCGGACAGCCAGGGGTTGCGCCAGAGCGCAGTGTTATCCGCGATTATGATATTGATGGCTATAAAGCAAAGAGCCAACTGCAAAGCCATGACCTTGAATTAATTTTTTATACTTCTTTGCGAGCGTATCGCGATATTTGCATGTTACAAACCCACCGCCATAATTTAAAGCGACTAATAAAAGCAATTTCTACTATTACCCAAATTGGTGATTTAGTTGAGTTTACCTCTGTTGTTATGGAAGAGCTTAAGTTAGTGCTGAATATGAGCGAGGCAAATCTCTATATTGATGCGCCTAAAGTATTTGGCATTTGCCAGCTAGATCAAAGACTACAAATGATCGAAGGAGAGCTTTCTGGCATACATTTATTCACGGGCAACGGAATTGACAGTATTCCACAAAAACATCAAGAGTATTTTTTAAGAGCAAAGCAAACTAAGCAGAATTTTATAGCAGATGATCATTATGTTTATTTTCATCACTCCCAAAAAGGGCTCGATTCTATTTTAGCATTCCAATCATTACAACCGGTTAAAAAAGAAGCTCAGCAACTAGTCGATTTATTTTTAGGTAATGTGGTTTTAACATTTGAAAGCCTATTATTAGCCAATTCAGTTGAAGAAACACAACAGCTTGCTATATCGTTAATGGGTGGGGCGATGGAGTCACGCTCTAAAGAGACAGGTTCCCACGTGATCAGGGTAGGTTTATATGCCAAATTGTTAGCTGAGTTACATGATCAAAATAGAGCATATTGCGATAGAATTAGTTTAGCAGCGCAGTTGCACGATGTAGGAAAGGTTGGCGTTCCAGACTTGATTTTAAACAAACCTGCTAAATTAGACCCTGATGAATGGGAAATTATGAAACAGCACACCACCAAAGGCTGGGAAATACTCAAAGGTACGGGAAATCCTGTCATTGATATGGCGGCTAATATTGCGATTGATCATCACGAACGATGGGATGGAGCGGGTTATCCGCACGCTAAAAAACAGAAAGATATAAGTTTAGAGGGCCGAATTACTGCGATTGCAGATGTGTTTGATGCGTTATGTTGTCGTCGTTGTTATAAAGAGCCTTGGAGCATGGATGAAGCAAAAGCTGAGATAATTAAAGGCGCAGGTAATCATTTCGATCCGACGTTGGTTGAATTATTTGAATTGAATTTTAATGCGTTTAAACAAATTTATTTAGACAGGCCTGAGTAACGAGATTGTAGCTCTGATTGCGTTAGCCACAATCAAAGCGAACATAAAATTAGTCGTATTTAGCTTCAAGCTCGTTGGCAGTATGAAACTTTTCGTGAGATTGTAATTGCTCATCGTATTTAACTAGGTTTTTAAAGTGCCCTAGTTGGCCAGCGTTTTTAACGATTTCAACAATAAACGACATCATAAAATCGGCACCAGTGAGAGTATCGCCCACTAAATAACGTTTGCCTTCAAGGCGGCTGTTAAAATAGCTAATTACTTTAGCGGTTTCAGTATCGGCATAGCCCTCTAAAAATTGCGTTTTAGCACCATCTTTCTGGACAAACATTTTTAGCAATAATGGTAAAATTGCAGAGCTTTCTGCAAAGTGAAGCCATTGTTGGTAGTCTACAAATTCTGCAGTACCTGTGACTGGTGCAAACTTACCTTTGCCATATTTAGTTATCAGGTAATCTGTGATAGCACCAGACTCGGCGATCACTAAGCCATCATCTTCTATAACTGGCGATTTACCCAGCGGATGCACACTTTTAAGCTCATCAGGGGCTAAAAAAGTTTCAGTATTGCGCTGATAAGCAACAATTTCGTAATCAACCTCAAGCTCTTCTAATAACCAAATAATACGTTTAGAACGAGACTTGTTTAAGTGGTGTAGTTTAATCATTTTCTTCCTTATTGAGCTGTGTTGAATTACAACATAGCCTGAATGTTATTATAGTGGGCTGTTAATCTTTACTACGGTTTTACCAAAGTTCTTCCCGCTGATCATGTCGTTAAATGCGCTGATGGTTTTTTCAAAACCATCTACAAGATATTCGCGGTACTGAACTTTTCCGTCTTGCAGCCACTTTTGCATGTCTTGTGCAAATTCGTCATAACGATCGCCATAGTCATCAAAAATGATAAAGCCCTGCATTTTAATACGCTTAGTTAACAATTGTCCCATTAGCATACCTAATCTATCAGGACCTTCAGGCAAGCTGGTGGCATTATATTGCGATACCAAACCACAGATAGGCACGCGTGCTGAGGTATTAAGCAAAGGTAATACGGCATCAAACACTTTTCCGCCCACATTTTCATAATAAACATCAATGCCTTGCTCACATGCTTTTTCTAACTGCTCGGCAAAATCTTCGGCTTTATGATCTATACATGCATCAAAACCAAGAGTTTCAACAGCATGAGCGCATTTTTCGCTGCCTCCGGCAACGCCTACTACTTTACAGCCTTTAATTTTAGCTATTTGACCAACCGTTGCGCCTACTGGGCCTGTAGCTGCTGCAACAACAACGGTTTCACCCGCTTTAGGTGCGCCAATATCTAGTAAGCCCATGTAGGCGGTAAAGCCAGGCATACCCATAATACCAAGTGCATAAGACGGATTAGTTGGCTCTTTACCTAATGACATTAAGCCCTCGCCATTTGAGATAGCGTAAGTTTGCCAGCCTGTATATGCTAATACCCATTCGCCTTCGCTAAACTTATCATTTTTAGATGATTCGACTTGGCAAACCGTTGCACCAACCATTACATCGCCAATTTCTACAGGGTCGGCATACGATTTAGCATCGCTCATGCGACCACGCATGTAGGGGTCCAGTGATAAATAAATAGTACGCAGCAATACTTCACCATCTTTTAATGATGGTAACTCTACGTTTTTAAGTTCAAAATTTTCATTAGTAGGAGCACCATATGGACGTGATGCTAAAGTAAATTGACGACTGGTTGTGGACATAAAAACCTCCAAATAAAGTGAAAAACCACCTACTACCGAATGTTTAAGCTTTAAAACTATACATTGCTCAACAATAATGCGCGGATAGGTAGAAAAGATTTGTACCTTGATACACGAGCTTTGGGCGAAAGGTGGTTAATTCAACCGTCGAAAGAATTTAATTAGAACAATTACTCTGTTTTAGCACACTAAATAGATGGCTATCAAAATAGTGACCATTTTTATAAATTGCTTTCTTTAAAATAGCTTCGTTATTAAAGCCATTTTTAAGCAACGCGCTCATTGAGCCAACATTACCTGCAAATACAGCCGCATGAATACGGTTTAAGTTAGTACTTTCAAACACTTCTTTAGTAATTAACTCTATGGCTTGGGTAATAATACCTTGCCCCCAATACTGCTGACTAAGCCAATAACCTATTTCGCCACTGCGGCTATACTCAAATTCACCAGGAATAACACCAATACAACCAACACACAGGCCATCAACTTCAATGGCTTTAATGATGCCAAATTTTGCTCCCTCATTTACCCACCAGTTTGCATCTGCTTGGGTATAAGGAAATGGAATTTTAGAGGACAAATAGCGAGCTACTTGTTGATCGTTCAAAATGGTGACTATTTGGCAGGTATCGTGTTGTTTAAATGCTCGTAAAGTGATCATGCTACAAATGAGTTTGTTATTATCAGGCAATAACTTAGCAAGCTTTAAACGCTTAAACAATGAAAAACAATTCATTAAAATTAAAGTGTATACAGGTATAACTTTGCTTAAAACTCTTTTAAAATGTAAAAAACACCCAGACAGAGTCTCTATGCATCCTCATATCGAAGCCCTTTATAATAGCGCTAAAAAGCCCAGTCGTTTAATTATTGGTTTAATGAGTGGCACCTCTTTAGATGGTTTAGATGTGGCGCTATGTAAAATAACCGGTGCGGGTTTACATACACAAATAGAGGTTAAAAATTTTACTACGGTTGAATACAGCGACGAGTATAAAACTAAAATAAAGCAGGTATTTGCCAAGCGCGAATGCGATTTAGAAGTGCTGACTTTGTTACACCCTTGGGTGGGAAAACTCCATGGTGCTATGGTTAATCAGTGTTTAATTGCATGGGGTATTGACCCTGCGAGTATTGATGCCATAGCAAGCCACGGGCAAACTATTTATCACTGTCCGCAGTCGCAGCATAACCATCATGACTTTAAACATGGCACCTTGCAAATAGGTGATAGTGACCAAATAGCAGTTACTACAAGCATTACCACTGTTGGCGATTTTAGGCAAAAGCACATAGCCGCAGGGGGCGAAGGCGCACCTTTAGCGGTATATGGCGATTATTTATTTTTTGCCAGCCCTGATGAAAACCGCATTTTATTAAACATGGGTGGCATTGCAAACTTAACGTTTTTACCTAAAAACGGTGATACTAGTAGCGTGTTTAGTAGCGACATAGGCCCAGGTAACACCATTATGGATGCCTACGTACAGTCTTATTTTAAAGGGCTGCATTATGATGAGGGCGCAAAGCTTGCCAAAGCAGGCAAGGTGAATGCAAAACTGCTAAAAGCGCTCAGCGATAATGCGTTTTTTAAATTATCACTGCCAAAAACAACAGGGCCTGAGGTGTTTAATTTAGCCTTATTACGCGCAGCCCAAGCCCAAACCGCAACCCAAGATTTAAGCCATGAAGATGTGTTGGCGACATTAAATGCGCTTTCTGCGACTACGATTGCTAGGGCGTTAAATGACTGTGCTGAAGGGGTTCAAAACTGTGTGGTATATGCCAGTGGTGGAGGAATTCATAATCCATTATTGATGGAGCAATTACTAATACACTGCCCAAATATTAAGGCGTTTAAGAATACTGATGATTTAGGTGTTCACCCCGATGCCAAAGAGGCGGTGCTGTTTGCTATTTTGGCAAACGAATGTTTAGCAGGGCAGCGACAAAGTGCAAAAAATAAAAGGGGTGGAATTTTAGATATTACTATGGGTAAAGTGAGCTTTGCTGATTAACTAATTAAAGCTTAATGGAAAAGTTTATAACAAGAGCTAAAAAAGTGAGATTAAAGCTGTTCCCACACTGGCAAGGTACTGACGAACGCGATGAGGCTTTGGCGGCGTAATCGTATTTATTGGTACAGTATATCCATTACCAAATTGGTTAATGTGCATATCAAACTGCAAGCTATTTTTTAACGTACCGTGTTTACCATGCAAAATCATTTGCATTACAAAACCACGACGGTGCGCTATTTCACTTAACCTAAGCGTGACTCGTCCTTGCTCTAAATCAAGTTGGCTGAGCTTTTTTTCTGTGTAGTACTGAGCTTCACGTGCGTTTGGCAACGTTGCGCTAAGTGAAATAATATCACCTTCATGGGCAGCCTCAGGCAAAACGCATTGCAAAGCAATTTGATGCTGGCTATTGGCCTGCTGTGACAGCGTTTCAAATTCCATGCTGTGGCTCAGTGCCGCAGAGATAGGATCTTCAAATGACGGTAGTGCAAAGGTTAATTGCACCATGGATTCACTCATGGGGGCTTATAAAACTATATTGACTAATAATGCAGCTATTATCGCTGATGATTGTTGCATAATTATGACTAAGCTAAAGCGCTTAATACAAATGCTAGTTTTAATTGTAATTTTGAACTAAAGGTATTGTTTTAAATCAGTATTATATTTACGGAATAAATTATAATAGCCGCTCAATAACCACTGCGATAAACGTATATACAATTTAAGAATGGATTAACGTCTTACCTCAGCGATAAAAAACAATACTCTTACTGAATTTTTTGTTAATTGCGCCAGTTTTTTATTGTTAAATAATGGGTGCTTTTTTGTGTTTGTTTCAATTTTGCAACAAAATAGCTTGAAAAAAAACCAAGCTAGCCATAAAGTGCAGTTAAGGGCCCAAATACATAACACACTACCAAAAGGGTTGTGAGAAATTAGATGGCACTAATAAAAAATAATTTATGGAAACTCTTTTGTTTTTTGCTATTAGGCGGTCTAGTCCTATTAAGCGTTTTGTTGGCTTATGAATGGCGAAATATCGAAAAAGAATACCGCACAAGCTCCCAAAATCGTGTGGAGTTTTCTGCGCAAGCACTTAAAAGCACCCTCAGAAATAAAGAGCTTATGCTGGATCTAATTGGCAGAGATATTGTTACTAATAATAGCTCATCTACAAATACATCTCTCATAAAGAACCTTAATAATATTTTGTTAGAAAACCTCGTTTCAACTGGTTTTGGATTATTTAATACGCATGGTCAAATACTCTATTTCAGTTCAAACTTAGATGCTTCTACCATAGTTAACCTTAAAGAAAATGAAAGAACACGTGACAACTTTGCTCGTACTTTAAAGTCTAATAAAATGATATTAGGCAAAACGTACTATAATGAAACACTTCAAGAGTGGATAATTCCGATCCGAAAGTCGCTAAGAAACGAAAACGCAGAAGTTATTGCAGTGATGACGTCTGGAATGGCTATTTCAAATGGTGACAAATATTTAAATATTTTAAGCAGCACTCAAGATGATTATTTATTAATTATTAGAGAGTTAGATGGCTACATTCAATATAGCTCAAACAAAAGCGCTGATATTGCTAGTTATACACGTACACAAGCTAAGCAATTTTTTGGCCTTCTAGATGCTGAGTTAGTAAAACAGCTGGGTAAAACAAAGCAAGCACTTAAATCTTCTGAAGAAGTATTTAGCCTTATTATTGATATTCAAGGCAAACCTTATATCACATCTGCAAAATTTGATAATCGCTATCAGTTATGGACACTTTCAAACAGAGCGATGCAGCCAATAAAAAGTGTATTTTATTGGAAGGTCTGTTGGTATTCTTTCATTTATTTACTGATTTGTACGCTCTTATATTTTGGTTTTAGGTTTATTGCTCGTGCTGAGCAAAAACGGATTGATGAACTGTTTTACCTTTCTCGTAATGATGATTTAACTAAGTTACCTAATCGAAAAGCACTGCGTGATAGCTTTGAAGCAAAAAAAGGGACATCGTTTAGCTTGGCAATTATAAACATTACCAATTTACGCTCGATGAATAATCGCTTTGGTATGGAGTATGGCGATAAGGCAATTAAAGCCTATGCCGCAATGTTGCAAGCGACATTCGCAGCTCCATATTTGGTTTTTAGAAACAGTGGCAATGAGTTTTGCATTATTACGCCGCATTTATCGGATGAGCAAAATAGGCACACTTTTGAACAAATATTAGCATCCTCTATTGAACAATATGAAACCAAAAATACCGAACGTCCTTTAAATATGAGTGTTGGTGTGGCCAACTACCCAGAGCATGGCATAACCAAAAGTAAACTAGTGCGCAGCGCACATTTGGCTAATCAATGGGCGAAAGATACAGGACAGTGGTTGTGCCATTACCATGCAGGTATAAAACAAGCTTATTTACGCCGTTTAAAAGTAGAAGAGCGGTTAAATGTAGCGCTAAGTGAGCAATCATTCTCTATGGCCTATCAGTGCCAAGTAAATGAGCAGGGTAAAATTCATGCTATGGAAGCACTAATTCGTTGGCATGATAGCGAGTTGGGTATGGTTTCACCTGCTGAGTTTATTGCTATTGCGGAGCAAAGTGATTTAATTTTTAAAATCGGTGACTTTGTTTTAGCGCGCTCTATTAGTGAATTTGCAACGATGCAACAACATAGCGATACGCCTCTTGAACTAGCAATTAACATTTCTGTGATGCAATTTCAAAGCAGTGCTTTTATTCCTAAATTATTGCAAAGTATAGAGGCGCACAATGTTGCTCCGCACAGTATCATTTTAGAAATTACAGAGTCACTGTTTATGGATAACCTTGAGCATGTGATTGAAACTATACTGAGCTTAAAATCGCGTGGAATACGTTTCTCGATGGATGATTTTGGTACAGGCTATTCATCACTAAGTTTATTAAGACGCCTGCCCATAGATGAACTTAAAATAGATAAAAGCTTTGTAGATGATATTTTAATAGATCCTAAGTCTATCAGCATGGTGCAAAGTATTATTGCCATTGCCTTCAGCCATAACATAAGTGTTATCGCTGAAGGCGTGGAAGAGCAGGCACAATTTGATATGTTAGTGGATATTGGCTGTAAACGTTTTCAGGGGTATTACTTTTACAAACCTGTGAACGCGACCTCTGTAATTGAATACCTGCAAGCTAACTAGTAGCCGCGCGACTAAGGCGATCATTCACTGCAGCCCACTCACTGCTTATTGGCGGCTTTTCGATATAAATAGTTAATGGGGTCGTCTCATCAATAAGATGCAGTGCTTTATACATATTTTTAGCGTATTCAATAGGGCAACTACTGAGCTTAGTAATACGCTCTGATGGAATGTCGCCCGCTAATAATTGCTGTTGCAATTGAGTAGAATAGATTAAATAGTGACTTTTACTCTGAGAGTTTTCACTCAAAATTTTAGCGAAATCTTCAGTATTAGCCAACATGGCTGGTGCATGAGGCTGATAATGCGCTTTTACATTACCCGGTACCACTTCGTTATGTGAATGTGGCGTGCTGACATGCAGTCCAGTTTTTTGCAAAATATCAGATGCTGAAATTGGTCCTGGGCGTAATATGCGTAACTGCTCTGAGCTGGCATCGACAATGGTCGATTCAATACCTACATTACATTCACCTCCTTGTAATACCGCACTAATTCGACCATTCAAATCGCGCATAACATGAGCTGCGTTGATTGGGCTCAACTGCTTGTATCGATTAGCAGAGGGAGCTGCAAGACCAGTATTTAATTGTTTTAGTACCGCTAAAAACTCAGGATGCGCAGGCACGCGAAGTCCAATGGTGGGCAAGCCGCCTGTTACCGGACTGTTTAAATCATCTTTAGCATTTAAAATTAGGGTGAGTGGGCCGGGCCAAAATGCATCAGCAAGCGTGATGGCCGCCTTATTTACATTTTTTGCCCAGTGGTGCACATGCGACTGATTGGGAATATGCACAATGAGCGGGTGATTTGTTGGACGTCCTTTCGCGGTAAATATTTTCGCTACAGCATCACTATTAGTCGCATCTGCGGCTAAGCCATAAACGGTTTCTGTGGGTAAGGCAACGCATTCGCCGGCTTTTAATAGTGCTACGGCTTGGTTAATACGCTCTTCAGTATTTAATAATTGAGTCGGTTGTATTGATGTCATAATAACTCTTAAGGATTACAAAACTGGCAATATGTTGCATCGGCAACGTGTTTTTCATTCGCTTCAATATGGTTATAGCCGCAGCTATCACACAAAGAGGTTGTTGATTTTACTTGTTGTGTGGGCATGTTACACAGTTCACAGGGTAAGCCTTTAGTGAGTTGTTTGGCAACAAAGTTAGCACACTGGCATTGTGGACATTTTGATGCCAACCGCCTTGCTAAGTCCTCGGCAGCGAGGCGAATAATAGCTTGGCGTTGCCCACTATACATAGCTCTTAAATCAGGCGTGATTATGCCGGCTTTGGGCACTTTTTCTTTAAATAAAGCAACCAAGCCTTCAAAGCTTAGCCCTTTAAAAAGTGTTTGAGTGTCATCAAGTATCCAGTGCTGCTCTTTAAAGCGCTGGCATGCGACCGTGATTGATTCAACATTAGTCTCGCTGTTAATGGTTAAGCTGCTGGGTGAAAATGGCCCGCCTGCATGTCCATAAATAGCGATGTCTGTGTGTTTATCGTAAAAACAAATTACTTCTTCATCCCAGTTCATTAACCCAGGGTATGGGCCACCTCCAAAGCTGCCTTCACTACCAAGCCCACATTGCTCGCCAGTGAGTTCACACGCTTGTTGAGCTTTTATTAGTGCTGCTGTTTGGGCACTGCAATCACGCTGCACTTCATTAGTAAACATCCCAAGCGTATCGGTATCAAATAGACTGGTTGTTACCACATTATAGCCAAGTGGCTTCAATGCGGGAGCGATCAAAGGTGCCTTTTTATGTTTAGTGGCAATGACAGCGTTTAACATTGATCATGCTCGCTCTGTGGAGGGGGCAACTGTAGTGAAGTACCCGTTTTCAAAGCGCTCTAAGGTGTTGTCATCGCCCCAACGAATGAGTGTTAGCCAATGGTTATCAATTAGTTCCTTCACCATCGTATGCTTGTTATAAATTGCTGCGATTGCTGATTGTGGCGCAGCAATATATACATTGAGGCGAATAGGTTCGTGCATCCATTTATCGCCATTGTGTAGCGATTGTATGGCCAAGCCTATGCGCAGGTCGCCGCCATTACCTTCAAATAAGCCTATGTTACCGCCCACCGCATTATGAAGTATTTTATTACCACTGCCGTATTTGTGATTGTCGTTAACCGAGGCATTATATTGGCTATTGATCCAATGGGTGACTATCATAGGCGCAGTCATAATAAGCTCTAATATTGCAAAGTCGTTATCGCTTTCCCAATCATAATCGTGTAAAAAACAGCGCCCCTGTAAGTTAATACTTCGCGTCCATGAGCGCGGCGCGACAATAAAGGCGGCATTATTTGCAAGTCCCCATTCAGGCCGCACCTGCGACCAATCGCGGGCGCGTTGATGATAAGCGTGATTAATTTCATCCGCTGATTTATCAATCAGCTTTGGCTCTATATTAACTAAGCGTTCGCGCTGAGCTGTTTGTGTTGCCACACTGAGCCATTTTTTTAGATTATCATCCAGTTGAGCATCATAGGTGGTGATCACATCTGTGGTTGTATTATGAATGGCTGCAATAAACTGGGTGTTTTCTGACAGTGTGAGTCCCCGAGTTTTAAGCGCTTGACGTACTTGAATATCGTTAAGTAGGCTTGCGAGCACTCGCACATTCACTTCACCACTTTGCCCGCCACAGGCGCCGCAATCTAGGCCAGCACTGTGTAAGTTATTGGTTGTATGGCTAGCATGACCCACTAACATCACCTGTGGTGCCAACGCTTTTATACCTAAAGTAGTAAGCACTTTTTGGGCTAAATCGGTTTTGTCTTTTAGGGTCAGTTGCTGCTGGTTTTGTGTTAATTGCCAGTCAGTTGGGGTGCACTTTTTAGCATCGCCTTTAGATAAAAAGGTATTTTTTATTAGTTTAAATGCGTATAGCCAACCTGATGACTCAACCATAGAAAACGATGAAGGGGCCGATTTTGACCAGCTTTGCCATGTGGCACTATTTTGGCGTGATGCTTCAAGTGTCGCGTCTTTGTGAGTTTGCGTGGCATGTATAGCCGGTTTAAGTAGCCCAGGGAGCTGTGGGCGAGTAATAGCACTGCCATTTTCTTGATATTCCAGAGGTAAACCAAAAAAACCAGCAAAGCCAAAAGTTTCAATATGTTGACTTTGAGACTCTAGCGCACGGCGAATCACTTCCGAGCGAACATCAATACAAAACACCGCTTGTAATTGAGCGTTTTTCACGGGGGCTTTAGTCGCGGTTTGCAGCGCATCATTAAGTGGATATTGAAAACTTAGTTCTAGCGCTTTTGCCCACACCCATAATGGTTTTTGTGCTAGTTTATGTGCATGTAAGCGCTCAACGACAAGCGCTTTTTCTTGTTGCCACTGACTTTGTAGTTGTTTAAATGTAGCACTATCGTGATTGGCTAGGTACTGCCAAATCACTAAGTCCCATGCCATGCGCATGGCCAGAAGTTGCTTCATCTCATTTGTTGGCGTGTCGTAAAGCTGACCTTGAAATCGCAGATACGCAAGCCAAGATGCCCAACCGTTAATATCTAAAAGCAATGAGTGAGCGTATAACTCTAACGAATCATTATCTATGTTAAGCGTTTTAAGGGTCAGTGCAATCAGTTCATCTGCGGATGTGGGTAATCGCTTAAAATAGCCATTTAAATGCCGTTCATCCATAACAATGCTAATGCCTTTATCCGCTTGAATAACAGTTAGCCAATGGCGATATAATTCAGATGGGGCTTGAGTATCATTACGATGCAGCATGGGACCGAGTTGTTGATAATGCGCAGCACAAAACTGACTTAACTGATGAGTAATTTCATCATGCCAAGCCATTTTATGCTTATTACGTTGCTGGTCGAGTAAATCAGCAATGTTGTGCCAGTCTACTAATGGCACATCAATCTTAAGCGCTTGTAATAGTTGCTCTTTATTAAAGTCACTATTAAGTAGCGTTGCGGCATCGGCTAAGTGTTTGTCGGTAATCATGCTGGTGTTATATTTTTGCAGATAAAAATCTTTAGGCATTAGCATGTTGGCATTACATAAGGTATCCAGTCGTGCGCTTACATCTTCAATTGGCATATGGCGCATTTCCCAAAATGGGTTAACTGCAATCATCTGATCTAACGGCCAGTTTGGTGCTATGTAACCGCATACTTTATCAAGTAGGCTCTTTTGACTGTCGCTTAGCGAGAGTGCTCTATTATCTGAAGGCGTTAGAGTGCTCATTTTGATTCCTCAATAGTGATCCCAACGGCATGATTTTTTAAATCAGTGTGGCCATTATTAGGCAAATTTATCGGCCATATTTTTAGTGTTAATCGTGTAAACCACTCATCTAAATACAAGCCTGCAAATAATAAAGTAGACAGTGATTTAACCTGAGGGCGCCAAGATTGATAGCGCAAACAGTAGCTTGCTATCATTAGGGTTAAAATAAGGGCTATTACCCAACTGTCGGCCAGGCTAAATGCAGGTTCGCGCCACTGCTCAAGGGGAAGTGCAAACGCAAAGATATTTTTAGCCGCTACATAGCTAAAGACCACTAATAGTGCAATTAACAGTTTTTTACTGCGTGTTTTAGCCGTAGCTGTACCATGCTGATTTGCAAGCAAAATGGTTAACGCTGATGCTAAAAGCAACCAAATACTTACCGCTCCCTGATAAGAGCTGATAAACCATGCTGCACCAACGATTATTATTGAAATAAGCGCACCGGCTAACCAGTCAAAGCATACTGGTGATTGTTTTGGCATATGGCGACGGATCAGATCTTCATTTACGCCGTTACCTGAGTTTAAAAATGCGAAAGCTTTATAAGTTGAGTGGGTAACAAGGTGAAGTAAAGCCAGCTCAAATAACCCCAGCGCACACTCTACCAGCATTAACCCCATTTGCGCACTGGTAGACCAGGCAAGCCGAACTTTAACGCTTATTCGAGTGGTCATTATTAATGCGCTGATCACCGTAGTTAAACCTGCAACAATTAAAATTAACCATTGGGCTGCGCTAGCTTGAATAAACAAAGGAGCAAATAAAATTAATAAAAAGCCACCTAAATTAATGACTCCCGCATGTAATAACGCGCTCACCGGTGTCGGTACTTCAACCACTTTAATTAGCCAACCGTGTATTGGAAGTTGAGCACATTTTATTAAGGCTGCACAGGCAATTAAAAAAGCGGCAACTTGCTCTGCAAAAGACAGTGGTTGTGTGGTGGTGTGATAAAAGGCGGTTATATCACTTATGTACAGGCTATTGTGAGTGAACCACAAAATACCAAATGCAATTAGTAATAAGGATTCGGCAACACGTGCCACAATAAATTTTTTATGGGCGGCAAGCACCGCTCGTGGGCGCTCAGGGTAAAACATTAAAAGTTTATGCAGTGCTAAACTTATCGCCACCCAACCTAGCCAAAATAGCGCTAAGTGGTTGCTCATAACCACAACTAATACGGCTGTGATGGTTAGTAATAGCCATCGCCAAAAGTAGTTTACGCGTGGCTCACCTTGCATATAGTGCCTACAAAAGCGAATCAATATCAGCGTGATAAATAATATAAGCCCCAGCATAATAATTCGGGTCATGGTCAGCGATAAGAAACTGAGTAAATCAAAAGCATAAATTTGATGAAGCGTAATAGCTGTTATAAATGCAAGGCTATTAAACATCATTACTTTAAACAGTACATGACCATTTGAAGCGCGCGATCGTTGGCCAATTAACCAGGCTGCTATAAATGTGCTTAAAGGCATTATTAGCATTAACAACGAAATAATATACTCACTCATTAAGTGCTCCTTATTTAGTGAGCAAAGTATGGCAAACTAGATAACTAAATAAAAATAGATATAATGTATGTAAACGTTCTATAAAAGAGAACAATAATGAGCCGTTTAAATTATCATCATTTATATTATTTTTGGTCGGTTGCTCGCATTGGTAACTTAACCCAAGCGGCGAAAGAGCTGCATTTGTCGCAGTCAGCGCTCTCTACGCAAATAAAACAATTAGAACACACCATTAATATTGAGTTATTTGAACGTAAAGGCCGCACACTCGCATTAACCGATATGGGAAAGCGGGTGCAAATGTACGCCAACGATATATTCACCAAAGGGGAAGAACTGTCTTCTTTTATTCATAAAGGGGTGATTTCGCAAACCCAGCATTTATCAATCGGAGTGCTCAATACGCTCTCTCGTAACTTTATCGAAGAGTTTATTAATCCCTTAATGAGCAATGACGAAGTACGCTTTTCGCTGACTGCAGGGCGTATGGATGGGCTGTTAAATGGCTTGGCAGAACACGAACTGGATTTAGTTTTAACTAATAAACCCATCGGGCTTGAGCACTACGATCAGCTTTGGCAAAGTCAGTTGGTATCTCGTCAGCCATTAGCTATAGTGGGTCCAGCTGATAAAAAAATACGTGGCCAATTTCCAACAGGTTACACGGATGCACAGTGGGTGTTACCCGCTAAAACTTCTGCTATTAGAGACTCATTTAATGCTTTGTGTGCTCGTTGGCAGTATCAGCCAAAAATAAAAGCAGAGGCTGATGATATGGCTATGCTGCGATTACTTGCCCGTGATAGTGGTGCGTTATCGGTATTGCCATCAGTTGTAGTAAAGGATGAAATAGAACAAGGCCTACTAGTTGAATATCAGCGTTTACCCGATGCGTTTGAGCACTTCTATGCCATTACCGCGCAGCGCAAGTTTGTACCAGACATATTAAAGTCGCTGCTTGCCAAAACCTGCTAATTACTTTTAAAGTATGTTTTTTGCGTAAATACTTTATTTTTAAATAATAAAAAAATAATTAAAGCTTTTAATTCGTTGGCCGATACCGTATTTATATTGTACTGCAGATTAAGGATAATCATGGTTAATAAACTACAAGGCAATTATGCTAACTTAAATGCGTTGCTTGCCCAATCGGTCAATAATTCAAACCAAACCAGTATGCCCACAGGTTTGCAATCGCGTGCTCACTTAGCGCCAAGTTCGGCAACAATCACTGATGAAATGCTTAGTCAGTTTAGTGACCAACAAGTCGATGAAATACTTAATCAGCAATTATCCTCGTTACTCACGATTTCCAGCGCACCCAGTGGCTCAAATTATAAGCTCTCTAGTGAAGAGGTTGCACTACGTACGGTAATAAGCTCTCAGCAAGAGGGCTTATTAAAAAACGAACGTAGCGATCAGTTAATTGAGCGCTTAAATTCTTCGGTAAAAAATATCCAAGGTGCTTATGCCAACACTAGCGATATTTTATCAAACTTGGGGCAACTGGGATTTAATCAAAAAACATTTTTAGCATCTAGCCAACAGCGTGTTGAGCGCTCACTTAATCCTTTCATGGAAAGCTTTAATCGCGAGCGATTTGAAGACGATGATAACTATGGGTTTGAGCTTTCGGTAAAAACCAAAGAAGGTGATGTTATCAATATCGCCTTTCATTCTGCGCAAGGTTATGATGAGGAAACAGGCGAAACCACTGACGAATTTAGCATAAGTTATGAAGTAGATGGCGACTTATCTGAGACTGAACACCAAGCATTAACGCAAGTACTTTCTGGTGTTGGTGAAATGGCGGATGAATTTTTTAAGGCTAAACAAAGCGCTTACAGCCGTTACGTACCCGCAAACCAAGCTGATTTAGATTTAAGCTTTCTAAGCAATTTTGATAACAAAGAACTTTCGGGTTTTGATTTGTACTTTTCAACGTCAGAGGGAAATACTGGTGATGCTGATGGAGCGCTCCTTGGAATAGATAATGAGCTTAATTTAAGTTATACCCTTGATGAGGATTCTGAGCAGCAAATACTGGAGTTTGAATCGGTAAACGGACAAAACAATATTGATTTTTCGCTTGATATGTCAACCATTGGCGCTCAAGACAAAAGCCAAATGCAACAATACATAAAAGCGCTCGATAAAAGCTTAGAAGATAGCCAGCTCAATAGCTCTGAGAAAAGTACACGTTCGGCGTTTGGCCAAAAAAGTGATGAAGTAATGAAACAAGGGTTGGCTGTATTTAAAAGTGCGTTTAGTAGTATGTCATCAGCCGCTGAGCGCTACAGTGAAATTGAGTCGGTTGCTACAAAGCAGTTTACTAATGGACGCGAGCTTGTCGCTAATTTAGTTGACAACATGATCACCAAAGATCCACGCTACCAAGGACTAGGAAGTAGTAATAAAAATTCCTTAGGCGATGGTATTTCTAAGTTAGCTGATTTTGATGCAAAATTCTCTTTTGCAATGGATCAGGGGGATTACATAGCAACAAGCACCACAAAGCTGAGTCAAAATACAGAACACAAAAAATCAGCAGGGTTAACTGGGGTTACTCAAGATAAAACGGCGAGCACGCGTTTTAATTATGAAGAAGGTAACCGCTCTGACATCCCTCCTGATTATTATGATAAACAAGAAAATTACACTATTGGTACCGCTGTAAAAAATAACGAATTGGTTGCCCTTGATCAGGCTCATGAGGTGGATGTAGATAAAAAAGTTTATCAGTTTAATCCCGAAATATCTCAATACAAGCTAAAAAAAGAATTGAAAGAAACCACCACCAGTGAGAGTAATATTCGTCTTATTAATGATATTTGGCTCGAGAAAAATGAAGATAGTCATAGTATGGATGAAAGAAAACGACTCAGTGGTGTGGGGGCGTCGAACGAGTTTAAAACAACGTCGAGTTATTCACATACGCAATTAGTAACGTTAATCGGTGACTTAGATAAATTAGAACAAAACAAAGAAGCCAAACGTGAGTACTTAGCCGTTTTATCACAAGTGGATGATTTTATGGATAAAAGCAAGTAACTTTTATTTACTTAAGCTCGATTGTGGGTATAGTAACTAAAACACTATTTAAGTATAAGATATGTTTAAACAATTAATTTTACTTTTAATGTTGAGTTTACCACTGGCAGTGAATGCAACGCTCAAACCACACTCGGACGCTATGACTGCTAAGCGTTTATTAAGCGAGCACGATAAATTTGCTAAGCAATACCAAACATTTTCGCCCACACCGCAAGACGTTGTATTGATGCAAAAATTAGCAGGTAAAGAGGTGCTAGTGCTTTTAGGTACGTGGTGTCATGACAGTGCCCGTGAAGTCCCCCGATTAATAAAGTTACTCGATGAGTCTAAGGTTAAACTTTCGAAAATAACCTTTGTTACAGTCGGTTATGACAAACGTGATGAGGCAGGTATTGCCCTGGCGCATGACTTACAATATACCCCCACTTTTATTATTAAGCATAACGGGGTTGAAGTTAACCGCGTAGTAGAAAAACCCAGCGGCACTCTCGCCCAAGATTTAACCTTGGGCTTATAACGAGAGTCAGCTAGCCAGTATTATGTTTGAGGTTATGTTATTACACTGGCCAATCAGCGGCGTCTAAGTCATCTAATTGTGTATCGCAGTGCTCATTTCCTTGCCACTTAGCAATGTATTCACCGTGCGGATCATATTGCTGGGTTTGTTTTTGCAAATTAAAGTGACGTCCGCCGCGCGGATCGACCCCAACTCCAGCAATATATTGCCAATTACCCCAATTCGACGCCACATCGTAATCGATTAACTGTTGCTCAAAGTAAGCCGCACCATAGCGCCAGTCTAGTTGTAGTTCGTTTACTAAACAACTAGCAACGATTTGTCTTGAGCGATTGCTAATAAAGCCTGTTGCATTTAGCTCTTTCATAATGGCATTAACTAACGGGTAAGGTGTACTGCCTTGGCACCATTTAGCAAAACGATTCGGGCTAAACGTGGTAAGTGGCGAGCTTTGTTTCTTACCTTTAAAGGTAAATAACTGATGCTTAACATTAATTGCATGCCACTTGAAATACTCACGCCAGAGCAATTCAAACTTGATCCAGTAAGTTGACTCGTTCGCTCCATACTGCGCTTCATAAGCATCTACTGCACAAAAAATTTGCTTGGCACTAATACAGCCAAAAGCCAGCCAGCTACTAAATTTTGTAGAGTTATCAAAGCCATCCAGCTCATTACGAGTGATTTTATAGCTACTCGGTAGTGGGGATGAAAAATAGTTGAGGCAGTGCTCAAGCGCAGCCTGATGCCCACCAAGTAATTGTGTATTCCCTGTTGCTGGCTTTTCTATCGGTTGTTTTGCGCAAAGTATAATAGGTGGAGGCAATCTTGCTGCTGAAAATGTATGTGTGGTTAAACTAATTTCTGCCGCTTCGATCTTTTTTCTAAAAGGTGTAAAGCCGGTTGGTAAATTAGCTAGTTCAAAGGGCAGTTGCTGTTGTTGATATAAAGTATCTTGCATCACAGATTTAAATACCACAGTCGTGCATTTTGACTTAAGAGCACTAATTTGGCGCTGTTCATATACACCTATTTGCTGGCTATATACAACTTCGTCAATGCTAAGCTCATTAATACGCTGTGTTAATACCTTTACCGGATCGCCTTCTAAAATATGTAAAGTTTGGCCAAGCTCTAAAACAAACTCCTGAAGCTGATAAAGGCTTTGCATTAAAAAGCGTTGTTTGTGGACACCATAGGGTTTTTGTTGATAGTTATTGCTTTTAAACCAAGCAGGGTTAATCACAAAGACCAGGTCCAACTTACATTGTTGTTGTGATAAATCATTGAGTATGGGGTTGTCGTCAATGCGCAAATCATTTTGCAGCCAATACAGAATACGTTTTTTCATACTTATGCTCTGGTTTTTAAAATCATTTATTTTACGAAGCAAAAGCGAGCAGGGATTAGTTTTGAGGTGTTTAATAGAGCTTTAAAAAGAGGCGATAACAATACCGCCTCTTACTCGTTTCCGTTGTATCTTAGATAGCTAATTTTTGCTGTGCTATCCAGTCGTTAATTACATCTTCAAGTACCGCCATAGGAAGTGAACCTTGACCAATAACGGTGTCGTGAAAGCTGCGTATATCAAATTGTGCGCCTAGTTCTTTTTCGGCTTTTGCACGCAGTTCGCGTATTTTAATTTCGCCCATTTTGTATGAAAGCGCTTGGCCTGGCCATGAAATATAGCGGTCTATTTGATCTTCCACGGCGCTTTGTGGCAAGGCGGTATGATCAGCCAAATAATCAATCGCCTTTTGGCGGCTCCAGCCAAAGGCATGAATGCCGGTATCAACCACTAAGCGCACTGCGCGCCACATTTCGTAGCCTAAACGACCAAAGTCACTGTATGGACTTTGGTAAAAGCCCGCTTCTTTACCTAAACGCTCTGTATAAAGTGCCCAGCCCTCGCCAAATGCTGAGTGACTCAGTGTGCGTCTAAATTCAGGAACGTCTAACTCCATTGCAATGGCGTTTTGTAAATGATGCCCAGGAATAGCTTCGTGCAGGCTAAGTGCTTCTAAATTATATAAAGGCTGCAATTTAGGTGTTGAGGCTAAAAAGTAAGTGCCAGGTGAGCGGTTATCTGGCGGTGGCATATAAAACGCACCACGACTCGCTGAGCCTTTTATAGTAAAGGTGTTACGCGGTAAATGGCCAAAGTAAGTGGGGAGTTTGCCATACATTTTTTGCGTTATAAAAGCGGTTTTTTCTAATAAATCTTGGGCGTCTTTTGCGTAAAATTGCTCATCGGTTGCTAAAAATTTTAAAAAGTCGCTGTAGCTGCCTTCAAAACCAACGTTATCAATAATGGCTTGCATTTGTGCTTTAATGCGCGCCACTTCTTTTAGACCAAGTTCATGAATTTGTTTAGGTGTAGCGTTAGTGGTGGTGTAGTAATTAACCGTGTACTTGTAATAATCAAGGCCACCTTTAATACTTGCAATACCCGGCTGCGATCTACAGTGCGGCATATATTCGTTTTCAAAAAAGTCGTAAAAGTGCTCGTAAGCAGGCACAACTTTTGAGGCAATTATTGTTTTAGCTTTATTTTGGTAAGTTTCTTTTTGCGCTGCGTTAAATGTATTAGGGATGCGGGTAAATGGCTCATATAAGGCGCTATTCTCAGGTTGTTTAACTATATGAGCGTTAATGCTTTGGCCATAATTTTTAAACGTTTCGCAGTAATGTGTAAAACCGGTTTGAATGCCTTGTTTCATTAAATTAATGTTTTGCTGATTAAAACGAGGGTAGTCACTAAGGCTAACTAAAAATGCATCGTAATCCTCGGCAGTTAAAAAGGCCATGTTAGCTGGCGCTTCTGCAAAGTAAGTATGCCAGCCACTTAAAAAATTAACCGGAAAATACTTATCTTGATAAAGGTAGCTTTGCTGCTCTGTTTCTCGCTCATATTTAAATAAGCGGTAGTTCATTAGCTGCTCGCTATTGAGTGTTTTTGGGTCAATGCTGGCTAAGCTTTTTAATACGCTGTTGTTATAAGCTTGGCGCTTAGCAATGGCTTGCTCACTCCAATTTGGCAATGTGCCGTTTGGTTTCCAACCGTCTGGATCGGTTCTAAAAAATATTTTTTCTGCTTTGGCGTTTTGCCAATGGTTATCAATAATGGTTGTTAAGTCGCTGTTACTGTCGGCTAAGCTTGGCAGCGAGGTGGCTGCTAAGGCAATAGCTAAGATTGTTTTTTTTAGCATGTTGAATTTCACTTTTTAAAATTTTAATTATTACTTATGCGCGCTGATCTTATGATAATAACAAGTTCACTCAATTAATGCGTTGGTTTTTAACAACAGCCTAGCTTATTGTTTTACTGGTGTTTAAAATGAAAAAAGCAAAACATACTTTAGTAGCCATGTTTAATATCGCAATTTCGCTAATCGAACAGGTGAATAGCCAACACCCATATATTTATTGAGCATTTCATGCTTAGCCTTGCAGGTTCAAAACCTGATTATGATGAAGAAAAATGGATTGGGATTATTCGCCACACGTGACAAAAAATGTCAGATAATACACATGAGTTTGTATTGGCAGGTCATACTACATTGCTACCACCATTAATTGGCCTGATACACAAAGCATTAGAATAACTATTTAACTTTACGTATTAAAATAAAAAGGATTTTGAAAATGTTGTGCCCTCGCACGAATACACCATTGGAGTCTATATTAGTTGACGGTATCACTGTTTATACATCGTCGTTAGGAGGCGTTTTTTTCGATAACAGCCAAATTTTTAAATTTAGCTCGCCAGAGTTAAAACATGGTCAGGTTTTACTTAAGTATTTAAGTATTTAAGTAATTATGCCGAAGGTGAGAGTGAAGTCGCAATGCGAGTGAATTGCCCTAAATGCCCAAGCATAGTGATGATGCGCAGGTATTTTTCACCGCTAAAAGCAGTTGAAATAGATGAATGCCCAAGCTGTGCGGGAATATG
Organism: Pseudoalteromonas sp. Scap03; assembly: GCF_013393115.1. GTDB lineage: Bacteria > Pseudomonadota > Gammaproteobacteria > Enterobacterales > Alteromonadaceae > Pseudoalteromonas. The sequence goes on along the minus strand of NZ_VDEU01000002.1, from coordinate 1,162 downwards.
GCTTGATAGTGGCGAATTAAGCAAAATACATGAAAACCATTTAACACCCAAAGAACGAAAACTGCTAGCCCACGAAATGGCCACCAATCATGGGTTTATAACTATTAAAACGCCAAAATCGAAATATTATCCTAAAGCGCCTAAAAACCTTCAAGGCACCACAGTTGAACGGCTGGTGCAATTGGCAGTACTCAACTTTGAGTAATAAATTAGTCTCGTTCGCTACGTTAATTTTTAATTCGCAAGTGTTGCCAATTAAAGTATGACTTGCAAGAACAAATTTTAAAACCAAGGAAGGCTGAATATGAAGGATTATAAGCGTAAAACCGCACTGCAATTTTACTGTGTGCTACTGGCGTGTGTTTTGACAACAAGTTGCACTACGGTATTCGATAAAGCGCATGGTTATCGTGGGCCCATTGTTGTGACGATTGAAACAGAAGATGGCTCAGTGCCAGAGTATCCTTTTTTGATAGAGTCCGTGTATACAGAGTCATGTGGTCATAGTAGTTGTGGCATAGACTCAGGTTATAGATACTTTAAAACTGCCTATGCTAATAAGCCAATTACCTTCCCACGGGATCGTGTGGATTTATTACAACCCAATGCCTATGCAACAATTCTTTTTAAGGTTACCCATCCTAATTATCATTACAATGTATTTACGCGAGGCTTTGCGCCCACCGATGCTGATGATCCCATACATATCACGTTTACCGTTAAGCCGTTTGCTGAACAAATGAATAAAGTAGCTGGGTGGGCCGAGCAAGGCAAAGTGATGATGCAGAACGCGGCACCAGATAGTAATGAGCATTTCAATGGAAAAATGCAGCTTTGGCAAGAGCGCTTTAATTTAGGAAAGACGATTAAAAGGCACATTACGGTGATCAAAACTATGTACTTACCCCATTTTTCAAAACGTATGCAACAACGGGTGATTGAAAAGTATCAACCGATTTTTCGAGCCTGGTACTACGGCGTACCTGAAACGGATTGTTGGGATATGGTTGACTGTAGAAAGCAAATTTTAAAACCAAGGAAGGCTGAGTATGAAGGACTATAAGCGTAAAACTGCACTGCAATTTTACTGTGTGCTACTGGCGTGTGTTTTGACAACAAGTTGCACTACGGTATTCGATAAAGCGCATGGTTATCGTGGGCC